>CAZOAZ010000035.1:0-67537 GCA_964577955.1 uncultured Bifidobacterium sp. | reverse complement strand
ATCCTGGATGCCGACAAGGAAGGCTTCCTGCGGTCATCAGGGTCGCTCATTCAGACGTCCGGCCGCGCTGCCCGCAACGTCCATGGCTCGGTCATCATGTACGCTGATACGATGACGGAGTCGATGCGCGTGGCGATCAACGAAACCGACCGGCGGCGCCACCTGCAGGAAGCGTACAACGCCGAGCACGGCATCACGCCGCAATCCATCGTCAAACAGATCGACGACGTGATGAGCAGCGTCTACGAACGCGATTACATGACGCCGCCGACGGTGATCCGCGACGGCGTACAGATCTTCCGCACTCAGGGCGAACTCGAGGCCCACATCACGCTGCTGCAGGAACGGATGAAGGCGGCAGCCGCCAATCTGGATTTCGAAAAAGCGGCCTCGCTGCGCGACGACATCAAGCGTCTGCGCACGACCGACGTCGGCCTGCCGTGGCCGGCGCGGAGGTCCTGACCCCATTGATCACGATCGTTGACACCTGGCTGAAGAAGGTCGCCCTCGAGCTGCAGGAATACGTGAAGTTGATTGCGGCGGCGTTTCGCGGCATCGTCCGCGGGCCGTACTACCGCTACGACATCATCGAGCAGTTCGATGCGATTGGCGTCTCGTCGATGACCGTCGTGCTGCTGACCGGTTTCTTCACCGGCGCGGTGCTCGCGCTGCAGAGCGGACAGACCCTGGATCAGTTTGGCGCCCGGCCGGTCGTCGGCCGTCTGGTGAGCGCGTCGATGATCAAGGAGCTTGGGCCGGTGCTCACCGGCCTGATGCTCACTGGCCGCGTCGGGTCGGGCATCGCCGCCGAACTCGGCTCGATGATGGTCACCGATCAGATCAGCGCGCTGCGGGCGCTGGGCACCGATCCGATCCGCAAGCTGGTCGTGCCGCGGATGCTGGCGGGCATTTTCATGGCGCCGGTCCTGACGATCATCGCCGACTTCGTCGGGATCGTCGGCGGCTGGATCGTCGCCAGGTACCAGCTGCAAGTGGCCAGCGGGCTCTACTGGTCGTCGATCTTGCAGGCGTTGTACATGCAGGACATCTGGATGGGCTTGATCAAGCCGTTCGTGCTCGGCTTCGTGATCGTCAGCATTGCCTGTCATGTCGGGTTGCGGACGACGGGCGGCACCCAGGGCGTCGGCGAGTCGACGACCAACTCGGTCGTGGCTGGATCGGTGGCGGTGATTGCCGCCGACTTCTTCATCACCCGGATCCTGTTCTCGCTGATCTACTGATGGCCCCAGCTCTTGCCGCGACCGCCGCTCCGACGAGCCGGCCGGGGGTTCCCGACGGACAGCCGGTCGTCGTCTTCGAGCACGTGGTCCTGGCGTTTGACGAGAAGGTCGTGCTGAAGGACGTGAGCTTTACCGTCATCAAGGGGCGGACGAAGATCATTCTCGGCGCCAGCGGGTCGGGAAAATCGACGATTCTCAAGATCCTCACCGGACTGCTGCGCGCCGACGCCGGCCGCATTGAAGTAAACGGCACGCGCACGGAGCGGATGAGCGAGGATGAGATGATGCCGGTCCGCGCCGAGCTGGGGATGATTTTTCAGGAGGGCGCGCTCTTCGACTCGTTGACGGTGCGGGAGAACGTCGGCTACAAGCTGTACGAGGAGAGCAACATGCCGATCCAGGAGGCCGACGCCCGCGTCGAAGAAGTCCTGGGCTTTGTCGGCATGAGCGAACACCTCGACAAGATGCCGTCGGCCCTCTCGGGCGGACAGCGCCGGCGGGTGGCGATCGCGCGGGCGATGGCGTTCAAGCCAAGCATCCTGCTCTACGACGAGGCCACGACCGGCCTCGATCCGATTACCGCCACGACCGTGAATGACGAAATCATCAAGCTGCGAGACTTCGAAGCGGTGAGTTCGATAGTCGTCACCCATCAGCTGCGCGACGCCTTCTACGTCGCGACCAACATGGCGGTGCGCGACGCCGCCGGCCAGGTGCGCATCGTGCCGGCGACGCCCGAGAAGGAGCGGCAGACCGAGTTCATGATGCTGCGCGACGGTCTCGTCGTCTTCGAAGGCGACGCGCAGGCGCTGCGCGAGTCGACCGATCCGTATTTGAAAACCTTCCTGTCCTGAAGGAACGACTATGCCTCGTACACGCTCGCTCGCCTGGTCGGAACTGAAGATCGGCGTCATCGCCATCGCGGCGATTGCCATTGCCGTCGTCACGATCTTTCTGCTTACCGGTGGCAAGGGCTTCTTCTGGCAGCGCTATTCGTTGAAGACGCGCTTCACGAACGTGGCCGGTCTCAAGCCGGGTTCGCCCGTGCGCGTCGCCGGCGTCGAAGTGGGCAGTGTCAGCGATGTACAACTGGCCGATGAGGCCGTGGATGTGACGTTCGAAGTGAACGAGGCGTACCAGAAGCAGATCACTACGGCCTCGACCGCCCGCCTCGGCTCGGTGTCGCTCCTTGGAGAAAGCGCGGTCGATATCACGCCGTCGCTGAAGGGCACGCCGATTCCGGCGTGGGGCTACGTGCCGACCGGTAAAGCGGCCGCCGGGCTGAGCGACATTACGGACGTCGCGGGTGAAGGGATCACCGAACTCTCCGGTCTCATCAAGGATCTCCGGGCCGGCAAGGGTACCGCGGGCAAGATTCTGACCGACGATCAGCTGTACGCCGAGCTGAACCGCGTCGTCACGTCGCTCGGCGATCTGGCGCAGGGCATCAGGGACGGCAAGGGCACGCTCGGGAAGCTGGTGTCCGATCCGAAGACCGTGGATACCCTCAACGCGACGCTGAAGAACGTCGAGGATATGACGGCGCAGCTGAACGCGGGGCAGGGGAGCCTCGGCAAGCTGCTCAAGGACGACGCGTTCTCGAAGTCGCTCACCGACGCCACCGGCAACGTCAACACGCTCTTGGCGAAGATGAACAGTGGCGACGGCACCATCGGCAAGCTGGTAACCGACCCGGCGCTCTTCAACCAGCTGAATCAGGTCAGCCAGAGCCTCGACAACCTCGTCGCGAATCTCAACGCCGGTCAGGGGACGATGGGGCGGCTGCTGAAAGATCAGCAGTTGTATGACAATATGAATGACGTGATGCTTCGCGTGAAAACGCTCATCGAGGCGATCACCAAGGATCCGAAGAAATACCTGACGATTCGCGTCAGCATTTTCTGACCGGTTAGAGGTCGGGACTGGGGACTCGGGACTGGGGACTGGGGACTGGGGACTGGGGACTGGGGACTAGGGACGGACCAAGGACCAGGAAAGCCAAAGGCACACACCATGGCGAGAGACGAAGGATCGGGAGCTGGCGGAGTCATGCTGGCGTTCGTGCTCGGAGCAATCAGCGGCGCCGCGGTGGCGTTGCTCTACGCGCCGAAGAGCGGACGTGAGACGCGAGAATACCTGGGCGGCAAGGCGAACGAAGCACGCGAGCGCGCTGCGGCCATGGCCGACAAGGGGCGCGACATCGTCCAGCAGGGCCGCGAGACGCTGACGACGGCGATCGAGCGCGGGCGCGAAGCGTACCAGCAGGCGAGGTCGCGGGAGAGCGCGTGAGCATCTGGGGCGAGGTCTTCCTCGGCATCATCGCGTTTGCCACGCTCGTGACCGCCGTCCTGCAGGTCGGCGCGCTGGTCGCGGCGGCGCGGCTGGCGATGCGGCTCGAGAAGGTTGTGCTGCGGGTCGAACAGGAGATCAAGCCGCTCGCCGCGCACCTTGATGCCATTGGCAAGGATGCCTCGAGAATGACGTCGCTTGCGGCCATGCAGGTCGAGCGTGTCGACGCGCTCTTTGCCGACCTCATCGGGCGGCTCGAAGCCACACTTGACACCGTCCAGACCGTAGTCGCCGCCCCCGCGCGCGAAGGCGCCGCCCTCCTCGCCGGCTTCCGCGCGATCCTCTCGGTCCTCCGTCAGGGCCGATCCGGTCGCTCGCGATCGGGTGACGACGAGGATGCGCTTTTTATCTAAGAACAGTGCGTGGTGCACGGTGCAGCGTGCACGGTGCAGGTGATCGGTGCGAAGTGCGCGGTGCGCGGTGCGCGGTGCGCGGTGCGTGCTCGCCGCGCGCCGGTTGTCAGACGCGCGCGTCGGGCACAGCATCCAATCCCCCCGCACTCATCACTTAGCACCCAGCACTAGCACCCAGCACTAGCACCCAGCACTAGCACCCAGCACTAGCACCTAGCACCTAGCACCCAGCACCTACCGCGCACCCTGCACCGAGCACGTAGCACCTGCACGGTGCACCGTGCACCGCGCACCCCGCACCGTGCGTTTCACAGTCCTTTCACGGTTTTCGGCCCCCTCCGCCCCCACAATCAGCTGAGCCAGCACCTGAAAGGAGCGCCCGTGTCACAAGCCCGCACCCTCGGAACTCTTGTCATGGCAGTGACGCTGAGTTTGGTCCCCGTGTTCGCGGCGCCGATCGCGTTCAGAGTGGCCGCGTCCAGCACGCAGGCCGTGCAGGATCCCCCGCAGAATCAGGCCCCCGCGGAGACCGACCAGGAGAACGAGGAAGGGCGTGCCCGGGGACGTGGACGCGGCGAAGGCCGTGGCCGGGGACGCGGTCGCGGCGATGGAGAAGGCCGTGGGCGCGGGGATGGTGAAGGGCGAGGCCGCGGCGATGGACGCGGACGCGGCGATCAGGATGGTCGTGGCGGTCGCGGGGGCCGCGGCGGCCGCGGGCGAGGCTAGGCGCCTTCTCGAATTTTAGGATTTCAGGAATTTAGGATTTCAGGATTGGGACTCGCCGAGAGTCTTGAAATCCTGAATTCCTCAAATCCTGAATTCCTCAAATCCTGAAATCAAGCGGACGGCCGGAGTCTGTATTTCAAGTCTGCGCCCTGTCGCAGTGCGCCTTCCGTGACCAGTTCCTGAAGAATCCTTTGACAGATGTCCGGCGCGATGCCAAACAGGCGCGTCGCCTGCTGGAGCGTCAGGCTCGTCCCCGGCATTTCGTCAAACTCCCGTTGCACGCGCTGCACGAGCGCATAGCGTTTGGCGAGATTCCGGCGTTCCGGGCGGCGATAGGCGATCGGAGGTGCGGCGGGACGCGTGATCCCATCGAGGGCAGCGACGTGAGTGGCGGGTTGCGAAAGACTCTGCTGCATGGCTCCTCCCGATGATGTTATCGGTTGAGCGGCCGGTCGAGGAGAGAGGTCGTTAAAGATCAATCGTGTCGGTCGGCGGGCGCACAAACAGTCTAGCGCCGCGCCGAACGGCCTTCAAGCAAACGTTCTGAAAAAAGATTGTTAACGGACGATGGCAGGAGAATACGCGGCTGCGCGCAGTTGCACCGGTGCGGCGCTGTCATCGACGCGCGCCGACCAGAGATCGGCGGCCGTGGAGCCGCCTGTCAGATGGTAGATGACACGATCATTGTCGAGCCACTCGACCTGATCGTCCACGCTGCGGGCTTCTTTCGAAAGCCGGGTCTCCTTCATCGTGTCGAGCGCCAGGACAGCAATCTGCCACCAGCCGAGCGATCGCGCGCCGATCCGCTTTTTGAACGCGATTCTGGTGTTGTCGGGCGAGAGTGACGGACATTCGACACCCTCGTGGATCACGGTCTGCGACTTGCCCTTGACGCTGCCCTTGATGAGGTAGCTAACGCCCGCCGTGTCCAGAGTCGCAAAGTAGGTGTCGCTATCGCCGGCAAAGGTCAGGCCCCAGAAATTGAAGTCCTCCGCCTTGAAGATCTTCCCGTCCTTCCACGTCGGGAACTTCTCGAGGTCGCCGACGATCTCGCCCTTGGCGAGATCGATCACCGTCGTGCGCGTCGAGAAGCCGTGTTCGGCGTAAGAGTGGCCGCTTTCGAAGACTGTTGCACCGGCGAGGAGGCCGTCCGGCGAGACACGGACACGGCTGGGTGCGCCGGTCAGGTTGAAGCGCTGATGCGGTTGGTAGGACTCGTCGAACACCTGCGCCGACCACAGCGGTCCATTCGTGCTGTCGCTGCTCGACAGGCAAAGACCGCGTCCGCCGCCGAAGTACACGCGTTCGCAGGAGAGCGCGGTGAAGTAGGCGCCGCCCGACGGTTCGTTCGCTGATGCGATGGCCACCTTGTGGAAGGTGTCATCGCTCGTCACGCTGACAAACATCAGCTGTGGCCGGGTTGGTGGCGACTCGAGGCGAGCGGTCGGTGGCGGTGGTGGTGCCGACCTGGAACACGCCACCATGCCGCCTCCGAGCACACAGGCCAGCAGGACGGCGCGCGGGCCAGGCATCATGCTCGGATTATAGTGAGATTCCCACGCGGCAGGCCGCCGCGTACAATCGCCGCGCCATGACCCGGAAGGCTCAAGTCTTTACGACGACGCTGGTGCGCGACCGGAACATCTGTTTCATCCCGCTGACCTTCGATCCCAAGGCGGCATTCGGCAAAGTGCGGGCACCAGTGCGGGTCACCATCAACGGCTTCACGTTCCGCAGCACCATCGCGCCGATAGGCGGTCCGGCGGCGTGCATTCCGCTGCGGAAGAGCAACCGCGAATCCGCAGGCTTGAACGGGAACGAGACGCTCGAAGTCCGGCTCGCGCTCGACACTGATCCGCGGGTGGTCACACCGCCGGCGGACCTCGTGAAGGCGCTCAAAGCGCGTCCGCCGGTGTGGGCGCGGTGGCAGGCCCTCAGCTTCACTCATCAGCGCGAGCACGTTGAAGCCATCGAGTCCGCCAAGGCGCCCGAGACACGGTCCCGGCGGATTGCGCGCGCCATCGAGATGGTCGCGGCGACTTGCGGCCGTTCGCGCGCGCGCCAGTAATCGATGGGGATTCTCATCGCTATTACGGTCGGGGTCGCCGTCTTGGTGGCGGCGGGCGTCCAGCTCGGTCGCTACTCGAAGCGCGTCCGGCTTGAGGCCGATGCCGCCCTGCGCGAGCTGGCCCGGGCACTGGGCACCACGTTCGATCCGAGTCGGCGTTCGTTGGCTGGAATGCTGAACGGCCGGCAGTGCAGCCTGACCGAGCTTGGTCTCGTCCGGCCCGGCGAGACCGACGAACATGCGGTCCGGATCGCGGTGCCTCTGAAAGTCGATTTATCGTTCGAGCTCCATCCGCAAACATCTGCGCTCGGCGCCAGGTTGGTTGGCGACGTACTGGTTGGTGACGCAGACTTTGACGCGCGCGTGATCGTGCGTTCGTCCGAGGTCGCACTGGTGGCGACGGCGTTGAGCGCTGAGCGGCGTCGGCCGCTCGCAGACTGGTTGGCGTCGGGTTCTCTGCTGCGCGTCTGGGTGATCGACGGTATCCTGCACGCCGACTGCGGGTACGGACTGACGAGCAAGAAACGCGTGCTGGAGGTGCAGGAGATCATGGTCTCGTTGATAGGACTTGCCGCAGCGCTCGAGAACATCCCGCGATGACGACCCGCACGCTCGAGACCGACTACCTCGTCGTCGGCGCCGGCGCCGCCGGCATGGCGTTTACCGATGCGCTGATCGCCGCGTCCGACGCCGACGTGGTGATCGTCGACCGGCGTCACGCGCCCGGTGGGCACTGGCACGACGCCTATCCGTTCGTGCGGCTTCATCAGCCGTCGGCGTACTACGGCGTGAACTCGCTGCCGCTCGGCAGCGAGACGATTGACACACACGGTTCGAATCGCGGCTGGTACGAACGGGCGACCGCTCCCGAGATCTGTGCCTACTACCAGCGCGTCATGGACCGCGTGCTGTTGCCGTCTGGGCGCGTCCGGTACTATCCGCTCTCTGATTGGGACGGCGGGCGCATCGTGTCGCACGCGTCCGGCGCCGTCCACGAAGTGAGAGCCCGCAAGAAGATTGTCGACGCCCGCTACCTGCAGCCGTCGGTACCTGCCACCACTCCGCCGCCGTTCGACGTTGCGCCGGAAATACGCTGCGTGCCGGTCGGCGCGCTCACGGCGCTCGCCGCGCCGGCCGACGGCTACGTGATCATCGGTGCCGGCAAGACCGCCATCGACGCCTGTCTCTGGCTGCTCGAGCTCGGCGTGCCGCATGAGGACGTCCAGTGGATCAAGCCGCGCGAGAACTGGTTGATCAATCGCGAGTACGCGCAGGGCGGCGAACTGGTCGGCACATTGGTCGAAGGCTTCGCGCGCCAGATGGAAGCGGCCGCGCATGCGTCGTCGCTCACGGATCTCTTCGCGCGGCTGAACGCGTCGGCGCAGGTGCTGCGGGTCGACGACACCGTCGAGCCGACGATGTACAAAGGCGCGACGATGAGCGTGTGGGAGACCGAGCAGTTGCGGCGTATTCGCAACGTCGTCAGACTCGGGCGCATCCATCGCATCGAGCGCGATCGGATCGTGCTCGACGAGGGCGCCGTGCCGACGAACGCGCGGCGGCTGCATGTCCACTGCGCGGCGGCCGGGCTCAATCCCGCGCCGGGGATTCCGCTGTTTGCCGCGGACCGGATCACGCTGCAACCGGTTCGCACCGGCCTGGTCCCGTTCAATGCCGCCCTCGCCGGCTATATCGAAGCGACGCGTCAGGACGACGTGGAAAAGAACCGGTTGTGCCCGCCGAATCCGATGCCCGACGTGCCGCTCGATTGGGTGAAGGGCACGCTTGTCGGCATCGGCGCGGACTACCTGTGGTCGAAGACGCCGGACATTGCCGCCTGGCTCGAAGCCGCGCGGCTGAATCCGTCGCGCGGGATCGGCCGCTACGCGAGCGAACCGGCGGTGCAGTCGGCGCGCGCCCGCTACGCCGCGAACGTGCGTCCCGCTGTGGCCCGGCTGCAGGCGTTGCTTGCCAATCCCGGTAGGGACAGCCTTTAGGCTGTCTGGCCATGAGTAGCGGTAGAGACAGGCTTTAGCCTGTCCGTGTTCCTCATGAGATGATGTCCGGCCATGAGTGACTCCGATTCCAGCCTGAACCGGCGCGACTTCGTGAAGCTGGTCGGCGGCGCCGCGGTGGCGGCCGGTCTGCCGGGCCTGGGCGCCGCCCTCGAGGCGCAAACGAACCCCGCGCCCGGACCGGATGCGGCCGAACGCGATCTCGTACTCGTGGCGCTCGACGCCGCGAAGTCCGCCGGCGCGACGTACGCCGACGCGCGCATCGTGCGCGTGAAGACCGAGTCGCTGGGCACGCGCGAGCGGCAGATCACGAACGTCAGCAAGAGCGAGTCGTACGGGATTGGCATTCGAGCCTTCGTCGGCGGATCCTGGGGCTTCGCGGCCACCGGCACCGTGACCCGTGATGCCGTCGTCCGCGCGGCGCGCGAGGCGGCGGCAATCGCCATTGCCAACGACCGCGTCGCGCCGAGCCGCACGACGCTGGCCCCGGTGGAGAAGGTGCCGAACGGACGCTGGATCACGCCGCATCTCGTCGATCCGTTCTCGGTGTCGCTCGAGTCCAAGGCGGAGCTCCTCTTCCGGATCAACGAAGAAGCGCTGAAGGTCAAAGGTGTGCGCTTCGTCACGTCAAGCGCGTCGTCGCTCAAGGAAAGCCGGCTGCTGGCGACGACCGACGGCTCGCTGATCCAGCAGACCTTCATCCGGGTGAGCCCCAACGTCAACGTCACCGCGGTGGCCGCCGACAATTCCGATTCGCAGACGCGGAACAGTTCGGTCGCGCCAGCCGGACGCGGCTGGGAATACGTGACCAACCTGACGCTGCCTGAACGGGTCATCCGCTACGCCAACGAGGCGGTGGCCAAGCTGTCGGCGCCGCCGGTGGAGCCAGGGCGCTGGGACCTCGTGCTGCACCCGTCGCATCTCTGGCTGACGATTCACGAATCGGTCGCGCATCCGAGCGAGCTCGATCGCGCGCTCGGTTACGAAGCCAACTACGCCGGCACGACGTTCCTGGCGCCGCCGGACAAGGTGCTCGGCAAGTTCCGTCTCGGCCAGGAGCTCATGACGTTCATGGCCAACCGGACCGAAGCCGGCGGCCTCGCGACAGTCGGCTGGGACGACGAGGGGATCCCGGCGAGTGCCTATCCGATCGTCGACAAGGGGATCTTCGTCAGCTACGAGAGCACGACGCGCGAGCTGGTGGACCTCGTGTCGGGCATCAGCCGCCAGAAAAAGGCGCCGGGCCACTCCTACGGCGAAGACTGGGCGTCGATCCCGTTCCCGCGCATGCCGAATGTGAGCCTCCAGCCGTCCGCGCGCAATATCAGCGAGGACGAAGTGATCGCCGCGACCGACCGCGGCATCTACATCGAGGGCGACGGGTCGTACTCCATCGACCAACAGCGCTACAACTTCCAGTTCGGCGGCCAGACGTTCTGGGAAATCCGCAACGGGAAGAAGACGCGGATGCTGCGCGATGTCGCCTATGTCGCGCGCACGCCGGACTTCTGGAACGCGATGTCGATGATCGGCGGCCGCCAGACCTACGAGCTGGGCGGCGCGCAGTCGGACGCGAAAGGGCAGCCGGTGCAGCTCAATTCGGTGTCGCACGGCTGTCCGGTGGCGCTGTTCAAGAACGTCAACGTGATTCGCACCGCCTGATTCGAGAGCCGCCGCCATGAACCAATCGAGCACTGCACCCACGGCTCGCAAGGGGCTCTCGCGCGACGAGATGAAGACGCTCACCGATCGCGTGCTCACGTTTGCCAAGGCCGACCAGACGCGCGTCACCGTCAATTCGGGCGTGCGCGGGTTCACGCGGACCGCCATGAACCGCGTGACGACGGCCGGCAACACGGAGAACGTCAACGTTCGGATCACGAGCGCGTTCGGCAGGCGCGTCGCCTCGATCGACACGAACCGGATCGACAACGCCGCGCTCGCGGAGGCCGTGCGCGACTGCGAAGCGCTGGCGCGGTTGTCGCCCGAGAATCCGGAGTCTCTGCCCGAGCCGTCGCCGCAGAGCTATCCCGACGTGTCCGCCTACTACGCCTCGACCGGGAATCTCACGACCGAGGACCGGGCGCGGTCGGCGTCGCTGGTGCTCGAGCGTTCGAAGGCCGCCGGCACGATCGCCGCCGGCTACATCGACGTCTCCGCCGGTTCGCAGGCGGTCGCCAACTCGAACGGGCTCTTTGCGTATCACTCGTCGACCGGCGTCGCCTCCTCGCTGACCGTGCGGACCGCCGACGGCGCCTCGTCCGGGTGGGCTGGAGACGAGGGCTCCGATTGGACGACGATCGAATCCGAGCGGATCGCCAACGATGCGCTCGCGAAGTGTGAAACCTGGAAAGGCAAGACCGCGCTCGAACCCGGCGTCTACGAAACCGTGCTGGAGCCGACCGCGGTCGGCATGCTGATGCTGCGGATGATGGGTGCCTTCGACGCCCGCGGCGCCGAAGAAGGGCGGTCGTACTTCTCGAAGCGCGGCGGCGGCACGCTCCTCGGCGACAAGGTCTTCGACGAGCGAGTCACGATTACCAGTGACCCGGGCTATCAGAACGGCGAGACGGCGCCTTTCACCGGTGTCGGCGAGCCGGCGCGTCCGGAAACCTGGGTCGAGAAGGGCGTCCTCAAGAGTCTCGCCTACTCGCGCTTCTGGGCCGGAAAGCAGCAGGTCGCGCCACGTCCTGGCATGTCGAACTTCGTGATGGCCGGCGGCGACGCGTCGCTTGCGGATCTAATCGCGTCCGTGAAGCGCGGCGTGCTCATCTCGCGCTTCTGGTACATCCGTCCCCTCAATCCGCGCCTGCTGTCGCAGACCGGCATCACGCGGGACGGCACCTTTCTGATCGAGAACGGCAAGGTCACGCGACCGGTCACGAACTTCCGTTTCAACCAGTCGCTGGCCGACCTGCTGAAGAGCGTCGAGCTGCTCGGCCGCCCGACGCGCGTCTGCGCCAGCGAGAACAGCTCCGTGGGGTCGCCGATCATCGTTCCCGCGATGAAAGTCCGGGCGTTCAACCTGTCGAGCGTCAGCGAAGCGATCTGAGGAAAGGGTAGTCCCTAACCTCTAGAACAAATTCGCC
This sequence comes from uncultured Bifidobacterium sp., assembly GCA_964577955.1. Classification (GTDB taxonomy): domain Bacteria; phylum Acidobacteriota; class Vicinamibacteria; order Vicinamibacterales; family CAVVIG01; genus CADEEX01. The sequence goes on along the minus strand of CAZOAZ010000035.1, from coordinate 55,696 downwards.
ACGAAAGCACGAAAGCACGAAAAACAAGAAGAATTTGGTTTCGTGTTTTGGTGGCGCATTTGTCCTTGGCGCAGTTCATCGTTGTGCCGCGGGCCCAACGGCGTAGAGCTGTTGCCAGCCCTCGGCCTGCGGGACGCGGACGACGGCGGACTTGAGGGTGGATCCGGCCGCGTGTGACCACGTCGAGACGTGCAGCATGATGCCGTCCAGCAGCTTGTGATGTTCCTCGTCCTCGAAGTTCTGATCCGGCGGCGTGCCCGGTTCGGGTTCCTGCACGAGGACGAGCCAGGCGGGCGCATTGGCTTCCGCGGGAAGGCCGAGATAGTTGATGTACGTGCCGTCGCGCCGCATCGTCCACGTGTAGCGCGCGCCCTTGGCGGTGGGATCCGGCGCGAATGGCGGGATGCCGTTCTCGACGAGCGCATCGACGGCTGGCCAGGTTCCTTGTTGCGACCGCGCGGTCTCGGCTTCGAGCAGCCCTTCTTGCAGTTCGCGGAACATTCGCTGCTCGAGCGACGAACGATCACGAATCAGTCCTTGATACGGCAGCAGACTCTTCTTGACGTCGCCGGCGCCCGTTCCGGCCGCGGCGAGATACAGCCATACGCCGACGACAACGGCCGCGCTCAGGCGCACGACGTTCAGTAGTTCGTCGCGCCACGACAGCAGCTCGACGACGACCTGGCGGGGCAGCGAGGCTACAGCGCCGTGAGCCATTGCCGAAGGATCGGATAACCCCAGACGCCCCCGACGGCGATCGACAGCACGCCGGTGACGACCGACATCAGCGACAGCGTCCGCGATGACGACGTAATGCGCGCGAGCGAGAAGCCAGCGAGTCCGGACACTGTCGCCATGCCGGCGGTGGACGCGAGACCGAAGAGGACCGTGTAGGCCAGCCGCATCGGCGTGTCCGGCAGCGTCGACATCACGAGCGCGGTGAGCGCGCCGCTGCCGGCGAGCCCGTGCACGATGCCGACGAGCAGCGGCCGCATCACATAGGTGCGATCACCGACGTGCAAATGCGCCTGGAGACCGGAATGCTGGTGGAGCCGCAGCCACCCGTGCGTTGCGGGTGCGTCCTCTTCGAACCAGAAGAGCGACCGGGCGACGGCGCGTCCGCCCAGAAACAACAGCATCAGCGCGACGGCGAATTCGAATGCCTGCTCGACCTGCGGCGGGAGCGTGCGGTCCAGGAGCGCCAGCAGGAGACCGACGACAGCGAGCGCGGTCGTATGGCCCAGCCCCCACCACGCCCCGAGCTTTGCCGCGCGCCAGGAACCGGGCCGGTCCGTGACCAGTGTCGAGACGGCGGCCAGGTGGTCGGGTTCAAAGGCGTGGCGGAGTCCGGCCAGCGTGCCGAACACGAGCGCGGTCGTTCCTACCGTCACCGCTCGATCTTACCCGCGACGCGGCTCGATTCGCGCTGGCACATAATCGCCGAGAACTGCCTGCTTCAGGAGGTCGCCGTTGATCAATGCCAAATGGCACGCACAGCACGTCATGCCGATGGGTTCAACCCTGAGCCAGCGCGTCGCCTGGCACGTCGCTCATGCGAAAGCCTGCGGGTGTCGAGCGATCCCGCCGACCGTGCGGAAGGAGTTGCGCCGCCTTGGGAAGAAGGTTCCCAAGCGCCAAGATCACGACAGAGAGGCGCCGCCGCGCTAGAATGCGAGCATGGTGATCACATCCGGCAGAGTCGTGGCGGGAAAGATCATTGTTGATGGCGAGCCGTTTCCAGACGGCTCCGTTGTTACCGTCCTGAGTCGCGAGGGCGACGAAACGTTCATGCTCGATCCAAAGGCCGAGGGTGAGCTTCTCGAGTCGCTGGCAGAAGCCGACCGGGGCGAAACGGTTCCTGCTGAAGAAGTTCTGCGCGCGCTTCGGAATCTTGAGTGATCGCACGCGTCCCTGTGCGCTTCACTCGACGTGCCGCAAGGCACGTCGACGAAGCCGGGTGTTGGTGGCACGCCAATCGAACCAAGGCTCCTGACGCCCTGCGCGAGGAACTCGCGCAAGCTTTGCAGTTGGTTGCCTCTCAACCCGACGCGGGCGCGACCGCTAGAAACGTTCGCCTCGCCGGTGTGCGGCGGGTCTTTTTGCATCGCGTCAACTATCATCTCTACTATCGGATTGTCGAGTCGCCGTCCCGTTCCATTGAGGTCGTGGCGCTGTGGCATGCCGGTCGTGGCGACGGACCCAAGCTGTAACACGCCGCCGAACAAACGAGCTCTGCACATCACCACCGCCGCGGGCCAATGAGCAACGTGGTACAAGGGGCCAGCCCTGGCCCAGGCGACATCCGCAGCGAGTACCAGTTCGATTACTCGCGCGCAAAATTGAATCGGTTTGCATCCCGAACGAGACGACCGGTCGTTGCGGTCGTTCTCGAGTCGGACGTGGCGGACATATTCGACTCTTCGACGAAGGTAGACTGGGTTCGGCGGCACTCGGAGCACGCCCCATTGCCCTATACATTCTTGCTGGTGGGACGGAATCCCTCAGAACCGTTGGATGACTTCAACGTGAACTACGCCGGGTGCGGATTCATCCGCGACGTGTTGGCTGAGCTCGAGGTCCTTGACACAGCGACTCCAATGCCAGATTTTCCCAAGTGGCCACCCCCGGGTATCTCACGAGACCGCGAGATGGCAACCTGGCACGCCATCAACGCGGGACACGCAATAGACAGTGTGCTTTCTCCGGACGAGGAACGGGCATGGCGTGAACTCGAGGCGACCGAGGAAGTCGTACGACGCTGGCCGAGTCCTTACCCAGGGAAGGTTCCGGCATTCAAGTTCCAGTCGAATGACAGTTGGCTCGTCGCTCCGGATGAATGTGCCTCGATCGCGCAAGCCCTCGAGGCGGCCCTAGCGGATTTCGAAAAAGGCAACGGGCCGCTCAGTCGACCGAATGTTCTGCTCCGGTGGTGGGGCGAACCCGAGGCAGACATGGTCCGATTTCTGAGCGCCTTTGCCGCGTTCTGTGCCCGAGGGGTCTCCGGCGGTGGTTTCCGCGTCCGGTAACGGCCGATGATCATTCAAGGGGACCGCGGCAAACTCGAATTGCGGCCAAAGGCGTTCGGGGAGACGTCGTACGACAAGGGCGACGTTGACTTCCGAGTTGTGGTCGAGTCTCACGGGTTTGCCGGGAGTGTGTCGGCTTGGGTATCCGCAGCCGCGCTACTGGCGTTCAGTGGACAGTTGGCGCGACTCGAGTCCGCCAGGGAAGGTGTCGCAACGCTGGAGTCCATGTCCCCAGATGAGGTGCGAATCCGAGTGTCCTCGATTGACAGCCGTGGTCACATGGCAGTGGCAGGGCGTTTGGGGCATCACGTTTCCGCCGGCGAGGCGGGGCCGTACCTACATTCAGTGGAGTTTGGCTTCGAATTCGATCCAAGTGCGCTACAGGCACTTGTGGCGGGAATCGCGAGCGCCGTCAGGTCTGACGGAGCGAGCTGAAGCGCCGGATGCCGAGCGTCAGGAAGAAGATGACGCTCACTGCCAGAACAACGGCGCCGCCGGTTGGGACGAGGAGCTTGGTCGAGATAACCAATCCGCCGAGACCCGATAGAAACGCAATAAGGACGCTCCACGCGAGATAGTTGCGCGTGCCGCGCGAGACGTTGCGCGCCGCCGCGGCCGGCACGACGACGAGCGCCTCGACCAGCAGGGCGCCGATGATCTTCAGGCTCACCACGATCGCGACGGTCAGCAGGATCGCGAAGAAGTACTCGAGAAACGCCGAGTCCGAGCCCGCGACCTTGGCGAGCGGACGATTCAGGCTGTCCAGCAGGAGATGGTTGTATTCGCGCAACAGCAGAATCGCGACCAGGACGCCGACGCCGACGAGGAGCGCGAGATCGCCGTCGGTCACCGTCAAGAGACTCCCGAAGAGCACCGACTCGACCTGGTGCACGTTGAACTGCCGCGTCACGAACACCAGGAGACACAACCCGAGGCCGAGCGTGAGAGCGTGGAAGACGCCAATCAGTGTGTCCGGCGGCAGCGTCGCGTGGCGCTTCACGAACACCATGCCAAGCGTGGCGAGCAGGCAGAAGCCGAACATCCCGCCGTACGGGGCATTGAGCGGTTCGCCAAGCAGGAGGCCGATCGCGACGCCGGTCAGCGCCGCTTGGCCGAGCGCGGCACTGAAGAACGCCATCCGTCTCGTGACAACGAGATGACTCAAGCCGCCCAGCATCGGCGCCAGGACCAGCACGCAGAAGAATCCCCGAATGAGGAACGGATACTGGAAATCGGAGGGCAGCGTACCCGCCCGCGCGAGGTTCCCGAGCCAGTCGTAGAGAGGGGTCATCGGGTGCGGGCCGGAATAAGATCGCGGATGCTCGAGTGCTGGAGGATTTCCGCCGGCGGGCCTTCGGCGATCACGCGCCGATCGAGCACGGTCACGGTGTGCGCGATCCGCCGCACCTGTTCGAGGTCGTGCGAGATCATCAGGATCGTTGTGCGGCCCTGGCTGCCGATAGCGACCAGCGTGTCTTCGAGCCAGCGGGCGGCGGATTCGTCCAGGCCGCTGGTCGGCTCGTCGAGGATCAACAACTCTGGTTCCGGATCGAGCGCGTGGGCCAGGAGGACACGCCGCAATTCACCGCCTGACAGAACGGCGAGCGGTCGGCGTTCCAGTCCGTCCAGGCTGACGCGATTGAGGAGACGAGCCACCGTGGCTTTGCTGGCCGAGGAGAGTCCCAGGCAGATCGGCCGGCGTTGCCGCGTGAGTGCGAGAAAGTCCTCGACGGTGACGGGCAGCGTCGGATCGACCGCGAAGGTCTGCGGCACATAGCCGATCGCGCCCGGGCCGGCCCAATTGAGCGCAATCCGGCCCTCGAACGCGGTCAACCCGAGCACGGCGGTCAGGAGCGTGCTCTTGCCGGCGCCGTTCGGCCCGACGATGACGTGGAGGCTGCCGCGCGCGACGCGCAGCGACACCGCGTCGAGAATGCGTTCGCGGTTGAGCGTGACCGAGACGCGCTCGAGATCGAGGACCGAGCCGGGCGCGTCGGTCATCCTTCGGTAACCAGCGCCCGGATCATCGTCTCGACGTTCTTTTCCATCTCGCGCTCGAACTTGTCGGCCGTGTAGGCCCCGGACGCGATGTGGGTGATCACGTAGACCTTCACCCCCGCCTCGTCGGCGAGGACTTTGAGGAGCGGTGCGGGGAACGTCTCTTCGCTGAACACGACTTTGATCTTCTCGCGTTGCAGCAGCCGGACCATGTCGCGGAGTTCCGCGGCCGACGGCGTCAGCCCGTGAGCCGGCTGGACGACGCCGGCGACCTCGAGGCCGAATTCCTGCAGCAGGTAGCCGTAGCCGTCGTGGACGGTGACGACGCGGGTGATCTTCGCTTCCGCGAGTTGTTGCGCGGCCTTCGACTTGATGACGCGCAGCCGCCGCGCATACTCGGCGGCGTTCTTCTGAAGCGCAGCCGCGTCTTGCGGCCGGAGCGCGGCAATCGCCCGCTCGATCGCGTAGGTCTGCTGCACGGCGTTGGTGAACGAGATGAACGTGTGCGAGTTGACGCTGTTGCCGCGCGCCGCGCGGATCTGCGGCGTCTGTTCGTTGGGCCGGATGATGACGATCCGGCTGTTGTTCGACGCCTTGATCATCGGCAGGATGAAATCGTCGTGGCCGATGCCGTTGACCACAATCGCATCGAGGTCGGCGAGCTTCTTGATGTCGTCGGGGCGAGGTTGATAGTCGCCGGCGTCGATCTCGCCGGGGAGCAGCGAGCGGACTTCATAACCGGGCAGATCGCCGACGACATTCTTCGTCCAGGAGTAGTACGGATGGAGCGTGACCCCGATCTTCAGCACGCGCGGTCCCTGAGCCAGCGCGGCTCCGGCGAACGAGACGACGATCGCAGCGGCAAGACTGGCGCGCAACAGGAAATGATGACGGGATGCCATGACGTTTACTTCCTCACCGGAGCGACCGGAAGCACGGGATTGGGCGGCGTCGCGAAGAGTTCACTCCAGCCTTCGGTCTGCGGCTGCGGAACGAAGCGCACCGGCACCTGGCCGCCGTACTTATGCATCCAGATGTAGATGTGCAGCGTCGTTCCGTCGGGCAGCCGGTGGTGTTCGTCATCGAGCGGTGCGGGATCGGGCGGCTGATTGGGTTCGGGCTCCTGAATGGTCAGAATCCACGCCGGCGCCGCGGGATCCTTGGGGACGCCGAAGTAGTTCACCGTCGCGCCCTGCTGAAACTGCCGCCACTCGATCGCGCCTGAGGCGTCGGAGTACGGCGGGATCCCGCGGGTGGCGGCGAGTGGCGGATCCATCCACCGCTTGCCCTGCGCGCGCTCGGCTTCGAGATCCCTGAGTCCCTTTCTCAGTGCGCCGTAAATCTGCTGCTCCGACTCCGGCAGCGTGCGGACCAGAACCTGATAGGGCAGCATCCGGGCGGCATCGCCGGCATTCGTATCGCGGCCGAAGGCGAGATAGAGACCGACGCCGGCAATGACGATGACGGCCAGAAGCAGGACCCGCAGCCGTTCACGGGAAAAACCCGAGGATTGTCCGGGTGAGCGGACCTCGACCGCGCTCATCGCGTTCCTTCGGCGGTCGGCGCCGGCTTGATGCTGTTCGAGCGGATCGCGTCGGCGACGGCGAAGGCCAGGATGGCCGCTACCCATCCCACCACGAGCAGCGTCGCGAGTCGATCGATCCACCACACCGACGTGGGCTCGAGCGGCAATCGATCCGACAGGCGATGGAGGGCGTTGTGGCCGGCGTACACCGCCACGGCGATCGTCAGCCATGACGCTGCGATGCCGCGTTCGACCAGCGTCGTCGCGGCAAAGGTGAGGAGCGGCAGGATCGCGAGGATCAGCACGCTCACGGTCACCGCGAAGGTCGCTGCGCCAACGAGCGTGTGAGTGCCGGCGAACTCCGAGCTGGCATGAAACGCCTGGCCCAGCGCGTAGCCGTTCAAGGCACCAAAGAGCGCGGCCACGAGCCGCATGCGCGGCGAACGGGGCGCCACGAGGTCGACCACCGCCACCATCACGATCGCCGACGCAGCCAACGGAGGCAGGAGAATCGCCGGCGTTGCCGTGGGCGGCGGGGCCGCGACCAGCGCCGCCGTCATCGCCGCAAGGAACTGGATCCCGATGAACCAGAGGCCAGCGCGCCAGCGCTCGACCGCCGGCCTGAGCGGAATCGCCAGCAGGATCAGGAAGAGCAGAAAGTCGCCGCCCGCTGAGACGAAGGTCAGTCCGCGGCCGGCAAAGCTCGCCAGTACCGCGCTGGTCGCCGGCTCGAAGAAAATCCGTTCCGGCGCGCCGGCGATCGAGTACGTCCGCGTGCGGCCACCGTCGCCGAAATGCGCGACCGCCCGAATGCGGGTCGAGCCGGCCTGGAACGTCTGGAGCTGAGCGGACAGTCGTCCACGATCGGCATGCGTCGGGTAGACGAACAGAAAGGTCACCGACTGTTCATCGGCCGCCACCGTCGCGGCCATCGCCGGAGTGGCCAGCGGCTGATCGTTGTCGCGCCATTCGAGGCGGTTCGAGAGGTCGCGGGCGACGACCAGGAGCACGCGGTCGACGTCAGGGTGGGCGAGCTTCCGGTCGGCGCCGCGCGGCAGGTTGGCGTCCGCCAGCGCGACAATCGGCAGCGTCATCCGAACTTCGAGCCGATCGGCCTCGGGTTTCACGAACAACTCGACGACGTCCTCAGGCTTGACGTCGTGCGCCGTTACGACGCCAGCAGCCGCGAGTACAAGGATGAAGACGAGCGGCGCGATCAGAAGTCGCCATGCGCCGCGAGCGCACCGCGCACTCTGCACCCCGCACCGCGCACCAGCACCGTGCACCGTGCACCTCGCACTTCGCACCATTTGTGTCAGCGTTCTACTCCCCCCTCAGCCACCGGGTATTTTGCCAGCTTTCGCTGCAGCGAGCGACGGTGGATCCGGAGCCGGCGGGCCGCTTCGGAGATATTGCCGCCACAATCGCCGAGGACCCGGTGGATGTGCTCCCATTCGACGCGCGCCAGCGACGGCGTGACGGGGTCGTTGTCGGTGTCGACGGCGGCGCCTTCGAAAGCATTCAGGATCTGATCGGCATCGACCGGTTTGGTGAGGTAGGTCGTCGCGCCCAGCTTGACGCTTTCCACCGCCGTCGCGATGCTGCCGTAGCCGGTGACGACGACCACGTTGGTCGTGGGATCGAGCTCCTTCAGACGACGGACGACGTCGAGTCCCGAACGGCCCGGCAGCTTGAGATCCACCAGGGCGAGTTCGGGTGAATCGGTCTCGGCCGCGGCGCTGGCTTCCTCGTAGCTGCCGGCGCCCGACGCGGCGAGGCCGCGATCCCGAAACGCCTTGACGAGACGGGTCCGGTAGGCGGCGTCGTCGTCAACAACCAGGAGCGTGCGAGTGTCTTTGGCGGTGACGGTGTCGTTCATCCTTGTCCTGGGGATTGTGAGGGAAGGGGAAGCTCCAGAACGGCAGTCGTGCCGTTCCCCGACTGAAGCCGCAGCGAGCCGCCGCACCGCTCGGCAAACATGCGAGCGAGAAAGAGGCCGAGGCCGAATCCTTTGCCGGGATCCTTGGTGGTGAAGAACGGTTCGCCCGCGTGATTCAGGACTCCCTCCGACATGCCATGCCCGCGATCCCGCACGATCAACCGGACCGACTGCGATTCCTGCCGCCCTTCGAGGACCACTGGATGCTCCGGCTCGCTCGCATCGAAGGCGTTCTTGACCAGCGACAAGAGCACCTGGACGAGACCGGCGCGCGGCACGACGATGCGCGCGAGCGACGGCGCCACGTGGATCTCGACGCGGCTGGCCTGCTCGGGTGAGAGCCGGGTCCGGAGATCCGCGAAGACTTCCGCCACATCGGTTGGGACCGCGAGGTCGGCGGCGCTGCCACCGGCCCGGCCGCTCATCTGGTCGAGGATGACGTGGCAGCGTTCGACTTCGTCGCGAATGAGTCGGGCATCCGCCGCCCACGCTTCGGCGCCGGTTGCCTGACGGAGCGCGCGTTCGAGTTCGTGCGACGCCACGGCAATCGTGCCGAGCGGCGTCGAGAGTTCGTGGGCGGCGCCGGCGGCGAGCGTCGTAAGCGACACCAGCCGCTCGGTCCGCGCGGCCTGCTCGCGCATCGCGGCCAGCTCCGCCTCGCGGCGGGCGATTGCCGCGGACGCCTCACGCACGAAGTGACCGGCGAGTCGGACGAGCGCCACGAGCGACAGCCACATCGTGAAGATGTGCGTGGGGAAGTCGATCAACCGGTGATGGGCCGGCGCCACTTCCTGCAGATGCCAGGCAATCAGCAGCCCGTAGCTCGCGGCGGCCGAGAGGGCGATCAGGACGGCCCAGCCGAACCCGAGCGTGGCCCCGGCGAGCGCGACGAATACGGCGTAAATGACCGCAAACGGGTTGGACGGTCCGCCGCTCAGCTCGAGCAGGCCTGAGAGGATCGCGACGTCAAGACCGATCGCCACGCCGGCGAGCCAGCGCGGCGCCCGTCGATCCTGAAAAGCCAGGTCGGCTTGGACCAGCGCCGCCGCCGCGACGAGCGGTGCCAGGCGCCGCAACGGGAAGTCCTCGCTCGAAAACAGGAGTCCCGCGACGACGATCGCGGCGTCCACGGCGGCGCAGACCCAGCGCAGCCGGATCTGCCAGGCCGCCAGGGTTGCCGGAGCGGCACCCAAGTACCAAACGGTTCGGGGCTCAGATCGCATTGCGCCCACAGATTATCCCCGGTGCCGGGTTCCGGGTGCCGGGTGCCGGGTGGTGCGACAACATGCCGCAGCCGAACGGCGACTGACGGCCGATAGACTGCCGTCCTTCGACCAGCTCAGGACGGCCCCGGCGAGTCCGAAGGGCCGCTCGTTATGCATCCAGAGTCGCCGGGGACACGTAGAGAGGGCATGCTGCGGCACCGCGCCTTGCGGTTGGCAATCGGCGTCGTGCTGGCCGGACTCTTCGGTGCGGCAGCCCAGGCTCAGTCGGGTTCGGTCAGAGGCACCATCAAAGACGAAACCGGCGGCGTCCTCCCCGGAGCGGTCGTGGAACTGCGCGGTGTTGGCGGCGCACCACTGGTCGCGAGTACCGACATCTCCGGACGGTACGGTTTCGACCTCGTGGCTCCGGGCCCGTACACACTCAGCGTCACGCTCGTGAACTTCGGCAGCGCGCGGCGGGACCTCGCTGTGACCGCCGCGACGCGCCTGGATATCGTCCTCCACTACACGCTCAGCGCCGACGTGACGGTGACCGGGAAGACGACGTTCGCCAATCTCGCGGACGTGGCGAATCCGGCCGAGAGTCTGATTGGCGTGGCGCAGTCGGCGAGCCAGGGCGCGATCACGGCGCGGCAACTGGACGCGCGGCCGATCCAACGCGCCGGCGAGGTCCTTGAAACGGTTCCCGGCGTCGTGATCAGTCAGCACAGTGGCGAAGGCAAGGCCAATCAGTACTACCTGCGCGGTTTCAATCTTGATCACGGAACCGACTTCGCGACTACGGTCGCCGGCATGCCGGTCAATATGCCGACCCACGGCCACGGGCACGGCTACTCGGACCTCAACTTCCTGATTCCCGAGCTCGTGAGCGGCGTGCAGTTCTCGAAGGGACCGTACTTCGCCGAGCAGGGAGATTTCGCGACCGCCGGCAGCGCCAACATCAACTACACGAACTCGCTGCCGAAGCCGATCGTACGCATCGGCGGCGGTGCCGAAGGCTTCGCGCGCGCGTTCGCGGCAGGCTCAATGACCGCCGGGAGCGGCATCGTGCTCGGCGCGCTTGAAGTCGAACACAACGACGGGCCCTGGGACGTTCCCGACCGATTCCGGAAGGTGAACGGCCTGTTCCGCTATACGCGCGGCGACGCGGCGAGCAGCCTGTCGATCACCGGCATGGGCTACCGCTCGACGTGGGACTCGACCGACCAGGTGCCGCTGCGAGCGATCGAATCCGATTTGATTGGCCGTTTCGGCGCGCTCGATCCCAGCGATGGCGGCGACACCTATCGCTACAGCGCGTCGCTCGAGTGGCAGCGGACGCGGAACAACGCCGCCACCAAAGTGGTCGCGTACGGCATCGGCTACGACTTGAATCTCTTCTCGAATTTCACGTATTTCCTGGACGATCCGGATCACGGTGACCAGTTCCATCAGGCCGATCACCGCGTGGTCACGGGCGCCAAGGCGAGCTACCGTCGGATCTCGCGCTGGGGGAGCGCGTCGACGCAGAACACGGTCGGTGTCCAGTTCCGACACGACGACATCGGCACTGTCGGTCTGTACCACACGGAAGGCCGTCGACTTCTCGACGCCGTGCGCGAGGACACGGTGCTGCAGTCGAGCGCGGGCTTCTACGGCCAGAACGAGACCGCCTGGGTACCGTGGCTGCGGACGCTCGCCGGCGTCCGTGTCGACGGCTACCGGTTCAACGTCGATTCGAACGATCCGGCCAACGGCGGCGTGGTGTATTCCAGTATTGCGAGCCCGAAGGGTGGCGTCGTCCTCGGGCCCTGGCGCGGGACCGAACTCTACGCCAACGCGGGCATGGGTTTTCACAGTAACGACGCGCGCGGCGCGGCGATGACGCGCGACGCGGCGTCGGGCGATCTCGCCGATCGCGTGACGCCGCTCGTGCGGGCCACGGGCGCGGAAGTCGGCTTCCGGACCGTGGCGATTCCGCATCTGCAGACCAGCGTCACGGCCTGGAGCCTGTCGCTCGACTCCGAGCTGCTGTTCGTCGGCGACGCCGGAACGACTGAAGCGGGCCGGCCGAGCCATCGTTACGGGCTGGAGGTCGCCAACTACTACGCGCCGCGGCCGTGGCTGATCTTTGACGGCGACATCTCCTGGTCGAATGCGCACTTCACCGACGACGACCCGACCGGGGAGCGGATTCCCGGCTCGGTCGAGACCGTCATTTCCGGCGGGATCACCCTCGACTCCGTGCGCAACATCTTCGGCAGCGCGCGGCTGCGGTACTTCGGCCCGCGGGCGCTCATCGAAGACGACTCGACCCGTTCGCGCGCGACCAGCCTCGTCAACCTCGAGGCCGGCTACAAGATCGGCCGCAACATCCGGCTCTCGGTCGACGTCTTCAACCTGCTCGACGCCGAAGACAGCGACATCGACTACTACTACACGTCACGCCTGCGCGGTGAACCGGCCGACGGCATCGCCGACGTGCATCTGCATCCCGCGCTGCCCCGCACCGCGCGGATCAACCTCGTGGTCGGCTTCTAGTCCGAGCGCATTGAGCGAGGACGTACCGTGCACCGCGCACCACGCCGCACCGTGCACCAAGCACTTCGCACCTGCACCGTGCACTTTGCACTGTGCACCGCGCACCGTTTTCGCTAAGCTATGGCTCCATGTCGTCGCGCGGTCCGATTACGGCGTTCATCGATCGGCATTTCCTGCATTTCAACGCAGCCGCGTTGAAAGACGCCTCAGACGCCTACATCCGGCATCTCGATCGCGGCGGCAAGATGCTGCTCGCGATGGCCGGCGCCATGAGCACGGCCGAACTGGGGAATTCCCTCGCCGAGATGATTCGCCGCGGCAAGGTCCACGCGATCTGCTGCACCGGCGCCAACCTCGAGGAAGACGTTTTCAATCTGGTCGCCCATTCGCACTACGAGCGGATTCCGCACTACCGGGACCTGACCCCGAGCGACGAACAGGGGCTGCTCGAACGGCATCTCAACCGGGTCACCGACACGTGCATTCCGGAAGAGGAAGCCATGCGCCGGATCGAGCGCATCGTGCTCAAGGAGTGGGAGAAGGCGGACCAGAACGGCGAACGGCTGTTCCCGCACGAATTCCTGTATCGGGTGCTGCGGGCGAAGACGCTCGAACCGTTCTTCGAGATCGATCCGAAGGACAGCTGGCTGCTGGCGGCGTCGGACGCGGACCTGCCGATCTTCGTGCCCGGCTGGGAAGACTCGACGCTCGGCAACGTCTACGCCGCGCACTGCCTGGCGAATCGCTTTTCGTCGATCCACACGGTCAAGAGCGGCATCGAGTACATGATGGCGCTGGCCGACTGGTATCGCGCCACCGCGCCGGACTCCTCGATCGGCTTCTTCCAGATCGGCGGCGGCATCGCCGGCGACTTCCCGATCTGCGTGGTCCCAATGCTGCACCAGGACCTGCGTCTGCCCGACGTGCCGCTCTGGGGCTATTTCTGCCAGATCTCCGACTCGACGACCAGCTACGGCTCGTACTCGGGCGCCGTTCCGAACGAGAAGATCACCTGGGGCAAACTCGGCATCGACACACCGAAATACGTCGTCGAGTCCGATGCCACCATCGTTGCGCCGTTGATATTTGCTCGAGTGTTGGGGTGGTAGGAGTCGGTTCGAAAGGTTCGAGAGGTTCGAAAGGTTCGAGAGGTTCTGGGTTCTAGGTTCTACAGTTCGAATCGAATCTCACCACTCTCGGTAAGGCCAACTTCCCGCCACCCCGCTGAGCGATAGAAACGCTCAGCGCGCGTTCCAGCCTCTGTCGTCAACCAGATCGAGCCTGGCCCCTGGCTCCTCAGCCAATCCACCATCGTTCGCAGCAGCGTCCCGCCGATGCCTTGACCTTCAAAGCCTGGAGCGACGAAGAGCGCCCAGATATTTCTGGACAGCTGCTCGGCGATGCCGAAACCGACGATTCCTCCGTTCCGCTCGTACACCCATCCGCGACCGCGGGCTTCGAGCATCGCCAGATAGTCCGAAGGCGTCACTTTCGAGTGGTCTCGGAGCACGTTCTCGCGAACCGCCACGCGTATAGCGTGCATGGCTTCGATGTCGTCGAGGCGGGCTTGGCGGATGGGCATGCTGGTTCGACGGGTTCGAGAGGTTCGACGGGTTCGAATGGTTCTCGGTTCTGAAAAGCCGCGACCGGTCTCGAGAACCTATGAACCGAGAACCCTTCGAACCGATCGAACCCGTCGAACCCTTCGAACCAACTGGTTACTGGTTATCAAACTTTCCAGAGTTGTCTTTGAGCACGACCAACGTGGCGAGGCTGATGACTGCGCTAAGGACAACAAACGCCGAAATCGCCAGGTGGGTGTGGTAGGTGTCGTAGAGATAGCTCGCGACGATTGGTGCTGGACCGGCTGCGGTGATCGAGGCGAGGTGATAGCCGAGGCCCGATCCGGTGTAGCGCCGCGACGCCGGGAAGTTCTCGGAGATCAGCGCCGCCTGCGGGGCGTACTGGAGATCCTGCAGGAGCGAATCGATCACCATCGCCAGGAAGATGAGCGGAATCGCTCGCGTCTCCAGCAGCTGGAAGTAGACGAAGGTGAACATGGCAATCCCGACCAGGCCGACCGCGACCACCTTGCGGCGGCCGTACAAGTCGGCCAGGTGGCCGGCGGCCGGAATCATCGCGACCGACGTGAATGAGCGGAGCGAGACGCAGGTGAGGAGCGTCGTGCGGCTCAGGCCGAGCACGTTGACGCCGTAGCTCAGGATGTAGGTCGTGAAAATGTAGTACGGGACCAGCTGACCGGTGCGCAGGAGCGTCGACAGCAGGACTTCCCGCCAGTTGTCCCGCAGCACGGCCACGACCGGCGCGTGCAGCACCTGTCCGCGTTGCTTGAGTTTCGCGAAAACCGGCGACTCGAGGACGCCGAGACGGATCCAGAGTCCGAAACCCACCAGCAGCAGGCTGGCGAGAAACGGCACGCGCCAGCCCCAGGACAGGAACGCCTGTTCGTCCACGAGCGTCGTCATCAACGACAGCGAGCCGTTCGCGATGATGAGGCCGAGCGGCGCGCCCATCTGCGCGAAGCTGGTGGTGAAGCCGCGGCGTTTGGGATCCGCCCATTCGCTCGCCATCAGCACCGACCCGCTCCATTCGCCGCCGACCGCGATTCCCTGAATCGTGCGGAGGAGCGTCAGTAGAACCGCGCCCCATACGCCAATCGATGCATAGGAGGGGACGAGGCCGACGACCGTCGTGGCGACGCCCATGAGCACCATGGTCGTCACGAGGAGCGCCTTGCGGCCGATGCGGTCGCCGAAGTGGCCGAAGATCGCCGCGCCGAGCGGCCGCGCGGCGAACCCGAAAAAGTTCGTCACGAACGACAGCACCTGCGCGACGAACGGATCGAGATTCGGGAAGAACAGCTTCGGGAAGACCAGCGCCGCGGCGGCGTTGTAGAGGAAGAAGTCGTACCACTCGACGGTGGTGCCGATCGTGGACGCGGCCACGGCGCGCACGAGCTGTCGGCGGCGTTCGGTTTCAGGAATCTCGGTCAGGGTATTGGACACGGGAGCGGCTGGATTATAGCGGCAACCGCTTTACGCTGAATTTACGAATTCGGGTCTTGTACTCGGAAGGCGATTCACGTACCGTCCGCTCATCGACCGGACAAGCCATGGAGGCGGACATGTTTCATCCCGTACCACGAGTCGATCGCTGGGAACCGATGATCGCGAGCGCGATGGCGGCCCTGATCGGGGTAGCCGTTATCGTGACGGCGTATTGCCTGTAAGACCGGGCGGCGAGGAGTCGCTGGACGCCGGCGCCGGCTCGTAGCCGCCGCAGTGCGAGCAGATCCACGCCGGACCATACCGTGCGTTCAGGCGTGCGGCGCCGAAGAGCGAGAGCGTGGACAGCACTTCCTCGAGTGCCTGTCGCGACAGCAGCATCGCAGGGCAGCCGCATTGATCGCAGGGCTTCGTATCGCCGAACCCAGAAGGCGCGTGCGGGCCAGCCATCAGCAGTCGAGTCAGTCTGTCCGATTCCTGTGACGCTGCTGTAACCCGTCAGACACGCCGTTGCCATCGAAGTGGTCTCGCCGCGTCCGGCACGCTGAGGCATGCTTCTCGCATAGAATCGCACTGCGTGAGACCAAACCGCTTCCCCTGGATGGCCGCCGCCACCACTGTGGCGGCCGCGGCCGTCATCTGTAGCGCTCAGGTCTCCGGCCAGACCTCCTGGACCCGCTTTCTGCTGGGCGACTACGCTCCGCCCGCCATCGATCGCGGCTACCGGCCGGACCCGCCCCCTAGTGAGAACGATCGGCGGATCAAGAATTCGGTACGGGTCGACAGCCGCTTGCGCGAGAGAGTCGGCGCCGAGGGCGCGGCGTACGTGCCGGGGCGCGTGATTGTCAAATTCCGCGACGGCGAGACCGGATCGACGCGGTTGTCGGCGATGGCGGCGGTGGGACGCGCAAATGCGGTCGCCTCGCGGCCGGAGTACGCGAACTTCGACATCGTCGACATTGGCCTCGACGAGGATGCCGAAGCGGTCGCGGAAGCCTTCCGCCAGCGTCCGGAAGTGGAGTACGCGCAGCCGGCCTATCGCATCCGGGCAGCGTTCCGCCCGAACGATCCGTTGTATCAGCAAGGCCTTCAGTGGAATCTCACGCAACTCGAGCTCGAAGCCGCCTGGGATCTGCAGCCGCTCGCCGGCTCGAACATCACGGTGGCGGTGCTCGATAGCGGCATGGCGTTCAAGGCGGCCACTTACGTGCTGCGCGCGGACGCCTTCTCGCTCGACAGCGATGGGCTCGTCGGTCCTCCAGATGGGCCAGGCACGCGGTTTCCCGCGCTGGGCCAGGTCACCGTGCAGTTCGCTGCGGCCCCTCAGCTCGCCCCACTGACCCGCTTCGTGGCGCCGCGCGACTTCATCTGGAACGACGACGCGCCGCTGGATTTTGACGGCCACGGCACGCACGTCGCCGGGACGATCGGCCAGACCACCAACGACGGGACCGGTCCGGCCGGCGTCGCGTTCAACGTCCGGCTGATGCCGGTCAAGGTGCTGGACTCGGTCTGGGACGCGGTTTTCAATTCGCCGAACTTCGGCACCGATGCGACACTGGCGCTCGGCATCCGCTACGCGGCCGACAACGGCGCGAAGGTGATCAACATCAGCCTCGGCCGCTCCGGCCCGCGCGCCTTCGCGGTCGAAGACGCGATGCGCTACGCGGTGTCACGGGGGGTCTTCATCGCCGTCGCCGGTGGGAACGCGTTCGCCGAAGGCAATCCCGTGGAAACCTACGCCGACGCCGCGTCGCGCATCGACGGCGTTGTCTCCGTGGCCGCGGTCACCTCGGCGCGTACCCATGCGGAGTACTCGAATACCGGGAGCTACATGGAACTGGCCGCCCCCGGAGGGTCGCGGTTCACCAGCCCCAGCGGCGTCGTCCAGCAGACGCTCGATCTGACGCTGGTGGAAACCTACACCTCGCTCGCGAGTTTTCGGGCGCCGCGCTTCGACGCCTTCGCCTACTACGGGTTTACCGGCACCTCGATGGCGACGCCGCACGTGTCGGGACTGGCGGCGCTCCTGATGCAGCAGGGCGTCACCGATCCGGTGGCGGTCGAGGCCGCCCTCAAAGCGTCGGCCGTCGATCTCGGCGCGCGCGGGCGCGACGATGTGTTCGGCTACGGGTTGATCAACGCGCGCTCGGCGCTGCGCGGCCTCGGATTGATTCGATGAAGCGACTCGGTCTCGCGCTGGCCGTCCTGATGCTGGGCGGCGCCTGTGCTCCGAAAACGGCCGCACCACAACGCGGTCCGAACCCGCCGCCGGCGCGGACCGCGCCGCGGGTGCCGCGGCTGCCGTTCATCCGGCCGTACATTGTCGGTGCCGGTGAAGTGTTCGTCGCGCGGCGGACCTTCGACGCCACGTTTGCCAGTCCGGTGCAGCCATTCGTGGGCGGCGGCGCGCAGTTCAGGTTGTTCGAGCGGTTCTACGCCGAGGCGACCGTGTCGGCCTGGCAGTGGGAAGGCGAGCGCGCCTACGTCGCGAACGGTCAGGTCTACAACCTCGGCGTCCCGTTCACGGCGACGCTGCTGCCGGCGGAGTTGACCATTGGCCGCCGCTTTCCGCTTTCCCCGACGAACGCCTGGTACATCGCCGCCGGCGCCGGCTGGTACACCTATGTGCAGGACCGCGGGACCGTCGACGAGTCGATGCGCCAGCACCAGGGCTTCGTCGGCAACTTGGGATTCGAGCATCGCTGGAAGCCGCGGCTCCAGCTGGCATTCGACGGTCAGTACACGTACGTGCCGCAAATCCTCGGACGTGATGGGCTCTCGATGCTGACGGGCGAAAAAGATCTGGGCGGCGTCGCGGCGCGTGTCCGTTTGATCTTCGGACGGTGACGCGGACAGGCTAAAGCCTGTCCCTACCGCGGTCGCACCTATTCACGTTCTGGTTCTTTTGAACGACCACGCTTCCGCAGGCGCGGCTTCTCCGGTTCTTCCGCTTCCCGCGCAATCATCACTTCAGTCGACTTCACGATCGCCAGCGCATCGTCGCCGCGCCGAAGTTTCAGCTCGCGGATTGCGTCGGCGGTGATGACGGCCGTCAGTGTCTGGTCGCCGATCCGCAGCCGCACCTGACCCATGAGGCCGTCGGTGCGCACCTCCTCGATGAACCCGCGCAGCTGATTGCGTCCGCTCAGCGAGACGATGACACCGGTCGGCGCCCGCCGCGCCGGCCGCGGCGCCGAGTCAGGGGAGTGCCGCGCCGACAGCCGCTCGATCTCCTCTTCGGAAATGCGGTGATGACCGCCTTCGGTCTGCGTCGTGCGGACCCGCCCCTTGAAAATCCACTGTTTGAGCGTCGAGTAACCAACGCCGAGACGAACAGCGGCCGCACGCACGGTGAGTAAAGGCACGGACGGAATGTTAACAGTGGTCTTGGGTTCCGGGCACCCGGCACCCGGAACCGCTTTACTTCACCCTTCTTACCGAATGCGTCTTTATCACGAGCCAGATGGGCCGACCGATTTGCAGTCCGAGTGACTCGACGGCGGCGGGGGTCACGTGGGCTTCGATCGGGGTGCCGATGTCGGCGTGGAGCCGGACGGTCGTGCCGTGGCGGTCGAGCGATTGAATCGTGCCGGGGATGACGTTTCTGGCGCTGAGGCCGCGCGGCGGTTCGGTGGCGATCAAAATGTCGCCGGCGCGGATCGCGAGCCGGACCCGTGCGCCCACCGCCACGTCCGCGAGCGGCACTTCGATTTCGGCGGCGGACCCGTCGATGCGGCACTCCATCGTCCCCGAGTCCAGGCGCCGTTCGACGATGACGGCGTCGAACAGATTCTCGAAGCCGGCGAGCTGCGCGACGACTTCGGTCGCCGGTGCTTCCATGACGTCCTGCGGCGTCCCGTCGGCCAGCACCCGGCCATGCTCGAGGACGATGACACGCGTGCCGAGCGTAAAGACCTCACGGTAAGAGTGCGTCACATAGAGCACGGGGAGCTGACGCGCCTCGTTCCAGGCGCGGAGGTCGGCCATGATGCGCGACTGGGTCGCGTAGTCCAGCGCCGAGAGCGGTTCGTCGAGCAGGAGCACGCGCGGATCGGTGACGAGCGCGCGCGCGAGCGCGGTACGCTGACGCTCACCGCCAGAGGTCTCAGCTGGCTTCCGGTCGAGGAGGTGCGCAATCCGGAAGGCGTCGGCGATCTGCTCAATCCGCTGCCGCGACGCCGCAGCCTCCAGCCCGGCCAGCCCGTAGGCGATGTTGTCGCGCACCGACAGGTGCGGGAACAGCGCCAGATGCTGAAAGACATAGCCGACCCGCCGCGCCTGAACCGCGCGGTTGATGCCGCGAGCTGAGTCGAAGAACACCGTGTCGCCAACCGCAATGCGGCCGTCCTGCGGGATCGCCAGCCCGGCGACGGCTCGGAGCAGCGTCGTCTTCCCGGAGCCCGAGGCGCCAAAGACGATCGTGACGCCTGGCGCCACCTCCAGCGCGAGTTCGAGCGTGAACTGCGGCGAAAGCTGAACGCGAAACGTGGCGCTCAGCGTCATTGCGGCGCCGTCGTGAAGACCCGCCGCGTGACGCCGTAGACGACGGCCAGGGCGAGGAACGAAAAGACGAGCAGCGCCAGCGATGTGAGATGCGCCGACGCGTGATTGAAACTCTGCACGTCGTCGTAGATCGAGATCGAGATCGTGCGCGTGATGCCGGGGAGATTGCCGCCGACCATCAGCACGACGCCGAATTCGCCGATGGTGTGGGCGAACGAGAGGACCGCACCCGTCAGGATCCCGTCCCGCGAGAGCGGCACGATGATGCGCCTGAACGTCCGCATCCGGCTCGCGCCGAGGATCGACGAGGCCTCAAGCAGGTTGGGGTCGACCTGGGCGAACGCCGATGCGACCGGCTGAACGGCGAACGGCAGGCTGTAGAGAAGCGACGCGATCACCAGCGCTTCGAAGGTGAAGGCGAGACCTTGCCCGGTGATGGCGGTCCAGAGGCGCCCGATCGGGCTGTTCGCGCCGATCGCCACGAGCACGTAGAAGCCAAGCACCGTCGGCGGCAGGACCAGCGGCAGAGCGATGACCGCCTCGACGAGGAATTTCCAGCGCCACCGCGAGAAGGCCAGCCAGTAGCCGA
The DNA here is from genome assembly GCA_964577955.1 of uncultured Bifidobacterium sp. GTDB lineage: Bacteria > Acidobacteriota > Vicinamibacteria > Vicinamibacterales > CAVVIG01 > CADEEX01. The sequence continues at coordinate 35,341 of CAZOAZ010000035.1, read as the reverse complement.
TCGGTAACGCGAGCAGCACCAGCGTCGCCGAGACGACGAGAGCAAGCCGAGCGCTGAGAAGAACGGCGGACCAATCCACGGCGAGTCAGTGTATGCGGACAGCCTCAAGGCTGTCCCTACCGCAGTTCCGCCTGGCCCTGCCGCAGGCGCGGTCGCTCAAAGCCAAACCGCGCCATCGTCGCCACGACCGCGGGTTCCTGCACGAACTGGAGAAATGCGCGCGCGGCATCCTTGTGCGCCGACGCCTTGACGATCACGGCGCCCTGACGAATCGGCGAGTGGAGCGACGCGGGGATTTCGAAGACCGTCCCGGCGGTGGCCAGCGCGGGGATGCGCGACAGCGACATGGCGATCACGCCGATCTGCGCGTTGCCCGACTGCACGAACTGGGCGGCCTGCGAGATGTTTTCACCGAGCACCAGTTTGGGCCGCACGCGATCGTAGACGTTTGCGCCGCGCATGGCCGCCACCGCGGCGCGGCCGTACGGAGCGTGTTCGGGATTGGCGATCGCCACGCGGCGCACCTCGGGGCGGAGCAGTGCCTGCAGTCCGTCCTTCAGATCCAGGCCGCTGGTCTTTGGCGTCCACAGCACGATGCGCCCGATCGCGTATTCGTAAATCGAATGGGGTTCGGCAAGCCCGGCCCGGTCCAGTTGCTGCGGATAGTCGAGATCTGCGGAGAAGAAGAGATCGAAGGGCGCGCCGTTCTGAATCTGTGCGAAGAAGTTGCCGGAGGAGCCGAACGTCAGGCGAATGGTCCGCCCGGTCCGGGCTTCGTACTGTCTGGCGATTTCTGGGAGCACGCCCTGGAGGTCGGACGCGGCCGCAATCGTGAGGTCCTGAGCGCCCAGCCTGGGGGCGACGGCCATGACGGCAAGCGCCCCCAGCAGGCCGGTGATCCAATGGTGTGCCCGTCGCATACGCAATTTCTATCTTATGCTGCGGATTAGTTCAACTAAAGTCGGTTATAGGCTATAGTTCTAGCCGATTTTTGTCGAATGGCTGGACGCCACCGTCTACTTCGTGGAGCGCAGATGAAGTCCCGGGCTGGAATGCGGTGCGTCGTCTTGGCGGCTGCCGTCGTCATGACCGCGCGCGCCGACGCGCAAGTCGCCAGCGGACGGATCACCGGCGTCGTCACCGATCCCTCCGGCGCGTCGTTGCCCGGCGCGAACGTCACGGTGCGCGCCGCCGATACGAACGTGCCGCAGTTCGTCGTGAGCGGCGCCGACGGGGGCTACACCGCCGCGGGGCTGAAGCCCGGTCCCTACACGATCCGCGTCGAGCTCTCCGGATTCCGAACGCTGGAGCGTCAGGGCATTCGCGTCGCGACGGGGGAGACGGTGCGCGCGGATCTCGCGCTCTCGATGGGCGCGGTCAACGAAACCCTGACGGTGACGGCCGACGCCCCGATCCTGCGCGCCGAGACGGCGAGTCTCGGTCAGGTTGTCGATCACCAGAAGATTGTCGAGCTGCCGCTGAACGGTCGCACCTTCATCACGCTTTCGCAGCTCGTGCCAGGCGTGGCGCTGCCGCCGGGCACGTTCCTGCCGCGCATCAACGGCGGCCGGCCGCGCACCAACGAATATCTCTACGATGGCATTTCAGTCTTGCAGCCCGAACCGGGGCAGGTGGCGTTCTTTCCGATTCCCGACGCGATTCAGGAATTCAAGATCGAGAGCAACAGCCCGCCGGCGGAGTTCGGCCGCTTCAACGGCGGCGTGGTGAATCTGACGACGAAGTCGGGCACCAACAGCCTGCACGCCACCGGCTTCGAGTTCATGCGTCACGAGGCGCTGAACGCGCGCAATTTCTTCCAGACCAGTCTGCCGGACAAGCCGATGTTCCGCCGCCAGCAGTTCGGCGGCGTGATCGGCGGGCCCATCGTCCGCGATCACACGTTCTTCTTCGCCGACTATCAGGGCCAGCGGCAGACGATCGCGCGCACCGTCTCGGCCAACGTGCCGACGGTGCTGCAACGTCAGGGGATCTTCACGGAGTCGGTTGGCGGCCGTGTCCCGGCGCTCTTCGATCCCGCAAGTGGCAGCGCCAATCGCACGCCGTTCGCGAACAGCACGATTCCGATCGAGCGCTGGGATCCGGTCGCGCGCGCGTTGATCGAGCGCTATCCGATGCCGACGAGTGCCGGTCTCGCGAACAACTTCACGCGCACGGCGGACGAGACCGTCGATCAGAATCAGTGGGATGTGCGCGTCGATCACCGGTTTCCCGGCAACCGGGATCAGGTCTTCGCGCGTCTCACCAACTTCACGGAAACGTTCCTGCCGGTGACGCCGCTGCCCGACGGCAGCGGGACTGCCGCAGGAGCCCTCGGTCCGCAGGACACCAGCGCATGGTCGTTTGCGGCGAACTATCAACGCACGCTCTCACCGCGGACGGTCAACGAGCTGCGGATTGGCGACACGCGGCGCAGCGTGCAGCGTCAACCGGTACGCCTCGGCGGGCCGGTGACCTCGACGCTCGGTCTACGGGGCATTCCTTCGAGCGCGCAGTTTCCCGACACGCTGCCGCTCTTCAGTATCGCCGGCTACACGTCGCTCGGGTCGCCGGCCAACACCGCGACCGACTTCAGCACCAGCGTGACCGAGATTGCCGATTCGCTGACCTGGCTGAAAGGGCGCCACGCGTTCAAGGTCGGCGCGGATCTGCGCTGGGAGCGGTTGAACGTGATCCAGCCGCCGTCGCCGACCGGCACGTTCGGGTTCACGAACGTCTTCACCGACGAACCGGGTGCGGCCGGAAACACGACGGGAAACGCGCTCGCGAGCTTTCTGCTCGGTCAGGTGGCGACATTCAGCATCGACCTCCAGAACGATCAGATCCGGAACCGTGCCCATTTTCAGGAGTACTTCGTTCAGGACGATTGGCGGATCTCGGATCGCGTGACGGTGAACGCCGGGTTGCGCTACACGCTCAATTTCCCGTCGACGGAAGCGAACAATCAGAGCGCCGTCTTCAACCTCGAGACGCGTCAACTCGAGTATCTCGGACAGAACGGCGTGCCGCGGTCGGCGCGCGATCTGCAGACCGACAATTTCGGTCCGCGTCTTGGCATTGCCGCGCGCCTGACGGACCGGTTGGTGGCGCGGATCGGCTACGGTCTCGTCTGGATTGAGATGGCCGGGATCACGACGCCGTTCACGACACCGGCCTTTCCGTACTTGCAGTCGGTGTCGCAACGCACGCTCGACAACGTGACGCCGGCGTTCGTTCTCGCGCAGGGCCCGAACGTCGTCCCTGTGGGAACGACCGCGCAGGCCGGGCTCGGTCAGGGGGTGTTCGCGGTCGATCGGGATCTGGGGTCCGGCTACGTGCAGCAGTGGCATGGCTCGTTCCAGCGCGAACTCGGGACGGCGACCGCGGTTGAAGTGGCGTATGTCGGCTCGAAGATCACCCACGCCGGCATTCCCGACACCAACCTGAATCAGCTGTCGGTGGAGCAGCTGGCGCTCGGCGCGCAGTTGACGACGCGCGTGCCCAACCCGTTTTTCGGGATCATTCCGCGCGATTCCTCGCTCGGGGATCCGACGATTACGGTGGGACAGCTGATGCGCCCGTACCCCGAGTACACGACGGTCAGCCTCTACCGCAACAACGTCGGGACGACGATCTATCACGGCCTGACGCTGAAGGTGGAGCAGCGGCTGTCGCACGGCGTCTCGTTTCTCGCCAGCTACACCCGCTCGAAGCTGGTCGACGACGCCTCGTCAGTCTTTGATGCCTCGATTCTCACGGGTCCACTGACGACCTATCAGGCCGCCGACAGCTTCAACCGGGCGCTCGAGCGCGACGATTCGACCGGCGACATGCCGCACGTCTTTACGGCGGCGGGCATCTGGAACCTGCCGTTCGGCAGCGGCATGTGGAGGCACCCTGCAGGCGTCGTCGGCGCTCTGGTCAACGACTGGCAGTTCAGCGGCGTCCTGACGCTGCAGTCCGGCGTGCCGCTCGCCGTCACGCAAGCCACGAACAACAACGCGTTCGCCGGTTTCGGGATTCAACGCCCGAACATCAACGGCGACCCCGAACTGCCGCGCGACGAGCGGACCCCGGCGCGATATTTCGACACGAGCGTCTTTTCGAACGCGCCGCAGTTCACGCTCGGCCACGCCTCGCGCAACCCGGTCCGCGGGCCGGGCTACCGGAACGTCGATATCGCGCTGGTTCGGCGGCTCGAGGTGGGGGCGTCGACCCTCGAACTGCGCGCAGAAGTGTTCAACGTCATGAACTGGCCGTTCCTGGGCGCTCCCAACACGTCGTTCGGGAACGCGGCGTTCGGCACCATCACGACCGCGGGCGATCCGCGCGTCATCCAATTCGCGATCAAATGGGTCCTTTAGGAGACGGAATCTTGACGGACCGTCCCGAACCTAGACAGTTAGATACACGAATTTAGGTATGTGAGCGGGTATACTTCTGCCTGTAGGGCTGATGAGGGGTTTGCTTCTCCGGCTTCACGGCACCCTGACACTTGCGGCGACGCTGGCAGCACTGTGCACTGCCGTGCCGGCCGCCGCCCAGGCCCAGACCATCCAGGGTGTCGTCCTCGACCAGACCGGTCTTCCACTCCCAGGCGCAACAATCCAGCTTCTTGAAGGCACCGTCCAGGTGGCGTCGGTCACGGCCGGCCCCGATGGAACGTTCGTCATCGAAGCGGGCAGCCGCGGCGATGTCGTCGCCGTCAGCCTCGAAGGATTCGAAACCCGCTCGGTTCCGCGCGCGGACGCGGCCAAGGTCGTTCTCGACGTGGCGAGAGCGACCGACTCGACGACCGTCACGGCGTCGGTGCTGGCGGACGCCTCGCCGACCGCCGCGCTCCTCGGCACGAACCTGACCGCCACGAACATCTCGCGGCTGCCGTCGAAGAACATGAAGGCGCGTGAGTCGCTGCCGCTTCTGCCGTCGGTCATCCGCGGCGCCGACGGCCTGATGCAACTCGGCGGCGCGCGCGCGTACCAGACACCGCTCGCGCTCGACGGCTTCAACATCGCGGATCCGGCGACCGGCCTGTCGTCGGTGAACCTGCCGTTCGAAGCGGTGAGGGGGATCGAGGCGCTTCGGGATCCGATGGCCGTCACCTACGGCGGCCTGCTCGGTGGGCTCGTCAAGCTCGAAAGCGCGTCAGGCGGAGAACATCTGTCGGCGGGCGTTCAGGGGTTCATCCCGCGTCCGCGCTTCTCGAACCCAGGATTCGGCCGGCTTGAAGGCATCTTCCCGCGCGCGCATGTCTCCGGCAGCGCCGCGCAGGGACGCGTGCAGTACATCGCCGCGGGCGAATGGGACTACGAGCGCATCCCCGTGCCGGAGGTGACCGGCCGGACCGGCCCCGACTACATCGAGGAGAGCGCGATCATGTTCGGGCGCGTCGACGCCCGTCTGAGCGCGCACAGCACGCTGACCGTCGAGGGTTTCTCGTTTCCGGCCAGCACGCAATCGTACGGCCTCAGTCCACGCCGCGACCAGTCGGCGACGGTGGATCTCTCGTCGCGCGATCTCTTCTTCGGCGTCACCGGCCGGACGGTGACCGCCAATCAGAGTGTCATCACGCTGCGCGCCGGTGCGTTCGGTCGCGAAGCGGAGATCAATCCGAACGGCGACGGCCTCGCGCGTCTCTCGCCGGAGATGTGGAGCGGGAACTGGTTCTCGCGGACCTCGCGGACCGCGACGCGCTACAGCGGCAGCGCGACGTTCGAGCGCGTCGCCAAAGTCGCCGGCCGTTCGCACGACCTCGCGCTCGCCGCCGAAGCCACGGCGTCGAATCTGACGGGCTCGCTGGACGAGACCTCGATTGTCGTGACCGATCCAGACGGGCGGACCGTTCGCACGGTGGACTTCGGCGGAGCCGCCACCCTCAACGCCGACGATTCCACGGTCGGGCTCGCGGTTCGTGATGTCTGGCACTTCAACGATCAGCTGCAAATCGAAGCCGGTGCCCGCGTCGACTCGAGCAAGATCGCCGACACTACGCCGTCGGGCCGCCTCGGCTTCCGCTATGCGCTCGATCCCGGCAATCGCACCGTCGTCAAAGGTGGATACGGCAGCTTTGTGGGCACCCTGCCGCTGTCAGCGGCGACCTTCGGCAGCTATCCGCAGCGTTTCGACCGGTCGTACGACGGCGACGGCAACGTGCTCAGGAACTACAACTGGATTCCGACTGTCGGCCGGTTGCTTCTGCCGAGGGCATTGACGGCGGTGATTGGCGTCGAGCGGGCAATCGGCGCCGCCCTCGACCTGCAGGCGGTCTTCACCCGCCGGGAGACGTCGCGGATCGCGACCGTCCACGTGCCGGACAGCAGCGGACCGATCACGCTCGACAGCAGCGGCGGCGGCACGTATCAGGAGATTCAGGTCTCGGCGCGACGGCGCTTCGAGCACGATCAGCAGCTCTTTGTCAGCTACGTCCGCTCGACATCCATCGGCGAGCTCAACGAGTACTCGACGTTGTTCCAGTCGATGGACTTTCCGCTGCTGCAGCCGGGCGGCATCGCCCGGACGGCCAACGACGCCCGCCACCGCGTGCTGATGTGGGGCACGTTCAATCTGCCGCGCCGCATCGTCATCTCGCCGGTCACCGAGTTGCGATCGGGGTTCCCGTATTCGTCCCTGACGATGCGCTACCGCTACGATGGCGCGCCGTACTCGCACGACTTCCCGGTCTTCATGGCCACGGACATGGTCATCTACAAGACCGTCACCGCGTACGGCCGGACCGCCGATGTCGGCATTCAGCTGTTCAACCTGACCAACCACAACAATCCACGGGACGTGTATCCCGTCACCAACGCACCGAGAGGCGGTTCGTTCGCCAATAGCGTGGGCCCGATTATCCGAGGCTACTTCCTGTTGAAATGGTAAGACCCCTCGGGATCGTGCTGGCCTTCGGGCTGCTCGCGTCGACACTTCACACCGACATCCTGGCCGATCAGCCGCCCGCGGACTCGTCCGCCGGAGCCGTGGCGAAGGCGGATCTGATGCAGCGCTTCCTGGCGCCCGACGCCAAGCCGCTCGTCAGCTACCGCGCCCGGCGCAAGATGAGCGCCGCCACGCGCGGCGGGAAGATGAGCGCGTCCGTGGACGTGTGGACCACGCTCGATCCGGCGACGGGTTTCAACTACGAGATCGTGTCCGAAGAAGGCTCCGGGTTGATTCGCAGCCGTGTGCTGAAGGAAGCGCTCGATACGGAGAAGAAGACCGTCGGCAAGACCGACGGCGACGAGGCCGCGCTGACGACGGCGAACTACAAGTTTCTCGAGATGAGCATGGCCGAGGACCTGGTGCGCGTCCAGGTGAAGCCGCACAAGGATCACGTGATGCGGGTGCAGGGCGCGCTGTTCATCGACCCGGCGTCGGCCGATCTCCGCCGCGTCGAGGGGCAGCTCTCCAAACGGCCGTCCTTCTGGACGCGCCGCGTGCAGATCGAACGCGAGTACGCGCGGATTGACGGCGTCCACGTCCCGGTCTCGATGAAGTCCACGGCGGATGTGCTGATTGTCGGGCAATCGACGTTCTCGATGACGTACGCCTACGCCGAGATCAACGGCCAGCCCGTCCCCTAAGTTCGCAATTTGCCCTCTGCAATTTGCCCTCTGCCCTCAGTTTGCCCTCTGCCCTCAGTTTGCCCTTTGCAATCTCCCCTTTGCCCTTATAGAGTCCTCCCCGACTGGAGGACTCCATGCGCCGCATTCTTTTGAGCCTCGCGGGTCTGCTGGCGTGCGCCGGCGCCGCCCTCGCCCAAGCGCCCGCCCGAGCGACGGCTCCTGATATTCCGTTCGAATCGGTCCCGAATTTCTTCAAGATGCCCGCCGGGCTCTACATGGGCGAGGGAACGGGCGTCGCGACCAACTCGAGAGGCCACGTCTTCGTCTTCGTCCGCAGCGGCGAGACCCGGCTCTTCGAGTTCGATCAGACCGGTGCGTTCGTCAAGGAAATCGGCGCCGGCAGCTACGGCTTCGCCTTCGCGCACGCCGTGCGCGTCGACAAGGACGACAACATCTGGGCCGTGGATGAAGGCACCAACGTCATCCAGAAGTTCAGCCCTGACGGGACCAAGCTGCTGATGGTGCTCGGCAAGCGTCCCGATCCGCTGGATCAGATAGCGTCGCTGCCGGGCGGCGGCCAGTACTCCGGGGCGAATCGGCCGTACACGTTCCACCGCCCGACCGACATCGCCTGGGATCCGCAGGGCAACATCTTCGTGCCCGACGGCTACGGCGATTCGCGCATCGTCAAGTACGACAAGAACGGCCGCTTCATCAAGGCCGTCGGGTCACGCGGTAACGGCACGATGCAGTTCAGCACGCCGCACGCGATCGCAGTGGACGCCAAGGGCCTGGTCTACGTCGCCGATCGCGGCAACTCGCGCATCATCGTCCTCGACAACGATCTCAACCTGAAGACGTCGTTCGAGAAGACCGGCGCGCCCTGGGCAGTGTGCATTTCGGACGGGCCGCACCAGTATCTCTACACCTCGAACTCGTTCCCGACCGGCAACAACTTCGATCAGGCGGCGACGACGGGCGAGGTCTACAAGATGGAACTCGACGGGACCGTGATCGGCAAGTTCGGCAAGCCGGGCCACGCGTTCGGCGAGTTCAGCAGCATCCACCAGATGGACTGCCGGAATCCGAACGAGATGTACGTGTCCGAGATCACCGCGTGGCGGGTCCAGAAGCTGCAATTGCGGCCGGCCGCGGCGCGCACGTCGTCTGGCGGACGCTGAGGAGGGGACATGCGAAACATCCTGACGTTCACGGCTGTCGCCGCCGCGCTCGCCACCGCATCGCTCGTGGCGCAGTCCGCGCCCGAACTTCAGTACGACGCGAAGGCGGACATCATCTCGCTGCCGTCGTTCGGCGAAGTGGCCGGCGTCGCGACGAATTCACGCGGGCACGTCTTTGTGTATGCCCGCACTGGTCACGCCGTCGCCACGCTTGGCGACGAGCGAACCTTCTACCACGGCGGCTCGCGACTGTTCGAATTCGACGAGACCGGCAAGTTCGTCAAGGAGATCGGTCAGGGCGTCTATGCCGTCAATTTCGCGCAGCAGGTGCGTGTCGATCCGCAGGACAACATCTGGATTGTGGACGCGGGCTCGAACATGCTGGTGAAGTTCGCACCCGATGGCCGGTATCTCCTGAACCTCGGCCGAAAGCCTGAGAACATCGGCGTCCGACCCGGCGCAGGCGTGTCGGCGACCGTTGCCGATGCTGAATTCCTGAGCCGGCCGGCACCCGCTGGGGGACGCGGAGCTGCTCCGGCTGGTCCCGGCGGTGGTGGCGGGCGGGGCGGAGCGAACACGGGAGCGGGCATCAACGGCGACAGCTTCAACCGTCCGTCCGACGTGACCTGGGACCGCACCGGCAATATCTACGTTGCCGACGGCTTCGGTACCAATGCCCGCATCGCCAAATTCACCAAGGACGGCGATTTCATCAAGACCTGGGGCCGCACCGGTTCCGCCCAGGGCGAGTTCCGCAACATCCGCGGGATTGTCGCGGACGCTGCCGGCAACATCTATGTCGCCGACGCCGGGAACAACCGCATCCAGGTGTTCGACGGCAACGGCACGTTCAAGTCGCAGATCACCAACATCGGCTCGCCGATGGCGATGTGCATCACCGGCGGCGCGACCCAGTATCTGTTCACCTCGAACTCGAACGACGCCGAGAGCATGGACCGCGGCGAGATTTACAAGGTCGGCCTCAACGGTCAGATCGCCGGCAAGTTTGGCAAGGCTGGCCGGCTCGCGAAAGAGTTCGGCATGGCCAACTCGCTCGACTGCCGGACCGAAACCGACCTGTGGGTCGGCGAAGTTTGGAACTGGCGCGCGCAGAAAGTGACCGTGCGACGTTAGCCAAAGACGTGATGCAAGGGGATCGGACACCGGAACAATCGCCGGGTGTCTGACCCCAGTGAGGCAAGAGCGCTGATTGGGGACTCAAGGCGCTAGAGGTACCCATCCAGGACGCGCTCGAAGATCGGACGGGTGATTCGGTAGAGCATGTTCAATCGCACTTGCTCGAGCGTCAAGAATCGCGAGATCGCTTCGATCGTCGACAGGTCGTACCCGGCGAGCGAGTCCGGATAGAAGTCGCGGTTGATGATCTGCTCCAGGGCGCAGACCGTCGGGTACGGCCGTCTGCGTTCCGCATCGATCCAGCGCATCATTTCCTGAAACAAGCCGATGTCCGCCACTGGCGTCAGCGCCACGGCGTCGCTCCAGTACTCCTTCATCCACCGATCGAACAGGTAGCACATCGTCAGCTGATTGAGGTGCTGGCAGATCGAGCGCGTCTCACTGTGGGGATGCTCGATCGGAATGATGGGTCCGGCTTCAACCACCTGTCGCGAGCGAGTACCGTCGTTGCGTCGCAGCCAGTGCAGCAGCGACGGTGTGAAGTGATTGCAGAGACTCGCCACGAGACCGGCGTGCGCCTGCAGGGTGGTTCGGAGCGCGTCAACCGTGAGGGTGCCGGCCTCAGGTGACTTCGAGACCCGGGCGGAGAGGAGCGTCGTGTCCTGTTCGGGATTGACCAGAATCTTGAGCCGAAGCAGGGTGTCGACCATGAGCTTGACGCCCAAGTAGAAGACGCCGCCCGCGATCGGCTCATCGTAGTCGTGAAACGCGATCCGCGCCCCCGGTACGAGATGCGGGTACCAGGCCGTGAAGTCGGTCCAGACGTCCGAAAGCCGGTGTCCGCCGTCGACGAAGAGAAAGTCGATCGGATGCTGCCAGCCGGCCGACGCGGTGTCGGACGCTCCGTCGACGAACGAGATCTCGTGCCCGGCCAGGATCTGCCGGGTCTGATGCGTATGCTGGTTCAGATCGATCGACGAGATGTGGACCAATCGATCGGCATATTGCCGCAGCAAGACGCTCGTGCCGCCGCCACCCGTGCCGATTTCGACGATGCTGCCGCCAGCGGGGACGCGCCGGGCGCAGCGAATCAGCGCATCCCGCTCGAGGATCGAGTGGAGCTGGGGTTCCGGGCCTGACGCGAGCGCCGACTGGGCCGCCGGCGTGTCCGGTTTCTCGAGAAGCAGGCCTGCCATCAGCGGAGAGCTTGTTGCCACGCATCCTTTGCTGAGGCCGCTCTGAGTCGTCAATCGACGCGGCCGTGCGTCTCTGGACGGCCGCTGCGGTCAGCGTATTCCTCACTGCAAGGAACACACCGGCAGTAGAATCCACGCAACCGACACGTGAGGTGCGACGATGAAGACCGTGCTGATGCTTCTGGCCCTGGCAACCACCGCCCTGACGCCGCGCCAGGCCGGCGCCCAGAACGAAGAGTGGACGCGCCCGTTCGAACCCTTTCGCATCGTCGGCAACATCTACTGGGTCGGCGGCTACGATTTGTCGACGTATCTGATCACGACGCCACAGGGACACATCCTCATCAACACGGGTGTCGAGGGGAGCGCGAATGAAGTCGAGCGCAGCATGACGCGGCTCGGGTTCAAGATCCGCGACGTCAAGATTCTCACGGTCACGCATGGCCACATCGATCATGCCGCGGCGCTGGCCGAGCTCAAGCGGATGACCGGCGCACGATTGGTTGTGTCGGAGCCGGAGAAGCCGCTGCTCGAGTCGGGCGGCAAGAGCGATTTTCGGTTCGGCCAGACGCCCGGCGCGCAGTTTCCGCCGGTCGCCGTCGATCAGACGCTCATGGACGGCGGCAAGATTTCGCTCGGCGGCGCCGAACTGACGGCCCATCTCCATTCCGGTCACACCAAAGGCGCGACCAGTTTCACGCTCGACGTGCGCGAAAACGGCAAGACGTACCACGTCATCATCGCGAACATGGGCTCGATCAACCCTGGTGTGAAAGTCACCGGCATGCCGGGTTATCCAGGCATTGGCGCCGACTACGCGAAGACGTTCCTGGCGCAGAAGGACATGAAGATCGACATCTGGCTGGCCTCCCACGCAAGCCAGTTCAACATGCACGACAAGTACAAGCCCGGCGATGCGTACAACCCCGAGCGGTTCGTCGATCCGCAGGGGTTTCTCGCTGCGGTTCAGCGTCTGGAGAGGGCCTACATCGAACAACTGGCCAAGGAGCGCGCCGAAGCCAAGTAGGCGGACAAGGGGATCTTAGGATTTCAGGATTTCAGGATTTCAGGATTTCAGGATCTTAGGATTTCAGGATTTACCGGTCGATTCGGAGGGCGTTGGAGCCGACATCTGAGCGGCGGGTCAGAATCTTACCGACTCCAAAAATTGCCACTGCCGCGACAACGAGCATCAGCCATTCAGACACGGTGCCTCCTCGCGCAGACTGCTTCGGAGAATAGTCGGCCGGGGTGGCGAAATCTTCAGCGTGAATGGCGAATGTGTGCCGCGGTCGGTAATGGCGAACCGCTTGCGGCGAAACATCCTGAGTTCCTAAGCTCCTGAAATCCTAAAATTCAAGCATCGATTTGGTTGCCACGAGAGCGCCACGCGTCTGCCGGGCTGTGGCGCGACGCCCTCGTGGCGGGCGGGAGCGGGGTTAGTGCGAGCTCAGGCTACGACCTGAGCGTTCCGCTCGCGCCTACGATCGAATGGGCGGCGCTTCGCGCTGCGCCTTTTCGCTCCATGGATCCGGATAGCCATCGGGCATTCCCGGTGATGGATCGCCGCGCCGCCCTGGGTTGTTGTCGCCCGTGCCCGTCGGCGTGACCGGCCCGAGTTTCATCCCGAAGCGTGTCAGCCGCCGCATCGGACCAAGCCGGCGTTTGCCGTCGACGTTGATCCCAATCAGCGCTGGCACGAGGAAAAGTCCGAAGAGCAAGAACACCAGCACGGCGCCGATCGCGTAACCGACCGTCCATTCGAGTGCGAATGGGATGAGCATGGGCTGCGACCTCCGCCTGCACATGGAGCAACACACGTGCCCACGTCGGCGCGGGCTTCCGCGCGATTTGCGGCCGGCGATGAGTAGCACGCGCGCGCGCATCGGCACGTGCACGGCACATGTGAGCACTTCAACGTCAGCCGTGCGGCGCGTGCAGCTCATCGATCAAGCTCGACTGTGCGATCGCGTTCTTGTAGGAATTCGCCCTACTCATTGTGGCTATTGAAGTTAGGAGGTTGGGATTGATAAATGTCGGTGTAGCATCGTCGCCGACGCTCGCGACTGTGACCTCGTTCAGGGAACCCACAGGCCGATGTTCACGAGGAGCTCGACTGGTAGCAGCGCGACGGACTATTTAGTTGCCGGCAGCGCGACGATCGCGTGGCTCGCAGTCTCCCGCTACGTTCCAGTCTTCGACGTCATGCCAGGCGCGGCGATGCTCCTGGCGATGGCCACCGCCGCGCTGCTCTATCGATCCGGTCCCGTTGTCCTCACGGTTCTCGTTTCCTCGATCGGCGTCGAAATGATTCGTCCGGCGCCGACGCTGCAAGTCCACGCGTGGCGTGCCGTCGTGCTGGCGATCTTCGGCTTGGCGATCGCGGCGATTGGCAACACCCGGATGGTGAAGCTCGACGCCGCTCGCCAGTACGAGATGCTCTTCGACGAGAATCCGCTGCCGATGTGGGTGTTTGAGACCGCCGGCGGCGCGTTCCTCGGCGTCAACCGTGCGGCGATTCGGACCTACGGTTATTCGCGCGACGAATTTCTCCGGATGACGCTGAAGGACGTCTGCGCTCCGGCGGAGACCGAACCGGCGTTCGACAAACGCTCGACGGCCGGTCATCCCAATCGGCCCGGCGTCTGGCGCCACCGCACGAAGGATGGGCTGTTCCTGCAGGTGTTCGTGCGCTCGCAGGATGTGACGCTCGACGGTCGCCGGGCGCGGCTGGCGCTCCTCGAAGACGTGACCGAGCGGACGACGCTCGAGCAGCAGCTTCGCCAGGCGCAGAAGATGGAGGCGATCGGCCAGCTCGCGGGCGGCATCGCGCACGATTTCAACAACCTGCTCGCGGTCATTCAGGGGTTCTCCAGCCTCGCGATTGAGGGGCTGCCGCCGGACGACACGCGACGCCGCGATCTGCAGGAGGTCATCGACGCCGGGCACCGGGCGTCCGATCTGACGCGGCAGCTGCTGGCGTTCAGCCGCAAACAGCTGCTGCAGATGCGCGTCCTGGTCATCAGCGACATCGTCCGCGAGATGACGCCGATGCTGCGGCGCCTGATCGGTGAAACCGTCACGATCGACATCCGGACCGACGCGGTCGGACGGTCAAAGGCCGATCAGGGGCAGCTGCAGCAAATCGTCCTGAATCTGGTCGTCAACGCGCGTGACGCGATGCATGGCGCCGGCCGCATCACCATCGAAACCGCCGATGTCGACCTCGACGCGGAGTACTGCCGCCAGCACGCTTCGGTCTCGCCGGGCCCGCATGTGATGCTCGCAGTGTCCGACACCGGCGCCGGGATGGATGCGGCGACGCAGGCGAGAATCTTCGAGCCGTTTTTCACGACCAAGACTCAGGGCACCGGTCTCGGCCTTGCGACTGTCTACGGCATCGTCAAGCAGAGCGGCGGACATATCTGGATCTACAGCGAAGTCGGCCGGGGGACGATCTTCAAGGTCTATTTCCCCCGGACGCTCGAAGGCGAACCGGCGCCGGCGGTCCGCCCGAAGCGGCCGCGGAGCGGCGACGCGCGGGTGGTGCTGTTGGTTGAAGACGAAACCGGCGTCCGGACCGTCGCGACGCGGATTCTGCAGAACCACGACTACGTCGTCCACGCGATGGAGAGCCCGCGCAAGGCGATCGAAATGGTCTCGACCGGACTTCTGCAGCCGGACGTCCTGCTCACCGACATGGTGTTGCCGGAGATGAACGGTCAGGCGCTGGCGGAAGCCGTTCAGGAAAAGTGCCCGGACTGCAAGGTGGTGTTCATGTCCGGCTACACCGACACGGCGCTCTTCGAGAACGGCACGATGAGCGGGGACGCCGCCTTCCTCAGCAAGCCGTTCACGGCTGCGTCGCTGACCGACACGCTCGCGGAAGCGCTTGAACGGGTCTGACGATCCTGGATTTCAGGATTTCAGG
This sequence comes from uncultured Bifidobacterium sp., assembly GCA_964577955.1. GTDB lineage: Bacteria > Acidobacteriota > Vicinamibacteria > Vicinamibacterales > CAVVIG01 > CADEEX01. The sequence continues at coordinate 20,337 of CAZOAZ010000035.1, read as the reverse complement.
ATTTTAGGATTTCAGGATCTTAGGAATTTAGGATTTGAGATCACGCGCGTCACGCTGTCCGCGGTAGAGCGGCCGGCGCACTCTCGACGGCTTTCGGATCGAACATCTTCTCGCGCACGAAGAGCCCGGGGACGATGGCGCAGATGAAGTAGGACACGCCGAGCAGTCCGATGCCCAGTCCAATCGAATAGTTCGCCGCGGCCCACGCGATCATTTGCGGCGAAATCGTCGAGCCGATGCGTCCGAGGTTGTATGCGGTCCCGACGGCCGTCCCGCGGATACCCGAGGGGAAGCTCTCGCTCATGTACGTGGAGTTGACCGCGTACGGAGCGCCGTAGAGGAATCCGAAAATCAGCAGCAGATACGCGACATTTCCTGGCGTGGCGACGTAGACCACGAACGGCAGGTAGATCGCCGTCAGCACACCCGACACGACCCACATCGTCCGTCGGCCCAGGATGTCGGCCAGATAGCCGGTGATGATCTTTCCGAAGACCATCATCGAGTAGGTGCCGGCGACGTACCAACCCATACTCTGCAGATTGACCCCGAGATCCTTGACGAGATAGCTCGGCAGCCAGGTGTTCGCGCCGTAATAACCGAACTGCAGCGCGATCGCCGTGATCGTCCAGATGATGAAGTTCCGGCGGACCGCGGGGTTCTCCCAAATCCTGAAGTACGGAGCCATCAGCGATTCGCGCGCCGCGGCGGCGCGGGCAGCCGCCCAGCTCGGGGGGTCGGGAAGTCCGCGCAGCATCACCAGCGAGATGATGCCGGGAACGATCGAGACCAGAAACAACGGCCGCCAGCCTTGTCGCGGCAGGATGTACGACGACGAGAGTGCGGCGATGACATAGCCGACGGACCAGCCGGCCTGCAGCGCGCCGAGCACGGTGGTGCGAATGCGCGTCGGCACATACTCGGCGGCCAGCAACGTCCCGATGCTGTAGAGCGCGGCGATGCCGAACCCGGAAATGAAACGCATCACCGCGATTTGCCAGTACTCGGTGCAGAAGGCGATGGTGGCGGTGCAGACCGTGAACACGAGCACGGCCCACCAGGTGACGCGCACGCGGCCAACGCGATCGGCAAGCCAGCCGGCGAGAATGCCGCCGATGCCCATCCCAGCCAGCGTGTAGGTGGCGAGCGCGCCCGAGGCGTAGGACGACAGCTGAAATTCTTTGGTGAGGCTGGGTAAGGCGAGCGACAGGACCTGAAGGTCCATGCCGTCGACGACCAGGGCGATAAAGACGCCCAGCGCAACGAGCTTGCCGGTCTTGTCGAACGATTCGTTGTTCAAAGGTGCCGCCTCTCCGCGCGGCCGATCATAGCCGCTCACGCCCGCGGGCTACGCAAAATCCCTGTCCGCCGAAGCCTTGGCGAAGGCGGTATCGGCCAGGTCGACCAGCGCGTCGACCGCCACGGCGCCGGAGTCGCCGAGGAGCACCGGATTCAAGTCGAGCGCCCGGATCAGCAGGTTGGCGAGCGCAAGCATTCCCAACCGGACGGTCGCTTCGCAGAACGCGTCCAGTGCCGCGGCCGGCAGGTCGAGCGACCGCAGACGCGCGCTGACCGTGGGTAACCGCGACAATGCCTCGCGGACATCCGGCGGAGCCACGGGCGGCACGAGCAGCACCGCTTCGTCGAGCATTTCGATCGCCGAGCCGCCCGGACCGATCATCAGGAGCGCTCCAAAGTGAGCATCGCGCTGAAGGCCGAGGGCGAGTTCGATGCGGCCCTGGGACATCGGTTGAAGCAGCACGCCGTCGAAGCGGGCGCCGTGCGCGACGATGGCGGCGCGGTGGCGATGAAACAGCTCGAGCGCCGCGGCTTCGGTGTCGACGTTGAGCGTCACAAGTCCGAGCTGGTGCTTGTGCGGCACGTCGCGCGAGCAGCCCTTGACGGCGACACGCGGCCCGAGCGCAGCAAAGGCCCGCCGGACGGCCGATTCGTCGCCGCAGAGTTCGAACGGTACGACCGGAACGCCGGCGTCCCGGACGATCGCCAGGCTCTCCGCTTCATTGAGGAGCGTTGATGTGATGGGTCCGGTCGGGGCTTCGGTAGGGACAGGCTTCAGCCTGTCCGCGGCGGACACGCGTCGCAGCAGGTCCGCATGGGCCGCGAGCTGCGCGAGCGCCTTCAGGCCGTCCGTGGGATTGTCGAATGCGGGCAGCCCGGCTCGCCGAATCATCGCCGCGGTTGCAGGACGAGGCGTACTGACGACGACCGCACTGGCCGTCACGTCCGCAAACTTCGCGGCGTCGGCGGCCAGAAGCGGCAAGTCGTACCCTTCGCCGGAGACCGGCAGGTCGATCAGGACGAGATCGAACGGTGATCCGGTAGCGACCGGCTTCAGCCGGTCCGAGACAGGGGAAAGAAGGTCGAGCACCCGTCCCAGCATCGCGCTGTCGTGCATCAGCCCCGCCGTAAGATCCAGCGGATTGGCCGCGGTCGCAAACGGCGGCAGCGCCTGCGCCACGGCTGCCGCGGTGTCATCGCTGAAGTCGGCGAGCGTCAGATCGAGATCGGCGGCCGTGTCGGCTGCCATCACGCACGACGCTCCAGAATTGCTGATGACCACCAGGCGACGGCCCTTTGGCTGCCACCCTTTGAGGTAGAGCGGCGCGGCCTTCACGAGTTCGTGGATGTCGTCGACGCGCCAGATGCCGCAGTGCCGGAGCCAGGCGTCGGCGGCGCGATCTTCGTTGGCGAGAGCGGCGGTATGAGAACGGGCGGTCTGCTGACCGCGCTGCGATCGGCCCGCCTTCACGCACACGATCGGCACGCCGCGGCCGCGCGCGTGTTCGCCGAGCTCGGCCAGCTCATTCGGATGGCGAATCGATTCCAGATAGAGCAGGAGCAATCGGACGCTCTCGTCTTCGAGCGCCGCCTGAGCGAGTTCGACCGTTGTCACATCCGCTTCGTTGCCGGCGGCGAGCGAATAGCGAACGCCAATGTGCGCCCGCTCGAGCAGCCCGATCGGTACGGCGCTCATGATGCCGCTCTGGCTGGCGACGGCGACCGGCCCGTCGCCGACCGTGATGTCCTGAAAGAGCGTGGAGAAGCTCGCGACCGCTCCGGTATGAAACGCCGCGATGCCTTGCGTGTTCGGACCGACGAGCCGCATGCCCGCCGCGCGGGCGCGGGCGGCGAGGCGTTGCTCGAGGTCCGCGTGAACGGCGAGGCCGGTTTCGCCGAACCCGGACGTCATGATGATCGCGGCGCCGACGCCGCGCGCGGCGCACGCATCCACCGCCGCTTCGACCTCACTGCGCGGCGTGGCGATGATGGCGAGGTCGGGCGCCTCCGGGAGGTCGGCCATCGTTGGGTAGGTGCGAACGTGTTGCACTTCGGCGCGGTGCGGGTTGACCGCATACACGTCGCCGCGATAGCCGAACCGCCGCAAGTATGCGAGCGGCCGGCCGCCAATCTTCTGAGGATTGTCGGAGGCCCCGACGACGGCAATCGCGCGGGGCCGGAAGAGGAGGGAAGCGAGCGCGCGCAAGCGCGAATTGTAACGCTTCGTGATCGGACAGGCTAAAGCCTGTCCCTACCGCTACACCGGCGCCGGCACCGGTAGGGACAGGCTTTAGCCTGTCCGTCGTAGCTGCTGCATGATCCGCCGCACGCTTTCGTCCAGGCGTTCTTCCATCCAGCGCTGATCTTCGACGACGCCGTCCATGCTGCCTTCGGCCCAGCCGCGCCAGACGACTTTCCGCGTGCGACCGTCGAGCAGGTCGATGACCAGGCTGCCCTTGTCGTAGACAAACGGCGCGCAATCACGCCGCTCGCGTGGCGTCCCGGTCCGGGATGGCGTGTCACATTCCCAGGGCTCGCGATCGTTCAGGTTGATTTCCTGCGTGACGCTCGCGTGATAGTGGACCAGCAGGTCGGCGCGCGCCGCGGTGGTCTTCTCGAAGCCGCGCGCCGTCAGCTGATGCTCGATGTCCTGCCGCAGGCGTTCGATGAAAAAGCGGTTGCCGTCGAGGCGCGGATCGCCGGTGGACCAGGAATCGTTCGGTCCAAACCGGTAGGTCCGATGGCGGCTCAGGTCGGTGCCGCGCTCCGTGTACGAGTGCACGTGCAGCGGCGCGGTGCAGGCGGCGGTTGTGGCCGCGAAGAAGGCGACACGAACGCCGGTCGCAAGCGTTGACCGTATCATGACGTCCTCCGTGTCTCGGGCCTGGCGGGGAAGGCCGCCATCATTGCGGCGACCGTCTTCTGCAGTGTGTCGAACGTGCGGTCCTTTGTATCCGGCACCGCGTCGAGCCGGTCCTGCGCCCAGCCGCGCCAGATCACCGTGCTGGTGCGCGCGTCGATGACGTCCACGACGAGCGTGGCCGCTTCGTACTCCGTGATGAAGTCGGAGCAGTTGAGCGCGCAGGATCCGTAGTTCCGGTCGACCGACACCTGGTCGACGCGCGGACGCGCTGCGGCGCGATAACGGACCAACAGGTCGGGCCGGCGAGCAACCGGTCCGTTCAGTCCTTTGGTGATGAGCGCGCGCTCGATCGCGCCCTGCAGATGGTCGCGGAAATCAGCGTCGCGCTGGAAGCGCGAGTCGCTGGGCATCCGGCGATCCGCGGCGGTCCACGCAAACGACTGATAGCGGTTGAAGTCGGCGCCGCGGTCGACGAACGCTCCGTGGTCGACGGTCGCACATCCCGTGACGCCAACCAGGATGAGCGCAGCTATCCACTGCGGAAGTCGCTGCACGTGGCCTCCCCAGGGCTTCCTGCCCTTGGGGTGACCGACTGCGAGGATGATGCCGTTTCAGAGACGTGGCTGAGCGCGACGGTCGGGGCGGCGGCGGGCGTAGGGCTCGATGCCGGGCGGGAGAAGGGCGACCGGGGCGTGAACGGTCCAGGTTTCGCCGCATTGGTCGCAGCGGAACTGTCCTCCCGGTGCCGGCTCACGCCTGGGAACGACGCTCGCGGTCCGGACCTGACATTTGATGCACACGACGGTACCCATGGTTCCTCCTCGTCCGCACCCCGACGTTGAAGGGGGAAACGAGAAAACCCGGCTCAGCGAACAACCGCCCGGGCTGTAGCTGGATACTGAAGATGGATAAACCTTTACCGACAGCGTCGTCCGGGCCTACCCCTGGGTCTTGTCGGCGCGGGCCCCGACGGCATCCTGCGCGACGGCGATCGGGTCGTTGGGAAGCCCGTCCTGGTCGAGCGCCTTACGAGCTTTTCGGTTGGATTGCTGACGGTCGCCGGGCCGATCCCCTTCGACGACGCCCTTGTGCATGGCCGGATCGTTACTCGGAGCGCCGCCGGTGCGCAGTTCGCGCTCGGCTTCGATCCAGTCGTCCAGTTCCTGGCCTGGCTGCTGCCCGCGATCGACATACCGGCGATACGCGCGTTCTCGAATCTCTTGCTCGCGTGATGTGGCCATTCCTGCCTCCGCCCGCCGCTGTTGAGCAAGCGGAGTACCACTTACAGAAGGGCAGAGGGCAAAGGGCAAAAGGCAAAGGGCAAAAGGCAAAGGGCAAAGGGCAAAGGGCAGGGGCAAAGGGCAAAGGCGAAAGGCAAATTGCGAATTGCAGACTGCAAAATGCAAATTGCAGAGGGCAAGCTGCAAGATGACGAAGGCAGGTGGGGACGGCCCTAGTCCCCAGCCCCTAGCCCCCAGCCCCCAGTCCCTAGTCAGATCTTGTTCGGACAGCCGGGGCGGCAGCGGCAGGGGATGGTCGGCTCGCCGATGGGGCAGTAGTCGTAGCTGAGTTCCTCGCCGCGCCGGATGTTTCTTCCGGCCTTGATCCAGATGGTCTTGTCGACCACTTCGAAATAGCAGTTCGGCGTGCAGGAGTGGTTGATGAAGCGGGCGATGTTACCGCCGACGTTGGCGTCGCGGCTCCAGGCACGATTGACGCGGAAGACCCAGATGCAACCCTCGGCGAGGTAGCGATCCTCGCGCGCCTCGCACTCCGCGTCGTTCCGGATCAATTCGCCGGCGTAGTCGATGATGCGCGTGTTCTTCGTGATCGGCTCGGCGGCATACACGCCAAAACCGTGCACCGCCGAGCGGCGGCGGACGATCTGCGGCAGGGATTCAGCCCGGGGCATCTCATCATGATGCCACTGCGGGTTCTAAAATGAACGGCGACGTCTTTGTGTTCGTTTTGCTATTGAGTCAACGCGCTGACGACCTCGGCGGTGATGTCCAGCGCCGGATCGAACCAGACGATCGAGTCGTCCAGGTTGAAGACGATGGAGAGCTGCTTGGATTCCGCGACTTTGGCGACGGCCGGCCGGAGCCGTGCGAGGAAGGCGGTTTCGGCGTCGCGTTGCACGCCCATCAGCTCGGCCTGCGCGTCTTCGATGAAGCGCTGGACGTCGAGCCGGAAACGCTCGATTTGCGTCCGGCGCGCGGTGAGCGCCGGTTCGCTGAGCACGCCGCTGTTCTGCTGCAGCGCCTGCTCCTGCGCCTGCAGCGCGCGCTGACGCTCGTCGATCGCGCGAGCCTTCTCGGTTCTGAGCGTCGTGACTCGAGCGAGCGCGGCCTTGCCGTCCGCCGATTCCGCGAAGGCGCGCTGCGGGCTGAAGGCGGCGAACCTGGAATCGAAAGTCAGGCTGGCGCGAGGTGCGGCTGGTGCTGCTTGCGCGGATGCCGGCGATGGCCGCGCCGCGAGGACCCCCAGAGTGCAGACGATCAGAAAACGCTTCATGAGAACCTCCCACCAATTCTCAGAAGCGTTTTGACGACGGAGCGTGCGTGCCGGCCGGGTCAGTGGCGCCGGGAGAGGAGCGGCGTCACCGCGTTCAGCCAGGCGCGCGTCGCCAGGAACCAGCGTCCTTCGAGGCCGCGATGAAGCGTGGCCACGTTGACCGCGTACGACGGTTCGCCTCGAGCCGGCAGGTAGACATAGCCCTGATTTTCCAGGGCGTCGTATTCGTAGGCGACGACGTAGACGAGCCGCTCGGTCGTCGGGTCGCTGGGCCGCCGTGCCTCCGTCGCGTAGAACGAGACCTCGTAGTGCGCCAATCCCGACCGCGGCTTCCCGATCGGGCCGTTGGTCCAGTTCGCGATCAAACCCTCGGTGCCTTCGACGCAGTTGGCCGGACCGCCGACGCAGCTCCTCGTCCCGGGGCCCGCCCAGACGGGAAACGATTGCAGCAGTTTGGTGTCTATGATGTCGACCGGCTGGGCGAGTGTCTGGCCCGTCACCCTGATTCTCGTCGTCGGCCCCTTGGCGCTCGCGGGCATCGGGAGTACGGCGGTGGCGAGGACTCCGATGACGACGAGTCGCGACACACCTGATTTCATGAGGCACCTCATCGCGATCCAGACGGGACGCACGGGCCGAATGTTAGCGCTGCTCGGCCTTCTGGGTCTCTGGCCGCTCGAGCGCGCCGTTGTGACGCAGACGACGCAGGTCTCGCCGTCGTTCGAGGTCGCGTCGATCAAACAAAACACGTCTGGCGACACGACCGATGAACTCGGCTTGCCCGCCGGCCGGTTCACCGCTCGCAATGTGCCGCTCCGAACCCTCATTCTGCTCGGTTACGGCGTCCGCGAGCGTCAGCTGGTCGACGGGCCGGAGTGGATTCGTTCGGCGCGCTACGACATCAATGCCACCTCCGGCACGCCGCTCATGCCCTCCATGCTGGCTCCGTATCTGCGGCAACTTCTCGAGGATCGTTTCGGCGTCAGGACGCACCGCGACAGTCGCGAACTGCCGGTGTATGCGCTGACGCTCGCGCGAAGCGACGGCCGCTTTGGTCCTGATCTGCGCCGCCCCGATCGGGACTACTGCGCGGAAGCGATGGATCGGCAACAGCGAGGTCTGCCGGCGCTGCCTTTGGTACCGGGCCAGCCCGCGCGATGTCAGATGAGAGGTGGGCCCGGTGTGCTGACGGTGCGATCGATGCCGCTCAGCGCGATGGCGGGCCAGATCTCAGAACCCGTCGGTCGGATGGTGATCGATCGTACTGGCCTCGAAGGTGTGTTCGATCTGGATCTCAAATGGACGTCCGACCAGGGCGGTGCGGATCCGAGCGGACCCTCGCTCTTCACGGCGCTTCAGGAACAGCTCGGGCTGAAGCTGGAGCCGACGCGCGCGCCGATGGAAGTATTGGTCGTCGATCGCGTCGAGCGTCCGACGCCTGACTGAAGGTGTCGAGTCGCTCGGGCCATTCGACGCGTCGGGCCGAGTCGAATGGTGGGCGCTATAGGACTCGAACCTATGACCTCCTGCGTGTGAAGCAGGCGCTCTAACCAACTGAGCTAAGCGCCCCCGAGAGGGGAAGCGGAAGTGTACCGCATCCAAAACAGCCGGCGCAATGGATGACCCTGGGCCTGGCACCGCGTCTTGCATCAAGCAGGACGCGGAGGTGTGGATGAGTACCGATCTTGCGCGCTGGGCTCATGCGGCGCTCCGGATTGCCGCCGGCCTTCTTTTCATGGAGCACGGCCTGCAGAAACTCTTCGGCATGCTGGGCGGCATGCAGGCTCCGATCGACTCGCTGATGGGCGTCGCCGGCATCCTGGAATTCGGCGGCGGCATCCTGATCGTACTCGGCCTGGCGACGCGCCCGGTCGCGACGATCCTGTTCCTCGAGATGGTCTACGCCTTCACGACCGTCCACGCACCGCAGGGCGGCGCGCCGATTCAGAATCAAGGCGAGCTGGCGCTGCTCTACGGGTCGATCTTCCTGTTCTTGATGAACGCGGGCGCCGGACCGCTCAGCGTCGATGCGTGGGTGCCGGTCAGCCGCTACACGGAGCGGCGCGGGCCGATTCGCGATCGGCGCGAAGCGCATGCGTAAAGCAGAACGACGCGTGTCATCCGGCTAAGGCCGGACGCCACCGTCACCGCGACCGCCCATCCGGTAGCCGCCGGGCGTGAGCGCCGTCGTAGACCTGGTCGCCAGGATCGACCGGGCGCATCGGCGTTTCGCGTGTCCGCTCTTCGTGCGCGTGGGCGATGAGGCCCGGCAGCCGCGAGATCATGAAGATCGCGTTGCCGAGTTCGTACGCGAAGCCGAGGTCGGCGCTGATCGCGGCAATCGCGCCGTCGACATTCACCGGCAGCAGCAGACCGATGGCTTCCTCGCGCGCCATCAGCACGCGTTCGATCGCGCGCAGCATGCGGACGTGTTCGGCCTCGAGCTCGAGCTCCATCGCCATGTGGAAGAGGCGCGTCGCGCGCGGATCGCGGGTGTGAAAGCGATGCCCGAAGCCGGGCGGCGTCTGTCCGGTGCCCAGTGATTCGTCGACGAGCTGTTCCGCCGCCTCTTGCAGCGAACGCCCCGATCGGACGAGCGTCAGCCCCTGATCGAGAAACCGCATGCAGGTTTCGATGTCGCCACCGTGGTGCGGGCCAAGCGCGAGGATGCCGGCCGCGACCGCGTCCTTCAGCGCGGCGCCTGATGTGGCGACGTTTCTGGCGGCGATCGTCGACGGCGGCGCGACGCCGTGGTCGATCGTGGCCACGAGAATCGCGTTCAGCATCCGGCCGATGGCGGGCGTGGGCAGCTCGCCCATGAGCAGGAGGTACACGGCATCGGCGAACGAGAGCCGGCCCATCATCTCGTCGAGCGGATAACCGCGGACGAGAATGGCGTTCGGCGCGACCGACGTGAGGGCCGAGTGCCACACGTCGTGCTGGACGTGGTCGGAGGCTCGGCGGTCGAGAGCCGACGTTCTCTCGCTCATGGTGCCCTCCCAAAGAATCCGGCTAGAGCCGGATCCCACACTAGTGGGGCCGTTAGACGGTGCCGTACAGACGGTCGCCGAAGTCGCCGAGGCCCGGCACGATGTACTTGTGCTCGTTCAAGCCCTGGTCGATGACCGGCGTGAAGATCGCGACGTGCGGGAAATGGCGCTCGACCGTGGCAATGCCTTCCGGCGCGGCGACGATGCAGACGATCTGAATTTCAGTGGCGCCCGCTTCACGCAGGAGCTCCAACGCGGCCACGGCGCTGCCGCCGGTTGCCAGCATCGGATCGATCATCAGCACCACGTTGCCGGCGAGGCTGGCCGGCAGTTTCGAGTAGTAGCGGGAGGCGACGGCGGTCATCTCGTCGCGCTGCAGACCGATGTGGCCAACCCGGGCATTCGGGACGAGCTCGATCACCGCGTCGAGCATGCCCAGCCCGGCGCGGAGCACCGGCACGACGACGATGTCCTGACGGATGCGTTGCCCGTCGGCTGGACCGATGGGCGTCTCGACGGTGACATGGCGCGTCGGCACGCCGCGCAGCGCTTCGGTCGCCAGGAGCACGCTGATGCGCGTCGCGGCGCGGCGAAAGTGTTCGGGCGTGGTCCGCTTGTCGCGGAGATCGACCAGCGCGTCCTGCACGAGCGGATGGTTGACGATGTGGACCGGCACGCGGTGACACTATACAATTTCTCGCCAAATGCGTGCATGGATCGCGATCATCGGTGCGCTCGCCGTGGGCGCGGCGATCCTGGTTGCCGTCCAGTCCGGCCCCCAGCCGGTTGCCCTGGTCGTCGTCGGCGGCACGGTTTTGACCGAGAACGCGGCGCACCAGGTCCTGTCCCCGGGCGCCGTCGTGATCGACGGCAACAACATTGTCGATGTCGACACGCCCGAGGCGGTTGCGGCCAAATACCGCGCGGCGCAGACCATTGAGGTCCGGGACCAGGTCGTCCTCCCCGGGCTGATCAACACCCACACCCACGCGCCGATGGTCATGTATCGCGGCCTGGCCGACGACCTGGCGCTGATGGACTGGCTCCAGAAGTACATCTTCCCGGCCGAAGCCAAGACCGTCTCGCCGGAACTGGTGCGCACCGGGACGCGCCTGGCCGCGCTCGAAATGATCGGGTCGGGAACGACGACGTTCGCCGACATGTACTACTTCGAAGAAGAGATCGCGAAGGCGACGCGTGAGGCCGGCCTCCGCGGCGTGCTCGGCCAGACCGTCATTCAGTTTCCGGTCGCGGACGCGAAGACACCCGCCGAGGCCCTGGCTCGCGCCGAAACGTTCATCAAGGCCTTCCAGGGGGACGACCTGATCGTTCCAGCCGTCGCCCCGCACGCGATGTATACGCTCGACCGCCAGACGCTGGTGGCTGCGGCGCAGTTGGGGCGCAAGTACGGGGTTCCGGTGCTCATTCACCTGGCCGAAACCGAAGACGAGATAAAGACGGCCCGCACCGATCACCAGGCCACCCCCGCGGGTTACTTGAACACGATTGGCTTCTGGGGACCGCGGACGCTGGCCGCCCACGGCGTCTGGGTCACCGACGACGACATCAAGATCCTGAAGACCCACAACGTCGGCGTCTCGCACAACCCGGAAAGCAACATGAAGCTCGCAAGCGGCGTGGCGCCGGTGGGGAAGTATCTGGCGGCCGGTGTGCCCATGGGGCTCGGGACCGACGGCGCGGCCAGCAACAACGATCTCGACATGTTCGAGGCGATGCGCCAGGCGGCCTTTCTGGCGAAGCTGGCAACCAGGGATCCGACGGCCATCCCGGCGCAGGCCGCGCTCGACATGGCCACCATTGGCGGCGCCCGGGCGCTGGGGATGGAGAAGACGATCGGCTCGCTCGAGAAAGGGAAGCGCGCCGATCTGATCACCGTCTCAATGGCCTCGGCGCGTCAGACCCCCATGTACGACCCGGTCTCCCATCTGGTCTACACGACGCGCGGCGACGACGTCCGCACGACGATCGTGAACGGCAAGGTGCTGATGCAGGACCGTCAGGTCAAGACGCTTGACGCCGCACGCGTGATCGCCGATGCGAACGCGCTCGCCGCGAAAGTGCGAGCCGCTGTCAGACAGTGAGAGTCAGGTGTTGATCACGCCGATGTACGGGAGATTGCGATAGTGCTCGGCGTAGTCGAGCCCATAGCCGACGACGAAGCGGTCTTCGATCGTGAAGCCGATGTACTCGACCTTCACGTCGACCTGGCGGCGCGACGGTTTGCTGAGCAGGCACGCCGTCCGCAGCACGCGCGGCCCGCGGGCACGGAGAATGTCCTGCAGATAGGTGAGCGTCAGCCCGGTGTCGACGATGTCCTCGACGATGAGGACGTCTTTGCCGTCGAGGCCGGTGTCCAGATCCTTGAGCAGCCGGACTTCGCCGGAGCTCGTGGTCCCCTTGGCGTAGCTGGAGACGGCCATGAAGTCCAGCGTGACCTGGCCCTCCATGTGGCGTACCAGATCCGACAGGAAGATGAACGCGCCTTTCAGTACGGCGATGATGTGCAGGCCGTTCGGGTAGTCGCGGCGGATTTCTTTCGCCATCTCGGACACGCGGGTCTGGAGCGCCGCGGCGCTGAGCAGGACGTCGCTGGGGACGCGTCGATCGGTCATAGGGCGAGCATGATACTCGGACCTGAAGAAGACGCGGTGAAGAAAACGCCATGAAAAGGATGACGTGAAGAAGTTCGAGATCATCACCGAAGCCGACGCGCGCGTGCTGGCCCGCGGCGAAACCGTGGCGTTGTCCCGGTTCGGGCACATCACGCCGCTGGCGCTCGACACGTTGCGCGAGCGGCGGGTGACCGTCGTCGCCGAGGATCGCACGGCGCCCGAGGACGCGTCGCTGGCGCCGCGAGCCGACATCCGCACGCTGGCCATCGCGAGCGACCACGTCGGGGTCACGCTCCGTCGGTCGCTGGTCGCCTTTCTGCGCGGCCGCGGGCTGACCGTGACCGATCTCGGCACCGACGGCACTGATCCGGTGGATTATCCTGATATGGCGGCGTTGGTCGCCCATCCGGTCGCCCGCGGCGAAGTGGATGCGGGCATCGTGATCGACGGCGCCGGCATCGGCTCGGCCATCGCCGCGAACAAGATCGCCGGAGTCCGGGCGGTGATGGCGGCGAACGAGACCATCGCGCGCTATTCGCGCGAGCACAACGGCGCCAACGTGCTGACGCTGGGGGCGACGATCGTCACCCCCGCCGAAGCGCAGGCCATCGTCAGCGTGTGGCTGGGGACGCCGATGCGCGAACCGCGCTACATCCGGCGGCTGGCGAAAATTCGGGACCTGGAGAAGAGCGGCCGGTGACCAAGAGCGAACTGCAGCAGTTGATCGACGTGATCGTGCGGGAACTGGCCGCGGTATCGGCGCACCCGGCGGCGCGCTGCGCCTGCCACGCGGTGTCGAGCGACTGCTGTCCCAACCGCTTGCAGAGCGTGATCGACGCCGGCGCCTCGCGTGTCGGGGTTCACGCGATGGGCGGCGCCCCCTCCGGCATCGCCTCGATGATCGATCACACGCTCCTCAAGGCCGACGCGAGCCGCAAGGAGATCGAAGAGTTGTGCCGCGAGGCGGCGCAGTTCTCGTTCGCGACGGTGTGCGTCAACCCGGCCTGGGTCGCGACGGCGGCCAGGCTGCTGGCGTCCACACCGGTCGGCGTCTGCTCGGTGGTCGGCTTTCCGCTCGGCGCGACCACGCCGGACGTCAAAGGCTACGAAACGCAGCGCGCGATCTTCGATGGCGCGCGCGAAATCGACATGGTCATCAACGTCGGCGCGCTGAAGTCCGGCGATCTCCGCACCCTCGAGCGCGACATCGAAGCGGTGGCCACGCCGTGCCGCGCCTGCGGCGCGCTCAGCAAGGTGATCATCGAGGCGGCGCTGCTGACCGATGACGAGAAGGTCACGGCGTGCACGATCGCCAAGGCTGCCGGCGCCGACTATGTGAAGACGTCCACCGGCTTCGGTCCCGGTGGCGCCACGGCCGCCGACGTCGCCCTGATGCGCCGCGTGGTCGGCGCCGAGATGGGCGTGAAAGCCGCCGGCGGGGTCCGCGATCTCGAGGGACTCAAGGCGATGGTCGCGGCCGGCGCGACCCGAGTCGGCGCCAGCGCCGGCGTCAAGATCGTCCAGCAGGCCCGCGGCGAGAAACCCGCGGCGGCGGCGCCCGCCGGGTACTAGCTCCGCTCGGCCCGAGACGGAACGCCGGGTACGCAAAGAAACCGTGTGGGTTTTCGCGCTGAGCGGGAACCTATAATGGATCGACGTGGTGATGCGGAGCCGGAGCGGCAGTCTCGTCGCGTACCCGCTGGCGATCGTCGTCGTCGCGGTGCTGTCGATCGCGTTGCGCGCGGTGCCGGTTGTCACCGCGACCGCGGCGGCGCCCGTACTGCTGCTGTCGATTCTGCTCATGGCGCGCGCGTGGGGCACCGGGCCCGCGCTGGCCGCGTCGGCGGCCGCCGCGATTGCTTTCAACTATCTCTTCCTTCCTCCACACGGTCTCTTCGTCCAGGAATTCAACGACTGGGTCGCGCTGATCACATTTACCCTCACCGCGGTGGTCGTCGGCGAACTGGCGGCGCGCGCCGAACGTCGGCAACTCGAAGCGGAAGAAGGGCGGCGTGAAATCGAGCAGTTGTATCAGCAGCTCGGTGCCGCGTTCGAGCGCGCGAGTCTCGCCGAAGCGGCGCGCCAGAACGAACAGCTCAAGGCCGCGCTGCTCGACGCGCTCACGCACAACCTGCGAACGCCGCTGACCGCGATCAAGGCGGCGGTCACGGCGCTGATCGGGGCCGCCGCGCCGGGGCCTGAGGGCGCGCTGACGCGCGAGAATCAGCACGAGCTGCTCGTCGTCATCGACGAGGAGTCGGACCGGCTGAATCGCTTCATCGAAGGACTGTCGGCGGCGGATCGACCGGATCCCTCGCAGTCGGCGCGGTCGCGCGTGGCGTCACTCGAAACGATCGTCAAGGAAGCGCTCACCCGCGCCGCGACGGTGCTTCGTCATCACCGCGTCCAGGTTGATCTCGGGTCCGGGCTGCCGCCGCTCGCGGTCGATCCGGCCGCGGTGTCTGAAGTGCTCTACACGCTGCTCGACAACGCGAGCAAGTACACCGCTGCCGGCACGACGATCAGGATCGAGGCGCGCCGGGAAGACGCGCACCTGATGCGGATTTCGGTCGTGGACGAAGGGCCTGGCATTCCGCCGGAACTGCGCGAGCAGGTCTTCGAGCGGTTCTTCAGGATTCCCGGACGCGAGGCGATCGAACCGAACCGGACGGGGATTGGGCTGGGATTACCGATCGCGCGGCGGCTGGTCGAATCGCAGGCCGGCCGGATCTGGATTGACTCGCCGTCGTCGGGGCGGGGCACCGCGGTCGTGTTGACGCTGCCGATGGGCGCCAGCGCGGCGGAACAGCGCGACACGGCTGACGTGCCGGTCGCTGTTAGGGGCTAGGGGCTAGGGGCTAGGGGCTAGAGGTTAGAAGTCAGGAGTTGAGGATGCAAGCCACTGAGATGTCACGGGTTCTGGTTGTCGACGACGAGCCGCAAATCACGCGCGTGCTGCGGACGGTCCTCAGCAGTCACGGGTATCAGGTACGGACGGCGGCCGAAGGCGAGTCGGCGCTGACCAATTTCCGCGAGTGGTCGCCGGAGCTGGTGATCACGGACCTCTACATGCCGCACATGGACGGCGTGGAGCTGTGCCGGCGGATCCGCGAAGTCTCGACGGTACCGATCATCGTCCTGTCGGTGAAAGGCGAAGAGCGCACCAAGGTCGAAGCGCTGGACTCGGGGGCCGACGACTACGTGACCAAGCCGTTCGGGATCGACGAGCTGATGGCGCGCGTGCGCGCGGCGCTCCGCCGCAGCGGCACGTCGGCGGCGACCGAAGAGATCGCGTCGTTCGACGCCGGCGACTTCCGCATCGACATGGACGCCCGCCGTGTGCACACGCAGGGGCGAGAGGTCCGGCTCACGCCGAAGGAGTTCGACCTGTTCGTCTATATGGCGCGGCATCCGAATCGCGTGCTCACGCATGCCGCGCTTCTCGAAGCGGTGTGGGGCCAGGCGTCGCAGGAACAGCCCGAGTACCTGCGGGTGTTCATGGGGCAGCTGCGCAAGAAGCTGGAGCCGGATCCATCGACACCGCGGTATCTGGTGACGGAGCCCTGGGTGGGATATCGATTCAATCCTCGAGGCTAGGGACGCCGTCGCTCCCGGGTCTCGGACGAGGCGGACGGACCGCACGCATCGCGGTCCACGCCGGCCTCAAAAGCGGAACACGACACCCGCGGCCAGATAGTGCACGAGCGCGAACGTGTACACCTCGTCATTGTCCGCGCCGCCCTCGAGGAATCGATACCCGAGCTTGAACGACAGGTTCCGGTTCGCGTTCAGGAGCACGCCCGCGAACACGTCTTCGGCGCGGCCCTGCGGCGCCGCCAGCGCGTCTCCTTCGACCTGGAAGGTGGCCCGCGCCCCGAGCCGGCGTTCGAGGTTGACGTTCACGAGAGGGACGAAGCCGACGTTGGTTTTTTCCGCCACCGTCCCACCGGACTCGAGACGCGTGACCGCGTCGCGAATCTTCGCCGTGACGCCGATTCCGAAACGCCAGGCGTCACCCTGGATCGGCTCGTAACGATACGTGAGGCGATACGAGTTGAACCCGTAGCGTCCAGTGGTTGGGGTTCCGGCTGCGAATGTCTCTCCGGCGAAGGACACGGGCCGATTGACAGAGCCCGAGACGTCGATCTGCAGCGGGGCTGCGAGCGCCGAGAGCACGTGCTTCCGCGCCAGCCGCAGATCCGCGCGAACCCGCCAGAAATATGTCGTTTCCGACGCAAGATCCCCGGTCAGCGAAAACAGTGTCCCCGAGTTGCCCGGAATGCGCACATCGTTGCGGCCTGACAGGGCCGCGCCGTTTTCGACCTCCAGACGCCAGCGATCCTGGGCCGACGCCGCAGTAGCGGTGACCACCAGGAAGGCGACCCCGATAATTACCTCGTTCACTACTTCACGCATCGCATCAACTCCTCGCGCCGTTCGCGACCGCGTTTGCCCCAGGCCGGCAGCGCGAGCCCGGAGCGTACTGTCCTGCTGGTGAAGTCCACCTGGAGACTTCGGGGCGGCCGCCCTCACGCCGCCGCATCCTCTGTCGATTTCGCCGGGTGTGGCACGCGCTTCGCGGGCCATACCCACGATGCCGCGATGCTGCCGACCAGCACCATGCCAATGACGATCAACGACCAGCTGATCGGGAACTTGCCGTCAAACAGGTTGTTCAGCCATACCATCTTCAGACCGACGAAGATCAGAATCAGCGCGAGGCCGTACTTCAAGAGGTGGAACCGCTCGACGGCGCCGGCCAGCATGAAGTACATCGCGCGCAGCCCGAGAATGGCAAAGACGTTCGAGGTGAAGACCACGAGCGGCTCGCGGGAGATGGCGAAGATCGCGGGCACCGAATCGACGGCGAAGATGATGTCGCTCATCTCGAGAAACAGCAGGGCCACGAGCAGAGGCGTGGCGTGCCATCTGCCGTCCAGCTTGAGGACGAACCGTTGCCCGTGCAGGTGCGGCGTCACGGGCATGACGCGCCGGAACAGCCTGACCAGCGGGTTCTTGTCAGGCTGGATCTTTCGCTCCGGCGCCCACAGCATGTTCAGTCCCGTCAGGAGCAGGAAGGCCCCGAACAGCAGAACGACGATGTGGTACTGCATCAGGGCCGACCCGATGGCGATGAAGACCGCCCGGAACACCAACGCGCCGATGATTCCATAGAACAGCACCCGATGCTGATACAGCGTCGGGATGGCGAAGTACGCGAATACCAGGACGAACACGAAGATGTTGTCCACGGCGAGCGATTTCTCGACGATGTAGCCGGTGAGGAACTCGAGGCCGATCTGCTGCCCGACCTGGCTTCCGAACCTGTTCGCGGCGTACAGATAGAACCCGTAATTGAACGCCAGCGCGGTCGCCACCCAGACGATCGACCAGGCCAGCGATTCGCGGAACGAGACGACATGAGCCTGTCGGTGGAAGACGCCAAGGTCCAGAGCCAGGAGCATCACGATGAAGCTGGTGAATCCGGCGTAGAACCACCAGTACTCGGCGAACGGAAACAACAGCGGCATGTGCGCCTCTTCCTCGCGTTGATTGAACCGCGTGCGCCGGTTCGGCCTGTCCCCGAACCGACCTGACCCGTCAACTGTAGGCGGCGGCTGAATATACAAGCCAATAGATAGTTCGAACCTAACCCATAGGTCAGACCTATGTGATGACGTGTGGCTGCCAACGCCCTCGATCTGCGCCTGAACCGGCGCGGGGATGCGATGGGGAGGATGGACGGGACTGGACCTGGGCGGCGGGCAGCCGCGCAAGCGACCTAGCCGAATACTTCAGTCTTTGCTCTCGCGGTGATCGCCAGTACGGCCGGGTGCTTCAGCCGCCGTTCCGCGGAGATCGCAAAGTAGCGCTCGCGGACGGCTCTCACGCGGCCGACCGGATGCACCCGGTACTGGCGCACGACCTCCTGCTCAATCACCGCCGGCGCGGGGAACGCCGCGTGGCCGGCTTGGCCGAAGGCCTTCATGAGTGCCGAGTCGTCGATTTCGCCGATGACGCTGGGGTGCAGATCTTCGTCGTCGAGCCATTGGTCAATGGCTCGGCGCAGAGCCGTGTGCGGCGTCGGAAGGAACACCGGCGCGTCGTTCAACGAGCGGGGGAAGCCGCGGCGGAGCTTCGTCGCCAGGTGACCGTTGGCGAAGAAGATCGTGTCCGACTCACCCAGGAGCCGGCTGAACACCTTGACGCGAACGTGCGGGGGCGCCGGGACATCGGCAATCACCACGTCGAGGGCGTGCGTCGCCAACTCGCCGAGCAGCGTCTCGGTGCTGTCCTCGCGACAGACCAGATGAATGTTCGCCTCGGTGGACAGGGCCGGCTGGAGCAGCCGGTGCACCACGAGCTTGGGCACCGCGTTCGCGACGCCCACTGTCAAGGGCAGCGGGCGGCCACCCGACGGCCGCCCCTTCAGGGTCTCGAGCAGTTCGCGGCCGATTCCGAAAATCTCGTCGGCGTAGCGGTAGACGAGGCGTCCCACATCGGTCAGGACCAGACGGCGGCCCTGTCGTTCGAAGAGCCTGGCGCCCAGGGCGTCCTCGAGCACTCTGATTTGTGCACTCACCGTCGGCTGGGCCAATCGCAGTTTCTCGGCGGCGCGCGATACACCGTCTTCCCGCACGACGGTCCAGAAGTAGAGCAGGTGGTGGTAGTTCAGCCACTCCATATAGTGAAGAACTATATTACTTGAACAAGATATCTATTTGTCTATGAACCATTGACGGCGGTAGTCTGGCTCCCGTCGGCTGTCTCTTGCCTCAACCTGATTCTCGTGAAAGGAGTCTCGCCATGACGCCGTCCTTCTTCTCTCGAACGGCCACCGCCGCCATCGGTGCCGCACTGTCCGCGGCCATTCTGTACGCGGTGGTGTCCATCGGGCCCATCGCCCTCGACCGTTGGTTCTAGTGCGGGTCCACCCGACCGGACCAGGCGTGCCGGGGACGAGTGGGTCGGTCACCCCGCGCCGCGGGTGGTGGCCATGAGTGTCGTGATATGAGCGCCGTCACACGTCTTGGAGTCGGCCAGACGGCGGGCGCCCGCTGCGGCGGTGGGCGCTCGTTCCCGAGGGAGGGACCGATACCGGTGGCGTCCGCAGATTGCACATGTGAGCCAGGTGGGATCCGGACAGAGCACACCACCCAGCACTTCGTCATGTGGTGTGTGTGGTGGAGCGGGCTACGGGGATCGAACCCGTCTAACTGGCTTGGGAAGCCAGGGCATTACCACTATGCTAAGCCCGCAGGCAGAAGGTCAAAGGGCAGAAGGCGAAGGTGAAAGGTTAGATCGCAGAGGTCGGCCGGAGCAACTCCGAGTTTTTCAATTTGCCCTCTGCAATTTGCCCTTTGCCCTTCCCCCTCAGGATCTGATCAACTTCAGTAGCTCGTCCCGCTTCTGTTCCATCATCCGCTCGGTCGTGGCCTCGAGGTTGAGCCGCAGCAGCGGTTCGGTGTTCGACGGCCGGACGTTGAAGTGCCAGTCCGGATACTCGACCGAGATGCCGTCCAGCGAGTACTGCTGGCCGTCGGCGTATTTCGCGGCGATGTCGGAGAGCTTGGCCGGCACCAGCGCCATGCTCGCGAGCTTGGTGTTGATCTCGCCTGAGATGAAGTACTTCTTCCGCAGCGGTTCGAGCAGCTGGTGCAGCGTCTGACCGCGCTTCGACATCAGCTCCAGGATCAGCAGCGCCGGAATGAAGCCGTTGTCGGCGTAGAAGTTGTCGCGGAAGTAGTAGTGGCCGGTGACTTCACCGCCGAAGATGCCGTTCGTCTCGCGCATCCGCTTCTTGAAGAACGCGTGGCCGACGCGGTTCATCAGCGAGGTGCCGCCGTGCTGGGCGACGGTATCGCGCACGGCATGGCTGGCGCGCAGGTCGTAAATGATCGTCGAGCCCGGATGCTTGCGGAGAAAGGCTTCCGCGAGCAGCGCCGTGATGAAGTCGCCCGAGATGAACTCGCCCGAGCCGTCGATGAAGAAGCAGCGGTCGGCGTCGCCGTCCCACGCGATGCCGATGTCGGCCTTG
>CAZOAZ010000034.1:11354-67585 GCA_964577955.1 uncultured Bifidobacterium sp. | reverse complement strand
ACGCATCATCGAAAACGCATTGACGTGGAGAGCCGCTTCATAGAAGCTCGCAGAGTTCGCAGAGACAAAATTCGCCGCGAAAGCACGAAAACACGAAACTGGACTACGACTAGCATTCGACGCGGCGCCGCGAAGCGGCGGCGTCAGCGTGAACGAGCCGCACGAATGAGAATCACAACAAAGGCCGTCTCATTCGTGCGGCTCGTTCACGCTGAGCGCTCGGCCGGCTCCGCCGGCCGGCCCGCGTCGAATTCGCGATCCGCAACCCCTCCGTGTCTCAGTGCCTCAGTGGCGCATTTAGGACAAGCAGTTTGGCCAGCGTTTCCTGTTTCCGTGTTTTCGTGGCGCATTTCGGAATGACACCATCTTCGTTTCTTCGAGCCGGTATCGCGCTGATCGCGGGCGCGTGGCCGTGCGTGGTTGCGACGCAGACCCCGGCCGCGCCGGCGTTCGCTCGCGATGTCGCGCCGATTCTGAATGCCCAATGCGTGTCGTGCCACCACCAGGGCGGCGATGCGCCCTTCAGCCTCGAGACGTACGACGAGGTCCGCCGTCGCGCGCGTCAGATTGCCGAGGTCACGACCTCCGGCTACATGCCGCCGTGGAAAGCCGCAGCCGACTCGCCGAGCTTTCTTGGCGAGCGGCGGCTGACCGCTGCTCAGATTGCAACGCTCCGTCGTTGGGTCGATGAAGGGGCGCCCGGAGGCGAGCCGCGTCCCGGTGTTCCCGCGACGCGCGCGGCTGACTGGCCGCTCGGACCGCCAGACGCGATCGTCGCTCTTCCCTCTTACACGCTTCAGGCCGACGGCGGGGATGTCTTTCGGAATTTCGTCGTGCGCGTGCCGTTCGACGGGG
Source organism: uncultured Bifidobacterium sp. (assembly GCA_964577955.1). GTDB lineage: Bacteria > Acidobacteriota > Vicinamibacteria > Vicinamibacterales > CAVVIG01 > CADEEX01. The sequence continues at coordinate 66,730 of CAZOAZ010000034.1, read as the reverse complement.
CCAGATACGTGGCCGCGATGCAGTTCAGGCCGCGCAGCACCGCGGTGCATCACGCCAACATCCGCATCGACCGGACGCCCGCGTCACGCCGGCTCGACGAGGCCGATCCCGCGCCTGGATACGAAGGACTGATTCTGCATTCGGCGGAATACCCGGACGGTCACTTTCTCGGCTGGACGCCGGGCCAGATCTCGCGGCGCGCCGACGATCTGGCGTGGCGAATCGAGGGCGGCAGCGATCTCGTCGTCCAGCTTCACATGCGCCCATCGGGCAGGCCCGAAATGATCGCGCCGGTTCTCGGCCTCTATTTCACCCAACAGGCCCCGGCGCGGACACCGGCGATTCTGCGCCTGGGACGTCAGAACCTCGACATCCCCGGCGGAGCCGAACGCCACGACGTCACGGACTCATTCGTCCTGCCGGTTGACGCGGAAGTTGTCGCGATGCAGCCGCACGCGCACTTCCGGGCGCGCGAGGTCCTGGCGTCCGCGACGCTGCCCGATGGATCGCGGCGGACCCTCATCCACATCAGCGACTGGGACTTCAACTGGCAGGACCAGTACCGGCTCGCGGCTCCGTTCTGGCTCCCGGCCGGCACGACGCTCGACATGCGGATCACGTTCGACAACTCTGCCGGCAACCCGCGCAATCCAAGCCGGCCACCTGAACGGGTCGGCTGGGGTTGGCGATCGTCGGATGAAATGGGCGACGTGTGGATCCAGCTCTTCGCGCGCGACGAGCCGGCGCGGCAGCGTCTGGCGCAACTCGCCCGTCGCAAGGCGGCGGTTGAAGATGCCGTCGGCGCGGAGGTCGTGATCGCACGGGAACCCGACTACGCCGACATCCGCAACGACGCGGCGCTGATCTACATGGAGCTCGAACAGCCCGAACGCGCCCTCACACACTTCGCCGCCGTCACTCGGCTCCGGCCAGAGTCGCCAGCCGCCAGGTACAACGAGGGAGTCGCGCTCGAGGCCATGAACCGCGGGGATGACGCGGCCGCGCGCTATCGCGCCGCCCTCGACCTCGACGCGTCGTATCTTCCAGCGAAGACCGGACTCGCCAGCCAGCGCTGCCGCCTGGCCCGGACGCTGACCGAAAACCGGCGGCCGGCCGACGCCGTTCGCGAGTACCGGGCGGCACTGGCGCTGCAACCTGAGACGCCCGCCTGCCTCATCAACTTCGCGTGGCTGCTGGCCGCGCACGCGGACGCCGGAATCCGTCGGCCCACCGAAGCGATCGCGCTGGCCGAGCGGGCGGCCGCGCTGAACGGCGTCAGCCGCGACACCCAGGACGTGCTCGCAGCGGCCTACTCTTCCGCTGGACGATTTGCCGACGCCGTTCGCGTCCTCGAGAACTTCCTGGATCGGGCAGGGCGCACGCCAGAAAACCGCCCGCTGGAGGATCGTCTGGCGCTCTACCGCCGACGGATTCCTTTCATCGTCGAAGACTGACGGGGCGGCGATCGTCGCTCGCTCGGCTGATGGCCCGATGTTCGCAGGCTTATCGCATTGCGACGAACCCGCGGCATCAGGAGGCCCAACATGGCGATCGTAACGACCAAGGACGGTGTGCAGTTGTACGTGAAGGACTGGGGCGAAGGACGGCCCGTGGTCATGCTGCACGGCTGGCCGCTGTCGTCGGACACGTTTGACGACCTCAGCCTGGCGATCGCCAGCGCGGGGATGCGCGCCATCGCCTACGACCGCCGCGGCTTCGGACGATCCGAACAGCCATGGTCCGGCTACGACTACGACACACTGTCGGATGACCTGGCCGCCGTCATCGATCAAATGGATGCGGAGGACGTGACGCTGGTCGGCTTCTCGATGGGTGGCGGCGAAGTGGCGCGCTACATGTCGCGGCACGCCGGCGCCAAAGTCTCGCGGGCGGTGTTGATCTCGTCCGTCGTCCCGTACCTCATGCGAACGAGCGACAACCCCGAGGGCGTGCCGCAATCGGCGATCGATGCGATGACGCTGGGCATCAAGGAGGATCGGGCCCAGTTCTGGTCGGGCTTCTTCGAGGACTTCTACGGCGTCGGCGTCATCAACCGCCCGGTGAGCGGCGAGGTGCTGGAATGGTCGCGCGCGATGGCGATGAGCGCCAGCCTCAAAGCCACGCTCGACTGCGCGAACGCCTTCGCGACCACGGACTTCCGATCCGATCTCAGTGCCTTTCGGGTTCCGACGCTCGTCATTCATGGCAGTGCGGACGAGACCGTCCCCATTGCCGCCACCGGCCGAGCCGCCGCAGCAGGCATCGCCAACAGTTCTCTCATCGAGTACGAGGGCGCTCCGCACGGGCTGTTCGCGTCGCACAAAGTCCGGCTGATCAAGGACGTGCTGCAGTTCGCGACGAGCCCGCTGCGGGAGGCCGTCCAGCACGCGCGCTGAGCGCGCCCTATCGAGCGGAAACAACCAACCGCGCGCGTCGAACGTCTCAATCGCATCGACGAGGCGGCGGACTGAGCCGCTGATAGGATCGACAGTGAAGACTCTGACCATGCGAAGGCAATGGTTCTCTGCGATTTTCCTGCTCGCCGCGACGATAGGGTGCTCGAGCCCGAGCGACCCGAGCGGCAACGGGTGGCGTGACGAGCTCGGGCGCCACCGGCGGCAGTTCCAGACAGCCGTGGGCACCAGCTATCAGGTGACGTATCAGAACGACTGCTTCTGCCCGGTCGAGGTGATGCAGCCGGTGCGTCTTACTGTGAGAAGCGGTGCAGTTGTCGAAGTGATTCGCGTGTCGGACGGCACAGCCGTGCCGCCCGCCATGTGGAGCGCGTACCATCCGGTCGATCGGGTCTTCGACGAGATTGTCGCCGGCTTCGAAAACGGGGCGCGACGGGTGCGCGTCGATTACGACGCACGCTACGGCTATCCGGCCGACGTGCTGATTGACTATCAGATGGCGGCGGACGCATTCGTGGGCTTCCACTTGAGCGACCTCGCTCCGCTCCGCTGAGCTATCCTGTTCGGACCGAATGGTCTGGCTGACCGGCGCCTCGGGTTATGTGGGATCGCACGTCCTGCGGCGGCTCCTCGAGCGCGGCGCCCGGGTCCGCTGCCTGCTCCTGCCGGGCGAACACATCCCCTCCGACCTCGTCGCCCGCGTTGACCTCGTCCGCGGCGATCTCACGACGCGCGACTGGCTTGCGCAGGCCGGCAATGACATTGACGCGGTTGTGCATGGCGCGGCGCTGATGCTGCCAAATCCGCCCGGCGCGATCACGCGGGTCAACGTCGAAGGCACGGCCAATACGCTGGCGTTTGCTCAGGCCTGCAGCGTCAAACGGTTCGTGTACATCTCCGCGGTCTCGGCGATCTATTCAAGCCTGAACGTGTACGGCCGATCGAAGGCCGAAGCCGAGCGGCTCGTTCGGTCTTCGGGCCTGCCCTACACGATCCTCAGGCCGACGATGATCTACGGGCGCGGCGGCGGCTCGCACTTCGCCACGCTCTCGTCGATGATCAAACGGGCGCCCGGCATCGTCCCGGTCCTGGGCCCTGGCACCGCGCGCCTTCAACCCGTGTGTATCGACGATGTCGTGGACGCCGTTGAACTCGCGCTCTTTCACCCTGCTGCGGCGAACCAGGCGTACAACGTCGGCGGTGCGACGGCGTTGAGCTTCAACGAACTCGTGGACGCGATCGCCGGCGCGGCCGGCCGCCGCCGCGTCAAGGTCCACATCCCGATGCCGCTCTGTGCCGCCGCGGCAGCAGTGCTCGTGCGGATCTCGGCGAAGTCGACGCTGACGCCGGAGTCTCTCCACGGGATCAACCAGGACGCGACCGTGGACATCGGGCCATTTCGAGCGGACTGCGGATATCGACCGCGCACCTTGGCCGAGGGCCTCGCGCGAGAATTCGGCTCGGCGCAGCAACAACAAACGCGCCACGAAAACACGACAACGCGAAACAGCAGTCCAAGTTAGCGCTGCATCTCGACGCTTCGCGGCGCCGCGTCGAGGCAATCGCAAAGGTGGCCCTTCGCGCTTTCGTGCGTTCGTGGCGCATTTGGACAAGTCAATGTGCCTCAAACAAGTACACCGTGACATCCTTGAATGACTTCACCGTCGGCTGACCATATCGCGCGGTGAGCGGCGCTTCCAGGCTTCGAGTGCCGTACCACTGAAAGAGCCACACCCGCGGGGCATCGCGGAGCCGCGGTTCGACGATGGCGGGATCGAGCGCGAGGTTCGGCAGCCAGAATTCAGCGTCCGACGGAAAGACGATTGATGGGGACGCACCGAACCCTCGTGAATCGCGGTAGTAGTCCACGAGCCGGCGTCCGGTGCCGACGTCGAACACCGCGGCATCGCCGGAGCGCGCTTGCGACAGCATGTAGAGCGAGGCGCTGCGCCAGTCGATCCGTCCGTCCTCGTAAGCCGCCGCAACCCCTCGGCTCGCGAAGGCCAGCACCGCGACCAGCGAAATCGTTCGCATGAATGCAGTCGGTAGTCGCGCAATGCCGAGCGCCGAAAGCAGCACGAACGGTGGAAAGGCGATGAGCAGGTAGCGGTCGACGAACATCGGCTTGACGACCGAGATCAGCAGCGTCAGGACCATCGGCACCAGGAGCCACGCGACCAGCGAGATCACGAGCCGGCGCTCCCCTGGAGCCGCCGAGCTCAGCCCGCGGGCGACCGCCATCGCGACGAAGACACCGTGCACCAGCAGCAGCGGCCAGTGCCCCTGGCCCGCGAACGACACGAAGAGACGCGCCACATGCATCGCGGTCGTCGGCGCGATCCAGGCGCTGTCTCCGGCATCACGCGTCGCCACGATCCAGAGCAGCGGCGCCGCCAATGCGGCGCTGGCCAGCACGCTCGTGAGATGCCCACGCTCCAGTCTGGCGCGGCCAGACCAGATCGCCGCCGTGACCGCCTGCGCCGGCAGCAGCAGGATCGCGATGAAGTGTGCGTACACGGCCAGTGTGGTTGCCGCGGCGTAGAGCATCCAGGCGGCGGGGGTCCGCCGCTCGTGGGCGCGATCGAGCGTGAAAAACGACAGCACCGTGAGACCGGTCAGCAGGCTGTACGCGCGGGCATTCTGCGCGTGCCAGATGTCGAAGCCGTTGACGGCCAGAAGCAGCGCCGCGACCAGCGCGACACGGGTGTCGAACAGCCGGCGCGCGAGGAGGAACAGCAGTGGAATGGTGGCAATCGAGAACAGCGCGGACAGTGCGCGGATGAATCCTTCGCTCGAGCCAAGCTTCAGCCATTCATGCAGGAGAACCAGGTAGAGCGCCATGTTGGCGCGCTGGTGCAGGAGAACGTCGAGAACGTCGGGCCACCGCAGGTGTGCGACCGCGTAACTCGTGGCTTCGTCAACCCAGAAGCTCTGCGCGCCGATTCCGTAGAACCGTAGTCCCGCGGCCAGGAGCGTCGTGACAGCGACGACCAGGGCCGGTCTGGGGCTCAAGTGAGCTCGGCGGATTCTTCAGCGGCCCGCGCGCGCCGCGCCAGCACCGAACCGACGACCATCACGAAGAGCGCGAGCGACGGCTCGGCCACGCCGGCGATCTTGTGCGCGTCGTACGGCAGGTGCGACACCAGGGCGGGATCGGTGAGGATGATTTCGCCGGCGATCCAGCCGAGCAGGCCGCCGCCAAGCGCGATCAGGAGCGGGAACCGGTTCAGGACGCCCAGCACCAGCTGGCTGCCGAACACGATCAGCGGAATGCTGATGACGAGTCCGAGCGCGATGAGCAGCACACTGCCATGCGCCGCCGCCGCGATCGCGACAACGTTGTCCAGCGACATCACGGCGTCGGCAATCAGAATCGTGCGAATGGCGGCCCAGACATGGGCCTTGGCGCTGACCACGTCGCCGTCAGAGGCCGGCTCGGGAATCACCAGCTTGACGCCGATGTACAGCAGCATCAGGCCGCCGATCACCTTGAGATAGGGAATGCTCATCACCGACGTGATGACGAGACAAAAGGTGATCCGCAGCGCCACGGCCGCCGCGCTGCCGCCGATGATCGCCTGCCGCCGCTGCGCGGCGGGGAGCGAGCGGCTGGCCATCGCAATCACGACCGCGTTGTCGCCGGATAAGAGAATGTCGATGCTCAGAATGCGCAGCAGGTCGACGAGAAACTGAAACGAGAACACATCGACGCCCATGCGTTACCCCAACACGCTCTCGACGGCCTGCCACAGAATTGGAATCGTCGCCGAGAGCGCCCGATAGGCGAGCACCCGGCGCGCCGCGCCCTTCGCGTCCCGAGTGCTCCGATCCAACACCAGCATCGACGCGCGACTGCCGTCGGGAACCACCGCCACGCCGGACACATCGTGCACGACTTCCACCGATGTCCCCAACGCCGAGGCCAACCGTGATGCCGCCGCAGCAGCGGCACCAGATCCGTCGAAGGACCGCTCTGCCACGGCCAGCAGCGGCCCGGCGCCGGACAAGTCCGCCGCATCCGGGTCCGGCGGCAACCAGTCGGGCGGCGTCACGAGCACCGACACGTCCGCCTGGCGCAGCAACGCTTCGGTCGTCGAACCGAACACGAGGCGCTCGACGGTTGAACGGCCGCAGCGCGAGATGACGATGAGATCCGCGCCGTGCTGGTGCGCCGTGTCCAGAATCGCACGCACCGGCGACCCGCCGACCACGTGGGCCTGGGGCGAACAGCGCGCCGCCGGCCAGGCATCGCGAATCAGACGGCGGAGCGCGAGCCTGGTCTCCCAGGCAAGATCGAAACCGGCACGATCGGCCGCCTGGTTCAGCAACGGATCCTCGGCATGCACCACGTGCAGCTCCGCGCCGCAGTGGCGCGCGAGCCGAGCGGCCAGCACCAGGGCGACGCGCGACGCGTCCGAGAAGGTCACGGCGGCAAGGATGACGCGTGGCGGAATCACTGGCGCGATCAATTGTGACCGAGCGGCGGCCTGCTCGCCAACCGGCGATAGGCCCCCTCCAGTTGACGCGCGAATCGTGCGGCGTCGAAGAGCGGCGACGTCGCGCGCTGCTCGCGCACAATCGCGCGGAGTCGCGCGAGCCGCTCGGGGCGTTCGGCGAGTTCGTGCGCCTGGCGCTCGTAGGTCTCCAGACTGCCAGTCACCAGTTCCGCCAGTCCCATCGTCCGGATCAGGCTGCCGGCCACACGCGACACGAAGGTCTCGCCTGCCCAGGTCAGCACCGGGACGCCCGCCCACAACGCGTCGCTCGTGGTGGTGTGGCCGTTGACCGGATAGGTGTCGAGCACGAGATCGGCGAGCGGCAGCCTCGCGAGATGTTCGGCGTTGGACACGCGCGGCGCGAAGATGATACGGCGAGGCGGCACGCCACGGGCAGAGGCCTCGCGGAGCAGGTTCTCGGTTGCCCAGCGGTTGGACTCGAGCAACCAGAGCACGCTGCCGTCACACGTGCGCAGCAGATTCATCCAGACGTCGAACAACACCGGCGTGATCTTGTAGGCCTCGTTGAACGACGCGAACACCAGGCCGGCCTCGGGCAGTCCCGCCGCCAGGCGGCTGGGCGTTGGACCGATGATCCGCTTCGGATCGTTCGGCTGGTAGCAATCCGGAAGCTGGACGATCTGCTCGTCGTAGTCCGCGAAGTGTTCCGCTGGCACGATGAACGGATCGGCAATCAGGTAGTCCACGAGCGGCGTGCCCATCGTTCCGGGATAGCCGAGGAACTGGACCTGCACCGGTGCCGGGCGAAACGCCAGGATCCCGGTGCGCGCTCCCTGCGTATAGCCGGTGAGATCGACGAGGATGTCGATACGATCGGCGGCAATGCGCGCGGCAATGCCCTGATCCGGGAGCGCCGACACGTCGACGAATTGCCCGCACGCCGCGACCAGCCGCTGGCGCAGCGCGCCGGCGTCCTGACGCCCGTACGAATAGAGCGTCGTGTCGACCGCCGCCGCGTCGTGCGCCTCGAGCAGCCCGATGAAGAGCGACGCGGTGGCATGCTGGTGAAAGATGTTGGACAGATAGCCGATGCGCAGCGGGCGCACTCCGATGGCGTCCGGCTTCTTGTCTGCCGTAGCCTTGGCGGAGGCGGATAGCCGGATTTCCCACCGGACATCGCTTGACGACGTCAGCCGCGCATGAGCCGCCCAGCGCCTGGCGCCGCGGAGCTGCTCTGCACGCGTGGTATCCATCGCCAGCATGCTGAACGGCGGGATCCCCTCCGCCAGCGGCGTGTCCGCGGCAATCGCCGCGCGTAGCGTCTCAGTCCGCGCCTCGAGATCGTCCCACTTCGCCATCTCACGACGGAGAAACAGAATCTGCGCGGCCGGTCCGCCCCAGTCCGGCTTGATCGCCAGCGCGTGCTCGTACGAGGCCAGCGCGCCCTCGAGATCCCCGTCCTCGCGCAGCACGCCGCCGAGATTCGCGTAAGCGTCGGCAAAATCCGGTTTCAGGCGGACGGCCGACCGGAACGCGTCCGCTGCCTCACGCCCGCGCCCGACGAAGCGAAGCGTGCACCCGAGGTTGTAGTGCGCGGTCGCCGCGCCGGGATTCAGCCGCAGCGACTCCTCGTACGCCGCCACCGCGGCTTCGTGATCGCCTTGCCGCTGCAGCATGCTGCCGAGATTGTTCCAGGCCGAGGCGTAGGAGGGCTGCAGCCGCACCGCTTCGCGGCAAGCCGCGACGGCTTCGTCGAGCCGGCCACCGGCGCGCAGGGCGACGCCGAGATTGTTGTGCGCCTGGGCGTAGTCCGGATTCAGACTGATCGCGGCGCGATACGCGGCGATCGCCTCGTCGATGCGCCGCTCGCCGTAGAGCGCGTTGCCGCGCTCGAAGCATTCGACCGCCGTCATGCGCCGCTACTCTACGATACGCCGGCCATCATCGCCGCGAGTCGTTCCGCCAGGATCCGGACGTTCGGTTCGGTCAGCATCGTGCGGTGATTGCCCGGCACAATCTGAACCTCAACGCCGCCCGCCACGACGGCGCGCCATCCGAGGTCGTCCTCGAGCGCATGGAGCAGAGGACGGGCGCGGGGCCGAAAGAGCGTGATCCGGCCGGAGTAGCCTCCCGGCGAGTACCGGTTCGCGGCATCGAGTCGGTGCTGAATCCTCTGCCGCATCGCCCCGGACACGTTCGACAGATCGAAGACGTCTTCGGCGACCTGAGCCGTCGGCTGGCCCGGATGCCAACGGCCGACGGCCAGCCGCCGCGAGAGCCGTCCGATCTTGCGGCGCGCCTCGGCCACCACCATGCCGGACGAACTGCGCACAAGGTCCTCGAGCAGCCAGTGCGGAAGGTTCTGAGCGGCCAGCGGCAGGCGGCGCAACAGATCGGCGAAAGTCCGCTCGCGGGGCGCTGGACCGGTGTCGATCACCGCGACGAGCGGCGCCGGGCGCCCGAGTTCGGTCCATTGCCGTGCGGTTTCGAACGCGATCAAACCGCCGAACGAGTACCCGGCCAGACAGAAGCGCGGCGACAGCCGGCCCTCGTCGATCGCCGCGACGCACCACCGGGCCATCGCCTCGATCGAGGCGGGGCCCCCGGTGTCCGGCGGCGCGAAGGCGTAGACGTCGGGATCGTCTGGCAGCATCCGCCACAACTGCTCGTACGACGAGACTTCCCCCGCAATCGATGCCGCAATGACGAGCGGCGTGCCCGATCCCTCGCGCAGCCGCACGAGGAGTGGTTCGCTGCTGGAGGCGCGGGCCCGGTCCGGCGCCGCCGGCTGAGACGCAAGCCATTGCCCCAGACCGCGCGCGGTCGGCGTCTCGAACATCTGGCGCAGCGAGACGGCAACGGACCAGCGCTCTTGCAGCCGGAATGCCACCATGCTTGCCGTCAGGCTGTGCCCGCCCAGCGCGAAGAAGTCGGCGTCAACGTCGACGGTATCGATGCCCAGCACGTCGGCGAAAACCTCCGCGACGGCGCGGGCCAACGGATCAGCGATCGGCCTTCGATCCGCCGTGTCCTGACCCCGCGAGAGAAGAGCTGGCAGTTCGACGCGACTCACCTTGCCCGCGCCATTGGTCGGCAACCGATCGACGATCGCCCACTCGGACGGCACGAGATGGGCCGGCAGCCTGGCCATGAGGAACGCCCGCAAATCCGCGGCCGACGGCCGCTCGGCGCGCGGCACGACAAAGGCGGCCAGGACCTTGCCGTTGGCGCCCTCGATCGCATCGACGGCGGCTTGCCCGACGAGCGAATGCGTTTCGAGCATCCGCTCGACTTCAGCGGGTTCGATCCGGAACCCGCGGATCTTGATCTGGCGATCGAGCCGGCCCAGGAACTCGAGTACGTCATCCGATCGCCAGCGCACGCGATCGCCGCTGCGGTAAAGGCGCCCCTCGTCGGGCAAGGCGGCCAGCGCAACGAACCGCTCCGCGGTCAGGCGCGGCTGATTGAGATATTCCCGCCCCAGACCGTCGCCGCCGATCAGGAGTTCGCCGGGAAAGCCGACCGGCACCGGCTCGCCCCGTCCGTCGACGACGAAGATCCGCGTATTGGCAATGGGACGACCGATTGGAATCGAGCGGACCGTCTCGGACACGTCCTTCACCTCGTGCGTGCAGGTGAATGTGGTGTTCTCTGTTGGTCCGTAGCCGTTCAGGATCCGAAGCCCTGGAAATCGTCGGCGCGCCTCGGCGACGTGCGCCACCGACAGGATGTCGCCGCCGGTGAGCAGCGTGCGCACACCGCGCAGCAGCTCGGGCTGCTCGTCGATCACGAGATTGAACAGGGCCGAGGTCAGCCACAGCGTCGCGACGTCGTATCCCGTCAACGCCGCCGCCAGTTCATGCAGCGTCGGGCGCGCGGCCTCGAGCAGCACGCATGTGCCACCAGTCAGGAGCGGCGCCCAGAGTTCGAACGTGGAAGCGTCGAAGGTGACCGCCGAGTGAAACAGGTAACGATCGCCGGCCGGAAACGGCAGGTACTCGGTTCCGTTCACCAGGCGGACCACGCCGCGGTGGGGAATCGCGATGCCCTTGGGCGCGCCCGTGGAACCGGACGTGTACATCACGTACGCGATGCCGTCGCCGTCGCCGTTCCGCGACGGCGCGGCGGACACAGGCGCCGGACGACGCTCGAGCTCTTCGAACGACACCACCTGGCAGCCCGGGAAGTCCGCGTCATGTCGCTCAATCAGGACAAGACGCGCGCCGGCGTCCGCCACCAGGAACTGCTGGCGCGCGATCGGATAGCCGGGATCGATCGGCACGTAAGCGGCGCCGGTCTTCAACACCGCCAGCACCGTGATGACGAACGACGGCCCCCGCGGCATGCGGACGGCCACGCGGTCGCCGGAGGTCACGCCGCAGCCCACCAGACGGGCCGCGACCGCGCTGGCGCGATCGGCCAGCTCGCGGTAGCTCAAACGGCCCGACGACCAGATCAGCGCCGTCGCCTCCGGTGAGCGTTCGACCTGCGCATCAAAGAGCCCGTCGATCGCCGCGTTCCGCGCATACGCGCGAGCGGTGCGATTCAGATCGACCACGACGTGTCGGCGCTGCGCCTCGGAAGTCATGGTCAGCGTCGCCACCGGCGAGCGCGGCGTGGCCGCCACGCTCTCGAGCAGCGTCGTCCAGGTATCGACCAGCCGTTCGATGGTCGCGGCAGCGAACACGTCGGTGCTGTACTCGAAGCGTCCGATCACGTCCTCGCCGCGGTGTTCGAGCTCCAGAGTCAGATCGAACTTCGCCGTGCCGGTCTGCACGCGGTGCTGATCGATCTGCCACGCACCCGCCGTGGTCCCCGCCCGCGGCTCGAACACCAGCGCCGTACGCGGCCGGACGATGTCGGGGCCGGGCGCGCCGTGGGCGATGGCATCGAAGAGCGCCTCCTGAAGCGCACGCACCAACGTCGCGAATTCACCATCCGGCGCCACGCGGACCGGCACTGGCAGCAGTTGCACGTGATAGCCGAGACGGAAGTCGCCAGCGGGATCACGGCGACCGGCGTCGAACATGGCCACCGTAAAGGCGTCCTGGCCGCTCCAGCGGTGCAGCAGGACGGCAAAGGCAGCGCTCAACGTCCCGGCCAGCGTGGTCGCCAGCTGCCGGCTGACGCCGACCAGCGTCGCCGTCAGGCGCTTGTCGATGCTGAACGGACGAAACGCGCCGCGCCCCGATGGCAAACCCGGACGCCGGAAATCCGCCGGCAGTTCGAGCGGCGGGACCGACGCGAGCAACGACCACCACGAAGCGTTCGATGCCGCTGGTTCCGCGGTCGGCGGCGGGTCGGCAGCGCGCGCGCCCGCGTGCGGCACTCGGGGATGTTCGCCGCGCAGAATCGCCTCGTAAGCGGCCTGGAGCTGTGGCACGAGCACGCAATAGAGACCGAAGCCGTCGATGACGAGGTGATGAAGGACGAGAAACAGCTCCGCCCCCCGCGCGCCGGTGACGAGGAGCGCGCGCATGAGCGGCGGAGCCTCGAGATCGAAGGGCGCTCGCGCCATGGCGTCCACGCGTTCGCGGATCACAGACTCGCCGTCATCGCTCCGCTGGACGTCGATTCGGAAGGCGGGCGGCATTCGTATCTGCCGCTCCGGCCCGTCCGGACCGGCGACGAACGCCATTCGCAGCGGGTCGTGGCCGGCGATCAGCACGGCAAACGCCTCTTCGAGCGCAGACGCATCAACGAATCCCGGCATCGTGATCACGAACGGCTCGTTGTAGACCGGAAGATGGGGTTGGAGTTGCACCGCCGTCCAGATCTCGGACTGCCCGACGCTGAGCGCCGTGAGACTCTGGGATGCGGAATCGGCACTGGGAGCCGACGACTGGAGAAGGACCGGCCGATGGCGAGTCAGACGGCGCGCCTGTTCGCGGACGGTCGCGAAACGAAAGAAATCCGCGAGCGACATCGCGACACCCAGCGTGCGTTGCGCCGCTGCGATCACGCTCATGGCAGCAAGGCTGTCGCCGCCGAGCTCGACGAACGGGACGTCGTGCGGCACGCGCTCCAGGCCGAGCGCCCTTCCCCACAACGCCGCGACGTTCGCCGCCGCCGGCGCGAACGCGAGAGGTTTCGTGTCCGGATCGCCAAGACCGCGAGCGAGCGCGTCCTGCCACGCGCGCACCAGTCCGCCGGTCCACTCCGCACCGAGCCGCTCCGAGAACTCGACCGTCACCCGCAGACCCTCGACGGTCGGTTTCAACGAGAACCCGAGATCGATCTTGGCGTATGGCACGTCGACCTCGACTTCGGTCGTGCGCAGATCGTGGAAGTCGGACGGCTGGACCGGCACGTTCTGAAACGAGAACGCGACCGTGAACAGTGCCCGGCCGTGCGAGCCGCGGTTCGTCGTCAGACTCGCGACGACGTGATCGATCGGCGCATCCTGATGCGCGTAGGCCGCAAGGGTCACGACCCGAACCCGCCGGACGACGTCGCGGAACGATGGATCGCCGGTCAGGTCGGTGCGCAGGACCACCATGTTGGCGAAACAGCCGATCAGCGCTTCCGCGTCCTCGTGCGCGCGGCCGCCGACCGGCGTGCCGATGCTCAGATCGCACTCGCCGGTTTCGCTCGCCAGCGCACACTCGAGGGCCGCCAGCCAGACCATGAAGGGCGTGGCCCCTTCCAGCATCGCCAAGGCGGCGACGCGCTCGGTGATGTCGCGCCCGAATGTGAACCGCTGCTGCCCGCCACGGTGCGCCTCCCCCGCGGTCGTCGTCGGGAGCAGATGCTCGGTTCGCACGCCTTCGAGTTGACGCGACCAGTACGCCAGATGCGAATCGAGCACGGCGGCGATTCGCTCCGCGTCCCAGCGAATCAGGTCGGCCAGCCGTGTGACCGAACGCTGCCGCCGCCGCTCGGGCACGCCGCGGACGCGGGCTGAATAGACGGACGCTAGTTCCTCCCAGAATCGAGCGACCGACCAGGCGTCGCAGACCAGGTGATGCATCACGACGATCAACACGTGACGGTCTTCGGCCAGACGAACCAGTTCTGCGCGGATCAGCGGCCCGCGCTCGAGGTCGAAACGGCGCGTCGCCGCCGCCGCGAGTGCACGCTCGGCCGCGGCGTCCCGTTCGTCGGCGGGCCTGGCCGAAAGATCGACGAATGCGAGGGCCGCGCGGCTGCCGACGTGAAATACCTGAAGCGGCTCGCGGCCGGCGGCGGACACCGTGGCGCGAAGCGCATCGTGTCGCCCCACCACTTCGACAAACGCCGACGCGAGCGCTGACATCACCAGGGGGCCGGCCAGCTCGCGCGCCGACGCCTCGTTGTAGAGCGGCAGATCCGGTGCGAGCTGTTCGAGCAACCACACGTGCCGCTGCGCGAACGACAGCGGACTCTCAGACGACCAGGGGCCGGCAGGAATCCGGTCGGCGACCGGCTCACGGCCTCGGGCCGCGGCGATGACCGGGGCCAGTTCGGCAATCGTCGGCGCCGCGAGGATCGCGGCGAACGACAGTTCGACACCGTAGCGCGTCCGGATCCGCACGAGCAGGCGCGCCGCGAGCAGCGAATGTCCCCCGAGGTCCAGGAAGCGATCATGAACGCCGATGCTCTCGAGCCCGAGCAGCGAACACCAGAGAGCCGCGAGTTCCACCTCGAGCAGCGTGCGCGGCGCTTCGTACCGTGTCGCGAGTGGCGGGCGCTCGCGGCCGGGCGGCGGCAACTGGCTGATATCCACCTTGTTGTGTTCGGTCAGCGGCAGCGCCGCAAGGGTGACGAACGCGGAGGGAATCCACGCTGACGGCAATTCGTTGCCGAGCGCCGCGCGCACGGCCGCGATATCGGGCGGGGCGGCCTCGCTCGGGACCAGATAAGCAACCAATTGCGGCTCCTCCGACGGTTCGTCGCGAACGGTGACGACCGCGTGACGGAAGCCGAGGGCCAGGATCTGCCGTTCGACGGCAACCGTCTCGACGCGCTCACCGCGCACCTTCAAGGAGCCGTCGCGGCGGCCGTGATACTCGAGGCTCCCACCCTCGACGAAGCAGCCCAGGTCGCCGGTTCGGTACTCGCGAAGACCGTCACCGAGATCCGCGAACGCGGCCGCCGTTCGTTCCGGCTGGCGCCAGTAGCCGCAGGCCAGATGCCTGGAACGGACCGCAATCCTGCCCACCCGGCCGGCTTCGACCTCGCGCCCGTCGTCGTCAACGAGATGTACGTCCATGCCCTCGACCGGCCCGCCGAGTGGCAGCGGTCCGACCCCGATGCGCATGCCCTGCCGCACTTCAAAGCGTCGCACCAGTCCCGTTTCAGTCGTCCCGAGGCCGTTCACCAGCACGGCCTCCGGGCCGCAGGCATGCTGAAACAGCGCGGCGTCCGACCATGTCGCGCGGTCGCCTTCGAGCCGGACGACACGCAGGTGCGGAAGCCGTCCGGCGGCCTCGACGAGTGAGCGGAACAGCACCGGCACCGCATGGAACATCGTCAGGCGTTGCTCGCCCATCCACTGCGCCAGCCGCACCGGCCCGTGACGCTGGAGATCGAAAGGAAAGAGCGACGCGCCATTCAGCAGCGCGGCAAACTGCGTCGAGACGCAGCCGCTGAAGCTGCACGACTGAATCAACGACAACCGATCCGCCGCGCCGATGCGAAGGCTGTTGGTGTACCGCCTGACGTTGTGGAGCACGTTACGGTGGCTGTCGACGACGCCCTTGGGTTCGCCGGTGGAGCCGGAGGTGTAGTAGATGTAGGCCGCGCGGCCGGGTGCGATGTCGAGACCGGGAGCGGCACCTGCCCGGCGCGGGTCGAGCGCGTCGAGATCGACTCGGCCCATGGACGACGGCACCAGCGTCGATGCGAGCGCGCTCGTCTCGGTGTCGTGAACGACCGCGCAGGCGTCAGCATCCGCGATCGCGCGCGCCAACAGCGCCGGCGGGTGGCCGGGATCGAGCGGCACATAGGCGTGCCCCGCCTTCAACACACCGAGAAACGCCGCCATCAGGCTTGCGCGTTGGCCGACCAGGACCACCACCCGGCTGCCGGTCGACTCGTGGTCGACAAGGCGCCAGGCCACGGCGTTGGCCAGGGTGTTCAGCTGGTCGTAGGTCAACGCCTCGCGGGGGCACCGGACGGCAAGACGGTCGCCGTGGCGTTCGACCTGTTGCGCGAAGCGATCAGGAATCGACTGCTCGATCTCCTGCGGGTCGAAAGGCGTGAAAGAGAGATGGGTGGTCAAACCGCAGCCCCCTCCACGGTAGCACGGCGGCGACGCCATGCTGTGCAGCCGATCTGCGCGCGATTGCCCATCGCGGTCGAGCGTCAGCGGCGTTTCGACGGGCGCCGCGCGAGGCGGCGGCTATGATCCGGCTGTGATCGACGCCGTGCTCTTCGATCACTACGAGACGTTGATTACCGAATCCGGTATCACACCCACGCGTGCGGGAAGGCTCGCCGACGCATTGGGATTGCCCCAGGACGCCTACCGACGGGAGTGGAAAGTCAGGCGGCCCCTGGTTGTGCGCGGTGAACTTTCGTTCGCCGCGGCACTGACGGAGATTTCGCAGCTCACAATCGGTTGCGCCGACACCGCGGCCATCCAGGCACTCTGTCAACAGCGCGCGCGGGAGAAGGCCGTCGTCTTCGCCACCATCGATCCGCGCATCGCGGCGCTGATCTCGAGCCTGATTCAGAGCGGTGTAAAGCTCGGCGTCGTCAGCAACGGATTCGATGAAGACGTGGCCGGCTGGTCGGGTTGTTCACTGGCAAGCGCGTTCCGGTACACGGCCTTCTCCTGCCATGAGCGCACCGCCAAACCGGAGGCCGAGATCTATCGGCGCGCGCTGAACGGCCTGAGCGCGGATCCAGAAACAACCCTCTACGTCGGTGATGGCGGGGACGAGGAACTCGAAGGCGCCGCGCGGGTCGGTCTCCGCGTGGCGCGTGCGACCTGGTTTACACAACGACGTCCTTCCACGAGTTCGTGGCGGGACTTGCGCGCACCGAGCGAAGTCCTCTACATCTTGACGTAATTGACGCCGCGCTCCTGGACGAGCGACATCGCCATCACGTGCGATGGCACGAGCTTGACACCGGGATTCAAGCCGGCCAGCAAATCCGCGCGGACGTCGGCGACCGGCAGGTTCTTCGCCGTCGCCAACTGCTGCGCGACGGCGCCGACCGCGATCGCGCATTGCCAGAAGATCGTGCCGCGCGCCTGCAGCGCCTTCACGCCCAGCGTGGCGTCGTCCATGAAGATGTTGCGTACCGCGGGCTGCTTCGTGGCGGGGTCGACGATCCGCATCTGCTCGCCGAGGCCGTACTTTTCCCAGATCCGATCGGTGGCGTTGACCGGAAAGGCGCGGCCGGAGATGCCGACCAGCGTCCGCACCTCGGGAAATTCCAGCTTGTAGACGTCACGAAACGTGTCCATGTAGTTTCGCGGGAGACGCAGCGGCGGCGGCTGCGACGCAGGGTCGGCGTCGGCCATGTCGAAGACCATCTTGTGCTGGCCCTTCAGATCCTCGATCCAGCGCAGGTCCCAGTTCTGGGCCGCGGCCGGCGCCTGCGCGGCCTCGACGGCAGCGGGAATCGCGGTCGCACCCGCGAGCCATGACATGAGCGACATGAACGAACGGCGGCTCGGCAACATCGGATTGGGCATCAACATGGCTCCTTCAAGCGCAGCGCGCGGACGATATTCTCGCAGAATCCCGCGGGAACCCCAAAAGGCTCTCAAGCTTTTTGCTATCTCGCCGCGTCGCACAACGACTAAGCTCCGTGACCACGCATGCGCATCCCGACGTTGACGCTGCTGCTGGCGATGGCGAGCGGCAGCGTCTTCGCGCAGCCGGCCGTCAGAGCGATCGACGGTCCGCCGGCGCCGATTGCGCCGGCGGTCATCACGCGCGACGGCGCCGGCCGCGCGACCATCCGCGCGATCCGCTTGACCGAACCGCTGCGGTTTGACGGTCGACTGGACGATGCCGTCTACCGCGCGGAGCTGTCGGTCAGCGACTTCGTCCAGCAGGTGCCGCGTGAAGGCGCGCCGGCCACGGAACGCACCGAGGCCTGGGTCCTGTTCGACGACGAATACATCTACATCGCGGCGCGCTGCTGGGACACGGCGCCGCCCGAACGCTGGGTCGCCAACGAAATGCGCCGCGACACCAACCAGCTCCGGCAGAACGACACCTTCGGCGTGATCCTCGACACCTTCTATGACCGGCGCAACGGATTCCTGTTCTACACGAATCCGCTCGGCGCCCGCGCCGATCAGGCGGTCACCGACGAAGGCAATCTGAACGTCGACTGGAATCCGGTGTGGGACTCGCGCACGGGCCGCTTCGAGGGCGGATGGACGGTCGAAATGGCCATCCCGTTCAAGTCGCTCCGCTACAACTCCGGGCCGAACCAGATCTGGGGCATCAACATCCGGCGCGTCATCCGCCGCAAGAACGAGTGGACCCACGTCGCGCCGATTCCCGCGGCGGCCGGCGTGCCGGGCGGCATGTTCCGGTTGTCGCGCGCGGCCACGCTGGCTGGCCTGGATCTGCCTCCCGCCAGCAAGAACGTCGAGCTGAAGCCGTACGCGATCTCGCAGCTGACCACCGATCGTCTCCGCACGCCGCCCATCGACAATGACTTCGATCCAGACGTGGGGCTGGATGCGAAGTACGGCGTCACCGCCAACCTGACCGCCGACGTCACGATCAACACCGACTTCGCACAGACCGAAGTCGACGAGCAGCAGGTCAACCTGACCCGCTTCAGCATCGTCTACCCGGAGAAGCGCGACTTCTTTCTGGAAGGACGCGGCATCTTCGACTTCGCGCGGAGCGGAACCATGGGGACGACGCCCGCCGCGACGCCGTACTTGTTCTACAGCCGTCGCGTCGGACTGAACGCGGGGCGGGTCATTCCGATCACGGCGGGCGGGCGGCTCACCGGCAAGGTCGGCGACTACAGCCTTGGCGTGATGAACATCGAGACCGGCGAAGAAGAGGTCTCGCAGACCCCCGCGACAAATTTCACCGTGCTGCGCGTCAAACGCGACATCCTCAGGCGAAGCACAATCGGCGCGATCGTCACGCACCGAACCAATTCGACCGTGGCCGCCGGCACATCGAACACCGCTTACGGCGCCGACGCGGCGTTTTCGTTCTTCCAGAACGTGAATCTCGGCGGCTACTACGCGCGGTCAGAGGGCAACGACCTGTCCGACAACGACAGCTACCTGGCCCGCGCCGCTTTTGATGGCGACCGCTATGGTGCCCAGGCGTCGTACCTGAAGGTCGGCGACAACTTCGCGCCTGACGTCGGGCTGATCCGGCGCGACAACATGCGGCGCTCGTTCGGTCAGCTGCGTTTCAGTCCGCGCCCCCGCGAACGCTTCCGCGGCGTCCGGCAGTTCACGTTCCAGGCCAACCTCGAGTACATCGAGAACGGCGCCGGAGAGCTCGAAACGCGGGCCCAGACCGGCCGCTTCGCGATCGAGCGGCAGAACAGCGATACCTTCTCGGTGGAAGGCGGCGCCAACTACGAGTTGTTGCTGCGCCCGCTCAGCGTCGCCACCGGCGTGGCGATTCCGCGCGGCGGCTACTCGTTCCACGATGTCACGCTCGCGTACCAGTTCGGCCTGCAGCGGCGTGCGTCAGGCGCCGTCTCGCTGCAGCGCGGCGGCTACTACGACGGGACCATCACCGCGGTCGGCTTCACCGGCGCCCGCGTCTCGATCGTCAAGCAGTGGTCAGTCGAACCGAGCCTCCAGGTGAACGACGTCGATCGAACGCTGGGCGGCTTCACCACGCTGCTGGCCCGCACGCGTTCGGACTACGCGTTTTCGCCGTGCATGTTCGCGAGCGCGCTGGTCCAGTACAGCTCCAACGACAGCGTGTTCAGCAGCAACGTCCGCTTTCGCTGGGAGTACCGCCCCGGCAGCGAGCTCTTCATCGTCTACACCGACGAACGCGACACCCAGCTCACCGGCTTCCCCGACTTGAAGAATCGCGCCTTCGTCGTGAAGATCAACCGGCTCCTCCGATTCTGACGAAAAGCTTCACAACGAGAACGCAGAGTCCGCAGAGTTTCTTAGCCAAAAGATCTCTGTGGTTTCTGCGATCTCGTTGTGAAGCGTTTTCGGGTCGGCTATCATCGCCAGCGGAGAGGAACCGCCATGAACCGTCCCGCGCTGTTTCAGATCTTCGCCGCCGTCGTGCTGATCCTGTCGCTCACGCGTCCGGCCAGCGCGCAGAACATTGTGCACAGCACGTCCGGCTCAGTGCCGAATCCGGTCGCGCAGGACATTACCGGGATGTTCCAGGACAAGTTCTCGACCGTGGGCGACGACTTCTTCATCGCCGGCCAGCCGACCGAAAAGGCGTTGCGCGAGCTGCGCGCCAAAGGCGTGACGACGGTCGTGAACCTCCGCATGCCCGAGGAGATGGCGCGCATCGGCTTCGACGAGGCCGCGCTCGTGAAGGAGCTCGGGATGAAGTACGTCCACATTCCGATGCGCGGCACGCCCGCCAATCCGTACGGCCCGAAGCAGCTCGACGAGTTCGCCGCGGCGATGGCGGCGGCCGACGGCAAGGTGCTGCTGCACTGCACAATCGCCTGGCGCGCGAGCCACCTCTGGGCCGCCTACCTGATTCGCGAGCGCAACGTCCCGGTGGCCACCGCGCTCTCGCAGGCGCGGTCGATCAACCTGATGGACACCATGCGCATGGGCAACAGCGACACACAGCCGCTCGAGGGATTCCTGGGACGCCCGGTCCCGGAAATGGGCCACCCCAAGTAGGCACCTAGCACCTAGCACCCGCACCTGGAGCCCGCCACCTCGAACCAGGAACTCAAGTTTCATCCCGTTTCTGCCGACTGTTGATCAGAGGTGGTCGGCATGAAGCGGCTCGTGCGTTCGGTGCTTGGGGCTGGACTGGCAGCGTGTGTCATCGGGGCCGCAGCCTGTGCGGATGGGTCCGGCGACTCGCCGACGACGCCGACGACCGACACCACGTCAACGACCAGCACGACGGGCACCCCCGTCGCCTTTACCTCCACGTGGAGCGCCGCGGGCCCGTATCACATCAACGACGTCGGCGGGACCGGATCGCCGAACGAACGCTTCGACTACTTCGTCACGACCGAGGGCATCGACACGGCGCTGGCGCGCAAGCACATCGAGATCAGCAGCATCGTCGTGTCCGGTACCGGAATCAGCCAGAGCGACTTCGCCACCTTTGACGTCGAGGTGCATCTGGACGGCACGACGATTGGCCTGCCGGCCGGCCAGGCGACGACATCCAGCACGAATCCCGACCGCGGCATCACTCGTTCGGCGCGCTCCCAGTTCAAGGTCGTGCCGCTGCGCAACACGGCCTATAACGCCGCCCTCACCGCCACCGTCGACATGGGTTTCAGAGTCCAGTTCACTGCCCCGAATACCGCCACGACGTCGCCGACGCTTTACAACGTCAAGTCACTCCCGGCAACGGCACTGGACCTGACCGACGGCCTGCACATGCAGCTCTTTCTGTGGACCGGCAGCGGCTTCACCGACGCGCTGTTCCGCAGCCTGACCGTCGTCGTCCAGGGCACGGCCTCGTAAGACTTCGCACCGCGACCACCGCTCGTCGCGCGGCGACGCGAGCCCGCGTAGAATCGCTCGCGATCGGCAATGACTATCGTCGTCCAAACCTTGGCCATCGCGGCCGGATCGTTGGCCGCCGGATTTCTGGGCGCGTTGACCGGCCTGGGTGGCGGCGTGGTGATCGTGCCGATGCTGGTCCTGCTCTTCGGCGTCGACATCCGCTACGCCATCGGGACCTCGCTCGTCTGCGTGATCGCGACATCGTCGGGAGCCGCGGCGGCGTTCGTCCGCGAGGGCTACACCAACATCAAGGTCGGCATGTTCCTCGAAATTGCGACGACGCTCGGCGCGCTGTCGGGCGCGGCGATCGCGATGCAGGTCTCGTCGAGCGGACTGGCCATCGTGTTCGGTTGCGTGCTGATCTACTCGGCCTTCAGATTTCGTCAGCCTGAGGATCGATCGGCCTCGGGTCGGCCGCCGGATCGGCTGGCAACCCGGCTGCGATTCGACGCCAGCTGCCCCACGCCGGACGGTCCGCAGCCGTACCACGTCCGGCGCGTGCCGCTCGGATTCGCCCTGATGTACGTCGCCGGCGTGTTGTCGGGACTGCTCGGTATCGGCTCCGGCGCCGTCAAAGTGCTGGCAATGGACCAGGCGATGCGGCTGCCGTTCAAGGTGTCGACGACGACCAGCAACTTCATGATTGGCGTGACCGCGGCGGCCAGCGCCGGGATCTATCTACGCCGCGGCTACATCGATCCGGGTCTCGCCATGCCGGTGGTGCTCGGCGTGCTCTTCGGCGCGATGCAGGGCGCGCGCGTCCTCGACCGCGCCCCGACGCGTCAGCTTCGCATCGTCTTTACTGGAGTGATCGTCGTGCTGGCGATCGAGATGCTCTATAACGGCGCGACCGGGCAAATCTGATGGACACGCGTTCAACCAACGAGCCGCTCGATGCGCTTCTCGCCGGCGTGCTGCGCGCCGGGGTCCTGTTGTCGGCATTCCTGGTGCTGGCGGGTGGGGTGGCGTTCCTCGCCTCGCACGGCCTCGACCGCGCCGACTACGGGACGTTTCGCGGGACGCCTGCCGAACTCCGTTCGCTTCGAGGCATCGCCGCTGCCGCTCTTCGACTGGACCCGCGCGCGATCATCCAGGCCGGCCTGCTCCTGCTGATCGCGACGCCCGTTGCACGCGTGATCTCTGCCGTTGTCGGCTTTGGCCGTCAGCGCGACTGGCTCTATGTCGGCATCGGGCTGACGGTCCTGGCGCTCCTCGGCTACAGCACGATTGCGGGGGCGTGAACGAATCGTGGAATCCGGCTTCAGCCGGACTGCACGTGAAATCCAATTCCAAGTCTGGAGCCGTATAGGTACACTCGAAACCCACATAGTCTGATGGAGGCGGGTGTGAGCGATCCAAAAACAGCGGTGCAGCAGTTCCAGCGCGACATCGACACCGGGCACGCGTCGATTCTGGACAAACACATCGGCAGCCACTACGCCGACCACCACCCGCCACCGTTCGCCAGCAAGACGCCCGGCATGGCCGGCTTGAAGGACACCTTCAACATCGGGCTCGGCATCTTCTCGGATTTCAAACACGTCATCGACGATCAGGTCGCGGAAGGGTCGAAGGTCGCGACGCGCATCACGGGTTCCGGACGCCACACCGGGCCATTCCTCAACATTCCGCCATGCCACAAGATGGTGACCATGAGCGGCATCGCCATTCATCGCGTCGAGCACGGCAAGCTGGTCGAGCACTGGGGCGTCGTCGACGCCGTCGGGCTGCTCACCCAGATGGGCGCGATGCCGCCGTCGCCCGCACCGCCGCCGCTGCCGGCCCCGGTCGTTCACCGTGGTCCGCACGACCGCGTGCTCAGCGCCAGTGAGATGAAGGACCGCGTCCACGGGCTCTTCGCCGCGATGAACCAGCGGCACCTCGCGGCGCTCGACGACGCGATCGATCCTCGCTACGTGAACTACTCGATGCCCATGTCGGCGCCGGGACCATCCGGACTGCGGCAGGTGCTCGAGGTGTTCTTCGGCGGCTTCCCCGACATGCACATCGTGGTCGAAGACGTGATCGCGGAGCCGGACAAAGCGGCGACGCGCGGCCACTTCACCGGCACGCACAAGGGAACGTTCATGAACGTGCCGGCGACCGGCAAGAGCATCAAGGTGGAGTACATCGACATCTGGAAAGCGCACAACGGGAAGTTGGTTGAAAACTGGGTCCAGATGGACATGCTCGGCCTGTTGATTCAGCTGGGGGTCGTGCCACCGCCGAACTAAATCAGGTCCGGCTTCCGCCTTCGCCAAGGCTACGGCGGACAAGGAAAGCCGGCCCGCGAAAAGAGGCGTAGGATAAGGGCGTGAGCGATTCGAGCGGCAGCGTGGTGATCGGCGCCTACGTCCCGCGCGGGGCGACCATCGACGCCTGGTCGTCGGCGGACTGGAGCGGCGGCATCGACATCACGGCGCTCGCCGAGTTCGACGAACTGACGGTCACGACCAAGAACAGCGTCTACACGATTGTGATCGTCTCGCCCCGCACTGGCGCCGTGAAGATTCGCGGCGGGAGCGCCTTTCCGGCCTTCGGCGACGCGCGCGTGAGCGGTAGCTCGCTCGGCGGTGGACTCCTCCGCCGCCACGTCGTCCACGCCGGCTTCTGCCTCGAGCTGACCCATGCCACGCTTGGCACCGTCGTCACGACCCGCGTCCGGACCGCCTCCCTCGTCCGCGCGAGCGACCGCAGCGACTCCTCGGTGATGTAACGAAACGGCGCACCCGGCACCCGGCACCCGGAACCCGGAACCCTCCGCGAAGCGGGAGCGTAAGCTCAACCCGTGATCCCGTCGTAAACTGACTATTAGCCTATTTGCTCGACTCTGGAGTATCGACGGAAGGAGAGACATGAAGACGTTTTTGAAAGCGGCGTTCCTGCTGGGGCTCATGCCGGTCAGCGCGGGGGCCCAAATCAACGCAGGCACGATCAAGCCGGAAGCCGAAGTGCCGTTCACGATGACCAAGGTGGCGGATTTCAGGCTGCCCTGGAAGATCGCCTTCCTGCCGGACGGCAAGATGGTCGTCACCGAGAAGGTCGGACCGGTCTGGCTGGTCACCCCTCAGGGAGAGAAGACGCCGATCGACAACGTCCCGCCGGTTCTCTATCAGGGTCAGGGCGGCATGCTTGGCGTGTTCACATCGCCGAAGTACGCCACCGATCACAGCATCTATCTGACCTACGCCGAACCGGGCGAAGCCCAGGGCACGTCTGGCCTGGCGCTGGCCCGTGCGCGCCTGGTCATTGGCGACGGCAAGGCGAGCCTCGAGAACCTGACGGTCCTCTGGCGCGACATGCCCAAGGGGCGTGGCGGCCAGTTCGGCGCGCAGGTCGTGTTCACGCCTGACGGCTACATCTTCCTGTCCGTCGGCGATCGTCAGCGCATGACGCCGGCGCAGGATCCCAACACCGAAGTCGGCAAGATCCTGCGGCTGACGATGGACGGGAAGCCCGCGCCAGGCAATCCGTTCGCGGGCAAGACCGGCGGCCCCGAGCGGCCGCTCATCAACCCGCCGCGCAACACGGAAATCGCCAAGACCGCGCCGGTCATCAGCACCTACACCGTGGAAGGTCCGAACGTCGCGCCGGCCGAAACCTGGACGATCGGGCACCGGACGCCGTATGGTCTGGCGTTCTCCCCCGACGGCAGACTGTGGGAACTCGAACACGGCCCGGCCGGCGGCGACGAGCTGAACCTGATCGAACCCGGCAAGAACTACGGCTGGCCGCTCGTCTCGTACGCGACCAACTACGACCGCACGCCGATTCCGAGCCCGGATACGCGTTCGGATCTGCAGAAGCCGGTGATCTACTGGACCCCGGTCATCGCCCCGGGCAACCTGCTCTTTTACAGCGGCAACATGTTCCCGCAGTGGAAGGGGTCGGCCTTGATCAGCGGGATTGCGACGCAGTCCATCAGCCGCGTGACCTTCGACGGCAAGGGCGGCGCGACGCCGGCCGAGCGGTGGGCGGTGGGCAAGCGAGTCCGCGACATCGAACAGGGGCCTGACGGCGCGCTGTGGATCCTCGAGGATTCGCAGACCGGCGGTCTCTACAAGCTCACGCCGAAGTAATCGCGCTTAGAATGTGGCCACGGAAGCGTTGCCACATGTCGGCTGACATCACTTCGACGAACCGTGCTTTCTACGATGCGCTCTGGACGCGTGCACACCTGCAGCGTCCAGAGCGTTTCAACACGTGGCCGCTGGTCTCCGGTCTCCTGCCATCTTCAGCGGCACGCCTCGAGATTGGTCCTGGCCTTCGCCCACGCCTCCCCGTCGCCGGCACGCACTTCCTCGATCTCAGCGCTCCGGCCGTCGAACGCCTGAATGCCAGCGGCGGCTTCGCTACGCAGTCCAAATCCGGCCGCAGCGAACTGCCCTTCCAGGATCAACAGTTCGATCTCGTCTGCGCGTGCGATGTCATCGAGCACGTCTCGGACGACCGTCGCCTCTTCAGCGAGGTGAGCCGCGTCCTCAAGGACGGCGGCGTCTTCTTGTGCTCCGTGCCGATTTTCGCGGCGCTCTGGTCCGACTTTGACGACTGGGTCGGCCACGCCCGCCGCTACGAACCCGCCGAGTTGTGCGCGGTCCTGGCGGAGAACGGTTTCAAGGTCGAGAAGAGCACGGCGTACGGCATGCAGTCGCCCAACAACTGGTGGGTCCGCCAGGGTCAGTGGTGGCTCAAGAAGCATCCCGACTGGGCGATGTTCTGGTACAACTGGGTCGGCATGCCAGTCGCGTTGAGATTCCAGAAACCGATGACGTTCGCCTCCGGCGTCATCGACACGACCGGTGTCGACGAACTCATGCTCGTCTGCCGGCGTGTGAATCGCCAGTCCGTCGGCATCGCCTGACCCGTCGCGAGATCACAGCGTTTCCCACCGAGCTCGCGGAGTTCGCAGCGTCAAATTCGCCACCAAAACACGAAAGCACGAAATGTCGACGCGGACGGCCTGCGCAGCAGGCCCGTCCGCGTCGGGCGTTGCCTCTGTGTCTCAGTGTCTCTGTGGCGCATTTAGGACAAGCAACCCTGTCCATTTCGTGTTTTCGTGGCGCATTTGCTCTGCGGCTCCCTATAATTCGCCGCATGCAGAAGCCCTTCCTCGCTGGCGTTGGTGCGGTCCTCGTTGTCTGCGGCGGCGTGCTCGCGGCACAGAACCAGAACGCGGCGCAGGCCGCGGCGCGCGCGGCGCTCATCGCGCGCGGGAAGTCGCTGGAATTGCCGACCAGGTACGTGCCGCCGCCGGGCGAGAAGATCGAGCACTACGCGTCGGGCTACGCGAAGATCATGTGCACGGCGGTTTTTGTCACCGGCCTCGACCCCGCCTTTGCGGCCGAAAACGTCGGCTACTTCACCGCGCCGTACGCCGAGCGCGCGAAGCTCGGGACGCCGAAGATCGACCGCCAGCAGCACACCGTCGAAGTGACGATGCCGAACGGCACCGTGCGGCTCGCGAAACACGTCGGCAGCCAGGGCTGCATCACGTTGCCGATCGGCAAGACCGACGTGATGTTCACGCCGTCAACGGTCACACCGCGGCTGCCCGATCCGAAGTCGACGCCCTGGCCGATGGGCGACGCGGCGCCAACCGGTCCCGCGCCGGCCGGCGTCGATGCGGCGAAGGTGCAGCAGGCGATCGACGCCGCGTTCGATCCCGACGCGATGACGGCGGCCTTCGTCGTCACCTACAAAGGGCGAATCATTGCCGAGCGCTACGGCCCGAACATCACGCCGACGACGCCGCTCGAAAGCTGGTCGATGGGCAAGAGCCTGAGCGGCACGCTCCTCGGCGTCCTCATCAAGCAAGGCGCCTACACGCTCGATCAGCCGGCGCCGATTCCGGAATGGCAGACCGCCGGCGACCCGCGCCAGAAAATCCGCGTGCGCGACATCCTCAACATGTCGAGCGGCCTGCGGATCATCGCGCCGCAGGATCCGGACTACGACGAGAGCGGACCCTATCCGGATCATCTCTACTACTACACGGGCGCGATGGACACGTTCAAGTACGCGGCGACCCGTCCGCAGCAGTGGCCGCCGGCCACGGTCGGCCGCTATCGCAACACCGATCCGGTGCTGACCAACTACATGGTCCGCCTCGCGGTCGAGAAGCGCGGCGAGAACTACCACGCGTTCCCGCAGCGCGCGCTCTTCGACAAGATTGGCGTCCGGACGATGGTGATGGACACCGATCCGTACGGCAACTTCCTCACGCACGGTTACGAAGCGGCGTCAGGCCGCGACTGGGCGCGGATCGCGAATCTCTATCTGCAGGACGGCGTCTGGAATGGCGAACGGATTCTGCCGGAAGGCTACGCCAAGTTCGTCGGCGCATTGGCGCCGGCGTGGGTCGCGGACAACCGCCCGACCTACGGCGGACTGTTCTGGGTGAACGGCGACGGCGGCTGGCCCGCGCCGAAGGACATGTACTTCATGTCCGGCGTCGGCGGCCAGCAGGTGCTGATCATCCCGTCACACCAGCTCGCCGTCGTGCGGCTCGGACACTACAAAGGCGTGCAGGCCGCCGGCCGCGCCACGCGCCGCGCAGTCGGCCTGCTGGTCGAAGCGGTCCCGGCGACTCGATAGGCTCTTGTAGGGTCCGGCTGAAGCCGGACCCCACGACTTCTACTTGCGCGAACGCTTCCGCAGCGCGCCCAACCCAGCGGCCATGAGCAGCAGCGTGCCCGGCTCCGGCACCGCGTTTTCCGTCACGGTCAGGCTGTCGATCCGGCCCAGAATATCCACGCGCTGAACTGCGCTGACCAGCGCGCCATCGTTGAAGAACAATCGATCGATCGAGATCTCGCGGTTGGTGTACGACATGAGGTTCGTGGCCAACGCCGCAGCCAGGCTGTCGGAAGTCAGAAATCCTGACGCGATCGGTTCGAAGAAGAACATGTTGAACTGCGTCGTCGCGTCATCCGGATAGCCGGCGGCGACGGCGTGAAGCGTATTGAAGTTGATCAGGTCGTTCGGCTTGGGCGGGCCATCCTGGATGTTGACGTAGTTGGCCGCACCGGGAGCAGCGCCGCCGGTGATCGTACCGAACGCAAAGCTGATCGCCGACAGCGCGCCGCTGTACTTCGTGCCCTCCGGACTGGCGACACCGCTGACTGAGTCATCAACGGTCACGCTGAACGAAATCGGCGCATTGAGCGCGATGTCTGTAAACGCGGCGTTGTTGATGAGCGTGACGTGACCGGTTCCCGAAATGGTGATCGAGTTGGCGAATGCCGGTGCTGCTGCGAGCGTGACGACCGTCGCGATGATGAGGGCCTTGATTCTGGGCACGCGGAACTCCTTCAAGATTGAAGGCGCCATTCTTTCATTGGTCGAGCTGGCGAATAAAGAGACAGAAAGTGTCACCCGAGAAGTCAACCGCCCAAGGAAGAAGGCTTCGCGTGGGGTGACTTTCTTCGGATGGCTAGCGCAGTGTGACGGTGACGCTGGCGCTGCCAGCGATCAGCAGACCATTCGAGAGGATGGTGGTCGTGCTCGCCGTGGTCAGCGTGCCGGTGATTTCCGAGCCGGTCAGACGGCCCGAGAACGTGTAGGTGTTGCTGCCGATCGAAACGCCATTGTTTCCGCCGCTGGTGATGCTCATCTGAATGGTGTCGGGGGCACCGCTGAACGAGCCGAGCGTGTTCTGCGCGGCGCTGCCGGTGGTGGGCGCGAAGCCACCGCATGACGGCGGCGAGGGATTGCTCAGCGTGCGGACGAACGAACCCACGCCGCTGGCGAGGGACGCCGTCCGGGTCTGAATCGTGACCGAGATCGTGCCGCTGTTTGTGACGCTCACCGTGCAGCCGGGCGGAGTCACGACGAATGTCTCGGTGGTTGAAAACGGCGCCGTCAACGTCTGCGGCACGGTGAACTGATTCGACGGCGTCAGCACGTCGTCATCGCCCGATGTCGCGGCAATGGCGAGAAGCGCCGCCGCGCCGCCGCCGCCCGCAATCACGCCGATCGCCACCGGCGACAATCCACCGCCGCCCGCCGCCGCGGCACCGCCTGATGCGACCACCGTCGCGGCCTGCGCCGGCGTCAACACATTGACCTGTCGAATCGACGCGGTCGCGGTCTGCCCCTGATAGCTGGCGCGGACATTGATGTTCGCACGGCCGCTCTGGACCGGTACGATCTCGCCTGCCGTGGCGCGTCCGCCGGCGTCACTCGTCACGGTGATCGTTTTCTGCCCGCCGGCCAGCTTCGACCGATCGCCGATCGTGAACATGACGAGCGCGCCGGCCACCGGCTGATTGTTGCGATCGCGAACCTCGACGATCGGGGCGACGGCGGTCCGCTGCTGAATGACGTTGACGGAATCCTCGCCGGCCACGACGAGGATTGTGAGACCCCATCGACTGGCTGGAGCCTGAGCCAGCGTCACGACAACGGCCAGCGCAACGAATACTGCGACCGCCAGGAGGCGGGCGACACGTGTGGACAGCGCGGTCATCGGCGAATGGCAGGCAGCATAGCCTATGCGCCGGTGCGTCTACGAGCTACAGCCCACCTCGTAGTCGACATAGGCGCGCAGCGTCAGCGTCTCGGAGCCGTCGGCGGACGACTGCGCCACGGACACGATCGAGCCCTCTGCCCAGGCGATCGATGTCGCGGGCTGCCCGCCGCCGTCGGGATGGTGGTTCCACTGAATGTAGACGCGAGCGCGGGTAAACGATTGGCTCACCGCGCGGGGGCGGGGAGACAGCGCGAATGAAAAGTGCTCGAAGCTCTGGTTGTTGGAAGAGTCGGAGACGCTGCGATACACCTCGTTCCCAATCCGAAGCACAAGACTCGTAACGACCCAGCCCGCGGTCGATCGGAATTCACGGTTGAACTGCAGCCTGACGGGCGTGCTCGCGGGATACCCCGGCTCGCAGGCGGCCGCCGGACAGATTGGGCTGGAAAGGTCTGTCGCCCGCGCGACCAGTTCCGCGCAATAACTACCCGACGGTCCGCCGCTGATGCCGGCGTCGACGGCGTCAGGCGCGAGCGGGTTGGCACAACCCGCGGTCAGAGCCGCCGCCACGATGAGCCCCGTGCAAATCCGTTGTGTCACAGGTGCCTCCCTGTCGTCAGGGAACGCCGTGCCTTCAGGTTTGCGACACTGAACGGACAGGCTGAAGCCTGTCCCTACCGCTGATGCGGCCGGCGGACGCTCCGGTAGGGACAGGCTTTAGCCTGTCCGTCGTCCCGGTGGGCTGTCGCAAACCCAGAGCGGCGACGTTCTCTCTCTCAGTGGGGTCGTTGGAAGACGCATACAATCGTGGTCTTTTCCGGGGATGTCGATGGCCAAGCTCTCCGACGAGGAACTCGTTGGAGCTCTCAGTGACCCGGCCGGCGGGAATGCCTCAGCCTCGTCGAAATACGCCGCCCTGGCCGACGAATTCATGGCGCGGCACGGTGCGTGGCTCAAAGGCCGCTGCGCGCAGCTCGCGCGCCACTACTGGCGCGGCGACAGCGAATTTGCCGACGAAGTCTTCGCGCGGTTCTCCGAAAAGCTGGCCCGGCAGCGCGTCTTCGCCGGACTCCGCGAGCCTGACAAGTGGCGGGCATTTCTTGCCGCCGAACTCGACCATCACGCCCAGGACCTCGGACGGTTCTTGCGCGCCGCGCGCCGCGATCGACGCGCCGAGGACGGCACTCCGCGCGAAGTCGCGTTCGACGAGGGCGACATGGAACTGGCCGCGCCGGCGGAGTCCACGCCGTTCGAGCTCGCGGTGGCGCGGGAAAACGTCGCGGCCGTGCAGGAGGCGGTTCGGGCGCTGGCGAAGGCGGCTGCCGCTGGGAGTCGTGCCAACGCTGCCCGTGAGGTCTACAACCTGCAGATGTTCGTTCGCGTCATCCTGCAGGGGCAGTCACGAAAGGACCTGGCCCTCGACCAGCTGTCGGCCGGCGCTCCGGACGCTCCTGCGATGACGCTCGATGGCGCGCGGAAACGAATCGAGCGCGCGGTGATCGGCGGCGTGACAGCGATCGCTGGCGCGCTCGAACATGACGGTCATCGCGACCTGGCGCAGTCGTTCCGCGACTATCTGCGCCAGCAACGCGAGACGCGGGGACGCGGCCCGCGACCCGGAGTGTCCCTCGCGCCACGGCCGGAGCAGCCATGACCGAACACGAACGGCTCATCCGGGGTGATGCGGAACTCGAGGCGCTCGCCGGACCGCATCTGCTCACGAGCGAGATCGAGGCCTTTCTCCGCGACGCCACGGTCGATCGAGAACGGGTCGAGCTGCACCGGATCTGGTGCCCCGCCTGTGCGGCGCGCATCGACCGGCTCACACGCTTACTCGATGGTCCACTCCCGCCGCAGGCCGCCGCACCTGCCGCGTCGCGGCTCACGGTTTTCCGGCCATGGCCGCTTGCGCTCGCCGGCGGAACCGCGATTGTTGCCGTCGCCATCGCCTTCGCGCTTTCGTCACCGCGGGCAGACAAGAACTCCGGCGTCGTCGCGCGAAATTTCCCCACCCCGGCTCCTTTGTCGACGAACCGCGAGGTCGGCCGAGGCGCTGACGCGCCACCACCTGCGGTGGTGCCGGAGATCGCTCCGCCGGCAGTCGTCCCGCCGGCCAGTGCCACAGCGGCTACTCCAATACCAGCGGCGCCGAGCGTGCGCGCCGGCGACAACCGCCGCCGGCCGGCGCCACAGGCGGCACCACCGCTTCCTTCGCTCCCCGAGCCGGCCGCTCCGCCGGCGCCCGCACCCACGCCGTCGTTGTTGCCCGCGCTCGAAGCCGTGACGATCGTATTCCCACGCCCCGCGGCGGCGGGCAGCGGTATCCGGGCGCGCTCGTTCGACGAGGTGCCGGTGGAATTCCCGCGCGGCGCCCAGTCCGTCACGCTACGCGTCGAAGTTCCCGGAACGCCGACTCCGCATGCCGTCACGTTTGAGCTCGCCCGAAACGGCACCGTGCTCTGGACCGACACGGTTCCCGTGGCGATGTCGCCGGCGGCCGCGAACGTCAGCACGACGCTGCCGGCCGCGCTGCTGGAATTTGGACGGTCCTACGAACTGCGTTTTACGGATCGGGCCGCAACGGGGACGGTGCTGGGCGGAGACCGGATGAGGATCGCGGTCAGCGAACGCACGCGCTAGAGCGAAACAAGGTTGTGGGCTCCGGCTTCAGCCGGAGCCGGACGAATCCGGCTGAAGCAGGATTTCACGATCGGATACGCGCAGCACGCGGCGCGTGATCAAGAACGCCAGCGCCGTGAGCAGGCCCCGGGGATCGGCCGGTGAGACATCGCGTTCATAGGCGGTGAGAAGCGACGCCACGTCCCGATGATGCGGCGTCATCCGGATCAGCGCTGGCAGATTCAGACCGGCCGCGTGGCGGACCGGCGTCGCGAGGCCCGGAATCGCGACGCCTTCGCGCAGGACGATCTCCCGGCCTTCGATCGCGGCCACGTCTGTGAACGTCACCTGCGGATCGATCGCCAGTCGTAGTTCCGGTGCGTCACGCAGTTGTTCGACCATCTGCCGCACGGCTGGATCGCGCGACAGGGTGAAGTCCGATGGACTGTCGTCGGCTTCAACCGGGACCGCTCGCACGGTCCAGAATGGATCGTCGTGGGCCAGCGCGGCCTCGGCAAAAAAGGACGCTGCCCGCCGCGCGTACTCCGTGTGCACCTGCCGCTCGCGCCGGTCGTAAAATGCGGCCGCCGCGGATCGCATCCCCGGCTTCGTCAGGCACGTGTGGACGACGACGGCGGCGTTCCAGGCGGATGCGAGCGCCTTCTTGACGCCGCCCGACGACAGCACGTCGACCGAAGACGACGCGTCACCGACGAGCAGCGCATCCTGTTCGAAGGCGCGGACTGAATCGTACGTGGAGGCGTCACACGCCCAAACCGGACCGATGCGCTGGGCGTCTGCGAGCCGCGCGCTGATCGTCTGCGCCCGTCGCAGTTCCTCGGCATACAGACGTTCGAGGTCCGACTTCCGGACCGTCGTACGATCCGCGTCGATCATCACCGTGCACTGGCGGCGCACGCTCGACAACGGGATCGACCATGCCCATCCATGGTCGTAGCTGTCCACGACCGTCTGCGTGCGCTCGGCTTGCGGCCACGCGTCGGTCTGCCACTCAGCCGCAACGGCGAGCGTTCGATACGCGGCGTCGGCGCGGCGCAAACCGCGTCTGGCGACGACGCCGGCACGGCCAGAGCAGTCGAGGACGTACTGTCCCCGGCACGTTCGCGGGCCTTCTGTTCCAACGCACTCGACCACCACCGGAGACGACAATTCGACGCGACGGACATGGCCGTTCAGAACGGTCACGCCTCGACCGCGCGCGTGTTCCCGGAGCACGTTGTCGAACGACGATCGCCGCACGTGATAGCCGGCATCGGTTGTCGGCGCCACGGCATCCTGCCCGGCCCACCGCGAGACGTTGCCGTGATTGGGGTGAAACGAGGCGGCCTCGACGGCATCGAGCTGACCAAGAAACCGAAACAGCTTGCGGATGCTGGCGGGGAGCGATTCGGCCAGGCTCGGGCCGTCCGGCTCCGCATGCACCAGCACGACTCGATGACCCCAGGCGGCCAGCAGGCCGGCAGCCGTGGCGCCCGCGGGACCGCCGCCGATCACGACGAGGTCGGCGTCGACGGTCACGGCCGGTCGCGGTCTTCCGAATGGCCGCCCGCGGCAATCGCGCGGCCGGCGCCGCGCGCCTCGCGATCGAGCACCGCGAGCACCTGACTCAGTCCCGCGCCGGGTCTCGCCTCGAGCGCACGCGCGACAAAGCCAGTGGTATTCGCCACCGCGAAGCTCAACCCCTTCAGGTTGCGTTCGCGCGGGACACCTGGAATCTCGCGGGGATATCCGGACGCGGAGACTTCGAGGCGATCGCCGTTCGCGGTGACTCGATATTCGTCGCGCCGCATTTCCCAGTCGAGTCGCGCGGCCAGCACGCCGTCGATCGCTCCCGGCAGCCAGGTGACGCCGGCATCCTCCCCCGCCGCAACAATGATCGCGCCGCCCGCACGCGCGCGGGCGGCGGCGGCCTCGAGCAGCACACGATGGTTCGGGTTCGACGTCCCGAGACTCAGGTTGATCGCGTGTGCGCCGCGGCGGCAGGCCTCGTCGATGCCGTTCACGAGCGAAGCCACGTCCGTCGACAAGGTGCTGAAGAACACCCTGACGGCCACGATCAACGCGTCGGGTGCCTTGTCGCGAATCGCCGCTGCCACTGCGGTGCCGTGGCCGAGCCTGTCCGCGTAGTCGTCGTCGAGCGACCCGTCCTCGCGGATCGCCACACCCTGCTCGACGCCGTTCACGTGCGGATGGGCGGCATGCACGCCGCTATCGACGATGGCAACTCGGACGCCGCGGCCGGTGTACTCAGCGAGGAACATGAATCCGATCTTCGAACAGCGTGGCGAACCGGCCACCCTTCGCGAGCAGTTCCGCCGGCTGCCCCTGCTCGATGATGCCGCGCTCGCCGAGGACGACGACGCGATCGGCTTCTGACGCGAGCGCGAAATCGTGCGTGATCAACACCGTCGTGCGCCCGTGCATGGCCCGCCGATAGCCGTCAAGAACCTGCCGCTCGGAGACTGGATCGAGCGCGGCGGTCGGCTCGTCGAGCACGAGCACGTCGGGATCCATGAGCAGCGCCCGCGCGATCGCGATCCGCTGGCGTTCACCCGCCGAGAGCGCCGCGCCGCGTTCGCCGACGATGGTGTTGAGGCGGTCCGGCAGGCGGTCAAGCAACTCGTCGAGCCCTGCGAGGTGGATCGCGCCCTGCACCTCGAGTTCGGACGCGTCCGGCCGCGCGTACCTGACGTTCTCGGCAATGGTGGCGTGAAGGAGCATCGGCGCCTGATCCACGAGCGCGATACGGCGGCGCACATCCTCGAGTGAGACGCGCGTCAGGTCGAAGCCGTCGAGACGAACGACACCCGCATCGGGATCGAGGAGGCGCACCAGGAGGTCGGCAATCGTGGATTTGCCGCTGCCGCTCGGGCCGACAATGGCGAGCGTCTGTCCCGCCGCCACCGAAAACGTCACCGCTTGCAGCACCTGACCGCGTCCGAAGTCGAGGCTGACGCCGTCGAATTCGATCGTCCCGCGGATCTTCGGCAATCTGACCGCCGCCGCGGCCTCGACGACGTCCGGCGCCGCGTCCAACAGCTCGTGGACACGCGTGAGCGACACCTGAACGGTCGCCAGGCTCGAGTAGAGCCCCATCAAGGCCTGAATCGGTGAAAAGATCCGCATGTAGTACGCCATGAACGCGATGAAGGTCCCGAGCGTCAACGAACCGTCGATGACCCGGCGGCCGCCATAGAGGAACACCACCGCGTATCCCGCGGAGAGCACCAGTCCCGGCGCGGCGCCTGAGAAATAGGACCAGAGTTGCATCGCCATCAACGCCTTGATGAAACCGGCATTGGCGCGATGAAACCGCTGGCTCTCACGAGTCTGCGCGTTCGACGTGACGACCAGACGCACGATCTGGAGCGTCTCGACGAGAAAGCTGCCGATCGCGGCGCTGGCTTCGCGCATCGCCTTGATGTGGCGCGCCAGCGACCGGCGCGTGCGAACCAGCACCCACACCGAGATCGGGAGGAGCGTCAGGCCGGCGACCGCCAGTCGCGCGTCGAGCCAGAGCATTGCGACCACGCTGCCAACGAAGAACAACAGGTTTCCCACCCAGGAGAACAGCGACTCCGAGGCGACCCGCTGAATCTCGCCGACGTCGTTATTGATGCGGGCCAGGATGTCGCCGAGCGGACGTCGGGCGTAGAACCGCGGCGAGAGCTTCAGCAGATGCTGATAGACGGCCAGGCGCATGTCGAACAGGACGTTCGCGGACACCCGCGTGTAGCGCAGTCCGATGACGGCGGTGAGAAAGAAGCCGCCGATCGCCGCGACGGCAAATAGCGCCACAGTCCAGTACAACGCCACGAGATCTCGTTCCGCGAACGCACGATCGACGAGCACTTTCGATAGATACGGCTGCGCCAGCGCGAGCGTGGTGTTGAGCGCGCTCAGCAGGAGAATGACCGCCAGCGCCCGCCGATATGGCAGCAGGTAGGCCAGGGGGCGGCGAAACTCGGGAGACACTGTCCAGACGCTCCTTGTCAGGCGCCGGCCCCGCACCTGGTCCCAGGGAGGGAAGAGCTCACGGTGTCACCGCACCGCGGTCAGCGCGAGCACGGCGTACGCCGTCGCGACGTCGTTCATGAATTTCGCGGCCTCGGTCTGCGCATCACGCTGCTTGTTCAGCGACACCGCCGACCATCGACCCGTCGCCTTGTCCTGATGCGCCGTCAACCAGCCCAGGCCACGTGCGACGCGTGCGTCGGTCGACGACAGGCCTGACTGCTGCAGCGCGAAGGTCGCGAGCCCGGTCGCGTAGCCATCGCTCGCCGTGTCCAGCGCCGTTCCGTCAGCGCGCTGCCACGGCCCGAGGAGCGCCGTACTCCAGCCCCCGTCGCGTTGCTGCGCCGCCAGGACGTCGGCCATCAGCGCTTCGCGTGCGGCCGGCGTCAGAAGTCCGTGAAGCCTGGACGCGGCCCACAGCAGCATCATCTTGTTCAAGGTGTGCTGAGCGGCGGCGTTTCTGGTGAGATAGCCACGCAGCAGTTCGACACTCTTCTGAATCTCCGCATTCGCCGCGTAGTTGGCTGGCGCGGTGCCAACCGCCACCGCCGCCAGCGCGGCGCCGAAGTACGCGGACTGGGCGCCTTCCCAGGGCTCGAGGCGAAAACTCAGCCAGGCCCAGGCACCGGACAGCTCGCCGGTCCGCATCTGCTGCGCCCACATGTGGGAAAGCGCCTGACGCCCCTCAGTGCTCAGTACGCCGGCGTCAGCGTCGCGCCTGGCCAGCACGACGGCGTTGATCACTGATTCGGTGCCACGCGATTCGGACGTCTTGGGCAGACCGCGCGTCTGGTCCGGATACCACGGCTCCATTTCGTTCCACGATCGAACACGCTTCACGACGTCGGCAAAGAGGCGCGATTCGCCCGGCGACGGGCCGCGCTCGTTCAACGTCGCGCGCAAGGCCGGACGCGCCAGGGCGTACGGCAGCGCCGAGTGACAGGACACACAGGCCGTGTCGTGATCCCGCGCTGCGGATGGCCAGCGCTGCCACTCGTCCTGACGCGTATCGAGATATGCCGCGGCGGCGCGGACACGCCACGTCGGCGAGTCGGCGGCGTGTACCGCCGTCCAATTGGGCCACGCGACGGCAACGACGGCAGCGGCGGCCGCCGCGAACGCGAGTCCCTGGTGCCTCATGGTGTGCCCGTCATCGCGTGCCGCGATTCAGCGAGCGGTCGTCTTCTTCGGCACGACGAAGAAGCCGGTCGTCACGTCGCCGTTGACCGTGAACGTGCGCAGGTATTTGTAGGTCGCCGCATCGTAGTAGTCGATGGTGTTCCCGGCCTGGTAGATATAGAGAATTTTTCCATTCGAGCTGCTTTTGAGCAGCATCCTCGGGCGTCCCTCGAACTCGGCCCGGCTGATCACCTGGCGCCGCTCGAGGTCGAAGGTCCAGAACTGATACCGGCCAACGGCGGATTCCAGTCCGTAGGCGCGCTTTCGATCCGGACCCAGCACGAAGCTGACGCCGCCGGCAGGTCCGATCGTGTAGAAGTCGAGCTCCTTCTGCGCCAGATTGATCCGCGCCACGCCCATCATGCGCCGATGCTGCACCGGGTCCTCGACCGTCAACGTCGTGGTCAGAAAACCGGGCTCGTCGTTGACCGTGTCGAGGCCGCCCAGTCCGCCAAACGCCGCGCTCACTTGACCGAGGCCCTCCTCGACGTTCGAGAGATTCCAGCGATCGACTTCCGTGAAGTTCTGAGTCTCGAGGATCACAATCTCATTCGCGAGCACGTACAGCAGCTTCCCATCAGGCGAGAACAGGAGATTCGCCTGGTCGCGCTCCTCGCCGTCCGGCCAGGCAATCGTCCTGACGACCTTGTGTGTGGCCAGATCGTACTGCTGCAACTCCGACTTGGCGATTTCGACGTGATCGCGCAGCTTGGTCGCCGCGCGGGTGATCATCATCAGATAGCGCTGCTGCGGATCGGGTTCGACCGACGCGATGCGGATGCGTTTGTTGCCCTCGCTCAGCTTGAACGAGTCAATCGACGTCCGCGACGCGATGTCGACGATTTCAACGTACTCGCTCGTGGCGTCGACGTTGTAGATGCGCGCGCGGTCGCGCGAGAGCACCAGACGACGCGGGATGCCGGTCTTCATCTGAATGGTGCCGGCAAGCTTTTCCGTCGC
Source organism: uncultured Bifidobacterium sp. (assembly GCA_964577955.1). GTDB lineage: Bacteria > Acidobacteriota > Vicinamibacteria > Vicinamibacterales > CAVVIG01 > CADEEX01. The sequence continues at coordinate 27,985 of CAZOAZ010000034.1, read as the reverse complement.
TTCGTCGATGATCCAGATCTGGTTGGGGTAGCCGCCGATATAGAGGGTGCCGTCGCCTCCGGTCAGCGGCGGCGGCGTGGCGCGCTGCCCCGAGACGGCAATGCCGGCAGACGTGGCGAGGGTGACCAGGCCCGCGAGGAATATCGGCAGCTTCATCGCCCCACCTCTTTCGATCCCCAATCGAGGTACAACGGCACGGTGACGAGCAAGTGGGCGCGGCCGCGTAACGGCCTCACGGTCGCCGCGGCGCCGGGCGGCGTGTACGACGCCACCACCCAGACGTCGCCGATGTTGTTGCGATTGCCGGACCGGTTGGGATTCGGGCCGTCGACGTTCGGCTTGAAGAGGCCGGCCGGGCTGATCTCGCCGACATACTTGACGTCGTCGTCCTTGAAGGTCGCGGTGTACTCCTCGAGGCTCCAGCGCACGTCGAGCGGACCCAGGTCGAGATCGTCGGGCGTGCCCGGCTTGCCGTCCGGTCCGTTGCTCACGCCGCGCGCTTCGAACTGTTCGGTTCTCACCGGAAACGCCGCGCCGCCAACGCGCGCCAATCCAGCCTGCGGCAGGACCTTGAGGCCATCGATCCGGTTGTAGACGACCAGCGCCGCGGTCTTCGTCGAGCCGGCAACCGACACGTCGCGTGGCCCCATTCGCGCGTCGCTGGCGACGTCGACGTCGACCGCCAGCATCTCGGCGGACGCGCTGACGACGCGCGCGACCCTGACGCCTTGGCCAAAGTCGACGTCAGAGGCCGCGAGGCGCTCGGGGAGGTTGAGCCCATACACGCGCACGCGCTGCGACGAGGTGGCGGTCCTGAGCGCGCTGACGTCGGTCCCGCTGACGAACGGATCGTTCGCCACCCGGCGGAGCGTCACGTCGATGCCGGTCTCGTCGTACGCGCCGGTGTACCACCGACCGGTGATTTCCTGGAGATTGCGCTCGATGAACGCCACCTCGCGCCAGGTGCCCGGGTCGTCGGGGGTGTCCGCCGATCGCCCTCGCCACTGGAACCCGGTATAGACGATGGCGCGACTCTTCCGAGAGACTGTCTCCCCGCTCTTTGAATACGTGAACCGGCCGTCAGTCGTGAACGAATCAGCCATGCCCGGACGATCGGCAATCGTCAGCTGTCCGTAGACCGGACCCTTGCCGATGGCGTATCCCGACAACGCCCAGCGTCCCGCCAACCGCGGCGTTCGCATCGCCGCCGACCAGGTCGTCCATTCGGACGAACGCAGCGGGAAGGCGTCGACGAGATGTCTGATCGCCTTGTCCACCGGCTGCTGACTCTCCGCCGTGTTCGCTCGGCCGCGACCGGCCGTTCCAGCGGCTGCGCCGCCCGGACCACCGCGACGGAAGCCGCCCGACGCGCCGTCGATGCCCGGATAGTAGTAGCGGTGCATCGTGATGAGCCCGTTCCACTCGTCCCGGGTACGCCGCTCGCTCATGACGCGGCCAATCGAATGGCAGGTGCTGCACAGCTGGTGCGTGTCGCTGTCACCCTCGTAGGTGAAGTCGATCAGACGACGCTCCGCCTCGAACATGATCGCACGCGCTTCCTCGGGTGCGAGGCCGTGCGAGTCCGACAGCGATTTGATCACCCGCCGTGCGACCTCGGGCGTGATCCGGACGTTGTTGAGCGACATCATCCGGCGGATCGTCAGCTCCCAGTTTTCTGGCGTCGCGCGCCGGTATGAGATGCGCGTCATGCGCTTCTGGTCGTCCGGCGTGTGGCAGCCGCCGCAGACCCGAATCACTTCAGGGTCGGTGACGGGAATGCCTTCGTTGACCGCGACCGCGCTGCCGCGGCCCGGCGCGGCCGGCGCTTGCTGCTGCGCGGCGACGAGTGGCAGCGCCGCCAGTGCGACGAGCATGCCGGCCAGCAGTTCATGACGATGTTTCATCCCCAGCCCCCAGCCCCTAGCCCCCAGCCCCTAGCCCCTAGCCCCTAGCCCGGAAACACGAGATCGAGCTTGCGCCAGTCTTTTTGCGCGGCCGCGCACTTCGCCGTCCAGTCCGGCGCGTGGTTCAACTGGTCGGGCACGTGCGCCGGCCAGAAGCAGCCGAGGTGACAGTCGAAGATGTCGCGCTCGACCGGCTGACAGAGTCCGGCGGTCCCGCCGGTGGAGTCGGCTTCCCAGCCTGGGGAGAACGCCAGCGAACAGCCGAGCGGAATATGCGGCCGCACGGTCGGCTGTTGCAGTCCAACGACGTCCCGCTGCACTTCGTCGATGACGCGTGTCGCCTTCCGATTCACCGCTTTCAGGTGCGTCACAGCACGGCCTCTGCTTTCGCCTCGTCGCGATCGAAGCGCGCGAGGAATTCCGGGTTCCTGACCGCCAGCTCGCCGTAGACCTCCAGACAGGTCTCGGTCCAGCCGCGGATCCATTCGCAGTAGTGAAGATTCGGATGCCGGGTCGTGCCGTAGCGGACGTGCGCTTCGTGGTAACAGCCGCCGGCGCAGATCGGCCGCGCCCAACAGGTGTGGCAGTCGGTCTTGTCGTCGATGTGATGGTGCTCGAGAAAGTCCTGCTGTGCCGCGCGATCGATCCCGTCTTTCACGGTCCCAAGCTGGTGCCGCTCGCTGCCCGCAAAGCGGTGGCAGACGGCGACGTCTCCGTCGGTCGAGACGCCCATCAAACCCAGGCCGGCGCCGCAGGGGTACGCCTTGCTCACGCCTTTGTGAATTTCCTCGAGCGTGTCCTTGATATTCGAGAAGCCGTGATGCTTGTTGACCGCCACGTGCTCCTGGAACTCGTGGGCGAGCTCGCGGAACTGGCCGAGCATCCGATCGAAACCCGAGTCGGCAATGGCGTAGTGCTGGTTGGGCGAGGTCGTCACCGGCGCGAAGCCGACTTCCCAGAAGCCGAACTCCTCGGTGAGATGACGGTAGATGCGCGTCACGTCGATCGTCTCGGACGTCAGCGTCACGCGCGCGCCGATCGGTCGGCTCCGGTGACGACGGAGCAGCGCTTTGATCTTCGGGGCGACCAGGTCGTAGCTGCCGGCGCCGTTGTGAAACACGCGAAACTTGTTCTGCAGTTCGCGCGGTCCATCCATCGAGATCGTGACGCCGATGTCGTTGTCCGCGAGAAAGTCGATGATGTCCGGCTGCAGCAAGGTGGCGTTGGTCGTCAGGCTGAAGTCGACGGTCTTGCCGGCTTCGGCCGCGCGCCGGCGCGCGTAGGCGACGGTCGATTTCAGGACCGGGAAATTCAGCAGCGTCTCGCCGCCAAAGAACGTCAGATGCGCGATCTGCGCCGACTCCTTCAGCAGGAATTCGACGCTCTGCTGCGCGGTCGCCTCGGACATGAACTTCGACTGCTGCCCGTGTTCCGTGTCGACAATCTTGTCCTCGCCGTACTCGTAGCAGTAGGTGCACGCCAGGTTGCACTGATTGGTGACGTTCAGCACCATCGTCGACAGTGGGAACGGCGCCATGGGCAGGAACTTGGGCTCCTTGACCTCGAGCCGATGTTCGCTGCCGATGGCGCGGACGTCGCGCAGCTCCGCCACCGCGGCCCTGACGGCGGCCGCGGCGAATCTGCCGGCCAGCGCATCGACGACCGCGTCTTCAGAACGGGAGGCTTCGCCGAGGAGGCGCAGCACGGCGCCGGCGGTGGGATCGAGTTCGAAAATCGCCGCGCTCGGCACGAGATACAGGAACTGCCGTCCGGCGGCCTGGAACTGATGAAACTCCCGAAGAACTAGGGCAATCATGGCGAGAGAATACCCTACGGCGTCAGCTTCTCGACAATCGCCTGATAGAGCGCGTTGCTCTCGCCACGGTGCTCGAGGCGGGCACTGGCGGCAGGCCAGGCGCTGAACTGCGCGATGACGACCCGCTTCGCCGGATTCACGTAGATCGCCTGACCGCGAATGCCGACGGCCTGGAACGCGCGATCTCGATCTTCTCCGTAGGGAATCCACCACTGGTAGCCGTAGCCGCGGATCGGATTGTTGTTGCTCTGGTCGAGCCGCGGTCGGGCAAACGACGCCGCCGTGGACGATGCGTCAATCCAACGCTCGGAGACGACGCGCGCGCCGCCCAGCTGTCCGCCGCGCATCGCCATCAGCCCGAAGCGCCCGTAGTCGCGCAGCGTCGAGAAAAAGGATCCGTAGGCGGCGACGGCTGGCTGCTGCTTACCGGTGATGAAGTAGGCGTCGCTCTCGGTGCCGATCTTCTTCCACAACTTCTCTTCGGCGTACTGGTTGAGCGACATGCCCGTGGCCTTCTCGAGCACGAGATCCAGCACCTGCGTGTTGACGCTCTGATAGTGAAATGCGGTGCCTGGCTTCACTTCGGACGTGAGCGACGCCGCGAACTCGCCAAAGGTCGGCGTTCCGGTGCGGTTCGCGCGGCTCAAATCGGCGATGCCGGAGCTCGAATTGTCGTACTCCTCGCTGAAGAGCACGCCCGAGGCCATCTGCAGGATGTCTTCGAGCGTGCAATCCTTGTAGCCGCTGTCCTTGAGGTAAGGCAGATAGCGCACGACCGGATCCTTGACGCTCCCGATCTTGCCTTCGTCGATCGCGACGCCGAAGAGCACCGAGACCACCGACTTCGAGACCGACATCGAGAGATATCGATCGGCCGCACTCGTCTTGTGCAGGTAGCGCTCGAAGACGATCTGATCGTCCTTGAGGATCAGAAACGCCAGCGTGTCGCCGTGCAGGAAGTAGTCGTCGAGCCCGTAGGTCTTTCCGTTGTGCCGGTAGCTGACCGTGAACGGAGCGGTCGCCGGCTTGAGCGGAAACGCACGGTCGGCCTTGTGCACCCAGTCGACACGCATATCGGTGGCGGTCCGATCGCGGTTGACGTGGCTGATCATGCGCTCCTCGATCGGCACCTCGGTCACGACCGGGGTTTGCGCCATCAGGAGCGGCTGGAACAACGCGAGCAGGAGCGGCAGGCGGCGGAGCACTGATGGAGACATAGCAGCCGCATTCTACGACTCGCGAGCGCGGCTGCCGCCGAAATCTGGGCGGCCGATCACCCGGCTCGCCGGCGCCTTGGCGAAGGCGGATCAGACTAGTGGCCTGTCCACTAGCGATTCACTGGCCAGTGACACCACCGGCACCATTGATCCTGTCGGGTGATCGGGTGTGCGCACGCCGGGCATTGACCAGCCGGAACCGGAGGCGTGTCGGCGGCCTCGCGAGGGGCACGGCGTACCGCTGGCGCGCGTGCCGGCGCGGCGCGCTTCGCGAGCGGGCGCGGCCCCGGCTGCCGCATGTGGCAGTGCGGACAGTATTCGGGCTTCCCTTCGAGGGTCTTGCCACAGATTGCGCACGCGCTGGTCATCGATGAATGATGATTGATGAATGATGATTGATTGGGTGATCGCTCCCTCAATCATCATTCAAATCATCATTCATCAATCATCAATCATCAATTGTTTAGCGGTAACTCGTCCGGTCGACCGCCGCGCCGCGCAGGTACACCGACGCGATTCTTCGCGTGTTGGTGATGTCGTCGAGCGGATTGGCGTCCAGCACGATGAAGTCGGCGCTTTTATTCGCCTCGATCGTTCCGGTGTCGGTCATCCGCAGGAACTGAGCGCCGTTGCTCGTCGCGGCGACGATGACCTGCGCCGGCGTCATCCCTGACGCCACCATGTCCGCCATCTCCACATGTGGCGCGTACGGCGTATTCCCGTCGGTGCCGACGACGATGCGGACGCCGGCGGCGCTCATCTTGGCGAGATTGCGCGCCTGGATGCCGAAGGTCTGCTGAACCGGCGGCCGATTGGTGTTGCCCTGCTGCAGCGTCGCGAAGTCCGCCGGCGCGAGCGATTTCCGCAGCCACTCGATGTCGGCGGCGACGCCGCGATCGGGCAGGTTCGGGCCGAGGACGAAGTTCGGCCGCTGCTTCACCAGCGCCAGGAATTCGTCGTCGATGTCCTTGTCGCGGACGCCGTGCGCGAAGGCATCGACGCCGGCACGGAACACGCCCTTCGCGTCTTCGAGCGTGAAGATGTGCGCGATGACGCGGAGCCCCTGCTTGTGCGCTTCGTCGATCGCGGCGGCGTAGAGTTCCGGCGACAGCTTCTTCACCGTGCCGTTCCTGTCGTCGACCCAAATCTTGATGAGGTCGACCTTCTTCGCCGCGTTGTCCTGCACCGCCTTCCGCGCCTCCGCCACCGTCGTGACCCAGAACGGCGCGGTGGTCCGCCCGGGCTCCGGACCGGTGATGCCGCGGCCGGCGCTAAAGATCCGCGCGAGCCCGGGGACGGTCTGTGCCCGGGCCTGGAACGGCGCGTCTGACGTGTCCTGCCCGAGGCTCATCGCCGCGGCAACGCCGAAGTAGGCGCGCCGCCGCAGGTCGTCCACGATCGCGTCGCGGGTCTGACTCAGATGGTTGTGGGTGTCGATGATCGCGGGCATGACCGTCTTGCCCGCCAGGTTGACACGCGTCGCGCCGGCCGGAACTCGGACGTCGGCAGCCCGCCCGACCTGTGTGAACCGCGCGCCCGTGACGACGAGCGTCGCGTTGTCGATCGGCGCGCGCGTGTCGCCGACGATGACGCGCGCGTTTTCGAAGACTGTCACGCTGCTTGCAGGTGTCTGCGCGTCAACGGCCGCGAGCCAGCCGGCAACAATCGCTATCGGAACGAAGTAACTTATGCGTGGCATCGGGACCTCTTCAACGCGCGAACTGTATCAAGAATCCACGGGGATTTCTCCGCACGCCCCGGGCAAATTTTCCGACGAGCCGTCGGACACGACGACGCGGAGGGCGCTCCTCGTCTGCGGCGTGGCATCGTCCGCCCTCTACCTGCTCGCGATCGACGTGCTGGCGGCACTGCTCTACCCCGAATATCACGCCTACCGATCGCAGATGGTCAGCGAGCTGATCGCGAGGAGTGCGCCGACCAGACCGCTGATGGTCGCGGCATTCGTGCCCTACAACCTTCTGGTCCTCGCGTTCACCGGCGGGGTGTGGCGATCAGCGGCCGGTTCCCGGGCCGGACGCCTGACCGCCGTCGCCCTCGCCGGTTACGGCGTGACCAGCAGCGTCGGCCTGGTCGCCGCGCCGATGGATCTGCGCGCCGCCGGGCTGACTGACCAGACCTGGCTGCACATCTGGACCACCGCGCTCCAGGGCGTCTTCATCCTGCTCGCCCTCGCGGTCGGCGCGTTCATCCGCCGCGGCTGGTTCCGGTGGTACACCGTCGCGACCCTCGTCGTGACGCTCGTCTTCGGCGCCTGGGCCGGCCTGCAGGCCACCACGGACTCGCCGTGGATCGGCTTGACCGAACGCGTGAACATCTACACGTGGATGATCTGGATCGCGATCCTGGGAATCACATTCGCGAGGCCTGAAACGTCGTCAGACTAAAGCGTTTCGTGTTTCTGTGTTTTCGTGGCGCATTTCAGCCATCGCCGGCAGCCGTCGCCGCGAACCAGTAAGCTAGAGCAGATGGATGATTCGTCTTCGCCGCCAGGATTTGCCGCCCTTGGGCTCCGCCGTGAACTCGTCGATGTCGTGTCGGCGCTCGGTTACGAAGAACCCACATCAATTCAACGCGAGGCGATTCCGTTCCTGCTCGAAGGGCGCGATCTTCTCGGTCAGGGAGAGACGGGGACCGGCAAGACCGCGGCCTTCGCGCTGCCGATGCTGCAGCGCATTGGCGACACACGGCCCGGCGCCCGGCAGACCTGCGGCCTCGTGCTCGTGCCGACGCGCGAACTGGCGATGCAGGTCGCCGAGGCGATCCACAAGTACGGTAAAGGCCTGCGCCTGACCGTCCTGCCGCTCTACGGCGGCGCGCCGATGCATTCGCAGATCAGCGCCCTGCAACGCGGCGCCCACGTCGTGGTGGCCACGCCGGGACGCGCGCTGGATCACATGCGGCGCCAGACGCTGAAGCTCGACGGCCTCACCGTCCTCATCCTCGACGAAGCCGACGAGATGCTCGACATGGGTTTCGCCGAGGACCTCGACGCGATCCTGAAGGCCACGCCGGACAGCCGGCAAACCGCGCTCTTTTCGGCGACGATGCCACCGCGGATTGCGGCGATTGCGCAGCGGCATCTGAAGAATCCGCACCGCGTGACGATCGCCCGTGAGAAGACGGCCGCCGGCAAGATGCCTCGCGTCCGCCAGATCGCCTACATCGTCAACCGCCCGCACAAGCCGGCGACGCTCGCGCGCGTGCTGGACATGGAAGATCCCGCCGCGGCGCTGGTGTTCTGCCGCACGCGGCTCGAAGTCGAAGCGCTGGTCGAAACCTTCAAGGCCCACGGCCGCCGCAGCGAAGCCTTGCACGGCGGCATGGAACAGCGCCAGCGCGACCGCGTGATGGCGTCGTTTCGCGCGAAGAAAGCCGAGCTGCTGATCGCGACCGACGTCGCGGCTCGCGGTCTCGACATCGAGCATTTGACGCACGTCGTCAACTACGACGTGCCGGCATCACCCGAGGCGTATCTGCATCGCATCGGCCGCACCGGCCGGGCGGGCCGCGCTGGGACAGCTATTACGCTGGCCGAGCCGCGCGAACACCGGCTCCTGAAACTGATCGAGAAGTTCACACGGGCGAAGATCGAGATGGCCGCCGTGCCGACGGTGGCCGATGTGCGCGCGCGGCAGCTGGATCTCACCCGCGCCTCGCTCCGCGAGCGTCTGCTCGCCGGGAAGGAGGCGCACACCCGCGTCGTGGTCGAGTCGCTCGCCCAGGAATTCGACATCGTGGACATTGCCGCTGCCGCGGTGGCCATGGCGCATGCGGCAACGGTCGGCGACGGCGAGGACAAGGAAATTCCGGTCGCCACGGTCGCCAGCCGGCCTGAACGGGACAGCCATCCGGCTAAAGCCGGACGCCACCAGAGCCCTGGCGAGCCGCGCCTCGTCAAGCATGAGCGGACGACTGACAAGAGTCATCGCGATCCGGGCCCGATGGCCCGGCTGTTCATCGGCGCCGGTCGCAAGGCTGGCGTTCGCCCTGGCGATCTCGTCGGCGCGATCACCGGCGAAGCCGGCGTCACGTCGCGCTCCGTCGGCGCGATCGAAGTTGCCGACAACTTCTCGCTGGTCGACGTCGAGGCGGCGCACGCCGACGACATCATCGCCGCCCTTCGCGCCACGATGATCCGCGGCAAGAAGGTCCTGGTCAGGCGGGACCGGGATCGTCAGTGACTCTGTAATCTAGGATTTCAGGATCTCAGGAACTGAGGCTTTTCTCAGTCCTTCGTGTTCCCCTGCTTTTCGCGGAAACGCGCGCCGCGGAGGACGCCTTCCATGCCGTAGTTCGCTTCATGGCAGGCGTATTCGTACAGAAGCTCGTCGATCTCCCGGAGCGGCAGCGACGCGGTCCAGGACTGGGTGTACGCGTCCGGGTCGGTGATCGTGTACTTGTACTCGATCGTTCTCGGATCGATCCGCGTGAAGCGTTCGACGACCTTGGTCTTCGGCGTCGAACCGGGCAGGTTGTAGATCTCACGCTTGAAGTTGACGGTCTCGACGACGAGCGTATCGCCCTCCCAGTGGCCAACCGAATCGCCGCTCCATTGCGGCACCGGGCCGTGCGGACGGCCGTCGGTCGGGATGATCCGCGCGCTGTGGACCATCTCGGTCATGATCATGACGTAGCCGGGCGTCTGCACAATCTGCATGTTGTTGTTGTAAGTGCCCGATGTCATCGGCGGTCCGGCGTTGAAACCGACAATGCACTGGTCGACGACGCTGAGCGCCTCGGGATCCGTGTACATTTCGGCCTCGGTCCTCCTCCCGCGCTCCGCCTGACGCGCGCGCGCCGCGGCACTGAGCGGAATGCGACCGTCCGGGGGATCGGTGATGAGCGACGTGCGACGGTCTTTCGTGAGCTGGTCGCCGCGTTCGTACCAGAAATCGTTGTAGGAGAGCACGCCGCCCTGCGCCCGCCCGGGATACCCGGCGCTCGGCTGCCCCTTTTCCGGGTCGAAGAGATCGCGATTGAGGCGATCGTTTTCCGCTTTCTCGAATGCGGCCGCCTCCTCGGGGGTCAGCGTCGCCTTGCCCTTCAGCGCTTCAGGCCGCTGGAGCGGCGTGATCGTGGCAAACGTGAACGTGCCCTGAAGGTCGGGCTTTCCGTCAGGCGTCCGCGGCGCCTTCCACTGAGGCGATTGGCCGGCCAGCGGGGCCACGGCCCCGAGGGCAAGACCGCTGATCAGAAGCACGAGAGCGGGAACACGCATCACAGTCCTCCAAGCGAAACGACCCGCGTCACGGTAGTCCGAATACCCCCTCACTGACAAGCGCTGAGCACGGAAAAGCCGAAGAGTGGAACGAAGAAGCCCATTTGGCAGGGCCTGGGGCGTGTTGCCCGGGTTTCGCGGCTAGCTCGAGTGGCTCAGCGTTTGCTATAGGGGGCGATTTCGCCACGCGAATGACCGGTAGATGCCACAGGAATTGATGACGAGTCTTCGCTCCGGCGGACAGGATCTCAGGTTCCTCGACGGCGGCGGCGAAATGGGCGGCCGGATGCGGGCGATGAACTGGGCGCGGACGCCCCTGGGCCTGCCGGAGACGTGGCCGCAGAGCCTGCGCAGCACCGTCAGCATGCTCTTGCCCTCCAAGGCCCAGATCATCCTGTTCTGGGGACCGGAGTTCGCGGTTCTGTACAACGACGCCTACCGGCCGGTCTTTGGCGCCAAGCACCCGCATGCGCTGGGTTGGCCGGGTCGGGACGCCTGGCGCGAAATCTGGGACAGCGTGCTCCACCCTCTGCTCGCCACCGTCGTCCGCAGCGGCGAGGCGTTCTGGGCCAAGGACATGTTGTTCGAGCTCGAGCGCTATGGATTTCCCGAGGAGACGTACTTCGACGTCTCCTACGATCCGGTGCGCGTCGAGTCCGGAGACGTCGGCGGCGTCTATTGCATCGTCACTGAAACGACCGAGCGCGTGATCGGCGGGCGCCGTCTCGCGCTGCTGAAGGATCTCGCCGAGCGCAACGCCGCCGCGCGTACCACGGCGGACGCCTGCCGGCTGGCGATCGAGACGATCGCCGAATGGCCGCAGGACATTCCGTTCGCGCTCACGTATTTCGACGACCAGGTGCAGTCGGCCACGCCTGACGCGCTGGCACGGCTGGGCCGCACGCCGCACGAGTTCATACGAGAGCTCACGGTGTCGGCCGGCAGCGCCGAGGATTCACGCGCCGTCAGGCTCGTGGTGGGTGTGAATCCGAAACGGCCCTTCGACGATCAGTACCGCGCGTTCCTCGATCTCGTCGTCGATCAGCTCAAAACGGCCGTCAGCAACGCGCGCGCCTACGAGCAGGAACGCAACCGCGCCGAGGCGCTCGCCGCGCTGGATCGCGCCAAGACGATGTTCTTCAGCAACGTCAGCCACGAATTCCGCACGCCGCTCACCCTCCTGGTCGGACCGATCGAAGACGGGCTCGCCGATGCGGACACGCCGCTGCCGGTGGTGCATCGCGAACGCCAGGAAGTCGCGCACCGCAGCGCCCTGCGCCTGCTCCGGCTGGTAAACACGCTGCTCGATTTCTCGCGCATCGAAGCCGGCCGCGCCGATGCGAGCTACGAACCCACGGATCTGGCCCGGCTGACCCGCGAGCTGGCCGCCCTGTTCGCATCCGCGGTCGAGCGCGCCGGGCTGACGTTCACCGTCGACTGCGAGCCACTGGTCGAACCCGTCTACGTCGATCGTGACATGTGGGAAAAGATCGTCTTCAACCTGCTGTCGAACGCGCTGAAGTTCACGTTCGAGGGCGGGATCGCCCTTCGCCTTCACGAGTCGGCGGGCGGCGTCGAGTTGACCGTGAGCGACAGCGGCGTCGGCATCCCGGCCGCGGATCTGCCGCGGATGTTCGAGCGGTTCCATCGCGTCAAGCACGTGCGGGCGCGGACCCACGAGGGCACCGGGATCGGCCTGGCCCTCGTCCAGGAACTGGCTCGCCTGCATGGCGGGCAGGCGACCGTTCACAGCCAGGAAGGCCGCGGCGCCACGTTCACGGTCCGGATTCGCACGGGAACGTCTCACCTGCCACCCGAACGGATTGCCGCAGCGCGCCAGCTGACGCCGACCGACATCGGCGTGACTGCGTATGTCGAGGAAGCCTTACGGTGGCTGCCCCCCGGCGCGTCGTCTTCGTCCGACGAGCCCCGTGTCCTCGCGCCGGACGCCGCCGTTCCGTCCGTGCTCGTCGCCGACGACAACGCCGACATGCGCGACTATCTGTCGCGGATCCTCGGCTCCAGGTACCGGCTCGAGACGGTGAGCGACGGGCTCGCCGCTCTTCAATGCGTCCGCGAGCGCCAACCCGATCTCGTGCTCTCCGACGTGATGATGCCGGGGCTCGACGGATTCGGCCTTCTGAAGGAGATCCGTGGCGACGAACGCATCCGGTCGATTCCCGTCATTCTGCTGTCGGCGAGGGCGGGCGAAGAGGCGCGCGTCGAAGGATTGCAGGCCGGCGCCAGCGACTACCTGGTCAAACCGTTCAGCGCACGGGAACTGCTGGCGTCGGTCGGCTCCCAGCTTGCGCTGTCGCAGATGCGCCGCGAGACCGAGCGCGCGCTCCGCCTCCGCAACGAGCAGTCGGCCTATCTCGCGGCCATCGTCGACTCCGCCGAGGATGCGATCATCTCGAAGGATCTGAACGGTGTCATCCAGTCGTGCAACGTCGCGGCGGAGCGGCTGTTCGGCTATACCGCGAGCGAGCTGATCGGCAAGCCGGTGCGGATCCTCATTCCCGCCGAGCGCCAGCAGGAGGAAGACGACATCCTCGAGCGGATGCGCTCCGGCCAGCGCGTCGAGCATTTCGAGACCGAACGCCTGACGAAGGACGGCACACTGGTCGACGTCGCACTGACCATTTCGCCGGTACGGAACGACGCGGGCGTGATCATCGGCGCGTCCAAGATCGCGCGTGACATCACCTTGCTCAAACGGGTCGAGCGCGAGCACGTGCGTCTGCTGCGCGAGAACGCTGAAGTCACCGAAACCCTCAACCGCGTCGGTGCGGTCGTGGCGTCAGATCTCGACCGCGACAACGTGCTCCAGGCGGTGACCGACACGGCGACGACGCTCACTGGCGCGAAGTTCGGTGCGTTCTTTTACAACCAGCTCGGCGAGAGCGGCGAGTCGTACACGCTCTACACGATCTCAGGAGTCGCGCGCGACGCGTTCTCGCAATTCCCGATGCCGCGCAACACTCCGGTCTTCGAGGCGACGTTCAAGGGCACCGGCGTCGTGCTGAGCGACGACATCACCAAGGATCCACGCTACGGCCACAACCCGCCGCACTCCGGCATGCCGCACGGCCATCTCCCGGTGCGAAGCTACCTGGCGGTGCCGGTCAAGGGCCGCTCCGGCGAGGTGCTCGGCGGGCTGTTCTTCGGCCACCCCGAGGCCGGACAGTTCACCGCCCACCACCAGCGGCTCGCGGAAGGGATCGCCTCGTGGGCCGCGGTCGCGCTCGAGAATGCGCGGCTGTACGCGAGCGTGCAGGAGGCCAGCCGTCTCAAGGACGAATTTCTGGCCAGCCTCTCGCACGAGCTGCGGACACCGCTGAACGCGATTCTGGGCTACTCGCGCATCCTCCGCGCCGGCATCGTCCCTCCGGACAAGAAGGACAAGGCGATCGAAACCATCGACCGGAACGCGACCTCGCTGACCCAAATCGTCGAAGACGTCCTCGACATGTCGCGCATCGTCGCCGGCAAGATGCGGCTGAACGTGCAGCCGGTCGTCTTTCCCGACGTCGTGAGGAACGCGATCGACGCGATCATGCCGGCGGCCGATGCCAAAGGCGTGCGCGTCGAGGTGGTGATCGATCCCGCCGCGACGCCCATCGCCGGCGACCCCGAACGACTGCAGCAGGTGCTCTGGAATCTGCTGTCGAACGCGGTGAAGTTCACCCCTCGGGGCGGCCGGGTCCAGGTTCGGCTCGAGCAGGTCAACTCGCACGTCGAAGTGACCATCAGCGACACCGGGATCGGCATTCCGCACGACTTCCTGCCGTATGTCTTCGAGCGATTCCGCCAGGCCGACGGCGGCATCACGCGCGAACACGGCGGCCTGGGGCTGGGGCTTTCCATCTCACGGCAGCTGATCGAAATGCATGGCGGCACGATCGAAGCGGCGAGCGCCGGCGTCAATCACGGCGCGACGTTCCGCGTGCGCCTGCCGGTCATGATCGTGCACCCGACGGCGCGCGAGGAAGTGCGGACCCATCCGCGCTCGAGCGCCACCGGACTGCCGCGTGCCATGCCCGACCTGCGCAACATCCGGGTGCTGGCCGTGGACGACGAGGCGGACGCGCTCGCGCTGATCTCGGAAGTCCTCCGCGCCGCCGGCGCGCAGGTCAGCACCGCGCGCTCAGCCGAAGACGCCCTCAAGAGTCTTGAGAGTGACCCGCCCGACGTCGTCGTCGCCGATCTGGGCATGCCGCTCGTCGACGGATTCCAGTTCATCCAGAGCGTCCGCCAGCATCCCAATCCGGCCGTCCACCGGGTGCCGGCGGCCGCACTGACCGCGTACGCGCGGTCAGAGGACCGGATCCGGGCGCTGAACGCAGGATTCCAGATTCACCTGGCCAAACCGATCGATCCGATCGAACTGATGACGACGATCGCCGCGCTGGCCAGGCGGTCGGCCGCTGAGCAGCGCCGCAATCCGGCGCTCTGACTGAGCATGCGGTGGGGTCCGGCGTGAGCCGGACCCACAACGCGCCGCGCGCGTGTCCTCGGATGTCAGCGCGGGCGTATACTGCCGCCATGAAAACCATCCCGCGAACGTCACGCCTCGCCATCGCAGCATTCTCGTTGTGCGCCGCGGCCGCGCCCGCGTTCGCGCAGGAGCCCAAGACGGCACCGGCCACCCACGTCACCAAGGACCAGATTCAGGACTTCATCGCGCACATGGCGCCGGACCGCATCGCGGACAGCGTGATCCGCGCGGTCGACGTCGGCGGCTACCGAGTCGGCGTGTTTGCCGTGGTGCGGCCGAAGAACTCGCCGCAGGATGCGATCTACCACGACACGAACATGACCGAGATCCTCTACATCCTCGAAGGATCGGCGGACCTCATCACCGGCGGCACGATTCCGGATGCCCGCGCGCCGCAACGACGCGGCGGCAACTACACCGGCACCAAGATCGACGGCGGCACCCGGCGCCACGTGGTTCCCGGCGACGTGATCATCACGCCGGGACGGACACCACACCTCTGGGCCAACATCGAGAGCGACATGCGGTATCTGGTGTTCAGGCCGGATCCGGAAAACACGCTGACGCTGAAGTAGGCTCCTGGCTAGCTAGGCGCCCCTCTTCAGAACAATCAAAGAAACGTCTCACGGCTGTCAAAGGACCGGTCCGCCCGCGATGCGGCCTAATGGGCCCATCGGCGGACGGAATCCGCTGACAAAAAGGAGACGCCATGCAGACCGACACGCTCACGCCGCAAACCGAACGATTCGCCAAAGTCCTGGCCGCCTCGAAGCGTGTCCACTGGGACATCGACAAGGACGTCATTCGCGGGCGTGCGTTCGACCGCGCGCACAAGTACCTGCCCGACGGACTGACCCTGGCCGCCGAGCTGACGCTGACCGCGGGCGAACAACGCACCTGGAGCCAGATCCAGGGACGGACCTACGCCAACATGTTCGGGCTGGTCGAACGCTTCATCAACACCAAGGTGCTGGAACTCAGCCAGCACTATGTCTTCGAGGATCAGACCGCCCTCGAGGCGTTGGTGGGCTTCAGCGCCGAAGAACTCAAGCACCAGGAGCTGTTCCGCCGCGTCGAACGGATGGCCGCCGACACGCTGCCGCCGGGCTATCGGTTCGTGCCGAACCCGAACGATGTCGCGCACGCGGTCCTCGGCAAGAGCACCTGGGCGGTCCTGCTGCTCACGCTGCACATCGAGCTCTTCACGCAGACGCACTACCGCGAGAGCATCGACCCCGATCCGGCGCTCTCGCCGCTCTTCAAGGACATCTTCCTGTTCCACTGGAAGGAAGAAAGCCAGCACGCGATCATGGACGAACTCGAACTGGTGCGCGAGAACGCGACGCTGAGCCCAGACGCGCGCGATCGAGCGGTCGACGAGTTCATCGAACTGGTCGGCGCGGTTGACGGGATCCTGCGCGCGCAGGCGGCCGAAGACGTCCGCTACTTCATGGAGATCTGCGGCCGGACGTTTGTCACCACCGAGCAGCAGGGGCTGCACACCGCCATGCTCCGGGCCTATCGCGCGCAGTACATCTTCTCAGGCGCCCAGCATCCGCACTTCCAGAAAATCCTGGGCAGCCTGATCACCGAGGCGCAGGGTCAACGGATCGTCGCGGCGCTCGGCACGCTCGAATCACCGCAAGCGGTGACGCACTGACGGGCGGCCACACAATTTATTGGACGCAGCGGGGAGTCGGTTCGCGGTACTTCTCGTGACAGGTGGTGCAGGCGAAGACTAAGGAACGACAGAAATTCTCAATTCGCAATGGTCAATATTCAATGCGTAACACGAATTGATAATTGTCCATTGAGAATTGAGAATTGAGACGGCTTGCGTCAGCCCTGAGCGCGTCTCCACACTTCTCGTGACAGGTGGTGCAGGCGAAGACTAAGGAACGGCAGAAATTCTCAATTCGCAATGGTCAATATTCAATGCGTAACACGAATTGATAAT
>CAZOAZ010000034.1:0-11254 GCA_964577955.1 uncultured Bifidobacterium sp. | reverse complement strand
TGTCCATTGAGAATTGAGAATTGAGACTGGCCTGCGTCAGCCCTGGGCGCGTCTCCACCACAACGTGCCGTACGCGGTCCACGGCCCGTCGTCGACGGAGATCTGCATGCGCAGCCGGTGGTTGTCCGGTGACGCGAAGAACGTCGAGCCTTGCAACCGGACGCGCTTGCCGCTTCTGGTGATCTCCGGGGTCTGCCAGTGATGTGAGAAGTAGCCGCCCGAATCGCCGCCGAGAATTCCCATCTTCAGGATCTGAAAGCCGCGACTGTCCTGCTCGGTGCGCACCATGTAGGCGGCAGTGCGGTCGTACAGCATCAGCGTCTTGACGGTGTACGCCGGCCCGAGGCCCTTCACCTGGAGCGTGCTCTCGTAGGTGCAGTCGCGCAGATGCCGGACGACGTCGACGCCGTCGATATCGCCGGCCGGCCCGAGCGGCGAGTCCGGCACGACGCCTTCCACGTTCCAGCGACCGACGAGATGATTCGGATCGAACCGCACCACATCGTCGGCGTCCTCCCCGGCTTCGACGCCGCGCGTCGGACGCGTGAGCGAATGGAGGCGCTGATTCAGATCCAGTTCCTGACGCGTCAGGCACTGGCCGGCAACCGGCGTCTCCCCCGACTGCAGTCTCACGGCGGGCGGCCGCGCGGGTGTTTGGGCGCCAACCGCGGCCACCCCCGCGACCAGTAAGACGGAAACAACGAACTTGGGTGTCATCACGAGTCTCTAGCTGCAGGAATCGGCGAGGCTCACGACGTTGAGCAGGTTGATGCGTTTCGGATCGCTCGCCGTGATCAGCATCCCTTTGACGAGGACCTTGCGGCCGGGCCGGAGTTCACCGGTGGCGTTGGCGTTTTGCCGGGTCGTGAACTCGCTGCGGCGGCCTGACTTGAGGAGTCCGTCAACATCCAGGAAATCGGCGACGCCGATCAACTGGAACGTCTGGCTGCCGGCCGCGGCGGCGCGCGCGGTGTTGACTTGCGCGACGCTGAAGACGCCGGGCTGCACGACGCGCGGCTCGACCGCCTTCTGCAGCCACCACGTTTCCGGACTGCCGGTGCGTTGTTCGACACAGCCGGCAGTCTGGACGATATCGACTGCCGGTTTCTCGCCCGAGGCGGCGCGCCCACGCTGACCGGTGACGACGGTGGGAAACGAGAGCATCACCCCGAGCAGCGCCGCGCACGCGACCGCGGCCCCACCTCCGCCGAGGCGAAGGCGGGCAGGCACCAACGCGCGCATCTACTGCTGCCCCTGCGCCGTCGTTCCGGTCTTCTGCGGCTTGTCGACGGTGTACCGCACGCTGCTCAGGTACATGTCGTCCCAGCTCTGCTCGGACCAGTAGACCTCTTTGCCCGGCGCCGGGTTCAACCGATTCGCGGCCGAGTTGTCGAACCGCGCGATCGCCTTGATCGTGCTGCCGGCCGGCACCTTGAGAGGTTCGGCGAACTCGTACTGGAACTGCCAGTTGAAATCGTACTTGGGAACGCGCAGCAACACTTCCTCGCGCCCGTCTGGATACGTCAGCACGTAGGTGACGTCCTTCCCGCGCAGGTGCATGTGCAGTGTGATCGCCTGAATGGTCGCGTCTTCCTGGAAACCGTTGATGCCGGTGAGCGTCCAGTTGCCGTCGTTGGCCGGAATCGGCGCCAGGAACGGATTCACGTTGGACGCGATGCCGACGTTGCGGGGCTTCGCCGGATCGGCAATGAGCGGCTTGCTCTGCGAGGTCTGCTCGCGCAGGCTCAGGCTCCGCTCGACCGTGGTGGCGTTGCCGTTCTCGAACCACACGCCGATCTTCGGCCGCGCCGTTTCGGCCTGGCCGGTCGCCTGGTAGTGCAGATTCCAGCGGACGTAGTGGAAGCGGTCGCCGCGAATCACCCGCGCCTGACCGGGACGCGCGACACGCGCGCCGGCGCCAGGAATATACGCGCCGAAGCCGCCGCCATCGTCTTCGTCCTCGACGACGGCTGCGTCACCGGTGTTGTCGACGGTTACGCCTGCTTTCGCCGCGACGGGGACGTAGTCGGTAACCGGACCGCCCGGCCAGGCCGGGCCGCGTCCGAGCACGGTACCCGGCGGCATGTTCACGACGGCGGTGGTGATGTGATGCGTCGCGGCGAAGTTGCCGGGCAGCACCTGCGTCGCCGACACGAGACGGCTGTCCTTGATCGGCAGCGGCGTATAGAGATTGAAATTCGGCATCTCGCCGGTCGCCGAAACTTTCCAGTCGACCGGGAAGTCGATCACGAGATCGGGCGCGCGGCCGGACGGATGGCTCCAGCCTTCGGCGGAGTACTGCGGCGGCGCCGGCGCCGTGCCCGTGCCTTGCGGGGCGCCGGCATCGGCCCACGCCACGATGGTGTCGATGTCGTGCTGCGAGAGGCTGCGGTCGTTCTTGAACTTGCCGTAGTGCGGATCGGCGAACCACGGCGGCATTTCTCGCGAGAGCACTTTCGTCTTGATCGCCCGCGCCCACGGTCGCGCGTCCTGGTACGAAAGCAGCGCCATCGGCGCGACCTGATTCTGCCGATGACACTCGGTGCAATTCTTGTAGAGGATCGGCGCGATGTCCGTGTTGAAGGTCGGCGCGCTCTTGGATGCCTGTTGTGCCGACGGCGACGAGGTCAAGACGAGGCCAAAGCCCACAACGATGGCCGAGACTGCGAAAACTCCGCGTGCCATGCCGCCCCCTTCATTGAAGCCGGTCGCGAGACGCTTGGTCGTGCGTCTACGCCTTAGGCAGATGCTCGACCCGGCTAAAGGAATTGTCAATTGCAATATCGGGCTGGCGGACGGCTTAGCCCAGCCCAGTAGCGGACCGTCCCTAACTTGTGCCGGGAGGACCGGTCCGACCCGGCGATCCCCCGCCCGGCCGGCCTGCGACATCCAGGCCGGCTCGGCGGCCGTTATGTGAAGCTGAGGACCCCCGAGCGCATCGCGTGAGAGTTCGGCCTTTCTGACGCGCAGAGCCATCCGGCGAACGCCGGACGTCACCGAGAGCGACGTCGCCTTGACGCTCGGTCTGGGAACGAGAAAGATGTGCTCGTTCCCGTGAGCCATCCGTCAGCCCTCTTGAGCGCCATCGGCGTGGCGATGTTGGCCTGGCCCGTCACGACGAGCGCGCAAGCGGGCGCGGGGCCGTCGACGGGACAACCGGCGGCGGCGCTGACGCGAGACAGCCGGCGCAGCGCCACAGTCCGGGCGATTCACTTGTCCGAGCCGCTGCGCGTCGATGGCCAGCTCGACGAAGCGGTCTACCGCAGCATGCCGGCAATCTCGGACTTTCTCCAGACGCTGCCCAAAGAAAACGCCGAGCCCACGGAACGGACCGAAGCGTGGGTGATGTTCGACGACGCCACGATCTATGTCGCGGCGCGGCTGTGGGAATCGGTCCCGCCGGAGCACTGGACGGCGAACGAGATGCGGCGCGATACCAATCAGCTCCGCCAGAACGATCACTTCGGCGTCGCCTTCGACACCTTCCACGACGGCCGGAACGGCTACTTCTTCTACGCGAATCCGCTCGGCGCCAGGGCCGATTCGCACATGACCGACGAAACGAACAACAACGCGGATTGGAATCCGGTCTGGGACGCGCGGACCGGACGATTCGAGCACGGGTGGACGCTGGAGATGGCGATTCCCTTCAAGTCGCTCCGCTACGTCTCCGGCGCCGGGCAAACCTGGGGCATCAACATGCGCCGCGCGATCCGGCGCAAGAACGAATGGAACTACCTGAATCCGCTACCCCTGTCGATTGGCGGATCCGTGGGGATGATGCGCGTCTCGGCGGATGCGGCGCTGGTCGGACTCGATCTGCCGCCGGCGAGCCGGAACATCGAGCTCAAACCGTATGCGATCGCGCGGTCGACCACCGACGTGCGACTGAACCCGCCGGTGTCGAACGCTCTCGGTCACGACTTCGGCGGCGACGCCAAGTACGGGATCACCGCCAACCTGACCGCGGACGTCACGGTCAACACCGACTTCGCGCAGGTCGAGATCGACGAGCAGCAGGTGAATCTCACGCGGTTCAACCTGCTGTTTCCGGAAAAGCGCGAGTTCTTCCTCGAGGGGCGCGGCATCTTCGACTTCGGGCGCGCCGGTTCGAGCGGCGCCACGGCGGACACGCCGGCACTGTTCTACAGCCGGCGCATCGGACTCAATCAGAGCCGCGTCGTCCCGATCGACCTCGGCAGCCGTCTCACCGGCAAGGTCGGCGGGCTGACCATCGGCGCGCTCAACGTCCAGACCGGCGACGAAGCGGTCTCGCAGACACCGGCCACCAACTTCACGGTCCTCAGGGTGAAGCGCGACATCTTCAGGCGCAGCACGATCGGCGCCATGTTCACCAACCGTTCGCACTCGACGCGGACCGACGGGTCCAACCAGGCGTTCGGCGGCGATGCCGCGTTTTCGTTCTTTCAAGATCTCACGCTCGACGGATACGCCGCCCGTACCGTCACGACGGGTCTCGACGGCGACGACACCAGCTATCAGGGGCGCATGAACTATGACGCCGACCGCTACGGCGCCCGCGCGGAATATCTGTCGGTCGGCGAACACTTCAACCCGGAAGTCGGTTTCCTGCGCCGAACCGGCTTTCGCCGCTCGTTCGGCGACCTGAGATTCAGTCCCCGGCCGCGCGCGATTCGCGGCGTCAGACAGCTCACGTACGAAGGCAGCCTCGAGTACGTCGAAAGTGCGGCGGGCGTGCTCGAATCGCGGCAGCAGACCGCACACTTCAACGTCGAGTTCGAGAACAGCGATCAGTTCTCCGTCGACGCCGGGCGCAACTACGAACACCTCGACCGGCCGTTCGAAGTGTCGAGCGGCGTGAACATTCCGGTTGGCGGTTATGCGTTCGACGACACGACGCTCAGGTATCTGTTCGGGCAGCAACGCCGTGCGTCCGGGGCGGTGGCCGTCCAGCTCGGACAGTTCTACGACGGGACGATCCGGGCGGTCACGATCAGCGGAGCGCGGGTCTCGGTCACGCATCAGTTGTCGGTCGAACCCAGCCTGTCGATCAATCACATCGACGTCTCCGCCGGCGCCTTTACGACGACGGTCCTGCGATCGCGAGCCGATTTCGGCTTTACGCCGCGCATGTTCGTGGGCGGCCTGGTCCAATACGGGTCGGCCGAGCATGCCTTCACCAGCAATCTTCGCCTGCGCTGGGAGTATCGCCCCGGCAGCGAACTGTTCATCGTCTACACCGACGAGCGCGACACGGCCTTGCCGGGCTTTCCTGACCTGAAGAACCGTGCGTTCGTGATCAAGATCAATCGGCTGTGGCGGTGGTAACCACGCCGCCGCGGTCGTCTCACCAGGTACAATTCCGCCCATGAAACGGTCGCTGGCTGCCCTTGGCCTGCTGCTCACTGCATTCACGACCGCGCAGTTGCCGGCGCAAGACGCTGACGGTCCGGCTAAAGCCGGACCCTACAGCTCCCGCGACGAGACAGCGTGGGCCGATCAGGCCAGGCGCGTCACCATCGTCCGCGACGACTGGGGGATCCCGCACGTCAGCGGCCCGACCGACGCGGACGCGGTCTTCGGCGTCGTCTACGCACAGGCGGAAGACGACTTCAACCGCATCGAAACCAACTATCTGAATGCGATGGGGCGGCTCGCCGAAGCGGAAGGCGACGCCGAGATCTACCGCGATCTGCGGATGAAGCTGTACATCGATCCCGCGGATCTGAAAGCGAAGTACGACGCGAGCCCGGCCTGGCTGAAACGGCTGATGGACAGCTTCGCCGCCGGACTCAACTACTACCTGGCAACGCATCCCGCGGTGAAACCTCGCGTCATCACCCGCTTCGAACCGTGGATGGCGCTCAGCTTCAGCGAAGGCAGCATCGGCGGCGACATCGAACGAATCAACCTGGCGCAACTGCGCGCGTTCTACGACGGCCAGCCCGCGCCGCGGGCCGCGCTCGACGAGCCGTCAACTTACGCCGAGCCGACCGGCTCGAACGGTGTCGCCATCGCTCCCGCGAATACACGGAACAAGCACGCGCTTTTCCTCATCAACCCGCACACATCCTTCTTTTTCCGCGCCGAAGCGCAGATGACGAGTGGCGACGGGCTGAACGCCTACGGGGCCCTCACCTGGGGGCAGTTCTTCATCTATCAGGGATTCAATGAGAAAGCGGGGTGGATGCACACCTCGAGCGGCGTCGACAACATTGACGAGTACGCCGAAACCGTCACGATGGAGGGCGGCCGCGCCTTCTCGCTCTACGACGGCAAGAAGCAGCCGCTGACGACGAAGACCGTCGCGGTTCCGTACAAGACCGCGACTGGAATGGCGACCCGGACGTTCACGGTCTACTACTCGAATCACGGCCCGGTCGTTCGCGCCGCCGACGGCAAGTGGATCAGCGTCCGGATGATGCAGGACCCGGTCAACGCGCTGATTCAGTCGTACTCGCGCACGAAGGCGACGAACTACAAGACCTTCCGCGCCACGATGGAGCGGCACACCAATTCGTCGAACAACACGATCTTCGCGGACGCCGAAGGAAACATCGCCTATTTCCACTCGAACTTCATCCCGCGGCGCGACGCGCGGTTCGACTGGACCCGGCCTGTGGACGGCACGAGCAAAGCGACCGACTGGGGCCGTCTCCTCTCGGTCGAGGAATCGCCGCACCTGCTCAACCCCGCGAGCGGCTGGCTGTACAACAGCAACAACTGGCCCTGGTCGGCCGCCGGCGACAGCAGCCCGAAGCGCGCGGACTTTCCCGCCTACGTCGACCGCGGCACCGAGGAGAGTCCCCGCGGTCTCCACGCGCTGCGCGTGTTCGACAAGAAGAAGGACTTCACGATCGAGTCGCTCCTCGCCGCCGCGTACGACAGCTATCTGCCGTTCTTCGCCAACGAGATTCCCGGGCTGTTGCAGGCGTTCGACCGATTGCCGGACACGGATCCGCTGAAGGCGAAGCTGGCGCCGCAGATCGCAATCCTGCGCGCGTGGGACTACCGCTGGTCGACCGAGTCGATCGCCACCTCGCTGGCGGTGTACTGGGGCGAAGCCGTCGGGCGGCTCGCGCCGCTCGCCGCACTGGAGGCGGCATCGAACACCCTGACCGCCGACTTCGGCAGCTGGCGCACGCCGTGGGGCGACATCAACCGGTTCCAACGCGTGAGCGGCGACATCGTCCAGCCGTTCGACGATGCGAAGCCGAGCATCCCGGTCGGCTTCACGTCAGCGCGGTGGGGATCGCTTGCCTCGTTCGGCGCGACCACCGCCAACGGCACGAAGAAGCGCTACGGCACCACCGGCAACAGCTTCGTCGCCGTCGTCGAATTTGGTGAAAAGGTGAAGGCGAAGGCGGTCACCGCGGGCGGGCAGAGCGGATCAATCGAGTCGAAGCACTTCAACGATCAAGCCGAACGTTACAGCACCGGTTCGCTGCGCGACGTGTACTTCTATCCGGCCGATCTGCAGGGACACGCTGAACGCACGTACCACCCCGGCGACAGCCGCTAGGCGACGGACAGGCTGAAGCCTGTGCCTACCGGGTCACCGACGGCCTTCCTGTTCGGCCATGCGCGAGCCTTTGAGCGTTGCGGTCACGCTGCTCGCGTTTCCCTCGTGGCATGCGAACTCGTAGATCGGCGCGTCGCTTCTGGTCATGTCGATTCGCGCCGTCCACGGCTTCGTCCACGTGTTCAGATCATCGACCGTAAACTCGTAGGCCAGCGTGTCGCGGCCGGTGCGGATGAACCGCTCGACGAGGTGCAGGCGATTGCCGGTGTTGCGGTAGTTCAACTGTCCGTCGAAGTTGATCGTGTCGACGACGAGCGTCGTGCCGTCCCAGTGGCCGACTGAATCGCCGTACATCGAGCGCAGGGTGCCGTGCGCGCCGTTCATCCGCACGATGCGCGCGACGTGAATCATCTCGCTTTCGAGCACGATGTGGTTCTTCGACTGCACGATGCCGATGTTGTTGTTGTACACCGTCGGGGTGTAGGGCGGAGCGGCGGCGGGCCACGCGATGCAGCGTTCCTGCAGGCCGAGATCTTCGGGATTCTCGTAGTTGTTGCCGCCGCGGCCGCGGCCACGGCGGGCGGCTGACGGCGACGCCGGCGGCAGACGTCCATCCGGCGGATCGACGATCAGCGCAGTCCGGCGATTCTTGAGCACGCCGTTCTGCGGTTCCCACCAGTCGGGCCCGGCCGTCGCATTGCCGGCGCCGCGGCGTTCGGCGCTCTGTTTTTCCCAGGCCACCGCTTCCGCTTCCGTCAGCGTCGTCTTCCCGGCCCACTGCGCCGGCCGCTCGAGCGGCGTCGCGGTCCCGTAGTTCCAGACCCCTTCGAGATCCGGATCGCCGCCCGGCAAGCGCGGCATCGTCCACTGCCGGCCTTCGACTTTGCTCAGGCCGCCCCCCGTGGAGTCGAAGGGCGCGGACTGTCCGTGGAGGCTTTCGGCGAGCGCTCCGGAGAGGCCGGCGATCAGAACGAGAAACCAGACGCGTCGCATGACGTCTACTTCATCAACTCGGCGAGGGTGTCCTTCACCGCCGCGCCCCAGATGTCGTAGCCCCTGGCCTGCGGGTGAAGGTTGTCGGCTCTGAATGTATCGGGGAGGAAGTAACCCCGTTCATCAAGGAACTTCGCGCCGATGTCCAGGTAGAAGACATGCTGGCGATCGTCGAGCCGGGAAATGATCCGGTTGACGTCGGCGATCTTGTCGCGCACCGGATCGCCCGGCGTACTCCGCGGGAAGATCGCGAGCAGCAGGATCTTCGCGTTCGGAAAATTCGTACGCAGCTCCTGGACGACGGCGCCCACGCCTTCGGCAATCTCCGGCGCGGTGTAGGTGCCCGAGTTGTTGGTGCCGATCATCAGCATGACGGCCTTGGGCGAAAAACCCTGCCCTTCGCCGTTGTGGAGGCCCCAGAGGACGCCCTGCGTCGTGTCGCCGGCGATCGCGAAGTTCGCGGTCCGCATCCCGCCAAAGTACTTCTCGAACATCGCCTTGTTGGCCTCACCCTGGACCCACCAGTCGGTGATCGAGTCGCCGTGCAGGAGCAGATCGATGTTGCCCTGCTTCGCGGTCTCGACGAACCCTTCGTGGCGCGCACCCTGCCGCTGTCCGGTCTGCGTATAGGTGGCGGCCACGTTCAACCGCTGCGGTGCGAGCAGCATCAGCGATTCGAACTTCTCGAGGAGCGGCTTTGTTGCAGACGTATCGGTCGCGATGAACCGCTTCAGCGCGTCGTTCACCTGGGCGATTTCGGCGGCCGTTGCGCGCGGGATGGCGACGGCCTGCGGCACCGGAGCCGGCGGGCCGATCACGACCGGCGCGATCGCTCCACGGCCGGCGCCAGGCGGCCCGGCCGGCGGCTGCGCGAACCCGGCGGAGGCACCGAGCGACCAAGTCACCAGAATCAACGCCAGCCGCGAAACCGTCCGTCTCATCCGGCCCTTCCTTTCAAACTGCCGGCGCCATTCTAGAACGGTCTTCGATCTGGAACTTCACAACGAGACCGCAGAATCCGCAGAGATTCGTACTTTGATTAGCTCTGCGCACTCTGCGGGCTCATTGTGAAGCTTTTGTCAGTTCGTCGGCAGCGCGAAGACGTACAACGCGTTGCCGGTCGACGGATACGTGATCTCCGGCGTGACGAGCGCAGGCACCTGACGCGGGCTGGTGCCGCCGTTGCCCGTCGTCACCGCGATGTACTGACGGCCGTTGACGCTGAATGAGAGCGGGAAGCCCTGGACGGCGGTGCCGAGACGAGTCTCCCACAGCATCTTGCCGGTCTTCACGTCGAACGCCCGGAAGTTGCGATCGAGATCGCCCGCGAACACGACGCCGCCCGCGGTCGACAGCGCGGCCGTGATGAACGAGGCGCGCTGTTCGACGCTCCACACTTCGCGCAGGGTCCGGACGTCGTACGCGCCGAGCTTGCCGACGTTGCCGTTGGTGCCGGGCATCTCGTAGAAGCGGCGTTGGGAGGCCAGGCCGCCGGACCCTTCGCGGAGTTCAACCGCCTGCGCGAGATTGTCGAGGCAGGTCTGCGACAGCGGGATGACCAGCAGCCCGGCGCCCGGGTTGTAGCTCATCGCGTGCCAGTTGTGTCCGCCGGCGCTGCTCGGGCAAGCCGGAATCCACTCGCCGATCTTCGCGTTCTTGATGTCGTCGCGATACTCGACCGCGCCGGTCTTCATGTCGATCTTGCTGAAGACGTTCTGGAAGACGACTTCCTTCAGCCCGATGAACTCGCCGGTCTTGCGATCGTTCTTCCACAGGATCCCGTTCTTGCCGGCCGAGAACACGACCTGGCGGCCATCGACGTCGACGAGGACGCGCTCGAAGACTTCGTCGAGATCGAGCGCCTCACCCGGCACGTGCTGGTAGTACCACTTCAACTTGCCGGTCTCGATGTCGAGCGCGACGGTGGAGTTGCTGTAGAGCGCCTTGTCGTCGATCGTCATGTGCCGGCTGGCCGGCACCCACGGCTTGGCCTGCGCGGTGCCCCAATAGGTGAGACCGAGGTCGGTATCCACGCTGCCGGTGATCCAGGTTTCTGCCCCCGCGCGGTAGACCGGCGGCAGCCCCGCCCAGGTGTCGTCGCCCGCTTCGCCCGGCTGCGCGATGGTGTTGAACTTCCACTTCAGCGCGCCGGTGTTCGCATCGTAGGCGCTGATCCAGCAGCCGGCATCGTCGTAGCGCGCGCAGCCCGCGAGCCCGACGAGGATCGTGTCGTTGACGACGATCGGCCCGCTCGACTCTTCGAACCCCTTCGACGGCTCGGCGACGCGGCTCTCCCATGCCTTTTCGCCGGTGCGCGCGTCGAGCGCGAGCAGCCGCGCGTCGGTCGTCAGATGGATGACGTGCGTGCCGTGCAGCGCGATGTTCCGCATCTTCGCACTCGGCTCGGGTCCTGAACGGTATTCCCAGACGAGATCACCGCGCCGCGCGTCGAGCGCCTGGATCACGTTGTTCGGCGTGACCAGGAAGAACGTGCCGTCGTGGACGAGCGGCGCCGGCTCGCTCTGCCCTTCGCCCATGTTCCAGACGTAGGCGAGCTGCAGGCCCTTCACGTTGCTGCTGGTGATCTGATTCAGCGCACTGTAGTTCCAGGCCTTGTGATTGCCGCGGATCATCAGCCAGTCGGCCGGATCCGGGTTCTTCAGCATCTCCGGCGTGATCGGCCGGAAGGTCTTCACCGTGCCACGCACGCTGAGGCCGGCCGGGCGCGCCGGTGCACCGCCGCGTCCCGCCGGTGCC
>CAZOAZ010000033.1:0-69603 GCA_964577955.1 uncultured Bifidobacterium sp. | reverse complement strand
TCGCCGTGTCTTCGATCGAGTCGATGGCGACGCCGACACGGCCAACCTCGCCCTGGGCCAGCGGATGGTCCGAGTCGTACCCCATCTGGGTCGGTAGATCGAAGGCGACCGAAAGACCGCTAACTCCTTGTGCCAGCAGGTACCGGTAGCGGGCGTTCGACTCGGCGGCGGTGCCGAACCCGGCGTACTGGCGCATCGTCCACAGGCGGCCCCGGTACATCGTGGGTTGAATGCCCCGCGTGAACGGGAATTCACCTGGGAAGGCGAGTTTCTCCATCAGATTGATTCCGGATTGTAGCGCGATTGAGACACTTTCGTGGCTGTAACTCCTTGACAGTGCGGAGTGTTGCCCATAGACTCCAAATCACCTCACACGATTTTTTGCGTGCGAACAAACGGGCGCCAGGTCGCCAGATGCGGATGGAAGACTACCGTCCGGGTCTGAGGCTGACCCGAATCGGGAGGCGCCGAACAGCCGGGCCCGGCGGCGTGGGGAGGATGGGAAATGGACGACGTCGTCAACCGGTTCGCACGGGAGCTGGCCGACGCGATCGCAGCCGCGGTCGCCGAAAACCCCCAGGTCGAAGCGTGCCGCGAGAAGGCCCGCGCCGCAGGTTTCGAGATGAAGGTCACGCTCGAAGCTGTGGTCGGCTTCGCCAACCGCTCGCAGTCGCAGTCGCTGGCCCGGGTCGGCGCCGCCGCCCGCGTCGCACCGCCGCGGCGCAGTTTCGAAGTGACCGCCAACGATCGCCGCTTCCTGCGGTCGCTGCGGATCGCCGCCGACGAAACCACCGAACCTGTCGAATAGCGCCGTCAAACGGCGCTCGCGAATTGAAGCCGGCCGCCCTCAGGCGCGCCGGCTTTTCTTTTTTGCCTTTGCCGTCTTTGTCTTGGAACCTTTAGAACCTTTCGAACCCTTCGAACCTTTCGAACCCGTCGAACCTTTAGAACCCGAACCTTTCGAACCCACCGAACCCTTAGATCCAGCCTGACTGGCCACCTTCGCAGCAGCAGCAGCGGCCGCCGCCGGATCTCCCAGGTAATAGTGCTTGATCGGTTTGAGGTTCGCGTCCAGTTCGTAGACGAGCGGGATGCCGGTGGGAATGTTCAACTCGACGATCTCCGATTCCGGGACGTTGTCGAGGTACTTCACGAGCGCGCGCAGGCTGTTGCCGTGTGCGGCAA
The DNA here is from genome assembly GCA_964577955.1 of uncultured Bifidobacterium sp. Taxonomy (GTDB): domain Bacteria; phylum Acidobacteriota; class Vicinamibacteria; order Vicinamibacterales; family CAVVIG01; genus CADEEX01. The sequence continues at coordinate 68,418 of CAZOAZ010000033.1, read as the reverse complement.
TCAGGACGCGTTGACCCGACCGGATGGCCGGCGCGATCGTCTCGTGCCAGTACGGAAGGAACCGCGCGACGGTGTCCTTCAGCGATTCCGTCCTGGGCAGTTGCGCCGCCGTCAGCGTTTTGTAGCGCGGGTCGTGCGATGGGTGACGAGGGTCGGCGGGCGTAAGCGCCGGCGGCGGGTCGGCGTAGCTCCGGCGCCAGATCTTGACCTGATCCTCGCCGTACTTGGCGGCGGTCTCTGCTTTGTTCTTGCCCTGGAGATCGCCGTAGTGTCGTTCGTTCAGCCGCCAGTCCTTCTCCACGGGAATCCACAATTGATCCAGTTCGTCGAGCGCGATCCAGAGCGTGCGGATCGCGCGCTTCAGGACTGACGTGTAGGCGATGTCGAACGTGTAGCCGCCTTTTTTGAGCAGGCGGCCGGCTTCGAGCGCCTCGGCGCGTCCCTGGTCGGCGAGATCGACGTCGGTCCAACCGGTGAAGCGGTTTTCCTGATTCCAGGTGCTGAAGCCGTGACGCAGCAGAACGAGTGTGTGCATAAAGGTTCCGGGTTCCGGGTTCCGGGTTCCGGGTGCCGGGTGCCGGGTGCCGGGTGCCGGTAGTAGGGCCTCAGTGCTGCAATCCGCGAATCGCGGCGCGGCCCGCGTAGTGCGCGTGTGAGCCGAGCTCTTCTTCGATGCGAAGCAGCTGGTTGTACTTGGCCGTGCGATCCGAGCGGCTTGCCGAACCGGTTTTGATCTGGCCGGCGGCGGTGCCGACGGCGAGGTCGGCGATCGTCGAGTCCTCGGTCTCGCCCGAGCGGTGCGAGATGATCGTCGCGTAATGCGCGTCGCGCGCCATGGCGACGGCGTCGAGCGTTTCGGTGACCGTGCCGATCTGATTCAGCTTGACGAGCAGGCCGTTGCCGACGTGGTCGGCGATGCCCTTCCGCAGAATCTCGGGATTGGTCACGAACACGTCGTCGCCGACCAGCTGCACGCGGTTGCCGATCGCCTGGGTGAGCATCTTCCAGCCCTCCCAATCGCCTTCGGCGACGCCGTCCTCGATCGAGGCGATCGGGTACTGACGCGTCCAGTCGTCGTAGAGCTCGACCATCTGCTCCGAGGTGCGATCGGGCTCGCCTGACTTCTTGAACGTGTAGCGCCCGCCGCCGGCCCAAAGTTCGCTCGAGGCCACGTCGAGCGCGATGAACACATCGTGTCCGGCCTTCTGGCCGGTCTTGCCAATCGCCTCGAGGACGACTTCGACGGCCTCGCGGTTCGATTTCAGGTTGGGTGCGAAGCCGCCTTCGTCGCCGACGCCAGTCGACTGGCCGCGTCCTTTGAGGATGCTGCGCAGCGCATGGAAAATCTCGGCGCCGATCCGCAGCGCCTCCGCGAACGAGCCGGCGCCGACCGGCATCACCATGAACTCCTGGAAATCGACGCTCGAGTCGGCGTGCGCGCCGCCGTTGAGGATGTTCATCATCGGCACCGGCAGCGTGTAGCGATCGTTTCGATACAGCGCGCCGATGTGTTTGTAGAGCGACGTGTGATGCGCGGCGGCGTCAGCCCTGACCGCGGCCATCGAGACGCCCAGCAGCGCATTCGCGCCGAGTCGGCTTTTGGTCGAGGTCCCGTCGAGCGCGATCATCGCCTCGTCGAGGGCGCGCTGGTCGAGCTCGTGGCCCTCGAGCGCCTTGGCGATTTCGCCGTTCACGTGCGCGACCGCCTTGCGCACGCCCTTGCCGCCGTAGCGGCTCTTGTCGCCGTCGCGAAGCTCGAGCGCTTCACGCTCGCCGGTCGACGCACCCGACGGCACGGCGGCCCGTCCCTTGATGCCGCCTTCGAGCGTGACGTCGACCTCGACGGTCGGATTGCCCCGGGAATCCAGAATCTCGCGGCCGTGCACTCGTGTGATCTTCACAGGTGTCCTGTCGTTGTCAGTGGCGCGGCCGAACCGCGGGCCGGGCGCCGGGTTTGCCTATTCGCCGCGGTCGGCCTCTGCTTCGTAATGCAGGGCCTCCTCGCTCAGCGGACCAATGAACGGTTCGTCGTCGGTGGTCACCACGACGACGCCGGAGTCGGTGACCGTGTGGCGCTTGCGGTCTTCTTCCATGTTGTAGCCGATCAGCGCGCCGCGCGGGATCAGCACGTCGCGGTCGACAATCGCCCGGCGAATCCGCGCGTGGCGGCCGACGCGCACGCCCGGCATCAGGATGCACTGCTCGATGTGGCAGAAGCTGTGGACCCGGACGTTCGGGCAGAGCACGCTGCCGACGACCGTGCTGCCCGAGATGATGCAGCCGGGCGAGATGATCGAATCGAGCGCCTGTCCGCAGCGGCGCCCGGTTTCGGCGAACACGAATTTCGCCGGCGGGGCCTGCGGCTGGTAGGTACGGAGCGGCCATTCCGGATCGTAGAGGTTGAACTCCGGATTGACGTGACACAGGTCCAGGTTCGCGTCGAAATAGGCGTCGAGCGTGCCGATGTCGCGCCAGTACTTCGATGCCTTCTTGTTCTCGTCGTAGAACCGGTAGGCATAGACCGGCACCTGATGGATCAGGGCCGGAATGATGTCCTTGCCGAAATCGTGATTGGTGCGGCGCGTGGCGTCGGTTTCGAGCGCCTTGACGAGCACGTCGGTGTCGAAGATGTAGACGCCCATCGACGCCAGCGCGAAATCCGGCGATCCGGGAATTGGACTCGGCTTGGCCGGCTTTTCTTCAAACCCGGTGATCCGCTCGTTTTCGTCGACGGCGACAATGCCGAAGCGCGAGGCGTCGGCGATCGGTTCTTCGATCGCGGCCAGCGTCACCGCCGCGCCGCGCTCGATGTGGAAGCGCAGCATGCGCGAGTAGTCCATCTTGTAGACGTGATCGCCGGACAGCACGATCAGGTGGCGCGGATTCTCGCGGACGATCGAGTAGAGGTTCTGATAGACGGCGTCCGCCGTGCCCAGATACCACTGTTCCCCGACGCGCTTCTGCGGCGGCAGAATCTCGATGAACTCGCCCAGTTCCTCCGAGACGACGCTCCAGCCCATGCGGATGTGCCGGTTGAGTGAAAGCGACTTGTACTGCGTCGCGATGAACACGCGCCGCAGTCCGGAGTTGATGCAGTTGCTGAGCGCGAAGTCGATGATCCGGTACGGTCCGCCGAAATAGACCGCCGGCTTGGCGCGATCCTTGGTCAGCGGAAAGAGCCGTTCGCCGACGCCGCCGGCGAGGAGAATGACTACGCTGTCGTCGACCAGAACGGACATCCCTCACCCCTCAGTGTTTGCGCAGCACGACGCGTGCTGGCGCGCCGTCGGCGCCGACGAGCAGGAGCGGGAGGCAGAACATTTCGTAGTGGCCGGGCTCGACGTCGCGCAGGTTCAAGCCCTCGATCACGATCGTGCCATGGCGCATCAACGTCCGGTGCGCGGGCGCGCCAGGCGTCTTGTATTCCTCGACCGACAGATAGTCGACACCCACGACTTTGACGCCATGGTCGACCAGGAAGCGCGCGCCCGATTCGGTGACCCCGACAAAGTCGGTGCGGAATTCCGGTGAGCCCCAGAGACGGGAATTGTGCGTCTTGAGCAGGAGGCGGACGTCCTCGCTGAGGTCGAACGGGGCCAGATCGTCGGCCGTAATGCCCTTGCGTGTCGTCAGTTCAACGACGCGGGCGCGGCCGCACAGCAAATCGAGCGGCAGCTTCTCGACCCCCGTGCCGTCGTCAAACATGTGACGCGGCGAATCGACGTGCGTGCCGGCATGAGCGCTCAAATGCAGCGAGGAGACGTTCGAGCTGTCGCCGCGCGCCATGCGCTTGATCGCTTCCAGGCTGAACGGCGTGTTGCCAGGGTAGGTGGGAAGCTGCGAATCGAGCGGCACCGAGACGTCGATGAGCTTCATGGGCCTGACGGGACGGGGATGATAGCACGGGACCCGGAACCGGCCGGGGACCCGCGCCGGCGCCCCAAAGCCGGCCCCAAGTGTTGATGACAGAACAGTTTGACTTGCTCGATCCTGGCGCATACTATTGGCTGTTCGTCATTGACGATTTCATAGGGAGAAGGGGATTTTTTTATGACGATTCGGCGTCGCGCTTTCACGTTAGGTTCCGCGGCCGTTTTCGTTTTTTCGGCAGCGCTCTTCGCGCAGCAGGCTGTGCCGCAGCAGCGGAAACTCAGCGACGCCGAGAAGAAGGAAATTCAGACCGTGATCAAGATTGTGGACGATGCCGCGGCTGGCACGGCGTCGCCGAATGATTTGTCGTTGACCTGGATTGGCAACGATCTGCTGAAGGCGCAGGGCAACAAGCAGTATCTGCCGTTCAGCGTCACCTTCGACAGCAGCAAGGTCGCCGGCGGCAAGGTGTCCCTCTACTGGCGCGTCGTCGCGAAGGACGCGGCCGCGGCCGCGCCGGCTGCCGGGAAGAAGGACGACAAGAAGGACGCCAAGAAGCCCGAGTACGCCTACGAAGACCTGAACCTGATTTCCCTGCAGTCCGGCGCGTCGAATCCGCTCCGAGTCAGCCGTTCGATGACGCTGGCGCCGGGCAGCTACGATGTCTTCGTCGTCGCCAAGGAGCCGACGCCGGAGAAGCCGAAGAAGGACACGCCCGCGCCCAAGGTTTCGGTCGTGAAGCAGACCGTCGAGGTGCCGGACCTCTGGAACGGCGAGCTCAACACCAGCACCGTGATCGTGGCCGAGCGGATCGATCCGCTGCCGGCGCCGCTCACGGCGCAGCAGCAGGGCGAGCGGCCCTATGCGCTGGGCACGATGGAAATCGTGCCGGTGATGAACACCAAGTTCGCGAAACAGGCCGAGCTCTCGACCTTCATGCTGATCTACAACGCCAAGACGGACGCGGCGAACAAGCCGGACGTCAGCGTGGAGTACAACTTCTACGCCAAGCAGGCCGGCGCCGAGAAGTTCTTCAACAAGACGAACCCGCAGAATCTCAACGCTCAGACGCTGCCGCCGCAGTTCGATTTCGCGCAGGGACACCAGCTCCAGAGCGGGCAGGCCGTGCCGCTGGCGTCGTTCCCGGCTGGCGATTACCGTCTCGAGATCAAGATCACCGACAAGCTGGCGAACAAGACGCTGACCCGCGACGTGAATTTCTCGGTGAGCGGTTCGTAGCACGCGTAGTCACAACGTACGGCGGGGAACGACTCCCCGGAGCAAAACGATGGCAGCGGCAACCAGATTCCTGGCGTCGGCAGTGGTCGGCAGCCTGTTGGTTGTGAGTGGGACGGCGCAGGCCGGGACCGAGGTCCGGTCCGGTCTGCTCCCGGCCGATAAGAACGCTGCGCGATCGATCGGCTCGCTGAGCGGCGTCGTCCGCGACGAGCGCGGCGCGCCCATCGCCGGTGTCGTCGTTTCCGCGCTCGGCAGCACCACCATCGTCGCGGTGACGGACGGCGACGGCCGGTTCGAATTCAAGCAGCTGCCGTCCGGTCCCTACATCCTTCGCGCCCACCAGTCTGGTTATCTCGCGTCCCGCTCACAAACGGTTCAAGTCGGGGGCATCGTCCCCGCGACGTTCGCGATTACGTTGAAGCGCGCGAGCGCCAGCGCGGTTCTGACGGCGAGCGTCGCCGGGCTTGGCGAGCCGGTGGCGATCGAGCCTGCCGCGACCCCCGATCCGGAGCCGGCGGACGGCGAGAACGCCGGCTCTGAAATCACCTGGCGTCTGCGTCACGCGCGCCGCGCGATTCTGAAAGACGCCACGATTCCCACCGCGATCCTCGCCGAGGACAGCGATCCCGACGACCTCTTCGGCGCCGACTTTGCCGGCGTCGATGTGCTGGGCCGCACCATCGGCTCCCGGCCGCGCTTCGGCGCCGGTCTTTTCGCCGACACCCCGTTCTCGGGCCAGGTCAACCTGCTGACGGCCAGCTCCTTCAACTCGCCGCAGCAACTGTTCTCGATGGAAACCGGCGCGCGCAGCATCGCGTATGCACGGCTCGGCGCCCCGGTCGGCGACAACGCCGACTGGATGGTCCGCGGCGCCATCACGCAGTCCGACATCGCGTCGTGGACGGTCGCGGGCTCGTACGTAACCCGTCCGTCGGACGATGGCCACCATTTCAACGTCGGGCTCGCGTACAGCACGCAGCGTTACGACGGCGGCAATCTGCTGACGCTGCGCGATCTGGCGGAGGGCAGCCGCAACGCTGGCGCCGTCTACGGCTACGACACGTTCAGGCTGTTCCCCGCGGCGACGGTGACCTATGGCATCGCCTACGCGCGGTACGACTACCTCGACGAGCCGAATCTCTTCAGCCCGCGTGTTGAACTGGCGGTAACCCCGGCGACCGGCCTGCGCATCAAGGCCAGCGCCTCACGGACGGCCCTGGCTCCGGGCGCGGAGGAGTTTGCGCCGCCGAATGACACCGGCATCTGGCTGCCGCCGCAGCGCACGTTCTCGTCGGTCGAACCCGGTCGCGGCTTCTCGGCCGAGCAGTCGACGCGGTTGTCGCTCGCCATTGAGAAAGATCTGAGCGCCTCCACCGGCCTCGGCATCCGCCTGTTCCGCGAACGGGTCGACGATCAACTCGCGACCATTTTCGGCACCGACGTGCCCGGCCAGCCCGCGTCCCAACTGGGCCACTATGTCGTCGGCACCGTCGGCGATGCCCGCGCCTCCGGATATACCGCGTCAGTGCACACGGAAGTCGCGCGTCGCGTGCGCTGCTCGCTCGAGTACACGTCGGCGGTCGCGCGGCTCACGCCGGCCGACAATCTGCGCTACCTCCTGCTCGTCGCGCCGTCGACGGTTCGCCCGTCGTCCGAACGCCTGCATGATTTCTCGACGACCGTCGAGACCGAAGTCCCCGAAACCGCCACGCGGGTCCTGGTGCTTTACCGGATCGGGGACGGGTATGCCCGCCCCGGCGACGGCGAAGCCGGCCTCTTCTCACGGGTCGACGGACGATTCGACGTGCAGATTCGCCAGTCGCTGCCGTTCATGAGCTTCTCGAGCGCCCGGTGGGAGATGCTTCTGGCGGTCCGCAATTTCTTCCGTCAGGACGGCACCGACCAGTCCGTCTACGACGAACTCCTTGTCGTCCGGCCGCCAAAGCGGGTGGTCGGCGGTGTCACGCTGCGGTTCTAGCTCAGCCCATCCGCGTTCGCCCGCAACTCCGGCCATTCAATCGGTTGATGGGCTTGAACCAATTTTTTGGAGCAAGCGCGTCTCGCCATGGTTCTGCCATACGAAACTGTTGTGTCGCAATGGGTTACGCGCTAAATAATCGTGACCTGTCTACATGTCCGACGTTGAGCTGACCCCGCAGACCGCGCCGAAACGGCCAATTCCGTTCGTACGGCCCGAGCCGCTCGAACCGGCGTGGCGTTCGTGGGCGCGCTCGCTGTCAGTCGCCGCCGTCGTCCTGGTGCTGACGGCACTCGGGATCGCCAACATCGTGATGCGGGCGCAGTGGCACGAAGTCGAGGATGGCGTGCTCTGGGCCGCGCGCGCTGAGGGCGTGACGGCGGTCGAAGTCGCGGCGGATTCGTCCGGCGCGGCGTCCGGGATTCAGCCCGGCGACATCCTGATTGCGATCGACGGCGCGGCGGTCGACAGCGTCTCCGAGGTCGTCGAACATCAGCACCGCGGCCATGCCGGCACGACGCTGACGTACACCCTGGTCCGCCTCGGCACGCAGCGCGCGCTCGACATCTCGCTCGCTGCAATCAGCCGTCCATCCTCGATGTACTTCGTGCTTGCGGGCGTGGGGCTGTTCACGCTGATGGTCGGAGCGTCGGTCAGATTGAGGCGGCCGCGCGATCAGGCGACGCTGCATTTCTTCTGGCTTTGCGTCGCGTTTTTCGGCGCGTTTACGTTCTCGTTCAACGGGCCGTTCGATCAGCTGGACTGGACGTTCTATTGGGGGGACGCCGTCGCGATGGCGCTCCTGCCGCCCCTGCTGCTGCACTTCACGCTGGTCTTTCCGGAGCGGCAACCGTGGCCGGCGTCGCGTCAGGCCCGGCTCTGGCTGCCGGTGATGTATGCGCCGGCGTTCCTGCTCGTCGTCGGCCGCGTGGTCGCAGTGGCGAACGGCGAAGACAACGGCGCGCAGTTCTCACGCTGGCTCGACGCGCTCGACCGCGCCGAACCGATCTACCTCTTTGCCTGCGCGCTCACCGCGATCTTCGTCCTGACCCGCGCGTTCAACGAAATCACGTCGCTGACCGGCCGCCGCCAGTTGCGGTGGATCGCCTGGGGCACGACGCTCGGAGTCGGGCCGTTCGCGCTGGGGTATGCGCTGCCGTGGGTCGTGGGCCTGAACCCGCCCCTGGCCTTTCAGCTCACGGCGGTGCCGCTTGGCCTGGTGCCGCTGGCGTTTGCCTCCGCGATCGTCCGCTATCGCCTGCGCGACGTGGAAGTCATCATCAAAAGACTGTTCGTCTACGGCGTCTTCCTGGCGGCCAGCGTCGGCTTGTATCTGGCGTTCCGGAAGTTCGTCGACTTTCTGCTCGGCGACGCGACCGACGCCCATAACTGGATCATCGCGCTGCTCGCGACGGTGGTCGTCGTGCTTCTGGCCCAGCCAGTTCGCGACGCGCTGCAGAACGCTCTCGATCGGGTGTTCTATCGCGACCGCTATGACTATCGCCGCGCGCTGGTCGGATTCGCCCGCGACCTGAACACCGACCTCGACGTCGTCCGCCTTGGCCAGCGTCTCGTCACCCGCGTCGTCGAAACCCTGGTCGTCGATCGCATGGCGCTGATGCTCGCGGACGAGCGGTTCGGCGATTTCAGCTCGATCGGCGATTTTGGTTTCGTCCACGGCGTTCCCGAACTCCAGCGCGGCTCGTCGTTCGTCGCGCGCCTGGACACCGGGCACACCGTGGCGCTCGACGATCCGATTTCCGCGGCCTGGTTTGCCGCCGAAGATGTCGAGTTCTGGCGCGACCAGGGGATCTACTACTTCGTGCCCTGCATCTTCGAGGGCTATGCCATTGCCGTCCTGGCGCTCGGGCGCAAGGACAACGACGAGCCGTTCAACAGCGAGGACCTCGCGCTTTTGACGGCGGTGGCCGGCCAGGTGGCGACGGCGATCGAGAACGGCCGGCTGTATCGGCAACTCCACGTCAAGGCCGAGGAGCTCGGCCGGATGCGCGAGTTCAACGAGAACATCCTCGAGTCGCTGGACGACGGGTTGGCGGTGTTCGACGATGATGAGCGGATTGTCCGCTGGAATCGCGCTCTCGAGAACTTCTACGGCGTCACGCGGGCCGACGCGTTCGGCCGGTCGCTCGTGGAGGTGTTCGATCCGCCGTTCGTCGAAGCGCTGCGCGCGGCGCGTCGCGAAAACCCGCGCGGGGCCACGCTCTTCAAGGTGCCGCTGACCAGCCGGCTCGCCGCGGAAGACGCCTCTGACGGTTCACTCCTCGTCAATGCGACGGCCGTGCCGCTTCAGAGCCTGGCCGGACCCGGCGCGGTCGCCGGCACGATTCTCCTGCTCGAGAACGTCACCGAGCACGTCCGGCTCGAAGAGCAGCTGCAGATTTCCGAGAAGATGGCCTCGATCGGTCTGCTCGCGGCGGGCGTGGCGCATGAAGTCAATACGCCGCTGACCGGGATCTCCAGCTACACGCAGATGCTGCTCGAACAAGCCGACCCGGCGGACCCGCGCACCGTGCTGCTCGAGAAGATCGAGCGGCAGACCTTCCGCGCCGCCAAGATCGTCAGCGGCCTGTTGACGCTGTCGCGACCGGGCACTCCGGGCGGCGAGCGGATGCCGGTTGATCTGAATACCGTGATTACCGACGTGTTCTCGCTGCTCGAGCATCAGTTCGAGGTCGGCAAGATCAAGGTGCGGCGCGACCTGTCGGACGTTCCGGTGATGGTGCTGGGGATCGAACACCAACTGCAGCAGGTGTTTCTCAATCTGTTCCTGAATGCCCGCGACGCGATGCCGCGCGGCGGCTGGCTCACGGTCGCGACCCGTCTCGAAGACACCTTCGCGGTGGCCGAAGTCGGCGATACCGGATCGGGCATTCCGCCGGAACAGATCGCCCGCATCTACGATCCGTTCTTCACCACCAAGGCGATCGGCCGCGGCACCGGCCTCGGTCTGTCGATTTCCTACGGGATCGTCCGCGAGCACGACGGGGCGATCCAGTGCGAAAGCGCCGTGGGTCAAGGCACCCGCTTCACGCTCACGCTGCCGGTCGCGGTGCCGGCGCTGCGGTCGAGCGCGAGAGTCTAGTTCACGGCAGTCCTCATGCCCACAGCCCGCAAAGGCGCCATCCTCGTCGTCGACGACGAGGAGATCATGCGCGAGATTCTCGAGACGCTGCTGACCCGCGAAGGTTACGAGGTCAGGCTGGCGTCGTCTGGCCACGAGGGCCTCGAACTCGCCCGGGCGTTCCCCTTCGACGCGGCGATCGTCGACATCATGATGCCTGGCATCGACGGCATTGCGACACTCGACGAGCTGAAGCGGATCGACGAAGACCTTGCGGTGGTCATCATCACCGCGTTCGCGTCGGTCGGGAGCGCCATCTCGGCGATGAAGAGCGGTGCGTTCGACTACATCACCAAGCCGTTCAAGAACGAAGAAGTCCTGGTGGTCGTCCGTAACGCGATGGAGCGCCGCCGGCTGGTGCACGAGAACCGCAACCTCCGGCAGAACATCCAGGAGCGCTACCACAAGTTCGCGAACATCATCGGCAGAAGCTCGCGAATGCGCCAGGTCTTCGATCTCATCATCCAGGCGGCGCCCAGCCGATCGACGATTCTGATCCAGGGCGAGAGCGGCACCGGCAAGGAACTGGTCGCGCGGGCGATCCATGCCAATTCATCGCGCGCCGAACAGCCGTTCGTGGCGGTGAATTCCGGCAGCCTGCCGCACGATCTCCTCGAGTCCACGCTGTTCGGCCACGTCAAGGGCGCCTTTGCCGGCGCGGTGTACCCGAAGAAGGGCCTCTTCGATCTCGCCGACCGCGGCAGCATCTTCTTCGACGAAATCGGCAACGTGCCGCTCGAGACGCAGGCCAAGCTGCTGCGGGTGATTCAGGAACGCGACTTCATGCGGCTGGGCGGGCTCGAAGCGCTCAAGGTCGACGTCCGGATCATCGCGGCGACGACCATGGATCTGAAGCAGTTGATGGAGGAGGGGAAGTTCCGCGAGGACCTGTTCTATCGGCTGCACGTGATTTCGATTCACCTGCCGCCGCTGCGCGAGCGCAAGGACGACATTCCGCTCCTGGCGCAGCACTTCCTGCGCAAGTACGGGGAAGAGAATCGCAAGCCAGAGCTTGAAATGTCGCCAGAGGCGCTCGACCTGATGACGGAGTACGACTGGCCGGGAAACGTCCGCGAACTCGAGAATGTGATCGAGCGGGCGGTCGTGCTGACCTCGGACAAACGGATCGGCGTCGAACTCATTCCCGATCACGTCCGCCGCACGCCGCAGTTTCAGATGCCGGAATTCGTGGTCCCGCCCGAGGGGATCTTCTTCAAGGACGTCATCACCGGCTTCGAGAAGCGGCTGATCGAATCGACGCTCGAAGCGGCCGGCGGGGTGCAGAAGAAGGCCGCGGAACTGCTCCACATCAAACCGACGACGCTGAACGAGATGATCAAGCGGTACGACATCAGGCCGCGCCGCCGCCGCCATCAGGGCGAGGACGACCACGGCGCCGTCGATGAATCGTGATTCGGTAGGGACAGGCTTTAGCCTGTCCGCCGTCATCGCGCGTTTCTGACCTTCGCGAAGATCCGTTCGTACTTCCCGAGCACGACGTCCCAGCGGTAATGCTGCTTGACGTAGTCGACGCCGTTCCGGCCGAGCGCCGTGCGCAGCCGCGGGTCGGCGACCAGCAGGCTCAGGCATTCGTTGAATTCGTCGCGGTCGGAGTACCACAGTCCGGCGTTGCTGCGGACGCAATGCTCGACGAGGACGGCGCTCCTCGCGTTCACCAGAACCGGCGTGCCGACCGACATCGCCTCGAGAGCCAGCAGCGAAAGGCTCTCGTACGGCGACGGGCAGATCACGACGTTGGCGGCCTCGAGCGCTTCCACCCGTTCGGTGTCCGATAGCAGACCGGCAAACCGGATGAAGGGGTCCTCTGGAAGCGACATCAGCTTGGCGCCCATCAGCGCCAGCGTGGCAGTGCCGCCGTCTTTCACGTAGCTGGTGAAGTACTCGATCAGCTCTTCGCAGCCCTTGCCGGGATCGATGCGGCCGCCGTAGAGCGCCAGCGGACCGGCGAGCCGGTGGCGGCGGCGGAACTTCGATCCGCGCGCCAGCAGATGGCGCGGCAGGAAGCGGATCTCATCCTCGACTTCGGAATCCTCGGTGTCGGCGCCGGGCGTCGTGATTGGCGTCTCGTCGTCCACGACCTGCGGCATCCGCGGATACTGCTGCGGCTGTGGCAGGTCCACGCCGACGCCGGTGAGTTCCTCGAGGAGCGGCCGGTCGTGGAAGAACGTCTGGACGAACTTCTGCTCCCCGGGCGTGAGATAGCAGAGCGCGGCCGCCTTGCCGAAGACGTCCCTGAAAATCTCCAGCTTGATCGCCGGCTCGTCGTGCGCCGTCGGTACGACGATGCTCTTTCCGGGGTTGACCTCGAGGCCGAGGACGGTGGTGGCGTACAAGTAGGTGAAGAAGACCAGCACGTCGTACTGCTGCTGGTGGCGGCGCAGGTACTCGATCAGCGTCGGGCACCAGGGTCCCTGCTGCTTCAACCACTCCATTTCGTCCGCGCGGCTGTGCGGGTTGCCGTAGATCCACTCGGAGTAGCGGTTGAACGATTCGAGGTCGCGCGTGCGGGCGCTCGCGAAGCGCCGGACGGTCACGCCGCGGATGCGATCGGTGCCTTCCTGATATTCGTTCTTCCACGTTACGTAGTCGCGCGCGCACGTGGTCAGGACCTCGACGTCGTGGTGGACGGCAAGGCGTTCGGCGATCAGGCGGCACAGCTGTTCGGAACCGCCGAGGACTTCGCTGCCGTAGCGCTGGATGATGAACGCAATCTTCATGAGGCGTGGCTGCCTGTCTGTATGAGCGCGTCGGCCAGCGCGCGCTCGAGGCGGGCATCGCTGAAATCGGCGAGCCGGCGGCGCTGGCCGGCAATGACCTCGGCGCGCAGGCGATCGTCGAACGCGAGCGCGCCGAGCAGTTCGGCCGCGTACTCGAGGTCCTTGGGAGCGAACTGTACACCCGAACCGCCCAGGGTTTCCGGCACCGCCGTCGCGGCATAGGCCAGGATCGGCACGTCCATCGCCATGGCTTCGAGGAGCGGGGCACAGAAGCCTTCGTGCTCGCTGAGCGAAATGTAGACCGCGGCGTGACGGTAGTAGACCGCGAGATCGGCGTCGGGGACGGCGCCGGTGAAGACGAACCGTTCGTTGAGAAAGCGGTACTCTGTCATCAGCGCGCGGATCGTCGCGAAATAGTTCGGGACCGCGTCGCAGCGGCCGACGAAGATGAACCGGTAGTAGGCGTCGACGTAGCGCTTGTAGTGCTCGGCCAGCTTGATGTGGTCCTCGATCTTCTTGTTCGGCGCGATCCGGCCGACGAACAGGAAGTTGACGAAGTCGTCATCAATCGCCCGCGCCAGCGCCGGGCGGTCGGGCGCCCCGGTGAGCCGGGCGACGTCGACCGCCAGCGGAATGACGCCGGTCCGCTCGAAGCCCAGTCCCTCGAGTTCGGCGCGGTTGAACTCCGACACGCCGGCGGCGAAGTCGACTCGTCCAGCGAGCGTCGATAGTTCCTTTCGCCCCAGCGAGGCGAGACGAAAGAGCTGCGGGTCGTAGGGCGCGAAATAGAACGCCGGGGTCACGTTGTGGTACTGCAGAATCTTGCCGCCGTCGAGACCGGCGAAGGCTTCGGTCATCGGCGACGGCAATGCGAAGTGGAAGATGGTCAGATCGCCGGCGCGCGCCGCGGGATCCGCGAACGGCTGGACGTCGCCCTTCAACTCGTCGTCGACGGTCATCGCGTAGATGTCCGAATCGTGGCCCATGGCCCGGAGCAGGCTGCGCATCCGGCGCGCGCTGTCGCCGATGGCGTCGCCCTGGTGTGCCGCCGGGACCCACTGGTTGACGATCATGCCGGCGGCTCGGGCAGCGCTTTGAACGCGGATGGGCGGTACTTCCGGATCTCCTCGAGCGCTTCGAAGGCGTCGAACTGGTGCCAGAAATCGAAGGCGACATGGGCCTGGCCGGTGCGCGGCGACGACAGGATCCGTTCGACGAATCCGAGCAGCGTCCCGTCGAAATCCTTGGCTTGGAGGCGTTCGACCGCCTCGAGCTGACCCTCGACGATCGCGTCCTGGAGGTCGACGTCCGACAGGATGGCGTCCATCAGCGAGGCGACGTGCAGCGGCGACTTGTCGACGTAGAGCACGCCGCCGCCGTCCATCGTGGACGGCACGGCCGTCGCCGCGTACGCCAGCACCGGCACTTCCTTGTAGAACGCTTCGACCAGCGGCACGCAGAACCCCTCGTGCTCGCTCGCGCAGAGAAACAGATCCGCCGCCTCGTAGTAGGCGATCAATTCGGCGTCGCTGACGTGGCCGACGAAATGGACGTGCGCCAGCCCGAGCGACTGCACGAGATGGGTCAGGGCCGCGAAATAGCGCTCGAACAGACTGAAGACGCCGACGATGAGCAGGCGGCTGCGCGGGTTGAAGCGGGTGTGGTAGGCATGAAAGCAGCGGATCACGTCCTCGATCTTCTTGTTGCCGATCACGCGGCCGACGAAGAGCACGTTGGTCCAGTCGTCGTCGAACTGCTGCGCGACGAACCAGTCGGCCGGATCGTCGAGATGCGTCAAGTCGGGGACGACCGGCAGCACCGCCGTACGTGAAAAACCCAGCGACTCCAGATCCTGGCGGTTGAATTCGGAATCGCCCATGGCCAGGTCGCATCGATCGACATAGGCGTGCAGCTCACGGCGGCCGCGGAAGCACTGGCGGGCGAGCGTGCGGTGCGTGGCGGCGAAATACTCCGGCGGCGTGATGTTGTGGTAGATGAGCGCCATCCGATCGGGCAGCGCATACGCGGTGCGCGAGGCCTTGGAGCCGATTGAAAAATGATGGAGCAGCAGATTCGCCGGATCGCTGGCGTCGACCAGTTCGCGGTAGTCGCGCGTCAGCGGCTCGAGCCGCGGATCCGCGGTTTCCACGAAGATGTCGGAGGTGTAGCCGGTCGCGCGCAGCACGCGCTGGATCCCGAGCACCTCGTGGCCGATCGCGTCGCCGTAGCCGAGCGTGGCCAGGACCTGATGAACGGCCGGCCGCCGCGAGACGGTCATCGCTGTCCGCCCGGCCGTGACGGCCCGCCGCGCCGGAACCGATGGCGGTCGCGCTCACGGTCGCGATCGCGTCGATCGCGGAACTGCGGCCGTGGATCGCGGTCGCTCGTCTGACGCTCGGGCAGCGGCGGACTCAAGGGTTCGTGCGAACGCGCCTGGTAGGACTCGACGTCGAGCGACGGGCCGGCCGGCAGGCGCGCCACCACCGCCGCGCCAGGCGCGCACGAGTCCTTCCGCCGCTCGCTGCGTCCGGGCAACGGATCCAGCGTGTAGCTGGCCTTGCTCTTCGACAAGCGGTCGAGCATGTCGAGATACTTGCGCTCGATGACCGGCCAGTCATAGTGGTCGCGGTAGTACTGGCGGCCGTTCTTGCCCAGGCTCCCGGCCAGCCAGCGGTTGTGCTCGATGGCCCGCAGGGTTTCCACGAACTCCGCCTCGTTGTCGTAGTAGAGCCCGGCGTTGCTGCGGATCGCCTGGCCCTTCAGCACGTCGCACTTGGCGTTGGCCAGCACCGGTTTGCCGAGCGCCCAGGCTTCGAGCGCCACCATCGAGAGGCTCTCGAAGTAGGACGGCATGATCAGAAGTTCCGCGGCGGCGATGGCGTCGAACTTGTCGGTGTCGTCGACGAACCCGACGTGTTTGATGCGCGCATGCGACGGGATGTCGAGCAGCGAGTGGCCGATCAGCACGAGCGACAGCTGACCCGCCTGCTCCGACAGATAGCGCTGGAAGAAGTGAAACAGCTCCTTGCAGCCTTTGTTCTCGTCAATCCGTCCGACGTAGACCGCAAACGGACCGCGGACGCCGTACTTTTGCCTGAAGCGCGCCGGCTGAGGATTGGCCGGGACGTCGGAGCCGACGCCGACGACGACCGACGGCACGTGCTGGTTGCCGGCGACGGCCTGAATCATCGTGCGCTCTTCGGGCGAGTTGTACATCAGCCCGCGCACGCCGCGAAAAATCGGCGCGAAGAGTGCGAGGCCGATCGTCGAGTCGCGCTCCGCGGTGGGGACGAGAATCGCGCGATCGGGCGTCGCCCGGATCCCGTGATATGCGTGGTAGTACCGGTAGCTGAAGAAAATGCAGAAGTCGAAGTCAGCCCCGTGCTTGGCCAGGTGGTCGACGAGCCCGGGGCTGGTCGGCCCTTCCGCGTCGAGCCAGTCGAGTTCGTCGGCCAGTGAATGCGTCGCGTCGAAGACGTGCGTCGACAGCTTGCCGAAGGCGATCGGATCGCGCTCGTGCTTGACCTTGAAGCGCCGGACGGCGACGTTGTTGACGGTTTCGACGCCGGCCGGCAGATCGTTTTTCCACGTCACATAGTCGGTCGCGCACGTGGTCAGCACCTCGACCTGCGCGTGGCGCGCCAGACGTTCCGCGATGTAACGGGCATGGAGCTCGGCGCCGCCGTTGATGGTGGGGCCGTAGCGCTGAACGACGAAAGCGAGCTTCACTGCTCTGGTTCGAACGAATCGCCGTCCGGCGCATGGCCGTCTCCGCCCGGCGCGTCCGGTTCGTGGTCGTCGCCCCCGCCGTCGTGTGCAGCGTCGTCCGGCGCGCTCGCGTGGTGCTCCATCCCCGGCGCGTTCGGCGCTCCCTGCGGCTGATGCGTCCCTTGGCCACCCATCATCGCGGCGGCTGAACCCCCTCCGCCACGACGCCCGCGCCGCCGCCGCCGCCGCCGGCTGCGCTGTCCGGGGCCTTCTGGCGCGCCGGGCTGAGACGGCGCTGGCGGACCCGCGGGTGATCCATGCGATGGCTGAGTGCCGGCGTCACGGACTTCGCGCATCTCGCGGGGGGGCATCGGCTCGCTGACCCGCACCTCGCGCGCCGGCGGCTCGGCGCGCTCCTCGGTCGACGGCTTGTAGACCACGACGCTTTCGAGCGCCCGCGCCCGCCGCTCGTTGAACTCGAGGCGGCTGGCGAGCGACTCGACGCGCATCTTCACATTCTTGACCTCGATGCCGAGCCGGGTCGTCTCGACGACCAGGTTGTGGAGGACCTCGTAATGGAGCTGGTCCATCGTGTGCCGCGCGGCTTCACGCTTGGCTTCGCGCTCGGCGGCCATCGTATTCAGCCGGGCCTGGATGTTGAGCGCCTGAATCAGCGGATTGGGATTGAAGAACAGCTTCAGGATCGGCCGCAGCAGCTTGCGGATCGCGCGCAGCGGCCCGCGATGCGATTCGAAGAGTGTGTCCTCTTCAAAGGCGAAATTCGGCAGCTCCGGCGGACTGTAGGGCGGCTGGGCGCGGCGGAATTGCGCCAGGAGATCAGAGCGGACACCCTTCGGATCCAGGAATTTTTCGAGCTTCACGTTCGCCAGATCCTGAATCTGCTGCTCGGTGTAGTCGGCGCCGCGCTTCTCCTGAATGCGGGCGCGGATCTGCTCCATGATCTGCTCGACATTGATCGCGTCGGAACGCACGTTGAAATCAGGCATGGTCAGCGCATGAACGGCTGGTAAATGATCAGCACCACCGCGAGGCCCCAGAGGGCGACGCAGGCGAGCAGCGGTCGATCGTTCAGCAGCAAATCGGCGGGACTGCCGCCACCCTCGCGCCGGTGCACGAGATAGAGGTAGCGGAAGATTCCGTAGAGGGGAAACGGAATCGTCAGACCCAGCCACGGCGTGCCGAACTTCTGCTCGGTCTCCGGACTGATCGTATAGAAGATGTAGGCAATCAGCGTCGACGCCGTGACGACGGCGATCATCTGATCAAGAAGGTACGCCGAATATTCTCCCAGGATTGGTCGATGGCTCGTCGCATCGTCGGCGAGCAAGACGAGTTCGTGTCGCCGTTTGGCGAGCGCGATGAAGAGGGCCAGCAGGATCGTACAGACGAACAGCCAGTGGCTGATGACGACGTTGAGGACCACCGCGCCGGCCACGGCGCGCAGCACGAAGCCGATCGCAATCGTCAGCACGTCGAGGATCACGATGTGCTTGAGCGGTCCCGAATAGAGCAGCTGCAGCGTGAGGTAGAGCGCTGCGACCAGGCCGAACGGCCAGCCGAGCGCGAACGCGGACGCCAGCGCCGTCCCGGCGATCACGAGCGCCGCGCCGACCGCGACGGTGACGGGCAAGTCGCCGGCGGCAATCGGCCGGTGCCGCTTGAGCGGATGGCGCCGATCGGTTTCGCGATCCATGACGTCGTTGACGAGATACACGACGCCGGACAGCGCGCAGAAAATCACGAAGGCCTCGATCGCCGTGGCGATCGCGCCGGACTCGAGCAGACGGCCGTGGAGCTGAAGCTGCGAGCGATCGGCGCCCGCGAAGACCAGGCCGGCGAAGACCAGCAGGTTCTTTGTCCACTGGTTGGGACGAAGCGACCAGAAGAGACTGGCGGGAATCGAGCGTCGCTCCGACGCCCCGACGCGCGCGGTCGTCGGGGTATCGGAGGTCGCCGGATAACGGGAATGTGTGGTGCGCGCCATGACGCGCGGGAGATCGGACTTACGCCTTGGCCGAAGCCGAGAAGCTCTGCACCGCGTCCTTTTCGGTCTCGAAGGTCTCGAATACGGTGAGGAGCTTCGTGATCGCGAGCAGATCGGAAATGCGCTTGGTCAGATTGAGCAGCTTGAGGCTGCCGCCCTGGCGGCTGACCGTGGTGAACGTGCGAACGACTTCGCCGAGCCCCGCGCTGTCGATGTACGGAACATCAGCAAGATTGAGGATCAGCTTTTTCTGCCCTTGATTGAGCAGACTGTTGATCTTGTCCTTCAGAATCTCGTCGCCTTCGCCGAGCATCACCCGGCCCTTGAGGTCGAGGACGACGACATCGCCGACCCTTCGTTCGTCGATCTGCATGAAAACGCTCCAGATAAGTGCGCGCTCGTGAGCTTAGCACACCCCCCGGCGCGTCACGGTCGCGCCGCGGGACTACTGGTCCGCCGTCGCCTGGCGTAGGCGGAGCGCTCGATACGCGCTGCGGCACAACTCACTTGAGTTGTGCCGCCACGCCGGACTGTCCAACGAGGAAGATGCCGATGGAGGCTAGAGGCCGCCAGCCCCGGCGAACTTTCGGGACTGAAAGCACTCCTTGCAGAAAACCGGGCGTCCTTGTGTTGGCTTGAAGGGCACCGTGGTTTCCTTCCCGCAGTTCGAGCAGTTGGTCGTTGTTTCCACCCGCTCGCGAGCTGACATAGCGCCGGCCGGACGGCTGGCCCGCTTGTTCTTGCAGGCCTTGCACCGCTTCGGCTCGTTCTTGAAGTTCTTATCGGCGAAAAACTGTTGTTCGCCCGCCGTCCACACGAACTCCGCGCCGCAGTCTACGCACCTTAGGATCCGGTCTTGGAACTCCATCGGTCGCCACCTCGTCGGGGTCGGTCTTACTCCAGCTCGCGCCGGAGTTTCTTCCGGTTTCGCTTCCGGGCCAGCGCCTGCTTGGCGCGACGCTTGTCGCCCGGCTTCAAGTAGAAGGAGTGCTTCTTGATATCCTTGATGATGTCTTCCTGCTGCACCTTCCGCTTGAAGCGCCGGAGAGCGCTCTCGATCGACTCGCCCTCCTGAATCTTCACCTCAGCCACGAAAATCACACCCCTTTCGGGTGGCTTAGAAAGTTGTCGTCCTCTGTTTACAAAAATGGCGTGACGAACAAATATGCTAGGCTATCACGGCAGCGCGGATTCTAGGCGCATTCCCCGTCAAGGTCAACGAAATACTCCCCCTCGAATCAAGCTCTGGTATAGCCTCGTAAGACATTGATTCAATGAGAGTTCTCGTCGTAGGCAGCGGTGCGAGAGAGCACGCGCTGGTCGCCCGGATCAGCGAGGAGACGAGTGCGGCCGAGGTTTTCTGTGCCCCAGGAAATCCAGGCATTGCGGCGCTCGTCGCGACGGACCCCGTCGACGTCTCGGATCCGGACGCGCTCCTGGCGCTGGCCGAACGTCGTGACATCGACCTGACCGTGATCGGCCCCGAACTGCCACTCAGTCTTGGCGTCGTCGATCGGTTCACGGCGGCCGGGCGGCAGATCTTTGGCCCAACGCAAGCGGCGGCGCGGCTCGAATCCAGCAAGGCGTTCGCGAAAGCGTTCATGGCCCGTCACGGCATGCCGACGGCGCGGTTTCACACCTCGGATCGTCTCGAGGATGCCCGCGCCGTGCTGGCGTCGGGCGAGTTCGGCTGGCCGGTCGTGCTCAAAGCCGATGGTCTTGCGGCGGGCAAAGGCGTGGTGATCGCCGAGGATGCCGCGGCCGCCGACGCCGCCGTCGTTGCGGCCATGGCCGATCGGCGATTCGGGGCCGCCGGCAGCCGGATCGTGATCGAAGAGTGTTTGAGCGGTCCAGAAGTGTCGTTCTTCGTGATCAGCGACGGCGTCCATGCGCTGCCCATCGGTACTGCCCAGGACCACAAGCGGATCTTCGACGACGACCGCGGACCGAACACCGGTGGCATGGGCGCCTTTGCGCCAAGCCCGCTGATGACTCCCGCGCTGCACGACCGCGTGATGCACGAGATCGTGCGGCCCGTGTTGCGCGGCATGGCGGCGGAGGGCCACCCGTTTCGTGGCTTTCTCTACGTGGGGCTGATGTTGACGGCCGACGGACCCAAGGTGATCGAATTCAACGTGCGCCTCGGTGATCCAGAGGCGCAGGTCGTCCTGCCGCTGATCGCCGAGCCGCTGCTGCCGATTCTTGCAGCCGCCGCGCGCGGGCATCTGGCGTCCAACGTCTGCCGTCTCACGAGCGAGAAGCTGGTGGGCGTCGTCATGGCGTCGCGCGGCTATCCGGAAACGTCCGAGTCGGGACAGCGCATCGCCGGGATCGCCGAAGCCGAACGGGCCGCCGCCGTCAGAGTGCTGCACGCGGGCACCGCGATCAAGGACGGCCATCTGGTCACCCACGGCGGCCGCGTCTTGACGGTGGTCGGCCGCGGAGCGCAGTTTGCCGACGCCATCGCGCAGGCGTATGACGGCATTCGACACATCCACTTCGACGGCATGCAATACCGGCGCGACATCGGCCGGCGGGCGTTGTCCTCGTGAAGTACGCGGTACTCACCTTCGGGTGCCGCGTGAACCAGGCCGACTCGCTCGGCTTTGAAGAGGACCTGCTGGCAAGAGGCGCTGTGCCGTCGGCGCCCGAAGACGCCGACGTCGTCGTCGTCAACACCTGCTCGGTGACCTCGAGCGCGGACCAGGCGGCACGCCAGACGATCCGCCGCCTCACGCGGCTCAATCCTGAAGTGAAGGTCGTGGCGACCGGGTGTTACGCGACGCGCCGCCCCGACGAACTGGCGGCGATTCCCGGCGTGCGGCGCGTGATCGGCAACGACCGCAAGCCGGATCTGATTCCGCTCCTGTGGCGGGACGTTGAGGAATCGCCGACGACGGCCGAGCGTTTCGGCGCGGGCGACGGCGCGTGCGGCGAGGAGATCCGTCCGGGCCGTGGCGGCCGCACGGCCTACACGCTTCGCCTGCAGACCGGCTGCGCGCAGCCCTGTTCGTACTGCATCATTCCGTCGACGCGCGGAGCGCCGCGAAGCGTCGATCCTGAGAGGGTTGTTCGGGAACTCGATCGCGTCGTGGCCGCCGGCTTCAAGGAAGTGGCGCTGACCGGCGTTCATCTTGGCTCGTACGGACGCGATCTCACTGCTGCGTCGTCGTTCACCGCGCTGATGTCAACGCTCGTGGCGCGGCAAACGCAGGTCTGGCCGGACCTGATGCTTCGCGTCAGCTCGCTCGAGCCGATGGACTGCACGCCGGACCTGCTCGACACTGTCGCCGCCAGTCCCGCGGTTGGCCGGCATTTTCATTTGCCTTTACAACACGCGAGCGATGCGGTCCTCTCACGAATGCGGCGCCCTTACACCTTTTCGTACTACGCGTCGCTGGTGAACGAAGTACGCCGCAAGATGCCGGATGCCGCCATCGGCAGCGACATCATCGTCGGATTTCCAGGCGAGACAGACGCCGACCTCGAGGTCTTGCTCACGTATCTCGAGCGTTCGCCGCTGACGCACCTCCACGTCTTCCCTTACTCGGATCGGCCGGGAACAGAGGCGGCGGGCCTCTCGAACAAAGTCGCGGCGCCCGTCATTCGCGAGCGGGCGCAGCGCGTACGCGAGGTCGGCGCGGGGCTGGCGGCGCGGTTCCGGCAGTCACAGATCGGCACGTCGCATCGTGCGCTGACGATTGACGACGGCACGCTCGCGGTCACCGGCAACTACCTGAAGGTTCGGATTGCTGAAGGGCGCCCCAGGAACGAGTGGGTTACCTTGCGCGTCGGCGCTGGAGAGTCTGGAGATCTGCGCGGCGAGATCGTGGACTGACAACCCGGCGGACAGGCTAAAGCCTGTCCCTACTGGAGCGCGGTGGCGAGCCGCTGCGCCGGCGATTTCTTCTGGCCTTCCACAATCAGCTGACCGCATGCCGCGCGAATGTCGCGGCCGCGGCTCTTGCGGACGGACACCTGGATGCCACGCGCCGCCAGCGTCCGTCCGAAGCGATCGATCGCGGCATCCGACGGACGCTCGAACGGAATGCCGGCGGCGGCGTTGAGCGGAATCAGGTTGACCTTGGCCTTCAAGCCCGTCATCAGCTTGGCCAGCCGCGTGGCATCCTCGATCGAGTCGTTGACCCCGGCGAGGAGGACGTACTCGAACGTGATGCGGCTGCGTTTGCGGATCGGAAACTTCCGGCAGGCCTCGATGATCTCTTCGATGCCGTACTTGCGGTTGAGGGGGACGAGCTCGCCTCGCTGGGCATCGGTCGACGCGTGCAGCGAGATCGCGAGGTTGGGCATGTACGGCTCCCGCGCGAGACGCTCGAGCGCGGGCAGGAGTCCGACCGTCGACAGCGTGACCCGGCGTGGCGGCAGGGCAAAGCCCGAGTCGTCGCCGAGGATGCGAAGCGCCTTCATCGTCTCGTCGTAGTTGTGGAGCGGCTCACCCATCCCCATCAGGACGATGTTGAAGGCCTTGTCGCGCAGGTCGAGCGCCCCGGCAAGCACCCGAACCTGTCCGACGATTTCGCCGGCGGAGAGATTCCGGACCAGCCCCATCTTTCCGGTCAGGCAAAACTGGCAAGCCATCGCGCATCCGACTTGCGTGGACACGCAGAAGGTCATCGCCGGCGTGTCTGGAATGAAGACCGATTCGATCTGGCGTCGGTCGGGCAAGCCAAGCAGGAACTTTTCGGTGCCGTCGCTGGAGTGGTGGCGTTCGTCGATCGTGGGCGTGCTGATCGTCAGCTCGCGCGCGAGCCGAACCCGCTGATCGCGTGACAAATCTGTCATCGCGTCGAGGTTGTCGACACCGCGCTTATAAAGCCACGCGAAGATCTGCTGCGCGCGAAAACGTTCGATCCCGCGCGCCGCGAGGAAGGCTTCGAGCTCGGGCCGCTCTAGCTCGGTAAGCGCGACGGGCTGTGTTTCTCCGATCGTCGCCTGCATGTTACAGTTAGGGTTCGCTTCCAGGTCATTGTAGTTCAACCGATCGCGGTCTCCGTGGTTGAGTCGCGTCGTTGAGCATGCAGCAGCAATCAGCGCATCGAGGCGAGTGCACTCATCTTGAATTCACCGATCATCCGGGACGTTCTCGATAACGGACTGCGCATCCTGACCGAGCCGATGAAAGAGGTCCGGTCGGTGTCGATCGGCGTCTGGCTGACGCGCGGGTCGCGTCACGAGACCGCCGAGCGTGGCGGCATCGCGCACTTTGTCGAGCACATGCTCTTCAAGGGCACCGCGAAGCGGACCGCTGAAGACATCGCGCAGGCGATCGATTCAATCGGCGGCCAGCTCGACGCGTTCACCGCGAAGGAGTACGCCAGCTACTACATCAAGGTGCTGGACGAGCATCTGCCGCTGGCCGTCGACGTGCTGGCCGACATCGTCAGAAACCCGGCGTTCCGGCCCGAAGACATCGAGCGCGAGAAGAAGGTCGTGATCGAAGAGATCAAGATGGTCGAGGACACGCCGGACGACCTCGTCCACGAGATCTTCACGCAGGGTTTCTGGGAGGATCACCCGCTCGGGCGGCCGATTCTCGGGATTCGGGAGACCGTGGAGTCGCTGACTCCCGACGTGCTCCGCCGATACTTCCGCGAAGCCTACACGCCGCGAAATCTCATCGTGTCGGCCGTCGGGAATCTCGACCACGCGAAAGTCCGCGAACTCGTCGACGAGAAATTCGGCGATCTACGCTCGGTCGGGCCGGTCGTGGCCGAGGACGCGCCGTCAGTCATCCCGAAGATCCAAATTCGCAACAAGGAGCTCGAGCAGAGCCACGTCTGCCTCGGGACGAGCAGCTATCCCCAGAACCACGACGATCGCCACACGAGCTACGTGCTCAACACGCTGCTGGGCGGTTCGATGAGCTCGCGGCTGTTCCAGAACGTCCGCGAAAAGCGCGGCCTCGCGTACGCCGTGTTCAGCGGTCTCAGCGCCTATCGCGACGCCGGATCCTTCACGATTTACGCCGGTTGCGCCAACGATGCCGTGGAAGAGGTCGTCGATCTGGTGGTCGAGGAGCTGCGCAACCTGAAGGCCTCGCCGGTGCCGCCGGCGGAGCTGCGGCGCGCCAAGGATCACCTCAAAGGCAGCCTGATGCTCAGCCTCGAGAGCACGGCGAGCCGCATGTCGCATCTCGCGCGACAGGAAATCTACTTCGATCAACAGTTTGGGCTCGACGAAACGCTCGAGGGCATCGAGCGCGTCAGCGCCGACGACCTGCAGCGCGTGGCCGCCGATCTCTTCAGCGGCGGCGCGCTGTCGGCGACCGTGCTCGGCAACGTGAATGGTTTGCGGCTCCACCGGGAGCGACTCGATTTAGAATAAGCCGACCCTTTCGTGATACCACGCTACACGCACCCGGACATGGGGCGCATCTGGAGCGACCAGCGCCGATACGAGACCTGGTTGCTCGTCGAGACGGCGGCGGCCGAAGCGATGGCGGCCGCCGGTCTCGTGCCGGCCGACGCTGCCCGGGACATTCGTGAACGTGGCAAGTTCGACATCGCCCGCATCGAAGCCATCGAACACATCACCCAGCACGACGTGATCGCCTTCACCACCGCAGTGGCGGAGCATGTCGGACCGTCCGCCCGGTGGATCCATTTCGGCATGACGTCGTCCGACGTCGTCGACACCGCGCAGGCGATTCAGATGCGCGAGGCGTGCGACCTGATTCTGGCCGATCTCGAGAAACTGGCCGGTGCGGTGCGCGAACGCGCCTTCGAGCACCGCCGCACCCCGATGATCGGCCGTACGCACGGAGTCCACGCCGAGCCGATGACGTTCGGCCTCAAGCTGGCGCTCTGGTATGCCGAGCTCGAGCGCGACATCGTCCGGGTCCGGCGGGCTCGCGAAACCGTGGCCGTTGGGAAGCTGTCGGGAGCGGTCGGGACATTTGCGCACCTGCCGCCGTCGATCGAGGCGGATGTCTGCCGCCGGCTGCAGCTGGTGCCGGCGCCGGTCGCGTCCCAGGTGATTCAGCGCGATCGCCAGGCCGAACTGCTGACGGCACTGGCGATTACCGCGGCCTCGCTGGAAAAATTCGCGCTCGAAATTCGTGGCCTGCAGAAAACGGAGATCGGCGAAGTCGAAGAGCCGTTCGCGAAGGGGCAGAAGGGCTCCTCCGCGATGCCGCACAAACGAAATCCGATCGGCTGCGAGCAGATCGTCGGCCTGGCCCGCCTTCTGCGCGGGAACTGTCACGCCGCGATGGAAAACATCGCGCTGTGGCACGAGCGCGACATTTCACATTCCTCCGTCGAACGAGTCATCCTGCCCGACAGCTTCATCGCCCTCGACCACATGCTGCGCCGGTTCACGCGCATCGTGCAGGGGATGGTCGTCTATCCCGATCGCATGCGCGAAAACCTCGAGCGGTCGCGCGGCATTGTGTTTTCGGGCACCGTGCTTCTCGAGCTGGCGCGCCGCGGCGTCGCGCGCGAGAAGGAAGGCTACGAATGGGTACAGCGCAACGCGATGCGGTCGTTCTCGGAGCATCGCGATTTCAAGGCATTGTTGCTCGCTGATCCCGACATCATGGGCGTTTTGACGCCCGCCGAGCTCGAACTCTGCTTCGACTTGAACGACCAGTTTCGTCACGTGGACCACATCTTCGACCGGGTGTTCGTCACCCACTGAGTGCAACGAAGGGGTATCTGCATGCGCGCGCGAGTGTTCGTCACGCTGAAACCGTCGGTCTTCGATCCGCAGGGGCGTACTATTGCCGAGGCGCTTCATTCGCTCGGCTACTCAGGTGTCGAAGACGTTCGGCAGGGCAAGTACTTCGAGCTCGACCTCGCCACCACCGAGCCCGGCCTGGCGAAGACGCTGGCGGCGGAGGTCGCCGACAAGCTGCTCGCCAATCCGGTCATCGAGAGCTACCGCGTCGAGATTGGATAAGCCATGAAAATTGCCGTCGTCGCGTTTCCCGGATCCAACTGCGATCACGACGCGTTCTATGCTGCCTCGGCGGTGCTCGGCCAGGATGCCGAGCTGATCTGGCACAAAGACACCAGTCTCAAGAACGCCGATGCGGTGATTCTGCCGGGCGGGTTCGCCCACGGCGACTACCTGAGAACCGGCGCGATGGCGCGTTTCTCGCCGATCATGCCGGCCGTCAAGGCGTTCGCCGACGGCGGTGGCCCGGTGCTCGGCATCTGCAACGGGTTTCAGATTCTGCTCGAGTCCGGCCTGTTGCCCGGCGCGATGTTGCGCAACCGCGGCTTGAAGTTCCGCTGCGAACATGTCTATGTGCGCGTCGAGCAGACCGACACGCCGTTCACCGTCGGCGCCGAAACCGGACAGATTCTTCGCCTGCCGATCGCGCACGGCGAAGGCAACTACTACGCGCCGCCGGACGTGCTCGCCGAGATCGAAGCCAATCGCCAGGTGGTGTTTCGCTACACCACAGCAGAAGGACTGCTCGACGACGCTGCGAATCCGAACGGTTCGCTCAATGCCATCGCCGGCCTGTGCAACCGCCGCCGTAATGTCGTCGGCCTGATGCCGCACCCCGAGCGGGCCTGCGAAGCGTCGCTCGGAAGCGTCGACGGACTGGTCATCCTCCAATCACTCGTCAAGGCCTTTGCCACCGCATGAGCATCGACCACGCCACCATCGAACGGCACGGACTGAAGGCGGACGAGTACGAACGGATCGTGCGGTTTCTCGGCCGCGAACCCAACCTGACCGAGCTCGGCATCTTTTCCGTCATGTGGTCCGAGCACTGCAGCTACAAGAGCTCGCGCGTGCACCTGCGGACGCTGCCGACCGAAGGGCCCCAGGTGTTACAGGGGCCCGGCGAAAACGCCGGCGCCGTCGACATCGGTGAGGGGCTGGCGGCCGTCTTCAAGATCGAGTCGCACAATCATCCGTCGTTCATCGAGCCGTATCAGGGCGCGGCCACCGGCGTCGGTGGCATCATCCGCGACATCTTCACGATGGGCGCGCGGCCGATTGCGCTGATGAATTCGCTGCGCTTCGGCGCGCTCGAAGCGCCGGCCACGCCGCGACTCTTCGAGGGCGTCGTCGCCGGCATCGCCGGCTACGGCAACAGCATCGGGATTCCGACGGTTGGCGGAGAAGTCGCGTTCGATCCGTCCTACGCCGGCAATCCGCTGGTGAATGTGTTCTGCCTCGGGATCGCGAAGGCGACCGACATCATCAAAGGCGTCGCCTCCGGCGTCGGCAACGCGGTCTACTACGTCGGCGCCAAGACCGGCCGCGACGGCATCCACGGCGCGACGATGGCGTCGGCGGAATTCGACGAGAAGTCGGCGGAGAAGCGCCCCGCCGTTCAGGTCGGCGATCCGTTCATGGAAAAGCTGCTCCTCGAGGCGTGTCTCGAGGTGATGCAGACCGACGCGCTGATCGGCATTCAGGACATGGGCGCGGCGGGCCTGACCTGTTCGACGACCGAAATGGGATCGCGCGGCGGCGCCGGCGTCGAAATCGACGTCTCGCTCGTGCCGCAGCGTGAAACCGGCATGACGCCGTACGAAATCATGCTGTCCGAGTCGCAGGAACGCATGCTGCTCGTCGTGAAGCGCGGCCGCGAAGCCGAAGTCGAGCGGATCTTCTCGAAGTGGGACCTGCACGCCGTGCACATCGGCGAAGTCACCGACGACGGGATGCTGCGGGTCAAGCATCGTGGCGCGCTGGTCGCCGAGATCCCGAATCGCGCGCTCACCGACGAAGCGCCGGTCTACCGGCGGCCGATGGAAGTGCCGGCGAATCTGGCCGAGGCGCAGTCGCTCGACCTTGGCGCGCTCGCCGCTCACCATGCGCCGTCTGCTCAGGATGCGCTCAAGACGCTGCTCGCCGCGCCCAACGTCGCGAGCAAGCATTGGGTCTACCGGCAGTACGACCACATGGTGCAGACCAACACGGTCAACCTGCCAGGGCTCGGCGCCGGCGTGGTCCGGATCAAGGGCACGGACCGCGCGCTGGCCATGTCGGTGGACGGCAACGGCCGCTACTGCGTGCTGGATCCGAAGCTGGGCGCGATGCTCGCGGTCGCGGAAGCCGCGAGGAACGTGGCTTGTGCCGGCGCGACGCCCTTGGCCGCCACCAACTGTCTCAACTTCGGCAATCCCGAGCGGCCGGCCATCATGTGGCAGTTCGCGAAAGCGGTCGAAGGGATCGGCGAAGCCTGCCGTGTGCTCGATGTGCCGATCACCGGCGGCAACGTCAGCCTCTACAACGAAACCGACGGCAAGGCGATCTACCCGACGCCGATCATCGGCATTGTCGGACTGCTCGAGCACGCGGACCGGGTGCTGACGCGCCGTTTCCAGGAGTCCGGCGATTTGCTCATCCTCCTCGGCGGGACACCGGCCGGCGAACTGGGCGGCAGTCTCTATCTCGAGCGGATTCATGGTCTCGTGCGCGGGATGCCTCCGGCACTCGATCTGGCCGCGGAGCGGGCGCTGCAGCTGCTGCTTGGTGAACTCGCCACCGCGCGCCTGGTCCGATCGGCGCACGACTGCTCCGAAGGCGGTCTCGCGGTCACGCTGGCGGAATGCTGCTTCGACACCAACGGTATCGGCGCCGAAGTCTCGCTGGAGCCCGTCGCGGTTGCCGGTCATCCGTCGCTGAGCGATGCGGCGACGCTCTTCGGCGAGTCGGCGTCGCGCGTGGTGGTATCGGTGCAGGCCGATCGAACGACCGAAGTTCTCCAGCTAGCAGCGGCCAAGGGCGTGCCGGCGCGGGTCATCGGCGAAACCGGCGGCAATCGCCTGCGCGTCTCGGTCGGCGGCCGTGCGCAGATCGACGTCGACGTGAGTGACATCGAACGAGTCTGGACGACGGCGATTGAGCGCCGCTTTACCAAGCGGGTGGCCTAAGTGGACAAGTTCAAGGACGAATGCGGCGTCTTCGGGATCTTCGGACATCCCGAAGCGGCGAACATGACCTACCTCGGTCTCTACGCCCTGCAGCACCGCGGTCAGGAAAGTGCCGGGATTGCCGTCTCGGACGGCAACCGGGTGCGCGTCTCACGTGCGATGGGCTACGTCGCCGACGTGTTCGACAGCCAGACGCTCGCCGAGCTGCCCGGGCGGCTGGCGATTGGCCATGTGCGCTACTCGACCGCGGGTGAAAGCCGGCTGGCCAACGCCCAGCCGTTTTTGATCGAGTGCGCCCACGGCCAGATCAGCATCTGCCACAACGGCAATCTGGTGAACGCCGACACCCTGCGGAACGAGCTCGTGCAGCAGGGCTCGATTTTCCAGTCGGGCAGCGATACCGAAGTCGTGCTGCATCTCTACGCCCGGTCGAAAGGACGCAGCGTCGAAGAGGCGGTCGTCGAATCCGTCACCCAGGTGCAGGGCGCGTTTTCATTTCTGATGATGACGACCGATCGCCTGATTGCGGTCCGCGACCCGCACGGCTTCCGTCCGCTGGCGCTCGGACGCCTCGACGATGCCTTCGTCGTCTGCTCGGAGACGTGCGCGATGGATCTGATTGGTGCGACCTTTATCCGCGACATCGAGCCCGGCGAAGTGCTCATCGTCAGTGCCGGCGGCGTCAAGTCGATCAAGCCGTTCGCGCCGGCGCCGCACGCGCACTGCGTCTTCGAACATGTCTATTTCTCGCGGCCGGACAGCTACGTGTTCGGCAAGAGCGTCAACGAAGTGCGCACCAACCTCGGACGGATGCTGGCGCGCGAACAGCGCGTCGACGCGGACGTCATCGTGCCGGTGCCGGACTCCGGGGTCTGCGCCGCGATGGGCTATGCCGACGAAGCCGGGATTCCGCTCCGCATGGGGCTGATCCGGAATCACTATGTCGGCCGCACGTTCATTCAGCCGCAGTCGGCGATCCGGCACTTCGGCGTCAAGGTGAAGCTGAATCCGGTACGCAGCATTCTCGAAGGGCGCAAGGTCGTGCTCGTGGACGACTCGCTGGTCCGCGGGACGACCAGCCGGAAAATTGTCCGCATGGTTCGCGCGGCGGGCGCCAAGGAAGTCCACGTCCGCATCAGTTGCCCGCCGACCATCTCGCCGTGTTTCTACGGCGTCGACACGCCGCGGCGTTCCGAGCTGATTGCCGCCACGCACACCATCGACGAGATTCGTGACTACCTCGATGCCGACAGCGTCGCCTATCTCAGTCTGGAAGGGATGATGACCGCGGTCGGAGAAGGCAGCGGCGGCTACTGCAGTTCGTGCTACACCGGCCAATATCCCGTGGCCTTCCCGCGCGACGAAAAAGCCTACCTGCAGCTCGCGCTGAAACTCGACAGACACGTCGTTCCCGGTTAGGCATGCGGTTCGGCGGTCTTTGCGTCGCGACGTGCCTTTGTCTGGTCTGGACGGCCGCGGCCGGCGCCCAGGTCCAGGAGCCCGCGGCGCCTGAGCGTCTGGCGCCCGAAAAACTCCAGGCGGCGATCGACGCGCTCGGCAATCTCGACTACGACACACGGATGGCGGCCTCCCGCACGGTCCGGCGCACGCCGTTGGCGCAGGCCGTGCCGGCGCTCCTTGCCGCGGTCAGCGAGCACGCCGACGGCTACGTGCGTTACCGTGCGCTGGTCCTGCTGACCGGATTCAACGATCCCCGGACGCTCGACGTGATGCGGGAATCGCTGTCGAGCCCCAACGATCGGCTGCGGGCCGTCGCCTACAGCTTTTTCGAACATCACCCGGCGAAGACGATGACGCCGACGTTATTGGCCGCCCTCGACAAGGAGCTCGGCGAATTCGTGCGGCCGTCGCTCGTGCGCGCGCTAGCGGCGGCGGGCGACGACCCCGCGGTGCATCCGGTGCTGGCTCGCGAAGCCGGCCGCGGCCAGGACTTCTTTCGCAGCACGGTGATCGAGGCGCTCGGCGACTATCGGGCCGGATACGCCGTCGATGCGGTCGCGGCGATCGCCGAGCTCGACGGTCCGCTGCAAGACGATGCCGCACTGGCACTGGGCAAGATCGGTGATCCCAAGGCGCTCGCCGTCCTTGCCGGCCTCCAGCGGAGCGCCGACCGCGCGCTGCAGCCGACGGTCGCGACCGCAATCTGTTTGCTCGGCACGAACTGCGAGGCGCACGAGCGCTATCTGATCGACACGCTGGCGTTTGCCGATCAGAACGCCGGGTTTCAGGATCTGATGCGCGCGGCGGCGGCGGGATTGGGCGAACTGGCCATTCGCGGGCGGGCGAGCGCGCTGGCGGCGCTTTTTGCCTCGGGCAGTTCGCGAGCGGAGTCGACCCGGGCGCCGGTCGCGCTGGCGCTGGCGAAAATCGCGCTGCGGAACACCGATCTCGTGCTGCGCGACCTCGCCCCGCGTCCGAACCGGAACGATGCCATCGCGCTCCTCGCCGACGGATTCGACATGCTCGAGGAAGATCTCGACAAGGAGCGCTTTTTTGCCGCGATCAGGCGGACGTATTGGGATGCGGCTGACGGTTCCGCGACGCGCGAGCTGATGCAGACCCTCATCGGAAGACTGGATTTCTAATGGACTACCGACAGGCCGGCGTCGACATCGACGCCGGAAACGAGACGGTGCGACGGATCAAGTCGCTGGCCCGCTCGACGTTCATTCCCGGCGTGCTTTCGGAGATCGGCTCCTTCGGCGGACTCTTCGCGCTGGATCGCGAGCACACGAAGGAACCCGTGCTGGTCTCGAGCGCCGACGGCGTGGGCACGAAGCTGAAGGTCGCGTTCATGACCGGGAAGCACGATACGGTCGGCGCCGACCTCGTGAATCACTGCGTCAACGACATTCTCGTGCAAGGCGCGAAGCCGCTCTTCTTTTTCGACTACCTGGCGACTGGCAAGCTGTCTCCGGAAGTCGCGGAGCAAATCGTCACCGGCATGGCCCGCGCCTGCCGCGACAACGGCTGCGCGCTGCTCGGCGGCGAGACGGCGGAAATGCCCGGGTTCTATGCGGCCGGCGAATACGACATCGCCGGCTTCATCGTCGGCCTGGTCGAGCGCAGCCGGATCATCGATGGCCGCAGCGTCGGTCCCGGTGATCGGCTCGTCGCCTTGCCGTCGACCGGCCTGCATACGAACGGCTACTCGCTGGCCCGCCGCATCGTGTTCGACGAGGCCGGCATGCGTCCGGACACCTTCGTGCCGGCACTCGGCACGACGATCGGCGCGGCGCTGCTGGCCGAGCATCGATCGTACTTGCGTGCCGTCACGCCGCTTCTGAACGCGGGCGACGTGAAGGGGATGGCGCACATCACCGGCGGCGGCATCACGGAAAATCTGCCGCGTACCTTGCCGGAGGGCTGCGAGGCCGTGATTGACACGGATGCGTGGCAGATCCCTCCACTCTTCCGTCTGCTCCAGGAACGCGGCGGCATCGCGCCGGACGAAATGTTCCGGGCGTTCAACATGGGCATCGGTCTGATTCTGATTGTCAGCAGCGATCACCTGTCGCGGGTGGTCGACGCGTTGATTGCCGGCGGCGAGCGTCCGCTGCCACTCGGCCGGATCCGCGAGGGCGCTCGCGGCGTGGCCTACGAGCCGGCGCTGTGACCCGCCGCCTTGCCGTCCTCATCTCGGGGCGCGGATCGAATCTGCAGTCGATCGTCGATGCGATCCGCGACGGCTCGCTCGCGGCGACGCTGGGTGTGGTCCTGTCGGACAAGTCGGATGCGGCTGGTCTGATGAGGGCGCGTGAAGCCGGCATCCCCGCGGTATTTCTGAATCCGAGGAACTTTCCCAACCGGAACGCCTACGACACGGCGATTGTCGACGAGCTGCGTCAGCACCGCATCGATCTCGTCTGCCTGGCGGGATTCATGCGGCTCGTCGGTCCGGTGCTGCTGCAGGCCTACGCCAATCGGATTCTCAACATCCATCCGTCGCTGCTGCCGTCGTTTCCGGGCCTGGAAGCGCAACGCCAGGCGCTCGAGCACGGCGTCCGGGTCGCGGGCGCCACGGTGCATCTCGTCACGGCCGAGCTCGACGGCGGGCCGATCATCGCGCAGGCGACCGTTCCGGTACTCGATCGCGATACCGTCGACTCGCTGTCGGCGCGGATTCTCGTCGAGGAACACCGCCTCTATCCCGCGGCGATTCGGACCGTTCTCGACGGCAAATGGCGACTCGACGGGCGGCGTTTCGTGATCAGCGACGCGCCCGCTCAGACAGGCTGAAGGTTGAGAATCGCCACTTCCGGCGGGCAGTTGATCCGTACCGGCACGTAGACCGTGCCCAGTCCGCGGCTGACGAAGAGCGTGGTCCGATCGCGCGTCAGCACGCCCGCGGCGACCGGAAACTTTTCAGCGGCAATCGCGCCGAGGCCGGGCAGCACGACCTGGCCGCCGTGCGTGTGGCCTGACAGCACCAGCGGAATCCCGAGCGCCGCGGCTTCCGCGATCCGCCGCGGATCGTGCGCCAGCAGGATGAGGGGCGCCGTCGCGTTGCGAACCACGCTGGCGACATCCGCGGGCTTCCGAGTCCAGAAGCGCAAGCCCGCCAGCTCAATCGCATCGTGTCCGATGGTGAGCCGGGTGCGGGCGTCCTTCAAAACTTGAATGCCTTTCGCCGTGAGCGCGGCGGGCATGTCGTGATCGTCGTCGTGATTGCCCAGCACTGCAAACACGCCGTGCGGCGCCGACAGCCGCGCGAGCCCTTCGGCGGCAGCCCCGACGAAATCGCGGTCGCCCCAGGTGACGTAGTCGCCGCCGAGCACGATCAGATCCGGATGGGCCGCGTTGATCGTCGCGACCGCCCGCTCGAGATCGTCGGCGGACATCCACTCGCTGCGATGAACGTCGGTCAGCAGGCCAATTCTGAGTCCGCTCATTGCCGGCGGGAGCCCGGTAACGGGAAGCGAGACGCTCGTGATCGACAGCGCGTGACGCTCGTACAACGCTCCGTACGCACCGGCGGCGGCGCCAGCGCCAAGCCCTGTTGCGACAAGGCCCTTCAGCATCGTCCGCCGGCTGACTCGCATCGACTGCTATAGTAATTCGATCAGATGGCCAGCGAGGCCCGGCCTCAGACACTCGACCAGGTGGGGCCTCGCTGGTCGCGCCGTTACGTTTGCCCCGCTGCGCGGGGCGGTCGTCTTGCCGGAGCAAATTGTGACTCATTCGCAATCGTTTGGACCGGTCAAGACTCCCAGTCTCTTCGACGAATTGTCGTGGCGCGGCCTTGTCTACGATGCGACCGACGGCGTCCGTGATGCGCTGGCGGCGGGGCCGCTCACCGTCTACAACGGCATCGATCCGACGTCATCGAGCCTGCACGTCGGCAATTTGATCGGAGTCATGGCACTCGCGCGGCTGCAGCGCTTCGGTCACACGCCGATTGCGCTGGTCGGCGGCGGCACCGGGATGATTGGCGATCCGAGCGGCAAATCGCAGGAACGGAACCTGCTGTCTGCCGAGCAGATCGATCACAACGTCCGCGGCGTCCGGGCGCAGCTCGAGCGCTTTCTCGATTTCGACGCGCCCGGCAATCCCGCGCAGATCGTCAACAACGCCGACTGGCTCGGACAGATCAACCTGCTGTCGTTTCTCCGCGACGTCGGCAAGCATTTCACCGTGAACTACATGCTGCAGAAGGACTCGGTCAGCCGCCGTCTGGAGGGTGACGCCGGTATTTCGTACACCGAGTTCAGCTACCTGGTGCTGCAGGCCTATGACTTTCTCGTGCTCTTCGATCGCTCAGGCTGTTCGCTCCAGATCGGCGGCAGCGATCAGTGGGGCAACATCACCGCAGGCCTCGATCTGATCCGCAAGCTGCGCGGACAGAAGGCCCACGGCCTGGTGTGGCCGCTGATGACGACGGCATCGGGCGCGAAATTCGGGAAGACCGAAGCCGGCGCGGTGTGGCTGGATCCGCAGCGGACGTCGCCGTTCCAGTTCTACCAGTTCTGGCTGAACACCGAGGACCGCGACGTCGTGTCGTACCTGAAGTCCTTCACATTCCTCGAGCAGTCGACGATCGCGGAGCTGGCTGAGACGGTCGCGCGATCACCGGAGAAGCGCGAAGCGCAACGCACGCTCGCCGCGGAAGTCACCGCGATCGTGCACGGCCGCGAGCAGGTCGACAAAGCCACGCGAGCGTCGAGCCTGATGTTCAGCGAGGATCTGGCCACGCTGCCAGCCGACGATGTGCTGGCGGTCTTCGCCGACGTGCCGTCGAGCGAACTTGCGCTTGGCGAGCTGGCTGCCGAAGGCGTCCCGCTGGTGGATTTGCTGGCGCGAGTGGGCCTGGCGCCGTCGAAGAGCGAAGCGCGCCGGGTGGTGCAAGGCGGGGGCGCCTACGTCAACAACCGCAAAATCGCCGATCCACAGGCGCGGATCAGTCGGAACGACGCCATTCAGGGTTCGCTGATCCTGTTGCGCAAGGGTGCGCGGCAGACGCACCTGGTTCGCCTCGTGTCCTGATCGGCTAGCGCTGACGGCGCTGATTCGCCTGTGGACGGGCGGCATCAGGCCGTTCAGTGCGAGCCGCCGCGAACGAGACGAGCGCGGCCAGCAGCAGGACCGCCGCGATCGGAACGACGAGCAGATCCCATACCGGACGGCTGCCGACGTTCACACCACCAAGAAAGAATCCAGCGGGGAGCAGGATCGTCGCGCCGATCAGGCAGTTCGACGCCAATCGATCGAAGGCACGCGCACGCTCCTGGTGTGCGGCGGCCATCAGACCGGCGAGTATGTTGATGACGCTCAGCACCGTACCGTGTGCGTGCGCGAGCCGCCACATCAGGCGGCGGGTTTCGTTCGACGTGTCGAGATACGCCGCGATTTTGAATCCGTGGAGCGATTCGAGGCCCAGGCCGATCGCGGCAAACACAAAGAGCGCGCGCCAGCCGAAACGTACGTGGCGCCGGGCATAGTCGGGCAGCGGCTGCACGGCATCGGACACGTCGGCTAACATAGCACGCGACTTTTCGAGACGCCGGATGCCTCTGAACCGCCTTGCACTGGCCGCCGCTCTTGTCGCCGCCGGCGCGGCCGGGCTCGCGGCCTTCGTGCTCCAGCCGCCGCGGCTTCCCGAACGCCAGATCGTCACTCGTCCGAATCAAGTCGTCGAGAACGGCTACACCACGTCGAACACGTGCCGGTCCTGCCATCCCTCTCAGTACCAGAGTTGGCACGATTCGTTTCACCGGACGATGACCCAGGTGGCATCGCCGGCGGCGATCGTGGCGCCGTTCAGCGGCGAGGTGAGCGAGGTGACCGGCCGCCCGATGACGCTCTCGCGATCGGGCGATGAATTCTCGGCGGAGTTCGACGATCCCGACTGGAACGGTCGCGGCTCACCCACGCGGATCAATCGTCGCGTCGTCATGACGACCGGGTCGCACCAGCAGCAGGTGTACTGGTATCAGACCGACGATCGCCAGCAGCTCGGACAGCTGCCCGGCACCTACTTGATCAAAGAGCGCCGCTGGGTGCCGCGTGAAGCCGTCTTCCTCATGCCGCCGACCGGCCGGCCGGAGTCCGCCACCGGCCGCTGGGACAACACCTGCATTCACTGTCATTCAACGCACGGCACATCACCGCAGCCAGGCGACGACGCGCGCCCGCGCAGCAAGGTCGTCGAGTTCGGAATCGCTTGCGAGGCCTGCCATGGGCCGAGTGCCTCACATGGACAAGTGAACTGGAATCCGATCCGGCGCTACGCCTCGCACTTGACGGGCCGCGCCGATCCGACCACGGTCCAACCGGTGCGGCTCGATCCCAAAGCGTCGGCGCAGGTGTGCGGCCAGTGTCACGGCGTCTGGTTCTACGACGATCGCACGAAGGGGACGCCGGCCAGCCTTGCGACCTTGATCTATCGTCCTGGCGACGACATTTCCAAGACCAGGTTTCTCGTGCGGCCGTCCGTCGATCGGGATTCGCCGACGATGGCCGCGATCCATGCGAGATTTCCGGACTACAACCGCAATCTGTTCTGGTCGGACGGGATGATGCGCGTCTCCGGCCGGGAGTACAACGGTCTCGTCGACTCACCGTGTTTCGACAAGGCCACCGATCCGCAACGAACACTGACCTGCGCGTCGTGCCACACGCTGCATAAGCCCGCCGGCGACACGCGAACGATCGGCGAGTGGGCGGACTCGCATCAGGTCACCAGCGGCAAGGAAGGCAACGCCGCCTGTGTCGGGTGTCATCAGACAGTCGCCGACAACCTGACGACGCACACCCGCCATCGAGCCGATTCACCCGGGAGCTCCTGTTACAACTGCCACATGCCGTATACCAGCTACGGTTTGCTGCGCGCGCAGCGCAGCCATCAGATCAGCAGTCCGAACGTGCGCGCGAGCGTCGACACCGGACGGCCGAACGCCTGCAATGCCTGTCATCTCGACAAGTCGCTCGCCTGGGCGGCCCGCTCGCTGCAGAACTGGTACGGACAGGAGCCGCCTCCGCTCGACGACGATCAGCAGAACGTCGCGGCTTCACTCCTGTGGTTGCTGCGCGGCGATGCCGGTCAGCGCGCGCTGATGACGTGGGCCATGGGTTGGAAGCCGGCGCAGCAGGTCTCCGGCAACGACTGGATGGCGGGATATCTCGCCGGCGTTCTCGACGACGACTACGCGGCGGTTCGCCTGATTGCCTATCGTTCGCTGCGTTCGTTGCCCGGATACGAGACCGAGATGGATCACGCGGTGGCGCCAAGAGCGCAGCGCAGCGCCGACCTGCTGCGGGTCATGAACACCTTTGGCAAGCGCACAGCGAAACGCACCGATCCGCAACTGCTCTTCAACCGCGACGGATCGTTTCAGGTGAACCTGATTCAGCGGCTGGTTGCGCAGCGCGACAATCGACCGGTCTTCCTGAATGAGTGAACCACAGGCGTTTCCGAGCCCAACCCCTTGATCTGGCAGGCGAGCGAAGACATCAGGTAGAGTACGAACACGATGCGACCCTTCGAGATCGTCGCGGTTTTCTTCTCGCTCGTTGCCGCGGCGCCGGCGGCGATGGCGGGCGAAATCCGTGTCGTCATCAGCCAGGGCCGTGTGTCGATCGTGGCGAAGGACGCGACGGTCAGTCAGATCCTGCGCGAGTGGTCACGGGTCGGCCAGGTGCGCGACATGAATGTCGATCGCGTGCCCGGCGGGCCGATCACCCTCGAGTTGTCGAATCTGCCGGAGCAGGAAGCGCTCGACATCCTTCTGCGAAACGTCGGCGGTTTCGTGCTATCGCGTCGGCCGGTGGCCGTCGACGGTCTGTCGGTGTTCGATCGCATCTTCGTCCTGCCCACGGTTGCGCGCCTGGCGCCGGTTCAGGCTGCGGCTCAAGTCCCCGCACAAGAGTCGGCGTTCGTCGAGCGCCCGGGGATGGCGCCGGGGCAGTTCGATGCGCGCGCTGCGCTGCCAAACCGGCCGGTCGAATCCGCGCCGCACGATACGCGTCAGCCTGCGCCGGGTTCTGTCGCGGGCGGATGGTCGAATGGTGTGACCGCGCCCCT
Source organism: uncultured Bifidobacterium sp. (assembly GCA_964577955.1). Taxonomy (GTDB): domain Bacteria; phylum Acidobacteriota; class Vicinamibacteria; order Vicinamibacterales; family CAVVIG01; genus CADEEX01. The sequence continues at coordinate 29,332 of CAZOAZ010000033.1, read as the reverse complement.
ACCAGCATCCGCCCCGCCGCCGGCAGCTGCGACATCATCGCAACCGGCGGCAGGCGCCTTTGGCGCTGCGCTTTCGGCGCCAGTGACGACGGCGCGGCCTGGCATGATGACGCAGCCGCCGCCTCCATCTCCGCCGTCGACTCCGCCGCCTCCGGGACCGCCGGTGAATTGGCGACCCGGCATGGCGACCCGACCACCGATCGTCGTGCCTGGTACTGCGCCGACCGCCCGGCCCGGGCAGATCGTCGCGCCGCGCGTCGAGGGGACGCCGCAGCAGCCGAACGGTTCAGGCGGTCAGCAGCCCCAGAGCAATCCCTAACTTCCGGCTTCTGCGATGAGTGCTGGCGGCCGACGGATCGTCGTTCTCAGCAGCCTGGCGGTTCTGTGGGTTGCGGCGCTCGACACACGTGGACGCGCGACGCTCGACGCGCAGGCCGGACCGAGAACCACTTCGGCCATCACCTACACCAGGACGCAGGCCGGGCGCGGCCGATCTTTGTATTTGGACAATTGCGCCCGCTGTCACGCCGATCTCGACGGCGCCGCCGGGCCAGCGCTGGCCGGGCCCGATTTTCGTCAGAACTGGTTCGGTCAGCCGGTGGCCAAGCTGTTTACGGCTCTCAGTACGCGGATGCCGAAATCCGCGCCGGGGTCGCTGGCGTCCGACGACTATGCGGACATCACCGCGTACATCCTGACGCGTAATGGCCTCCTCGCCGGGAACGAGCGATTTACGGCGGATGCATCGTCGTTGCAAGCGCAGCTTCCGTGGCAACTGCCGCAGGGCGGCGGTGAAGTTCCCCCCGGATTGTCGATCCCGGCGCTGCCGCCGTCGACGTTGCTGGACGGACTGACGCCAGTCACGGACGCGCTCCTCACGAACCCGCCCCCGAGCGAATGGCTGGCGTGGCGCCGGACGCCGGACGCGCACGGATTCTCGCCGCTGGCCACGATCAACCGCGGCAACGTCGCCACGCTGCGCGTGGCGTGGTCCTGGCTGCTCCCCGTTGGACCGAATGAGATCACGCCGCTGTTCCACGACGGCGTGCTGTTCGTGCAGGCGAACGGCGACAAGGTGCAGGCACTCGACGCTGGGACTGGCGATCTCTTGTGGCAATACTCGCCGCGTCCGGTGCCTGGCGTCCCTCCCGTGGTCAAGCGCGCCATCGCGCTCTACGAGGACAAGCTGTATCTGGCGACGACGGGCGGTCACGTGATCGCGCTGACTACGAAAGACGGCAAAGTCGTATGGGATCGCGCACTCTTTGGCGGGCTCCGGAACACGACACGGCTGGCGTTTTCGAGCGGACCGCTGATTGCCCGTGGGAAAGTCATGATCGGTTCATCCGGCACGTTGCCGGGCGGCAACGTCATCGTCGGGCTCGATGCGCGAAGCGGCGATGAATCGTGGCGCGTGTTCACGGTGGCCCGTCCGGACGGGCCGGGCGGCAACAGCTGGAACGGTCTGCCGCTCGACAAACGGAGCGGCGGTTCGGTGTGGGTGCCAGGCAGCTACGACGCGACGCTGGGCCTGGCGTTCTTCGGCGCGGGACCGACCTATGACACGGCGCCGCTCCTGACTCCGTCGGCGGATCCCGGCGTCTCGAACGATGCGCTCTACACCGATTCGACGCTCGCGATCGATCCCGACACCGGACGAATGGTCTGGCACTATCAGCATCTCGCGAACGACCAGTGGGACCTCGATTGGGCGCTCGAGCGAGTGTTGTTCACGCTCCCTGGCCGGGCGAAGCCGCTGGTCGCGACGGCCGGCAAGCAGGGCATCTACGACGTCCTCGAGGCCGATCGCGGAACGTACGCGTTTTCGATCGATCTCGGCCTGCAGGACATCGTGACCGCGATCGATCCGCGGACGGGCGCAAAGACCATCGATCGCGCGAAACTTCCCGCGTCGGATCGGACGGTGACGGCGTGCCCGCATTCGGTCGGCGCGAAGTCGTGGATCCCGGAGTCATTCAACCCGAACACGAGACGGCTGATCGTGCCGCTCAACGAATCGTGCATGGACATGCTGCCAGTGGCGCCTGGTGCGCGCGCCACACTTTCGACGAACGTGCGCTGGATGCTGCGGCCGCGGCCCGGCAGCGATGGCAACTACGGACGGTTACAGGCGATCGATCTGGAGAAGCGGACGGTCGCCTGGACGCACCGTCAGCGCTCGCCGTACACGACCGGCGTGTTAGCGACGGCCGGCGGTCTCGTGTTCGCTGGCGGACTGGACCGGCGTTTTGCCGCATATGACGACAGTAACGGCCGCGAGTTGTGGAGCGTGCGGCTCAACGACGTGCCCAACGGGGCGCCGATGACGTTCATGAATCGCGGTCGGCAGTTTGTTGCGCTGACGGTGGGCAACGGGGCGCCGCTGGCGACGACGTTTCCGATGCTTGTTCCGGAGCTCAAGAACCCGTTGGATCGGACCGCCGGCCTCTGGGTTTTCGAGCTGCCCGCGCGTTAGCTCAACGGGACAGAAAGTCTATCGTTTGGTTGCCTTTATACCGCCGAGCAGGCGGTACCAGGCGGCGAACCGTGGGGGCACACCTTGTAACTGCAAGCAAACAAAGGCGCGCGAAGCTGGACTTTTGTGGCTAGTATCTTGCTTTGTTGTCGCCGAGCTGTACAAGAAAAGCTCTAACCAGTCTATTTTCTATACGGGGAGCGAGTATGCGTAGGTTTCTGGTATTGGCAATTCCGGTCGCTTTGATGCTGACGGCCAGCGTTCCTGCGCAGGCGGCCGCGATCCAGATCGGATCGCTGGCAGGACTGAGTCAGAACGATTTCTACGACTGGGGCGCGAACGTGCCTGATGCCGTCGACAAGCCGTCGGGAACCGTCGTCACGAGCAACGGCTTGGCCACCGCCACTCTCGAGGATGGCGCGCCCGGATTTTCGGGTTACATCGAGGGAACCGACTTCCTCGGAATCTTCGCAGTTGGCGACAATGTGCTCTTCACGGGCAACTACGCGAATACGGCGATTTCCGAGGCATTCGAGATTCTTTTCACCGCGCCAATTGCCGGACTCGGCACCCAGATCCAGTCGAACAACAACGGTCTGTTTACCGCGACGCTGGAAGTCTTCAACGGAGCCGTGTCACTGGGTGTGTTTGGCGTCGGTGGCGACAATGACAGCAGCGAGGCGAACACTGCTCCATTTCTCGGCGCGAGGAGTGACGCGCTGGACATTACCCGGGCGATCTTCACGTTGACTTCGAACAATGGAGTCGGGTTTGCCATCAACCGTCTCTATACGACGGACTCGCCGAATCCGGCGGTCGACCCGACGATTCCCGAGCCGGCGACGATGACGCTGGTCGGCGCCGGTGCGCTAGCTGCCGCCTACCGCCGCCGCCGTCAGAGCAAGAAGCAGTAACGAGACGCTTTCAGGCGGGACCTCCTCGGGAGGTCCCGTCTGCGCAGTTAGCCTTCGTGGGAGACAATGGCGTCGCCCATGGCCGGCTCCCGCCTCAGCCTTCACTACCGCATCCTGATTCCGTTCGCCCTCGTCGCCCTGCTTGCGACTGGCGTCACCGCGTACGTGGCGTTACAGGTCGCGATTCGCGCCGTGCAGGCGCGCGTTCAGGGCCAGATCGTGAACGCCGTCACCCTGATCACTCAGGGCGATTTCGCGTCCAATCCGACCATCTTGCGCAGCGTCAAGGCGATTGCCGGCGCCGAAGTCGTTACCTTCGACGAAGGGGGCACGATCCGCGCGAGCACGTTCGAGGACGGGGATCCGCTTGCGCGTCGAGTCGTCGCGGCTGCGACCGGCGCATCGGCGCTGCCGCGCGATCTCGAGGAGGCGACGCTGCGCCAGGTTGCCTGCGACGGACGGTGCGATGTCGCCTATCGGCGCCTCCTGGCCAATCCCGAAGTCCTCGTCGGCGTCGTGGCGACGGCGTCGGAGATCCGGGCCGCAACCCGAACGGTGACACGCACCGTCATCGTCGCCGCGATCCTTAGTCTCACCGCCCTGATCGGCGTGAGTTATGTGGTGGCTGGACGGATCTCCGGTCCGCTCGGCGATCTGGTGACGTTCACGCACGATGTCTCGGTCGGGAACGCCGAAGGTCCTGCGGCGTTGACGCGTGCGCCGATCGGCGACGACGAAGTGGGCAGGCTTGGGGCTGCGTTCAATGAGATGCTCGAGCGCCTGCAGCAATCGCAGGCGGCCCTGGTCAAGTCGGAAAAGCTCGGGCTTGCCGGGCTGATGGCGGCGCGCGTCGCTCACGACATCCGCAATCCGCTGTCATCGATCAAGATGCGGACGCAGTTGCTCGACGCGCAGCTCGGCGATCCCAAACAGCGCGCCGACCTCGCCGCGGTGCAGCACGACATCGTGACGATCGAGGCGGTCATTCGCGATCTCATCGAGGTGGCGCGTCCGAGCGAGATCCTACCGAGGCCCGAGTCGTTGAATGACTTGGTGCGGGCGCTCATCGATCACCTGGCGCCGCAGTTCGCCCACCGCAAGATTCGCATCGAACTCGATCTGTTGTCTTCGCTCCCGTTGTTGATGCTTGATGCCGAGCGTTTCAAAGGGGCGCTGCTCAACGTGATTCTGAACGCCGCGGATGCGATGTCGAGCGGCGGTACGCTGCTGGCGCGGACCAGGCGGGACGGCGATCGCGCGCTACTCGAGATTGCTGACGACGGTACCGGAATCGATCCGTCAATTGCCGATCGTGCGTTCGATCCGTTCGTGTCGACGAAGCGGGACGGCGTCGGCCTGGGGCTGGTCAACACCAAAGCGGTCGTCGAGAGTCATGGCGGTACGGTGACGTTGCGTCCCAACGTTCCGCGCGGAACCGTGGTCGCCATCCGCCTGCCGATCGCGTGACGCGCGCTGTTCAGCGGCTCGGGCCGATCGCCTTGACGACGAGCGTAATCGCGGCGCCCGGCGGCAGGCCCAAGGATGGATTGATGACGATGGCGCCGTATCGTCCCAGTCCCACGGCGTCCGGCTGGTCGATGATCGCTGAGCGTGTGTGAATCAGCCCGATGAGTACGCCTTCGACATCCGAAAGAAATCGCCCATTCGGCAGCGTCGCCGAGCCGGTGTAGATCCACGGACCTTCAACGAGCTCCTTCTTCGAACTGAGATCGTAGACCAGCCGCTCCGCGCGAAACCGCTGCGGCGGCGCCGCGGTTTCAATCCACAACTCCAGCGGATCGCCTTCGAGGCGCCGGTATTGAATCGGCGGCGTCTTCGGCGGTTCAACACCGATCAGCAGCATGGCGGTATTGAGCATCACGCCGGTGCTGTCCAGCGTCAGCGCGCTTTCGTACGCCTTCATTCCGCCCGGCGTGTTCGCGAGGAATTCGAGCGTCTGTACTTCGTTGATCGTTCCCGGGATCCGCACTTCGCGGGTCGTCGTGTTGACTTCGAGCTTGCCGATTCTGATGAGCCCGTTGCCAAGGCGCTCGACAACCGGCGGCGGCGCCGGCCGCATGTTGGGTTGCGGCGGCGATCCGCGCCGCTGTGCGGATGCCGCGCTGCCATGGAGCGCGGCCAGGCACACCACCCAGGCGAAGAACGTCAGACGGAAAAGTGAGTGCCGTGAAATCATTTGCTGAACTGCCAATATACCTGTCCGGATGGGGCTGGGAATCTGGCCCTTTGAGTAGAAGTATCGGTCGGCGACGAATCGCGACGCGGAAGTCATCAGCCGAAGGACTTTCCCAGGAAAAATGTCTCCTTGGGCGCTGACTATTTCTTCGACACTGCTGTATAAATCGTCGACATTTGGCTTGCACCGCTGGTGCGACTGATCAATGATTCTCCAACTCGGTCCGCGCTCGGACCAGTTGATGTACGCAACACGTACCGCGAGGATGTGAGTATGGTGATCAGATGGCTTCGTAGAACGACGTTAGCGATCGTTCTCATTCTGGGCAGCGTTGGTGTCGCAAACGCGCAAACACCCTTTGCCGACGACGTCAACTCCGCGCTAGATCATTGGTTGAGTTACGTCCGTTCCAATATCGATGCGGGTACGTTCGGCGTTCCGTCATTCCCGGAGCACGAGTCGATCGGACTGATCGGTCTCGCCATCATGGAGAAGCACGACTCCTCGTTGCCCGGCAATCCGATTCTGGGTTACGAGAACGCGTCGAACTCCGACAAGGTTCGGCTCGAGGCCATCGCGCTCGCCATTATCAACAGCACCAGTCACGTGCAGCGTTGCGCGGGTGGCGGCGGCGGGGGTGGCGGCGACGAGGTCGGCGCAGCAAGCGTGGGGACGTGCTTCTACGCGTACGTCGATGGCGCGGACATGATGTACCTCGCGTTGTATGCACGCACCGGCGGTCCGGAACCGGTGGGCGCCCTCGCGACGCTGCGAGAGGCGATGGACGGTCTCGTGGATCGGACGCTCATCAATCAGGAACTGCTCGGCGCGCCGAACTTCGGAACGCCCGGGATGTGGGGTTACACGTCGCCTGGCAGCGATTCGTCGACGACGCAGTACGCGGTTGGCGGGCTCGCCGCCGCCAGAGGTTATTACCTCGAACTGGGCGATTCGGTGCCGCCGCGGATCCCCGGGATCGTCATTGCGACCGAGACCGGCGACGCCACGCACAAGAGTTCACGGCAGGCCTACGCCGACGGCCAATTCATCAACGGTCCGGAAGGTGGCTGGAGCTACACGCTGCCTGGCTTCGGGTGCGGCCCGCTGGGTGAAGACCCGTGCGGCCAGAACGGCACTCTGGAGTCCTACAGCGCGTCGCAGCAGCAGACCGGATCTGGTCTCTGGGTCTCGGTGCTCGGCGGCGCGGACGTCAACGACCCCACGGTTCAGCGTGGGTTGACCTGGCAGCAGAACCGCTTCAACTTCACGTACATCTGCTGCACCAACGACGAAGGCTGGAACCTCTCGTTCGGCTACTACCTCTTCTCTTCAGCCAAGGCGTACTCACTCCTCGAGGCGCAGTTGACGGCTCCGAGCGCCGGCAACATCGACACCCACGATCTCGGCGATCTCCCTGCCGATGCGTCGTTCAACCGCGAAACGCACATCGATCCCACCGCCGCGCCCTGCGCGTTGGTCAACCATCCTGGCGATTGTCACGGTTCGTACGGCGCCGAAGAGCCGCGTTGGTACTTCGACTACTCGTATCGGATCATGACCAACCAGGAAGCTGATGGTTCCTTTGCGCTCTACAACAACGGTCAGAGCGCGTGGGAATTCTGGAGCGACCAGGCGTACCGTGCACTCGTGCTCGAGCGGTCGCTCGCCGGCGCCTGCGTCGACACCGACGACGACGGCATCTGCGACGGCGACGATAACTGCGTGAACGATCCGAACGGCGCGCAGTTCGACGCCGACGACGACGGTGTCGGCGATGCCTGCGACAACTGTGTCAACACGCCGAATCCGGATCAGCTGGACACCGACGACGACGGTGTCGGCGACGCTTGCGACAATTGCGACACCACGCCGAATCCGCTGCAGACTGACTCCGACGGAGATGGCGTGGGTGATGATTGCGACAACTGCATCAGCACGCCGAATCCGGATCAGCTGGACACCGACAGCAACGGCGTCGGCGATGCGTGCCAGAACACCGCGCCGGTCTGCACGGGCGCGACGCCGACGATCGCTCAGCTCTGGCCGGTCAACAAGACGCTCCAGGGCGTGGGCATCAACGGTGTAACCGACGCGGAAACGCCCGGTTCCATCACGATCGCCATCACGGGCGTCATGAGCGACGAGAAGTCCTCGCTGGACGGCGTGATGACACCCGATGCGTTCCTCCTCGGAACCACCGTGAATCTGCGTAAGGATCGCGGTGTGTCCTCGACGAACGCGGGCAACGGGCGTGTCTACCGGGTGAGCTTCACGGCGACGGATCCGGGCGGCCTGAGCTGCGTCGGTTCAGTCGATGTTACGGTTCCGCGCACGCTGGCCACCGGCACCGTGATCGACGCGGTCGTCTGGGACGCGACGGTTACCCCGTAAGGGTTCGCGTATCGGCTAGAATCAGTCCGCAGGGAGTGCCCAACCGGGTACTCCCTGCGGATTTTTTTTGCTTGGCAGGTCCTTATGAAAGCGCGTCTTCTCGCCTCGTCTGTTCTTGCCGGCGCCTTGGCGTTGTCGTCGGCGGCCTTCGGGCAGCAGTCAGCTCCGCCGGGTGACGAAGAAACCAGGCGCCGCCTGGCCGCCCTCGAAGAGGGCCAGGCGGCCATCCTGAAGGAACTCAGGGAGCTCAAGACGCTGCTCGCCTCCCGGCCGGCGGCACCTGCCGCTCCCGCGGCGGCGCCTGCCGCGCCGCGTGTGAACACGATCGGCCAGCCGCTGACGATCGCCGGCTCTGCCAGCCGCGGTGATGCCACGGCCAAACTCGTGCTCGTCGAGTTTTCCGATTTCCAATGTCCGTTCTGCGGCCGCTACGTGAAGGACACGTACAGCCAGATTCAGCGTGAGTACGTCGATACCGGGAAGATCCGCTACGTCTTCAGAAACCTTCCGCTTGAAGGCATTCATCCGTTTGCGCTCGGCGCCGCGGTCGCCGGCGAGTGTGCCCGGGCGCAGGGCAAGTTCTGGGAGATGCACGACCGGATGTTCGAGAATCAGGCCGCCTTGCGCGAACCAGGCCTCGTGGCCAGCGCGAGGGCGCTCGGCATGGACGGGCCCGCGTTCGAGAAGTGTCTCAAATCTGAAGAGCCGCTCAAACGGGTTCGGCAGGATCTTGCTGATGCCGCGAAGTTGGGCTCAAACGCGACGCCCGCCTTCTTTCTCGCAGTCGAAGACAAGGACGGCCAGACCCGCATTCTCCAGAGCATCGTCGGCGCCAAGACGTTCGATTCGTTCAAGACGTCGATCGATCTGCTGCTCAACTCGCCGGCGCTACGGCGCTAGCGGCATCCACCCATGGCTGATGTCCTCGTCGTCGACGACGACCAGTCAGTCGCGACCGCGTTCCAGAACTTTCTCGGCTTCGACGGCCACGATTGCCGTCTGGCGAGTGACGCCGATGAAGCGGTTCGCCTGATTGGTGAGCGGCCGCCCACCGTCGTGCTGATGGACATCAAGATGCCCGGCACCGACGGCCTCAAGGCGCTCGACGAGATCCGGCGGAAGTTTCCTGACGTGTTCGTCGTGATGATGACGGGATACGGCACGAGCCAGACGTCGATCGACGCGATGCGCTCCGGCGCCTTCGACTACCTTACCAAGCCGCTCGACCTCCAGCAGATTCGCGAAGTGATCAAGCGCGCGCTGGCGGCGCACGAAAGCCGTCGGCAGGCCAGTCCAGTGGCCGCCGAACCGGACGGCGCGGCGCGACTGATTGGCAACACGCCGCAGATGCTGGAGGTCTACAAGACGATTGGCCGCCTCGCTGCCGTTGAAGTGCCCGCGCTCGTCGTTGGCGAAGAAGGCACCGGCAAGCGGCTCGTGGTTGCCACGATTCACGAGAGCGGAGCGCGGTGCGATCAGCCGTTTGTCGCGATTGACTGCGCCACCTGGAGCGAGGGCGCGATCGAGAGCGCGGTATTTGGTCAAGAAAACGGAACGATTCATCTCGCCAACATCGACGCGCTGCCGGTCGCGCTGCAACATCGGATTGCCGCGGGGCTCGGCGAGGATCGACCGCGGCACACGGTGGGCCACCGCCTTCGTGCCAGGGTCATCGGCTCGACGACGGCCGATCTGACCAGATCAGAGACGTTCGCCAGGGAACTGTACGCCGCGTTGGCGCTGATTACGCTCGAACTCCCGCCGCTTCGGACGCGCCGCGCCGATATTCCGCTGCTCGTCCGGCACTTCATCACACGCTTCAATGCCCAGTTCGAACGCACGATCGCGGCGATGGACGACGAAGTGCTCGCGCTCCTCGACGACTACAGCTGGCCGGGCAACGTCGCCGAACTCGAGCGCGTCATCAAGCGTGGGTGCATTCTCGCGCGCGGCGATGTCATCACCCGCGACGACATCAGCGAGAGCCTGAGCCGGCGGCGCCTGCCCGGCCGCCGCGATCTCGAGTCGGCGTTGAGCGTGGCGGCCAAGACGGCGCTCCAGGAACGGCTTGTTGACGCGCCCGGCGGCAACGCGTCGGCCTATCACGACATCATCGACATCGTCGAAACGGCGCTCGTGCAGGAAGCGCTGTCGGTCACTCACGGCAATCAGGTCAAGGCATCCGCCATTCTCGGCGTCAACCGGGCCACGCTGCGCAAGAAAATGCCCGGCGACAGCTGATCGTCCTGGTTCACCACTCTTTCTCGGAGTCTGTCCTCCATGTCCTCATCTGACTCGCCGCACGGCGCGGCGCCGCCCAATCCCGCGCTGCTGATGCGTCTGGCGCTGGCCTACCGGTCGTCGATGGTGCTGTTTGCGGCGGCGGAACTCGATCTGTTCTCAGCGCTGGCGGATGGACCGCAGACGGTCGACGCGTTGGCCGCCCGGGTTCACGCCCAGCCGGAACCGATTCAGATTCTGCTGGGTGCCTGCGTGTCCGAAGGCTTGCTCACGGTGAGTCACGGACGCTACAGCAACACGCCGTTGACCGACGCGTTTCTCGTGCGCGGCCGTCCGGCGTTCAGCGCCAACGGCCTCAAATACGCGCAGGATCTCTACGGCGCGTGGGGCGCGCTGCCGGCCTTTGTGCGAACCGGGCGGCCGCCGATGGGGCACGACGAAATCCTCGGAGAAGACAAGGAGAAGACGCGGGCCTTTGTCTACGCCATGCACGAACGCGCGAAGGGCATCGGTTCGATCCTGCCGCACCTCGAGTTGCCGGGCCGGCGTCATCTCCTCGATGTCGGCGGCGGTCCGGGGACGTACTCGGCGGCGCTCGTCGAACGGACGCCCGGGCTGCGATCGACCGTGCTCGATTTGCCCGGCATTCTCGCAGTGACTCGCGAGCTGATCGCCGCGCACCCGTGTGCGGATCGGATCACGCTCGTCGAGGGCAACTACCTCACTTCAGCGTTCGGTACGGGCTACGACGCCGTGCTGCTGTCCGGCATGATGCATCGCGAGCGTCACGAGACGTGTCAGCTGTTGTTGAACAAAGCGTTTGCTGCGCTCGATCACGGCGGCGTGGCTGTCGTCAGCGATGTGTTCTTTGATGACGACGAAAAGACGACGCCGCCGTTTGCCGTTTACTTTGCGCTCAACATGATGCTGACGAGCGATCACGGATCCGCGCACGCGAAGCCGGAGATGGCGCGCTGGATGTCGGAGGCGGGCTTCACCGACATCGAAGTGCGCAATCTGCCGCCGCCGAATCCCCATGCGCTGATTCTCGGAACGAAACGATGACGACTGCGCCTGGCGTGGCGCCGGTACGCCAGCGTCCGCCCGCGTGGCTCATCGTCGCGACCGGCATTCTCGCCGCCACCTGCCTGGTCCTGGCGGTGGCCGAAACGAATCTCTGGGCGCACTATCTGATCGACACCGGAGAGTTCGTCAGCCTGTTCGGCCTGGCGTTCATTCTCGGGGCAGGCGTGGTCCTGTACCGCCAGCAGCGGCTCTACGTCTCCCTGCCGCTAGTGCTGCCATGGCTGCTGTATCCCGTGATCACGCAAGGCGATCAGATCATCGACAACTTGTCGATCAACCCGATGCGCCTGATATCGCATGTCCTGCTGGCCGCGCTGTTCGGGACGCCCGTCGCCGTCGTCGTGCTGGCCGCGCGCTACGCCCTGACGCCGCGCCCTGGCCGGCCTGCGCCGGCCTGGACCTCGTGGGTGCCGGGCTTGCGCCCACTGGCCGAAGGGCGGACGCGAGAGGGCACCGCGCTCCTCGCCGCGGCGCTGCTGGTCCTGGAAGTCTGGGTCGCGGACGCCTATCTCGGAACCCTGATGATCGTGACGCTGATTGTCATGATCTTCTTCGTCCTGCTGTACGGCTCCGCAGCCGCAGCCGCCAGAACGTCGGCACTCGAAGGGCGCAGCGAGCGCACCGCGCTCATCGTTCTCTGTGCTGGCGTGCTCCTCTCGTTCGGGCTGTACATCGGCTACAAGAACCGGCCAGGCGCGTATCAGGGCAGTCCAAGCGCGTTCCTGGATCCATCGCAGCAGGCGACGTTGTATCCGCTCGATCGGATCGCCGTGCCGGGCAGTGCGCAAGTCCCTGCGTCGCCGGATGCCGCGCGCGCCGCGCTTGACGGCTACGCCGCGGCGCTCGAAGAGCTCCTTGCCGGCTATCACGTGCTCGATCGCAACTACACCTGGGATTTTCACAACGAGCTGTTCGTGCGGCACACGCCGCTCGTGCCGGATTACCGTCGTGTTGGCCTGGCCCGCGTCGCGGCGGCGACGGCGCTGAGGACCTCAGCTGACGCGAAGGCGTCGGAAGCCCGTGCAACCCTGCCAGCCGGGGACGGGCTCCGGGCGTTTCTCGACGATGTGTCCGCATACGTCGCGTTCAACTACGATCGCGTGCCGGTGCTCGAGAAGATGAGCGCAGGATTCGAGCAGACCAAGGCAGGCCTGCAGCACGCCGCTCACCTCTACGAAGGCGAGAACAAGATGCTCGGCGAGCGTCTGGTGGCGATTCTCGGCAAGCACCACGTCCTGCTCGCAGATCCTCGATTTGCCGCAGTGACCGGCCCGTTTGCCGGCAGGGCGCGGGCCATCTACGAGGCTTACGCCCAACACGTCGTCGGATTCTGAGACGCCGATGCGAATGATGGGACGCGAGGCCGCCGCGTGAGACGGGCACTCGTGCTCGTGTTCCTTGTCGCTGCTGTTGTTGCCGGTTCGAAGCTGTTCTTCGAAAACCTCCTCGGCATCGACATCTCTGGATGGCTGCAGGCGCAGTTGGCGTCCGCCGGCGCAGGCAGTGCGCTCGTCGTCATCGGCCTGCTGGCGGTCGACTTGTTCCTGCCCGTGCCGTCGAGTCTTGTCATGATTCTGAGCGGTGCCGCTTTTGGAGTCTGGTGGGGCGGACTGCTGGCGCTGGTCGGATCGATTGGCGGCGAGTGGATGGGATTCGAGCTGGTGCGACGCTATGGCAAGCGCGCCTCCCGGCGAATCGTCAGCGACGACGATCTCGAATGGTTGTCCCGAATGTTCGCCACGCACGGCGCCGCGGCGGTCGTCGTCAGCCGCGCGTTGCCGATTCTCATGGAAACGATGAGCGTGGTGGCCGGATTCTCCACCATGAGCCGCGCGATGTTTCTCTGGACGTCGCTCCTCGGCACCGCGCCGATTGTGTTCGTCTACGCCTATGCGGGCGCCGCCTCGAGGCAGGCCGGCAGTCTGGTGCCGGCGGTGGTCATGACGATTGCGATCGCCGGCGGCGCCGCGGTCTGGTTCTTTTCGCGCCGCGACCGTCTGGAACGCCGATAGTTTGTGGAATCCGGCTTCCGATTCGCAAGGTCCGGCTGAAGCCGGACCCCACGTACTGTTGAACGGACTAGAACGTGAAGCGCGCGGTCAGCTGGAGCTCGCGCGGCGCCTTGGCCGAGAAGATGCGACCGAACGTCGCCGGCTCGTCGGCGTTGTGCTCGGGCAGATCGAAGTTCGCGCGATCGAACAGGTTGAACACCTGGAATTCGAGCGTGACCGCCTGCGTGCCGAACGGAATGCGGCGCGACACGGCGAGGTCGAACGACGCGTACCCCGGCCCACGGAGACTGTTCCTCCCGGCATTTCCGAAGGTGTAGCGCGCCGGCACCGAGAACGCCGCGGTGTTGAACCACTCATCGGGCGAGGGATTGTCGAGTGACGTTTCGCCTGAGACATTCGGGCGATCCGAGCCGGCCGTACTGCCGCCGACATTGCCGGTGTTGCTGTTGTCGAAGCGGAGGAGCGGCGTGAACGGCTGTCCGGAGTGGAGCGTGGTGATTCCCTGGATTTGCGTGTTGCGCGTCCAGGCATGCTCCTGCGGCAGCTGGATGATGTAAGCCAGCGTGAACCGGTGGCGGATGTCGTAGTTCGACGGACCCCATTCCGCGTCGGGGTTGGTGCTGTCCTGCGGCAGGTTCTTGTCTGACGGGGTTCCCAGGAACGCCGAGGCATCGTCATTCGACTGCGCGAGCGTGTACGAAGCCAGCATCGAGATCCGGCGGCTCAGTGGCCGATCGAAGGCGAGCTGCAGGGAGTCGTAGCGCGAGCTGCCGGCGCTCTCGACGAAGAAGATGTCCGCGAAGGCCGGATTGGGCCGGCGCGCCTGCACGTCGCCGGCTCCCGGTCTGGCCTGATTGAGATTTCTCGGCCGGATCAGATTCGAGCCCTTCGATCCAGCGTAGGCGACCGTCAGCGTGCCGAGCGACGGAACTTCGCGCTGAACCGCGCCGTTCCAGTGCTGCAGGTAGCCACCGACGATGTCCGGGCTCAGGGCGCTGAGCGTCGGCGGCGGGACGATGCCGCGCGAGAGCGGGAACGGGTCGTTAAGCGTCAGCAGCCCCTGCGCGGTGGGAAAGAAGATTCGCAGGTTGAACTGCGGCGGGTTGAAGTACTGCGACGTGTTCACGGTCAGCATCCCGGAGTCGTAGTAGATGCCGTATCCGCCGCGAATGACCGTTTTCTCCGCGGCGTTCCAGCTGAAGCCCAGGCGCGGCGCGATGTTGTTGGTGTCGGCCGACAAGCCGGACCGCGAGACACCGTTGGTGCCGACCCTGGCGAGGCTGCGCGTGGCCGGGTCGTAGGCCGACATGCCATCGAATTCGTCGACCGGCGGCGAGTCGTACTGATAGCGGACGCCGAGGTTCAGCGTCAGACTGGGACGAGCCTGCCAGGTGTCCTGCACGTAGGCCGAGAACGCGTGGGTCCGCATGTGAATCGGATTGTCCGCCTGCGCCTGGAGGCCGAACGAGGGGAATCCGAGCAGCAGGTCAGCCAGCGCATTGCCGGTAATGGCGCCGCTGAACGACATCTGCCCGCGCGCAAAGAGATCGAGCTGGCTGTCCAGCGCGATCTTCCGGAATTCCGCGCCCATCTTGAAGAGGTGCGAGCCGCGTGCGAGGGAGAAGTCGTCGGCGATCTGATAGGTGCGGGTGTCACGCAGGAGCGGCAGTGAGAACGCGTCGCCGATGCGGGAGAAGCCGGCCACGTCGATGATCGGATAGCCCTGCGCTTCCGCCGGTACGTTCAGCCAGTTGACGTTCCAGGCTGCACCGACGTTCGTCTCGTGGTTTTCGGTGAGCACGTCACGCGAGAATCCGTGCACGGCGAACCGCAATGAGTTGTTGGCGTTGTTGCCGAACATGCGCTGGTGCTGTCCGGTGAAATTCCAAGTGCGGTCGGTGGCAATCTCGCCAAAGCCGGCGGTGACCCCCGTGCCCTCCGTATATGGGGCGAGCAGCTCCGACTGCCCATCGCTGTAGCGGAACAGCAACTGGTCGCTGGTGGCGATTCGGTGATCGACGCGGACGTTCGCCTGCGTCTGATCCTCGCGCTGCACCGGCTGTCCAAGGTAGTTCGGCGAGCCGGCACGGTTCGCTTCTGGAAAGAGCGCAAGCACGCGCCGAGCGACTTGCGAGATCCGTCCGTCGGGAATCCGGTTGTTGGCAAATGGGGCGCCCGTGAACGGATCGATCGCCGTGGCCATGCCCGCCAGGTTGCCGCCCCGCTGCTCGAACGTCGGGACGATCCCCTGACGGCTCAGCGTCTGGCGCTGACGGAGCGCGTCCACCGCGCCGAAGAAGAACGTGCGGTCGGTCCTCAGCGGCCCGCCGATGCCGCCGCCGAACTGATTGCGGCTGAACGGCTCGGTGTCGCCCTCGGCAAAGTAGTTGGCCGCGTCGAGGGCGTCGTTCCGGAAATACTCGTAGCCGAAGCCGTGAAGGTCGTTCGTGCCGCGCCGCGTGACGATGTTGATCTGCCCGCCGGCGTTGCGCCCATATTCGGCGCTGTAACTGTTGGTCGCAACTTTGAACTCTTCCACGCTGTCGATCGACGGCTGCACCACGTAGCGGTTCACGTACGGGTCGTTGTTGTCGACGCCGTCGAGGAGAAAGTCGTTCGACTCTTCACGGGCCCCGTTGGCGTGCATAGCGAACCCGCCGCGCGACGAGAGTTCCGATCCGTCGACTGGGCTCGAGGCCCCAGGGGACAGCAGGGCGAGTTGGAAAAAATCGCGCCGGTTGAGCGGCAGCGTATCGATCCGCTGGCGGCTGACGACGGTGCCAAGGCCGCCCGACGTGGTCTGGGCCGGCGTCGCCGTTGCCGTGACGTCGACGGTCGATGTCAGCGTGCCAAGGGCCAACTGGAGATCGACGCGCACCGTCGAGTCCACGGCGACCGCGATGTTGCTGCGGTTCAGCCGCTGAAAGCCGGACATTTCGGCCTGCACCGCGTACATCGCCGGCGGCAGATCGCTAAACCGGTAGAAGCCGAGCTCATCGGTCGACGCTGTTCGTGAGACGCCGTGAGCCGCATCCTCGACTCGGACCGCCGCCTTGAAGAGCGGCTGACCTGTCGCGTCGGTGATGTGGCCGATCAACGTGCCGGTCGTGACCTGGGCACTGGCTGAAGCGACCGCGATGAAGGCCGCGAGCACGGCGAGTGCGGCCGTGCGCGCTGAAGTTGCATAGCGTCGTTGCGTCATACAAAAGGACCTCGAACTACCAATTCTCATTCCGGCTATCAATTCTTTCGAATTTCTACGCCATGGCGCGTGGTTGCACAGTACGGCGGTCGCGAAGGAAGCGGTTCGGCAGACTAATGACCTCTCGAAGATCGCCTTTCAGAAGGTACAAAACGAACAAAGAAAGCGCGAGACCAATGAGCCATTCGAGTGGATTCGCCGTCCGCCACGGCCGCTGCCGTTCGAACGGACTCTCCAACGCCGTCAGCATCCGTCCTCCCGACAGGTCCGCCAACCGCTGCAGCTTTCGTTGGTCGATGCCGCGAGACGTGCGTTCGCGGTCCGCGGTCCAATACAGTGCGCCGGTTGCATGCCGCTCCATACCGTCGGTGCCGACCGCGCTCGCCGTCGCCACATACGGTCCAACCTGCCGGACGGGCACCGATACGGTGTAACGGCCCGGGCCGGCCGCCGACAACGTGAACTCGCGGACCTGACCATCAGGCGAACGCAGAGTGACGTGCGGATTCGTGAGCGCCAACGGCCGGTTGTCGGCGTCAACCGCTTCGATCCCAATGTCCAGCGTTGCGTCGCGTTCTTCGAGCATGACGTCGAGTGTCTGGGCATCTGTCCGTCGGGCCAGCCAGGCCATCGTCTGCAGCCAGAGTCGGGGTTCGTCCCTCCAGGAGCGAAACGCCGAGGTCGCGTCCGACCGAAGATCCGCGGTGAAAGTCGCCACGCGACCGAGTCCAGCCTGGCCGGCGGCCAGGATCGGATCGCCGCGTTGAGAGGAAAGGACGTTCGTCGCATTCGGCTTGGTTGCGGCGACGACATACCCCGAGATGCCAGGAAGCGACTCCTGGCTGAGACCGCGCAGAATGGGACTGGTGCTTCCGACCACCGCGACGCGCTCGCGGACGAAAGAACCGCCGGCGCTGCGTGCGGCTTCTCGGGCGGCGAGTTGCGGAAGCAGGGACGGATCGTCCGGGAAGTACGAACGGCCGCCGGTTGTTTCCGCCAGTGATTGAAGCAGGGCTCGATCGGCGTCAGGTCCGATCGCGATCGTTGAAACAGTGATTCCGGTTCCAGTCACCGCCGTGCGAACCCGTTCGCCATCAGCAGCCGACGAACGTCCGTCAGAAACGAGCAGAATGTGCCGCCGTGCCACGCTGGTCGCTGCAGCGCGAAGCCACTGGACGGCCATTTCGGCGGCCGGCCCGATCGCCGTCGCGCCTCCCGGTTCGATTGCGCCCAGGCGTTCGTCGAGACCTGTCGCATTCTGGACGGGTACGAGAGGAGCAACGGCGACTGGGGCTCTGTCGAATGCGACAACGCCGAGCAGGTCGCCCGGCGGAAGTGCGGTCAGCACTCGTCGAACAGCGGCACGGGCAAGGGCAATCTTCGGGATGCCCCCGACTTGTTCCGACATGCTCCCGGACTTGTCGAACACGACGACCATCCCGAGCGTTGGTGAGCCGCTGCCGCCGCGCGGGCGAAGATCGATCGGCAGTACATCGCCGAGCGCGCTGCCAGGAAATCCGTCGAGCGCCAGCGAGCCTGCGCTGCCGAGCACGAGCAGCCCGCCCGAACGTTGTTGCACGTAGCGCGCGAGCGCTGACAACTGATCCGCGGTGAAGCGATCGGCACCCACGTCGTCCAGCACAACGGCGGAGACGCCCGACAGTCCGATGTCGTCGAGCGGCGCAGCGGCCGGCGATACGACCGACACCCGCATTCCCGCTGCTTGTAGCGTGGAGGCGAGAACGCCTCGATCGGTCGAAATCTCGAGAATGGTGGGTTCCCCGTTGACGACGACAACCGCGCCGGGACCGGCAGGGGCAGGGGCTTGGACCGCGGCAGCAGAGTTGTTGAGGACGGCGCGGTAGGCGTGGAACCCTTCGTTCGAGAGACGATCCGCGAACTCGATCGACTCGGCTGCGGTCGCTGCCGCACTGCTGGCAATCTGAGCATCGTCCCGAAGAAGCGCCAGCGTTGCATTCGGTTGCCCCGGTCCATCGAGGAGCACGGTAATCGGAAAACTTTCGTTTCGGCGAACCACTCGCGGAGCGACGACAGCGACGACACGTTGAGCCTCTTCGTCCCGCCCGCCCGTCGGGAGCACGTCGACCGGCACTCGCCCGTGCAGGCCGGACACCGTGGCCTCTGCCCGTTCCGCGGTCTCGCGCCCATCGCTCAGTAGCAGAATCCGTCCCGGAAGATCCGGGGGCAGGACGCCGGCCGCAAGCCTCAATCCGGCGGCGAGGTCCGTGCTGCTCCCGTCGATGGCTGCGCTGCGCGTGAGCGCTGTCCGGTCCTCACTGGGACGCCGCTCGAGTGCGGCGCTCGCGCCAAACGTCACGAGTCCGAATCGATCGCCGTCACGCATCGACTTCGTGAAGGCTTCCACGGTCCTGAACGCCGCGGCACGGTCACGTGGCACGACGCTGTCAGAGACATCGGCGGCGACAACCACAGCCAGCGGCGAGCGGCCCAGCGGAATCCGGACCCCAGTCGCGGCTGCGATCAGCATCACGGCGGCTGCGGCGTGGAAGACCGTCAAGGTTCGTGCCGCCCGCGATTCGAGCGCCAGCAGCACAATGGCCACAAGGGCCAGCGCTGGAGCGGCAGCCGACGATGCGGCGGAAGGCACGGTCGATGCCGTCTCGTCACGGGCGGCCGAGGGTTGTTCTTCCGAAAGGTTCGACTCTCCCTCAATGCGCGGGTTGACCGCGAATTGTTCGTCTGCGGCCGACGTGCGCACGCGATAGACACCGGATGAATTCGCGTCAACGACCGTGAGACGTCCGTCCTCGAATCGCGCCGGCACTGTCTGACCAGTGGCGCGCTGAACGGTTGCGGTCGATGTGTCAGGGAGCCGCCACGTCAGCGGCTCGCCAGCGATGATCTCCCGGGCGTTGTCGGTCGTCGACAGCCAGTTGAGGGCGTTGGCGACGAGTACGGGAAAAGCCGCAGACAAGCTGAACTCGGAATTCTCGAGTGCCATGCCGAATTCGACGCTGCGCCAGGGGCCGTGTTCGTTGGCCAACACCAGTGGTCTTCCGCTGGCGCTGAGCACAACGTGTTGGTTCTGACCCTCGAGGTCCGCGCTCAACGATTCGGCCAGAATGCCCTCAACGTCGATTCCGCCGGCAAGCGGGTGCCTGGCGTCATCGACGCGAATTGGCGCCGCGACTTGGCGTTGGGTTCCCGAGTGGATGCACAGCGCGTTCGTGGGAATGGCGCGGAGCGCCCGGCAATCCTGCGAGACGGCGATCTGCGTACCGCGGCTCCCCGGGTTCAAGCCACGAGTCGCGGCAGGCGGTGCCGGCTGCAGCGTCAGGACAACGTCCTTGTGCGTTCGCAGCGCCCTTTCGAGACTCCGCGGCAAGGGTCCGAACGCGGTCACGGTGAGCGGCTCCCGTCGACGCACAACCGCGAAGCGTTCGTTGTCCACCGCCAGCGCGTCGTCGGCCACGACGCGCGCAGAGATCGCACCTTCGCTCGAGACTGCTAAGCGAGCGGTGTGTTCGCCGCCGGGACCAAGCGTCGCCGGTTCGTCGAGGAGTGTGCGTCCAGACTGCTCGATGACGAGACGAGCGTCGTGTGGAAGGCGCCCAAAGTTGCGGAGGACCGCATACACGTGAGGCACCGAGTCGCCCGGCGCCTGGTCGGTCGTCAACATCGACAGCGCGAGATTCTCGGCAGCCGAACCCACGCGGTGCCAATTGGCGTTCCTCGATTCGCTCTCGTTGGTGAGTGAGCGGTCAGTGAAGACATGGATGTGGTCACGTTCGACGCCCGCCACACTGGCGACCTGAATGGCCGCTTCGAGATCGCCGGCGCCGGCGGTTGCTTCGAGCGCCGCCAGTGCGCGCGCGAGCGCGCCGTCACGGACCGTGAACGCGCCGATGATGGCGGCGTCGACTCCGGCTCGAATCAGGTGGACCTGTGTGCTCGATGGCCACCGCGCGATCGTCTGCTCGGCCAGCGCCTTCGCTGATTCGAGGCGAGTGGTCGTCCCGTCGCGCGCACCCATGCTGGCGGAGACGTCGAGGATGATTGCGGCGTGCGGTCCGAGCGACGCGAACCGCGGACCCGCCGCCGCGAGTATGAGCGCCGCGAGAATCGCCGTTCGTAGAGTTGCGACGAGAGATGATTTCACCCGACGGGCGGCCACGTCCGACGCGTCGGCACTGGCGTTTACCCAGAGGAACAAGTTCGAGACCACCAGGCGTCGCGTGGGTGGCCGATGCCGGTTCAACCACCAGGGCAACGGCAGGAGCAACAGAAGCGACAAGGCCCAGGGGTGCGTAAAGAGCACGACGCTACCTCTGGACGCCGAGGAGTCCGGCCCGGATGCTCTGCTCGATCAGTTGATCGAACTGACAGGGCACGACGAGCCGCAGCCAGATCAGGCCCCTGGCGGCGCAGAATTCACCGAGGTCGGCCGACCATGCCAGCATGCGCGCGCGATACGCCGCGACAACCGATGGCTGTACGAGCTGAGTCCTGCCGTTCGGATCTTCGGCGTCGACGATCTCGATCGGTCCCTCGAAGCGAGGGTCGACTTCGTTGGCCGTCACGGTCTGAATGACCGCCGGAGTAAAACCTCTGTGCAGCAGATAGCGGAGGGCTGCGCGAATATCCGTCTCTTCAAAGAAGTCCGACATCACCACGACCAGACCTGGGCTGCTGACCGAGTTGGCGAAGTCGGTCAGGGCGCGCGCAAGATCCGAGCGTCCACCGGCCTGGATGCCGTCGAGCAGTCGAACGATGTGAGGGAACTGCTGCCAGCCGGACGCGGCGGCGAGCCGTGCGGTGATCGATTCATCGAACAGCGCCAGGCCCACGGCGTCCCGCTGTCGAATGGCCACATAGGCGAGCGCGGCGGCCAGCGCAGACACAGAGGCCAAGCGGTCGCCGCCGCCAGCGCTCATCGAAGCGCTGGTGTCGATCAGCAAATGCGCGCGGAGGACGGCGTCGGCCCGCCTCGTTCGTACGACGAGCTGGCGCAACCGCGCATGGATGGTCCAGTCGATTGAACGCGGATCATCTCCCGGCTGGTACGCCAGGTAATCATGGAACTCGGCGCCGGCTCCCCGCGCACGGGCGGCGCGCGTGCCGGCGGCATGAGCAACGGGCCGTCCCGACGAGGCCCCGAGCGTCAGGGCATCAAGCTGACGCGACTGCTCGGGGCCCCAAAGACTCATGGCTGCTCGATGCGCTCGCGGACGGCGTCGATGACGCTGCGACTTGTCACCTGCTCCATCTGCGCCTGGAAGTTCAGGATCACGCGGTGAGCGAGGGCGGGAGCAACGACCTCGAGAATGTCCTCCGTCGCGACGTGATAGCGGCCCGCGAGGAGAGCCATCGTCTTGGACGCGAGAATGATGGCCTGGGCGCCGCGCGGGCTCGCACCGTACCGGACGAACTTCTTGACGATGGCTGGAGCGCCCGCCGTGTCGGGATGCGTCGCGCGAACGAGGCGCAGAAGGTAACGCAAGATCGGGTCGGCGATCTTCACCTGCTTGATGAGCCCGGCGAACCCGGAGACGTGCTCCGCACCGAACTGAGGCCGGACTGCCGGATCCTCCGCGCCCGTCGTTCGATTCATGATTTCGACAAGGTCGTCGACCTCCGGAAACTCGGTCGTGAGCTTGAAGAAGAACCGATCGAGCTGCGCCTCGGGCAGCGGGTAGGTGCCTTCCATCTCGATCGGGTTCTGAGTCGCGAACACCGAGAAGGGCGGATCGAGTGTGTACGTCTGGCCCAAAACGGTCACCTGCCGTTCCTGCATCGCTTCGAGAAACGCTGATTGCGTGCGCGGTGTGGCGCGATTGATCTCGTCGGCGAGCACGATGTTGGCGAAGAGCGCGCCACGCCGGAACGCAAAGTCCTTCAGCCCGGATTGTGTTTCGAGAAGCAGGTTCGTTCCCGTGATGTCCGCCGGCATGAGGTCCGGCGTGCACTGAATGCGAGCGAAACGCAGATCCAGCGCCTGGCTCAGCGTGCGAACCAGGAGCGTCTTGCCGAGCCCCGGCGCGCCCTCAATCAGTCCGTGACCCTGGCAGAAGAAGCAGACGAGCAGGTGATTGACGATCTTCGACGGACCGACGTAGACACGGCTGATCTCGCTTCTGATCTGGGTGAAACAGTCGCGGAAGTCTTGCGCGTGTGATTCGATCCGCTCGGGTGATGTCGTCATCGGCGTGCGGCGGCCTCGGTTGACCGAAGGGCAATGAAGTAGTCGCGGACGTAGTTGCGCAGATGGGCCGGCACGCGCTGCGCGGTGACCGCCGCCTCGTAGTAGGTGGCGCGCCGCCGCGCAATTTCGCGTCGGGCCTCGAGCGACTGCGCGACGCTCTGGGCTGGACGCTGATCGAGGTGCGGCCCGCCCTGAACACCGCCGGCGGCAGTACCCATTTGCGTCGCCTGACCGTTGCCGGCGCCACGCGAGCCTCCCGTCGCACCGCCCACCGTTGAGCCGTTGCCACGGCTGCCCCTGTTCGCGGCACTGCTGTTCGGCGCGCTCTCCGGCATAGCCGACGGCGAGGTCGGCTGTCCAGTGAGGTCGTTTCGTCCGTCGGCGGCAGCGGAAGCCCCAGGCGAACCGGCCGCGGACGACGATTCTGAACTCCGATTTGAGGAGGATACGGCAGCGCTGACGGCCGGCGCGCCACTGCTGTCCGGCGCATCGCTTCGTGTTGGCCGATCGAGAGCGCCGTTCTGTCCGGTCGGGCGCTCCAATGACGCGGCGGAACCCGCCGAGGCTCGAGGGAGAAAGATCGCGCTCTGGCGCGATTGGCCGTCGCCCGCCGAACCAGTCCTGCTCATTGCCACGGACATCAATACGGCGATGAACGCTGCCGGGATGAGCCACCGCATGGCCGGCGCAATTTCGAACGGGATCTCGCGTGGCGTGCGCCTGCTGAGGCTGGTCTGCGCGTCCTGCACCACCAGGTGAGAGACCGGGTCCGGAGCGGCTGCGAACTGAAGGGCCGTGGTGACGCGGTTGGCGAGATCGAGACGGGCATCCAATTGTCGAGCGATCTCGGATCGCGCGCGTCGCTGGATGCGCTCGGCCAGGACGCTCATCACGACCGTGCCCGCCGCGGCGCCACTCCAGAGGAGCGCAGGGGAGACGGTGGGTGGCGCGACGAGCGTGGTCGCGCCGACGCCGATGAAGACGATGGCGACGTTGATGGGAATGGCGCGGGCGAGCCGCACGCGGCGTAGCCGCCGGCCGAACCGATCAACTTCCCGAAGGAAGGCGGCCTCAACCGTCATCGATCCTCCAGGGCATAGATCGCGCCGCGCGTGCTCCATGCGGCAGTGGTCACGGCTGCCGCGCTGCCGACGCCGAGCCAGACCCAGGCGATTCCTGGTCTATAGATCGCCGCTCCACCAGTGATGGCGAGCGCCACAGCGGCGGCGACCGTCGCCGCCAACCAGGCGGCAAGGCTGTTCGCGAAGACGAGACGGCACGTCAGCGTCAATCCGGCCAGCATGATCGCCAGGCCAGTCAGGCTGCCGAAGTACGACACCAGCACGGACGGGGGCGCCTTGGATAACTGCAGCGAGAGCACGGCGACGGGAGCGCTTGCCAGCGTGATCACCAGGAACACGGTCGTGGTCGCGAACAGCTTGGCGATGACCACGGTTGGCGGACGTTGGGCGGTCAGGGTGCAAAGCTGCGCCAATTCGTCCCGGCAATCCGCCGGCATGCACCGCACACCCGCCCACGGCAGGCACGCTGTCAGGATGACGCACTCGACGATGCGCGTCTGCTCGACCAGTGTACTGGCGACGCCTGGCAATCCTTCGTGCCAGGCGAGGACAAAGACCGCCGTCAGCGCAGAAGAGAGGATCATCACCGCGACGAGGGCACGCTGCCGCGCCGCCACAATCAGCTCACGCGTGAGGAATGTATGCATCCGCATTCCTACGTCCGCGCGTCGGTCGGCGCCGTCACGGTGTGGCCCAGCTGCAGGGTCCGATGGCAGATCGCTTGACCTTCACGTTCGTGCTCGAGGCCAACGACCAGAGAGGCGCCGGCGTCGCGGACTTCGCGAATCCAATCGATGAACGCCGTCCGCGCGTCGGTTTCGAGATCGCGAAACGGTTCGTCCAGCAGCAGGACCTTGCGCCGCGTGGCGAGGCCGACGGCCAGCGTGAGTCGGCGCCTGAGCGACACCGACATGTCGGCGACCGGAAGATCGCCGCGGATGCCCGCGCGCTCGAGCGGCTTCATTGCCGCCGCCGCGGACGCGTCCAGTTGAAACCGGGCATACTCGCGCGCCAGCAGGCCTTCACCGCCGTACGGACGCTCTCCGAGGTAGATCACCCGCTGGCGGACTTCGTGAAGACGCTCAGAAGCAGCCATTCCGTCGATTCTGATCTGGCCCGAACTTGGTCGGATGAGTGTTCCGAGCAGACGAAGCAGTGTGGTGCGTCCACTACCCGTGGGGCCGCAGACGGCGAGCGATTCTCCCGCAGCGACATCGAACGTGATGCCCGTCAGCGCCGCTGTCGTCCCGTAGGACTTCGACAACAGGTGCGTCGCAATCATCGCGGCTCACCAGTCGCCGTTTCAGGCACCAGACCGGCGTACGCCGAGACGAGCGACTCCCCTTCAACGGCGACGCGGTAGCGCTCGTCGGAAAAAGCTACTGGAGGATCGAAGGTGCGGCACGTGACGAACGGCTGGTACGAA
The DNA here is from genome assembly GCA_964577955.1 of uncultured Bifidobacterium sp. Lineage (GTDB taxonomy): Bacteria > Acidobacteriota > Vicinamibacteria > Vicinamibacterales > CAVVIG01 > CADEEX01. The sequence continues at coordinate 4,121 of CAZOAZ010000033.1, read as the reverse complement.
TCGGAGACCAGCGCGCCTTCGAGCGATTCGCCGGACGGCAACGTCCGGCCAGAGGCCGCCGAATCGCCAGGCAACCGGCAATCGTGGAGCAAATGCGAGGAAGTATTAGTGACTCGCACCCGCTGCCCGCGGATCAAGACCTCCAGCCACCGGTCGTTGACCAGTCCCTCGAGGCGCAGTTCGCGAGACTCACCGAGCGTCGCCGGACCGTACAGCGTGGGCTCGCCCTTCATGTTCAGGAGCGCCGGTGATTCGCTGCCCTGGCTGCCGCGTACGGTCATTTCGCTTTCTGCGAGCCGCGCTGTGAGGGCGAACTGATCGGCAGCCGGGAAGACCGCCCGCGCGCGCATCGACACTGAGGCCGTGCCGTCGGAGTACTGCTGCAGCGTGGTGCGATGCCGAACGACGATGACGGCGTTGGGCCCGTAGCGGCCGGCGCCGTAGGCGAGCACCGATCCCAGGCTCGCCGCAGCCACAATCGTCGAATACACGAGGCGGGGTGTGCCGCGCCTGCCGCCGAATGAAGCCGCGCCGATGGCTACGACGGCGAGGTAAATGCCGACGCCCAGGGCCAGCGATGGCAGTGAGTCCAGGGTGCGGCTCGCCGGCGGCGCCGGTGGCGCGATTCGAGGCGCTTCAGGTGCCTCCGAATCGTCGAGCGCTCTTCGCATCCGCCAGTGTTCCAGCGCGCGTCGTTGTTCGCTGGCGAGCACGGTTTCGGGTCCGGCTCGCCACAGCAGACGATCGACGCTCTCATATCCGCGCGCTTGCCGCGGCAGCTGCGCGGGTGACACGTGAATCTGGCAGTCTGAATCACCGGCCGCCGAGACGCTCTCGCTGACGCACAAGGTCGCCGTACTGTCTTGCGGCAGCACGCGCAACGGCAGCGTCGCGGTTGCGGCGGCAATGCCCGATGTCAGCAGCCGGACCGTGAGGAATGTTTCTGCTTCGGCCGCACGGATGTAGAGCTCGATCTGGTGCCGCGATGGTGCCGGCAGATTCACGAGCTGCTGGACCGAGGTGCGCCCCCAGCGGACTTCGACCGTTCCGTCGATGTCGTCATCTCGGTTGTCGATCGTGACGTGGACGGGGGCGATGCGGCCCGCCTTCACCACGCCGCCGATGCCGGCTTCGACCTGAAGCACGACCTCGCCGCGCACGCGGGAAGCGGACCCGCACAGCAGCGTCAGCGCGGCGACGGCAGTCGTAGTCCAGCGCGTCAACAGCGTCGTCAGCGCAGAATGGCCTGGATCGCCGACATCGTGAAGGCGGTCACCAGTATCTTGTTGTTCTGCATTTCCGCCGGATTGTCATTGACCCAGTAGCCGAACGGATGCTGTAACGAAATCAGCTTGCGGCCGAGATCCTCACGCCAGTTGTGACGCTGGCCCTTTGCATCGACGATCGTGGACTGGCCGACCGCTTCAAGCGCCTTGGCGAACACCATGTAGTAGTAGTAGACCGTTTTCTGGCCGAGCCCCGGGTTCTCGTCGACGGTGTAGTTGTCGCGCACCCACTTCATCACCGCCTGCACGCGATCGTCGTCCTTCTTCACGTGGGCCCAGGCGTAGCTCATGATTCCCGCGTAACTGGCGCTGCCGTAAGAGTTCGTGCCAGTCGACTGGCTGAAGCCCGGGTAGTACACGAATCCGCCGTCGTTGGCGGCCCAGTTCTGATCGTTGGTCTCGCTGTTGTTCTGCGTCCGTTGCAGGAACTTGATGGCCTTCGTCCAGGCGGCGTCATTCTCCGGCAATTCAGCGTCCTTCATTGCCCGGAGCCCGTACTCGAGGCTGATGATGTCGGCGCGGCCGCCGTCGCTCGTTCCGCCGTAGCCCATGCCGCCGTAGAACTTGTCGGTCTGCGTCACGCCTTCGCCTTCGTCGAGCAGATGATCGGCCAGATACTTCCGGCCACGCTCGATGATGGCGCGGTCCTGGGGCCGTTTTGCCGCGGCCATCGCGCTCACCGACACTGCGGTGATGTAGTGCGGCGTCATGTTTTCGTAGATGCCGCCGTCCGGCTTGGCCAGCTTCGCCAGCGCATCGAGCGACGGCGTGACGAGCGCAAGCTGCGTGGCCCGCGACGCTCCCGGCTGCTCGAGAACTGCCTGGACGACCAGCGCGGTGATGCCGGGGTGTGCGGACCAGATGCCGCCCGGATGGGGCTCGTTGCGCAAGTACTCCTCAGCGCGCTTCAAGCTTTCCAGCAGCTTCTGTCTCGTGGCCGGAGTCAATCCGGCATTGGCCGCCGCTGCCGTCTGAGCGAATCCTTGAGCAGCAAGCCCGACGACGAGACAGCTTGTAGCGGCAACCAGGGTCCAACGGCGCTTCATACGAATCCTTCCTTCATGACGTGGTCAGTGGGCGTCGTGTCGCGGCGACGAGGCCTGCACCTGCGAGCAGGGCATAGCACGTCGACGCGGCACGCCAGGTGGGATACTCGAATCCGATGTGAGCGAGCGGTGAGAACCTGTAGAGCAGTTCGCCGCGGACGATGTCAACGTGTCCGGTTCCAGCGACCGTCAGTAGCGGGCTGGCGAAGAGACCAGCCGTCACAAACCCGCCCGGCGCCGATTCAAGCAGCGAGCCCAGTATCAGGAGTGCCGTACTCATCAGGACGGACACCACGATTGCGGCGGCTGCGGCGTCGAGTGGCTGGCGGAACACGACGCTCGCGACGGCGCCCAGCGCGATCAGCATCAGCGTTGCGGTCCACATGGTCAGGTGCGAGGTCACGATCATGGCGAGCGCATCACGGGAGCCGAGGAGCGCCACGGCGCAGAGCGCCGAGGTCAGAATAAAAAGTGTGGCGTCGCCAAGCGCACGGCGGAGCGCTCGCAGCCGCAGCATCGATCGGTTCGGCACGCTAGAGAGAACGGCGACGGTGGCGATGGGCGCAACCACCGTTGCGATCGCGGTCTCGAGGAGCAGGACTCGGGCCTGAAGCTCGGCGAGCGCGCGGCGCGCGAGCGAGGCGGAACCCGTCGCGAGGGCAATCGCGACGACTGCCACTGGCAGGAGCGCGACGAGGAGTGTCCAAGGCCAGCGTCGGGTTGTCACAGCTGGTCCTCAGAGAGGCCTCTCTGCGCGGCGAATCGTTCACACGGCGCCATGAGAGCAGTTCGTCCGGAGTCTATCTACTGATTCTGAGGTGGATCAAGGACTCTCGAGCGCGCTTGCGGCACGAAGAGTCACGTGATTTCCCGATAAATGTTGGCGTTCGGCGGGACAATCGTGCGCAGCTCGCGGGCAGCGCTGGCGAGCAAATGGCCAACGTGTCCGCGGAGCATCAGTTGGCGCTGTGCGAGGTTTCAGCAGTTGGTGAAGCGGCAGCGTGGGTGGCTAGAGCAAGGAGCCCGCGATTCTGTATCTTTTTGATGTCGTCGCGTTCCCGCGATCAAGCGCTTGACTTCCCAGGCGGGGCACGCATAGACTGTGCGGACGTTCGGAGCGAGACACCCGCTGCAGGGCAGCGGAGGATTCGCTGGTTCCCAGCGAATTTTGTTTCTTCGGAAACAGGGTCCCCGGAAATACTGCCAGGTTCGTCCGACGGCATTTCCCGACGCTCGAGAGCCAGCTGTTCGCGACTGACAAGCTCCAGATTGGCCGAGCTTCAAAAAAATTGAGGCAACGCCAAGAAAATGCTTGACGACGTGTAACGGCGCTAGTAACCTCAGAAGGTTCCCCTAAACACGGTCCGAACGGTCTTCGGATCGGCGCTGTGCGGCGGGGTCAGGGCGTCCAGGGCGCTCTGGGATGGTCGGTTCTTTGAAAACTAGATAGTGCGTGCAAGCACACACAGCCCGTCTAGACGGTGCCAATGGGGAGGCTCGAAAGAGCCGAGCCAGAAGCGCTGTCTGACAATGAGAGTCAGCGCGTAGCGCCGCAGAATCGGTCGACCGGGGTTTTCAGTCCGGGCACTGGCGGCTGGTGGCGACTACGACACGATTACGGATTGAACAACGCAGAGCCATTCAGTCAATGCTCGCGTTAATGAGTTGCGTTCTGTGGAGCCGATGCGTGAGCGAAAGCGAGCGCGCGGGGAAGCAGGGCCAGCGAATTTAACATGAGAGTTTGATCCTGGCTCAGAATCAACGCTGGCGGCGTGCCTAACACATGCAA
>CAZOAZ010000032.1:72024-72749 GCA_964577955.1 uncultured Bifidobacterium sp. | reverse complement strand
GTGAGTGCGCCCGGATCGGTGCTGGTCTTCACCGTCACGTAGAGTGACCGCGCCGGCGATTGCGTCTGCGGCAGGTACATGGCGATGCGTCCGTCGGTGGCCAGGCCGTACTGCTTGACGCGTCCCACGACGCCGACCACGGTCAACCACGGCGCGTCCGGGCCGCCATCGCCGCGGCGAATGCGTTTCCCGACCGGATCGGCGCCGTTCCACAACTCCTGGGCCATGAATTCGTCGATGACGATCACGCGCGGCTTGTCGGGAGTATCCTGCGGGTCGAAGAGCCGGCCACTGCGCAAGGGAATGTTCATGGCCTCGAAGTATCGGCCGCCGACTACGCGAATGTCGGTGTTAATGAACTTTTCTCCCGGGAGCGGAACGCGTCCTTCCACGGTGATGGGACCCCAGGCAAAGTAACCGGAAAGGGGCAGGGAGGTGACGCCGCCGGACGCCGCGACCCCCGGCAAGCGGTCGAAGCGTTCCCAAAGTTGCCGGTAGGCGTTGCGGACCGCGACTCCGTCCGGATATTTTCCTCCGACCAGGCTCAGCTCAAACGTCAAGACTCCCTGCGCCTGAAAGCCGGGATGTACGTTCTGAAGTTGCGCCAGGCTGCGGATCAGGAGTCCCGCCCCGGCGAGCAGCGCGACGGACAGCGCGAACTCCCCGGCGACCAGGATGCGTCTGGCCGTGTTGCCGCGGAGCCCCGTCGCTTCCAGGCCGGTGTC
>CAZOAZ010000032.1:0-72014 GCA_964577955.1 uncultured Bifidobacterium sp. | reverse complement strand
GGTTGACGCGCATCGCTCCCAGCACCGGAGCCAGTCCAAACAACACGCCGGCGATCGTGGAAAGCAGCAGAGCGAAGAACAGCACTTCGCCGTTTACGCTGATCTCGCGCCAGCGTGGCAGGTCGGCGGGGCGCAAGACATGGACCCATCGGACGGCAAGCCAAGCCAGCAGGACGCCGACTGCGCCGCCGGTCAGCGAGAGCAGCAGGCTTTCGGTCAGCAACTGAGCGGCGATCCGCAAGCGGCTGGCGCCGATCGCGGTGCGGACCGCGATCTCCTTTTGCCGCGCCAGCGCCCGCGACAGTTGAAGATTGCCCACGTTGGCGCAGGCGATCAACAGCACCAGGCCTACCGATCCCAATAGCAGAAGCACCGACCGGCGGACCTTGCCCACGGTCTGCTCGAGCAGCGGGACCAGGCTAAAGGTCAGGCCGCCGTTGGGTGGATAAACTTCCGGATGATCGCGCCGCAAGCGGGCAGTGAGTGCGTCCATCTCCGACTGCGCGGCGGCGACGGCCACGCCGGGGCGGAGTTTCCCGAGGATGTTGTAGTCCTCATTGCCGCGGTTGTTGCGCGCCGCCGCACTCAGCGGAAGCGGCAGGAAGATCTCGCCGTCGTCGGCCACGCCCAGCGTGGGCATCACTTCCCGCGGGAGAGTGAATCGCTCGCCGAGCACGCCAACCACCTGGTAGGAGTTCCCGTTGAGCAGGATGGAGCGTCCTACGACGCTGGCGTCGCCGCCAAAGCGCCGCTGCCACGCGCCGTGACTCAGAATTGCGGACGGGGCTCGCCCGGGCTGGTCGTCTTCCGGAACGAAAACGCGGCCGAGCGCCGCGCGCGCGCCCAGCATCGGCAGCATGCTGGACGACACACGGATGCAGCCGATGCGTTCCGGCTCGCGACCGTCGCCGGTCAGGTTGTAGTTGGCGCCGATGGCGATGGCCAGGTTTTCAAAACCAGAGTGTCCGCCGACAACGTCGAAGTACTGCGCGGTTGAAAACCAGTCCTCGGCGATTCCCAGGCCGGGGGAGCGGTTCCATAGAATCACCAGCCGCTCGGCATCCTGATAGGGGAGTTGGTGGAACAGAACGCCATCGGCCACGCTGAAGATCGCCGTGTTCGCGCCGATCCCGACAGCTAGCGACAGGATCGCGGTAATGGTGAACGCGGGATTCTTGCGAAAGCCGCGCAGCGCGACGCGGACGTCCTGAAGCAGATCGGTCATGGCAGCCCAGAGCCAAGTCTGGCGGAGAGGGTGGGATTCGAACCCACGGTAGAGTTTCCCCTACACACGCTTTCCAAGCGTGCTCCTTCAACCACTCGGACATCTCTCCGTACTTGTAGAATCAACGGTTTACGGGCGAGCGGTCCAGCCCAAAACCCAAATTGTGTAGCGAATTGTGTAAGACCTCCTAATGTCCTGCGATCACTTACGGCGATTTGGGTCCCGTGGCGACCGAGGTTCGGTACGACACAACCGTCCGACTCCGGCCTTCCAGTATAGAACGCGGCGGCGCCCCGGCTCCGTCCAACCGCTGGTCTTCACGCCTCGCGCATCCCGCCAGCCCCATTTAACCCGAAATGGACTGACGAGAAATATCGGAGCGACGGGAGATGTTGCGGGTCGGGGCTATGAACGTGCGAAGGCTAGCAGCGGTCCGAGGTCGTGATTGTCCGCTGCCTTGAGCGATTCAATGTAGCGTTTTCGCACCTCGCCTGCATCCTGCAAGTTCGCGCTGCCCCATGTAAAACGCTCGCCACCGAGCTGCATGATCAGGAGGTCTGCCATAAGCCTGGAGTGTCGGCCGTTGCCGTTTGGGAATAGGTGTATGTGCACCAGGCGGTGATGCAAGCGCACCGCGATCTCGTCGGGCGGGTACGTTTTGTAGTCGATCCACGCTTTCACGTCATCAAGTAGCTCTCGCAGCGCCATGGGGATCTGGTAGTACGGAATCCCTATGTTGCGTTCGCTGGTCCTGAAGTCGCCCGCCCATCGCCAGACCTCTCCGAGCATGCGCGTATGAAGGTCCCTGATGAATTTCTCGGTCAGCAACTCGCGCCGGCGGGAGAGCGCCCAGTCCTGCCCGCGCGTGATGTTTTCCTGTTCTGCTTTATTCAGCTCCCGCCGGTATGTGATATCAGACGGAATGAGCCCCTGCCTCTCATCGGGCGTGAGAGGTGTCGCGTCATCCGGCTCCTCGAAGAGGTCGGTCACCCGCGTCAATCCCAGAAGCGCCGCGGACTGGTTTCGCGAATGACGTCGTCGATCTGCCGCTCGGTGAGAGGTCCTTTGACGTCCTGATCCTCAAGCAGCATCGTATGTTCGATGGGGTGCCGACGCCGGCGCAGGAGCGCGCGCGCGCGCTCGCGGATCGTCATCTCGAGGGGCTGGTTTGGCACAAGGGCGTAGACCAGGTTGCAGTTCAACGCCTCAGCGACGCGCCGAAGCGTAGCCAGCTCGATACTTCCTTTCTCTTCAGATCGCTCGATGTCAACGATGCTCGGCTGGCGCACGCCCAACCGCTTCGCGAGCTGTGCCGTGCTCATGCCAAGCGCCTCGCGGATGGCCTTTACCCAGCCCCGGGTGGGTGGACGGTACCGTTCAGCGGGTCCGAACTGGGCCAGTCGCTCGTCGAGACGAGCACGCGACTGAGCCGTGATGCGCGAGATTTTCATAGGTCATGCCCTATTTTTAACATCAACAAATATAGTCTATAGCCTATCACACACGAATCGTTCGAAAGGCCATAGCCTATACTCTATAGACTGACAATAGGCCTTGGCCTATCGAAAGTCCGCAATTCCAAGGCTTGCACTCCCCAAAACCTGAGCGTTGACCCAGGTCCCCCACCTGCGTCGTCTATTCGCCTTGACATACTCAGCATACGATGAAGTAGGATCGGCCAGTGTCGGACCTCGGAAAACTGATCCGTGAGAGGCGCCAGGGCCGCAGATGGTCGCTTCGCCAGCTGGGCGAAGAGATAGGCGTCACGCCTGCCTATGTCGCTGACCTGGAGGCTGGCCGCCGTTCACCCGGCGCCGAGCTCAAGGAGCGAATCGCGGCGGCGCTCGACATTTCGCCGGAGAACCTCGCTGCCGCGGATACGCGGCTGAGCGCTGATTTGCGCGACTGGATTGAGGAGCGTCCGCCGCTGACCGCCGTCCTGCGCTCCCTGCACGCTTCTCCGAATTCCGATCGGCTGATTCAACGGCTCGGCCGCTTCATCAGCCGCCGGTCGCAGGCGCAACCCGCCAAGGGGTTCCTGATTACATGGGAGTCGGAGCTACGCGCCATGGCGGCCGAGGCCTCGGCCTGGTCCATCGAGACGGGAGGAGATCTCTTCGGCCGGTGGCATGACCTGCCGACAGTGCTTCTTGCCACGAAGGCAGGACCAGCCGCGCAACGAGACAACACGCACTTCCGGCTCGACGTCGACTACCTGCGTCAGCTGAGCGAAGTCATGGCCGCGGACTGGGCGTTGCGCTATTTCGGCGATTGGCATTCGCATCACCGGCTCGGGCTGTCAGCGCCGAGCGGCGGCGATCGAAAGCGCATCGTGGGCCTGGCCGGCCGCAACCAGTTCACCAACATGGCCGAAATCATCGTCACCCTGGATGGCAGCCAGAGCGAGCCGCTCATCAGGATTCACCCGTGGATCTATGACCTCTCGGGCACGGACGACGCACCATTGCCCACGCGGGTGAAGGTACTACCCGGCGTCAGCCCTGTCCGTCAGGCGCTCGTGACGCGAAGAGCGCTCGCCGAGCAAGAACTCCATGGGTGGGAAAAGATCTCGCTTCAACGAATCCGCATCGGTGCCGACACCGCGCCGCCGTCCGTCGAAACCGCGTCGGACGTTGATTCAGGCACCAGAGAGCGCGTGCTCGCGCACCTCGCCGAAGCGCTCGCGCGCGAGAGCGGCGCGCCCATCGAGCATCACACGACCGGCTTCGGCTCCATCCTCGTGGCGAAGATCGCGGAGCCCCACTATTTCGCGGTCGCCCTGGGATCGGCGTGGCCGATGCCGGTGCTGGAAGTTCATCTCCTGAACAGGGTGAACGGCTCAACCACGCCCGTCGAGAGTCCGGCGAGACTGAATGCCCTCGACACTCCGAGCATCGTGGCCACGTTGCGCAAGGTGAGCACGAACGTGAAAGGACCGGGGCATGTGGACCTCTGAGCAGCGACAACGTCTAGTCGTCGAGCACCAGATCCTGCAGCGTGAAGGATTCGATCAGTTCAGCGTTTACCATCACCCTTCGGGGGACACGTACAGCGCATCAGGGATCGCCAGCTCCAATTCCGGGCGGCGCTACCACCTTTATATTCCTATCCCGTCGCAGTATCCGTTTCAGCGGCCACCGCTCTATGTGACCGATCCGGATCCGTTGCGGCTGTTCAACGGAAGCCCTGTCTCCTCGCTCGGCGTCTCGCATGCGATGCACACGCTCACGCCGCACGGAGCCGGCTGGCCTCAGATCTGCCATTGGCGCGATGCACGGTGGCATTCCAACATCCTGCTGCAAAAGGTATTTCTCAAGGCGCACATCTGGCTTGAGGCGTACGAGCAGCACCTGGCCACGGGGCGTTCCCTCGCTGATTTCGTTCCGACAATGGCGGAGACCGCATGAGCACAAGTGATCCGCAGCAGCAACAGATGATTCGCGAGGCGATGAAATCGATCGCCGAGCGAAGGCCCGGCCGTACCAAGCTGGTGTATGACAAGACCAAGCGCACGATCGTCGCCGTCGCGGAAGGTGCTCAGGCGCCACGAGCGCTGAACATCACCGCAGACGACGCCGACATGTTCGCGGCCTTGACGCTGTCGACCGCGTGGCTACGCGACCATTGGGACAACCTGACCCGAGATGGGCACACGCCCCTGAGCCTAAGCAGCTGGGATGATGGCGACGCCCTCACCCACGCGGCGCTCGGCGTGATTCCGGCCGCGTCCTCGGCGACGGGCTGCATAACGCTCGATCCCGCCTTTCAGCTCCCTCAGGGGACCGCGATCGCGATCGTCCTGCAACCTGGCGACGGCGAGAAGCCCGACGCGGCGACGTTTACCTGCCCCGACGGTACCGCCTATCGAACAACAGCCTGGCGCCAGGACGGGAACACGCGGCTGCCGCTCGATGTCTGCTTCGCCGATGTCCAGCCGGAGCTGGCCACGCGGCGCTCGGGCATTCTCGAAACCACAGTGCTCAAGGACAAGACCGTCGTCGTGATCGGCCTGGGTACCGGGGGCGGCCACGCGGCGATCGAACTTGCCAAGTGCGGCGTCGGCAAGTTCATCTTGATCGACAGGGACCGGCTTTCGGTTGGCAATGTGGTCCGCCATCCTGGCGGCATTTCGCAGGTCGGCCGCTTCAAGGTCAATGTCATCCGCGATCTGATTCTTGAAAAGAATCCTGATGCGAAGGTCTCCACCCACCCGGTTGCGGTCGACTACGACAATCAGGGCGACATCAGGGAGTTAATCAACCAGGCGGATGTCGTGGTGTGTGGAACGGACAGCAGGCCCAGCAAGCTTCTGGTTAATCAGTTATGCGTGGAAGCGCGCGTCGTCGCCGTCTACGGCGGCGCCTTCCGGCGCGCGTATGGCGGTCAGATCCTGCGCGTTCGGCCGAAGGATTCGGCGTGTCATCAGTGTTTCGTCGCCGCAATGCCGGATAAGGCGTCGGACGTGGAAGTCTCTACGGCCGCAGATGCCGAAGGCATCGCCTATTCCGATCAGCCCGTCGCGATCGAACCCGGGCTGTCGCTGGATGTCCTGCCAATCGCCAACATGGTCGCGAAACTGGCGCTCCTCGAGCTTCTCGCCGACCGCGACAGCTCGCTCAATATCCTGAAGCGGGACTTCGCAGCCCCTTGGTATCTCTGGCTCAATCGCCCCGAGCCGGGAACTGAATACGCGAGCTGGCCCCCTTTGAGCGAGAGCATAGATGAAATGACGATTCACCGGTGGTACGGCATCGAGTTGCCGAGAGACGAAGAGTGCTCCGTCTGTGGCAACTTCCTGGCTGCCCTTGCGGAAAACTACGGACTGAATGTCGACTCGCTTCCCAACCTGCCGGTTTCCCAAGGAAAGGACCGCTGACGGTGGAGCTCGCGTCTGACTTCAAGGCTCTTGTCTCTTCAATCGAGCCGACCGACCAGCATGTCGCAAACGCGAAGGCGGCGCACGAAACCGTTCGGCAGCAGCTGCGGACGGATAGCGAATTCAAGGAAGCGCATAAGGAAACATTCCTGTCAGGCTCGTATGCGAGGCACACGGCCATCAACGACATCAACGACGTTGATGTGATTTGCATCATCGACGTCGACCGCCTCATCACGGCGCCTGACGTCGTACTGGCGTGGACGCAGTCGATCCTGGCGAAGTACTACAAGGAGACGAAGCGTCAAGGACGATCGGTGGGCGTGCAGGCCGCAAAGGGGGTCTGGCTGGACATCGTACCCGCCACGCCGATGGCTGAGGACGATGGGCCGCTCTGGATCCCCGATCGAGAGGCCAAGGTGTGGGTGGCCACACATCCCAGAGGCCAGATTAAGGCCGCCACGGACAAGAACAAGGCAACGGGCGGTTACTACGTTCAGGTCGTCAAGCTGATGAAGTACTGGCGCGATCAACTGAGCACGGAGGCTTGCAAGCCGAAGTCGTACATCCTCGAGAGCTTGGTTCATCGCACCATCGGTTTCCCCTCGTCTCACGCCGCGGGCGTGGTGAACGTTTTGGAAGGCATGGAATCCTCCTACGGCGCTTATCGCGGCACGGGCAGCGTGCCCTCGATTCCGGACCCAGGATATGCGTCCGTCAACGTCGCGAAGCATTGGGAGCCCGACGATTTCACTGCCTTCATGAATCAGGTCAAGACCGCCGCTGCGACCGCGCGCAAGGCGCTGGACAGCCAGGACGAAGGCGAAAGCCGTAAATTGTGGCGCCAGCTATTCGGGTCCCGTTTCGGCCAGTGAACATGAACCTGCGGAAGACATCAAAATCGAAGGCACGCCCTGGCTCGCTGTTGTCGCCCGAAGCGATGGGGGGGATCAATGCGCTCAAAGGCTTCGACTTTCAGACGCGTTTCGCAGCGTGTCACGTGCCGGTGTGGCTGCTGCAAAGCGCCTTTCATCAGATCTTCTACGAGGGCACAGGCGACATTGACGTTCACTTCCGGGACGAGGGCGGACAGTCAACGCGCGTACACTTTCAAGTCAAAGATCATGAGGTGAGCCCGGCGGAACTCAAGACGAGCCTCGCTCATTTTCGCGAGCTCGATCGGGCGCTGCCCGGCGTCTATAAGTGCTTCACGCTCGTGAGCCCGTCGCTCTCCCCAAAGCTGCGGCCCATTGAGTCAGCGCTGGCGCGCTTGCGAAACGCGCAGCCTTTCTACGATGACCCGGCGTCGACGGCGCCCACTAAACAAGACGTCGACGATCGGCTGCGTAGCGTGGGGTTCGACGATGACGTGATCACCTTCGTTCATGCCTACGTGTCCTTTGAAATCGGCCACGGCGATCTGCAACACGACGAACGCGCGGCGGAGACCTTTGTTGCGCGCCTGCTAAAGCATCCCGATTACGCCGACAGGCTGCTCGCCGCAGTTCAGCCGGCGTTCGCCGAGCTCCTCCGAACATTGCAGGCGAAGCGCGGTCAGGTACTGAGCCGCGCAGATATCGATCAGATGTTGCGCTCGGCCGTTGCTACGCTGGCGCCGGGAGAAAAGGGTGCGACGCTGTGGATGCAGAACTGGACGCGCGAGGCGTTTGATATTCCGCCGGACTACACGATCGATTGGTCGCAGCGTTTCGATCGCAGCACGCGCCGCGTCCCTCCTCCCGACGTTTGGAACAACGATCTCCTGCCCGAGCTGAGGGCCCTGCGGGAGCGAATGCAAAGTGAGCGCACCGAGCGCCTAATCCGGTTTCGCGGCAAGTGTCCGCTGTCAAGCGGGGTCGCCTTGGGCGCGGGCTTCCCGGCTGTGGGCGGCTGGGTCTTCGAAATGCCGCAGCCGCCGGCAAAAGAGCTGTGGCGCTCCGACGCCGAGTCGACTGCGAATTATCAACTGGCGATCGAGCTCGCCGATGGCGACGGGGACGATCTGGTACTGGCTCTAAATATCCGTGGCGACGGCCGCGAAGATGTACGGCGATACATCGCTGAAAGCGGCATCCCCCCGAAGCTCCTGGCCTTTATGTCGCCGTCATCGACCGGCAGTCAGGCCCTCGCAGGAGATCGCGAGGCGTGCGCCTTTGCCCGTGCCGTACGTGAGCGGTTGGGCGAGCTGCTCAAGACGCACGCCATTCGTCGCACCCGCCTCTTTGTCTATGGACCTTTGGCGCTCGCCGTCTTCCTCGGCCAGCAATTGACATCGGTAGGGACGATCGAGTTGTTTGAGTATCAGGAGCCGGGTTACGTTCCGACCGGAACGTTAAGCACTTAGGCTCGCACTCGTGGGGCCAAGTACTGTCCGAGATTCGTCGGCTTTACAGATTACGCGGCCCGATGGACCTGGGATCGCCCTCTACCAGACCTCATCTGTCAGGGCGACCTATTCAGACAACGCGCCGCGGAGGTTGAGCCAAAGCCATGTGGCCCGATAACGACACCGACCTCGACTTCTTGAATTTCGGCGGGGTGGCCGGCACGGTTGCCGAGATCATCACTCAAGCGCACGGTCGTCCGATCTCCATTGGAGTCTCCGGCTCCTGGGGCGCGGGCAAGACGTCGATGATCCGACTCGTGCGCAAGGCCCTCGTCGAGCGCGCCGCGAAGGAGCCCTCGAGTTTCGTGTTCGTCGAGTTCAACGCCTGGCTGTATCAGGGTTACGACGACGCGCGCGCCGCGTTGATGGAAGTGATCGCGAGCGCGCTTGCGGAGGAAGCCGAGAAGCGTGAGACAGGGATCGACAAGGCAAAGGACTTTCTTCGACGGGTCAAGTGGCTCCGCGTGGCAAAGGTGGCCGGCGCCGTGGTTGCCGCAACCGCAGGCGTACCGCCGCTGGCACTCGCCAGTGAGGCGGTCGGCTTCCTAAAAGGGCTTGGCACTGGTGAGACGAGCAAGGACGCCGTCGGGCAGGTGAAAGACGCCGGTGAGAACGTCGGCAAGGCAGCGGAAGGCGGATTCCTCGATCCGAAGCAGCCCTCGTCGCTGCCGGAGGCGATCCACGAGTTGCGCGATTCATTCGAGGCGACGCTGAAGGCGCTCGGTGTTACCCTCATCGTCCTCATCGACGACCTCGATCGCTGCCTCCCCGAGACGACCGTATCGACCCTGGAGGCGATGCGGCTTTTCCTTTTCCTCGAGAACGCGGCCTTCGTCATTGCGGCCGACACCGAGATGATCAAGCACGCGGTTCGCCGCCATTTCGACGGCGTGAACGATGACCTGGTCACCAACTACTTCGACAAGTTGATCCAAGTCCCGATTCGCGTGCCGCCCCTCGGAACACAGGAAGTCCGCGCGTACCTGATGCTGCTCTTTGTGGAAAATAGCGGCATCGGCGCGGATGATCGCGAAACGATTCGCGCCAGAGTGTGCGAGCAGCTGGGACAGACATGGCAGGGCAAGAGGGTCGACCGCGCATTTATCAGCGGTCTCGGCATCAAGCTTCCTCCCGATCTCGTCGGCCGGCTCGACGCGGCCGAGCGGCTCGCGCCGATCATGGCCACCGCGTCCAGGATTCGCGGAAATCCACGGCTCATCAAGCGCTTCCTGAACGCGCTGGCGATCCGGATGACGATCTCAAGCGCGCATGGCGTGGGCGTTGACGAGGCCGTGCTCGCCAAGATGCTGCTCTTCGAGCGATGCGGAGAGCCGGCGGCGTACGCGGAACTCTCAAACGCCGTCGTAGCGGATGCGCAAGGAAGGCCGACGCTCCTCTCGTCCTGGGAGAAGGCGGCCCACCAAGGAGCAGCGTTCGAGCTGCAGAAGCCCTGGGAGGATCCGTTCACGAGGGAGTGGCTGGCGCTGCCCCCTCGGCTTGCGGACAAGGATCTGCGCGGCGTGCTCTACGTGAGCCGAGAGCACGCGCCGCTCATAACGCCGGAGGATCGCCTTTCTTCCGAGGGCGCGGAACTCCTTGAGGCGCTTCTCTCCCAGCCCGACATGACGGCAGAATTGAAGGTTCGTCTGGAGAAAATCGCCCGGGCCGAGATTGGGGTGATCATGGATCGCCTTCTCGAGACGGCGCTTCAACAGCAGGAATGGGGCGTGCCGCCGATCTTGGATGCGTGCCTCGTCGTCGGCGAGGTCGACGTGACCCAAGGCGCCCGCTTGGCGAGCTTTCTCGCCGATCGTCCGGGAACACAGATCAGGCCCAACATCGTCCCGAAGATTATGGGCTATCCGTGGACTGAAACCGTCTGGGCTCGGTGGGAAGGCAACTCCAAGGTCGCGAAGCCGGTCAAGGACGCGATCAAAGCAAAGCGATAGACATGGGAACTTCCTCATCGAGCAAAGGACCAAAGGGCGGAGTACCGCTCGTGCCGCCATGGGTACCGGACGCTGACGCACCCGCACCGGCGCCCGAAGCGCCGCCGCCGGATCAAAGCACCGCTCCGGCAACGCCGCCTGCCGTGGTCCCGGCGGCCGCGCCGGGGCCGCTCGCTCCCCCCCAGCGCTTCACGGGCGTGCGCAGATCCCTCGGCACGTTTGCAAAGGGCGGCGGTGGGAGTGGCGGGCTGCAGCGAAGTCTCGGAGGGTACGTTCGAGGCTACGGTGGGTCGGGACGGGCGACGCGGCGCTTCGGCGGAACCGCGCAGACCGCCGGGACCCTCTACGGCGCGCTGTCGCCGAGCGAGCGCAGCCAGACAACTCTTCCCGGCGGAACGCTTGACGCTGCAGTTCTGAGCGGTCGATCGGCGAACGAAGTGATGGATGCGGTCGTAGAAGCCGTGCGGCCTACCGACGGG
This sequence comes from uncultured Bifidobacterium sp., assembly GCA_964577955.1. Classification (GTDB taxonomy): domain Bacteria; phylum Acidobacteriota; class Vicinamibacteria; order Vicinamibacterales; family CAVVIG01; genus CADEEX01. The sequence goes on along the minus strand of CAZOAZ010000032.1, from coordinate 61,099 downwards.
ACACAGGATGCCGAAGCCAGCAGGGTCGCCATCAAGGACGCTCTTTCGGAGCTGCTCACAAAATTTCCGGATGCCGTCCTCCTCGAGCTCACCGAGGTGCAGCGGCTGTTCGCTGTCGAGCGCTATGTCGCCCTGGACGTATTCCGGCGATTCATGCTCGACGTCGGCAAGACCATCCAAGACAAAGCCCCTACCGCGAAGGCGGGACTTGCTCGGCTCAAAGAAGCGAAGGACTACATCAAGGAGACCGTTGCAGCGGCGTTCAAGAAGGTCGGTATCGCCACAGGACTCACGCGGCAAAAGGTGGTCGCGCTCGCCAAAGACGCTCTTAAGGAGACGTTCGCCGTCTTCGAGAGCTACGTGAAATGAGAATTGTGTGTGGGCCATCCCAGTTCGCGTTTGAGTCCTTCCACGGCGACCTCGAGGTCGTGCTGTTTGGCCACGATCCGTCGAAGAAGCGAGGCAGCGCCGGCGCGGCGATCGGCGACGTCCTTCGTCGTCGGGAGCTGGTTCCGGATCCTCGGGCGCTCGATTTCCTGTCGGTAGCGTTGGCCGTAATGGCGGCGGACCTGGCCGGTCATCGAGATGCGAGTCCAGACGGATGGACGCGCGAATTCGATCTCGTGATCGCAGTCACAGACCAGTCGTTCTGGAGTACGCAGGCGCCAGTCCTACAGCGACTGCTTCAGTTCCTCACAACCGACCGCTGGCAGATCGAGTTCGCGGCCGGCGCAGCGTATCCCAAACAGCCGAAAAAACAGATTCATCCGGAATACGACAGCGTTGTGCTTTTCTCAGGAGGCCTCGACAGCTTTACCGGCGCGCTCGATCTCGTCGAACAGGGCTACTGCCCGTTCGCCGTCAGCCAATCCGTACGGGGCGACGCCGAAAAGCAACGCAGTCTTTGTGGCGTCGTGGGCGGGAACATCGGCCACCTGCAGCTCAATCACAACACCGATGTGCCGAATCCAGAGAATCCGCCAACGCAACGAGGTCGCTCGATCGCGTTCTTCGCGCACGGGATTCTGGCCGCAACGACGCTGCGGCGATATGCAAGTGGCGACATGATTCCGCTCTTTGTCTGCGAGAACGGATTCATCTCCATCAATCCTCCACTCACCGGGCTGCGACTCGGTAGCCTGAGTACCAGGACCAGCCACCCAGTCGTACTCGCGCTCCTGCAGCAGATCGTCGATGCAGCGGGTCTTCGCGTGCGCTTCAAGAACCCGTACGCGTGCCGGACGAAGGGGGAGATGCTCGCTGGGTCAACCCGTCAACCGGATCTGAAAGCCCACGCGCACACGACCACGAGCTGCGGACGATTCAAGCGATACGGATATCGCCATTGCGGACGATGCGTGCCGTGCCTAATTCGACGGGCGAGTTTTCAGGCGTGGGGAGTCGAGGACAAAACGGAGTACGTCTACGCCGATCTGTCGATCGAAGATGCGGATCACGCAGCGTCCGACGATGTGCGCGCGCTGGCGATGGCTGTCGCGGACGTCGCAGATGTCGGGCTTGATGCGTGGCTTGGAGTAGCGCTCAGCTCGCCGCTCATTGGCGACAGCCCTGAGCTTCGTGACGTGATCCAGCGCGGCCTCAAGGAGATGGAAGCGCTTCTGCAAGTATTCAAGATCACATGATCGATCTTCATTGCCATCTGGATCTATATCCGCAGCCGGCTGCCATCGTTGAGGAGTGCACCCGCCGCAACATGTACGTACTAAGCGTGACGACGACGCCATCTGCTTGGAAAGGGACCAGCGCCTTGGCGGCCGGAAGTGAGCGCATTCGTACGGCGATCGGTCTGCATCCGCAGCTCGCCCAACAGCGAAAGGGCGAGCTCGCCCAGTTCGACGAGCTCATTCACGAGACGCGCTACGTCGGCGAGATAGGACTCGACGGCACGCCTGAGTGCAAGCCATTCTGGGAAGATCAAATGGCCGTCTTCGAGCACGTTTTGCAAACGTGCGCCGGGGCAGGAGGTCGCATTCTCACGATACACAGTCGCCGCGCTGAGAAAGACGTACTGGTTCTCCTTGAGCGCAATCGGACAGCGGGCACGCCGATTCTCCACTGGTTCTCGGGCAGTCTTCGCAGTCTGGAACAGGCGATTCGTCTCGATTGCTGGTACAGCGTGGGTCCCGCAATGCTGCGTAGCCAGAGGGGCCGAGAGCTAGTTGGACTGATGCCAACTGATCGGGTCCTGACTGAGACCGACGGCCCGTTTGCGATGTTCGACGATCGAGCGATCCGGCCGTGGGACGTCGGGGACGCGGTGAACCGGCTCGCCGAGATCTGGCGCATCAACGCTCAAAACGTTGAAGAGCGCTTGGCATCGAATCTTCGCCTGCTTGTCCAGAACGAACAGCGCCGCGTGCTATGAGCATGTGAAGGCGAGCGGCGCGAGGTCGTGACTATCCGCCGTCTTAAGCGACTCAATGTAGCGCCGTCAACACCCCGCCTGGTCCTGCAGGTTCGCTCGTTGCCTGGCCTTCACGTTCTGATTCACCATCGCAGCAGTCTGGGCCCAAGCAATCCGCCGACGACCGCGCAGAACGCAATCCCTCCGCCGTACCACAGAGCGATGAAGGGAAGAAGATCATCTGGGCAGTGGAAAGCGTAGGCGACGGCCCCGATCGCTCCGGCCACGAGTCCGGCCATCGCGCCCGTACGCGGCAAGTTGGTTGGCGCGCCTTGACGCGCGGCCCAGATGAGAATCGCGAAAGGAAGCACAGCAAATAGCGGGATGCACGCCACGCACATCGCCCACTGAGTCCCAAACAGCATGCGGCTCCAGGGACCAGATGTCTCACGAACCAGGTCCACGGCGCCGGCGATGGTGATCACAACGAACGGGAGCGACAACACCCAGAGCGGCGCCCGCAGTTCTCGAGCGGGTTGCATCGATCGCACTAACCACGCCGCTCCTCCGCCCACCAAACTGACGGCGAAGACGAGTTTCAGCGCTAGAAACCCTCGGCCCTCGTCACTGACGATGCCAGAGCGCGGTCCGACGGTGCCCAGCATGACGCAGAAGGCTACTGCCGTCGCGATGACAAGAGCCCACCAGATCGTTCTCGTCAACGTTCCGCGCTCGACTGGCTCGAGGTTGCTGCTGAGTACGTCAATCAGCTTGTCGGTGTTCATCCAAGCCTTTCCTTCTTGATCAATCGCGCCACGGTCTTGAGGCCCCGATGGACGGATACCTTGACCGAGGATTCGGACATCCCAGTCCGTCGCGCGGTTTCGCGCACGCTGAGCCCTTCCAGCTTCACGTATTGGATCGCCTGCTTCATCTTTGGCGGGAGGCGGGCGAGAAGCTTTTCCAAGTCCAACCCGCTTTCGATGGCTTCGCTATCGTTATGGGCAACAACCTCAGACGCACTCTCGATGGAAATGTCGTTCATCGAGGCCCGAGTGCGGCGCAGGTGATCGACGAGCTTGTAACGGGCAATGGCGTACAACCAAGGCGTGAACAACTGAGCGCGGTCGTACGTGTGTCGGCGGGTGTGAATGGCGATAAGCACCTCCTGCAAGAGATCCTCCGCCTCGGTGGCACTTCGATCGATGCGCTTCAACCGGCCCTTGAAGTACGCACGCAGTCGAGCGCCCACCTTTGTCAACAGTTGCCGATGGGCCTCTGCGTCGCCATCCAGTGCGGCAACCATCAAGGATCGCAGCTCGACTTCCGACGACTCCGAGTCCATGCATCGTCATCGTATTACTCGGCGGCTGTGTTTCGAAGCCTCTGGAGAGAACCGCTCGGTACGCCGACGCCTGCACGGGCAGGTTGTCCCGGCCGCGTACATTCATGAGTTCGCGGAGGCGGCCCCGGTGGTTACACCACTCATCGGCCACGGCAAATGTAGACGACGTGTAACCAAAGGGTCTGACGCTGCGAATTCATGGGTTGGGCCCGGTTTCATCAGGGCCGTCGTTGAGGCTGCCAGTCGCCGGCTTGCGGGCTGCCGCTGGGGTTGGCGCGAAATTGACAGTTTGAGTCTGGCGGATGAAGATGAACGTTGACGCAATGGTTCCAGGCATGCGACCGGCTGGCCGACTTCTCGCCGCAACGATGGCAATCGCGCTGATGGCCGTCTCGTCGGCGACGTGCCTCCTGGCCGTCGAAATGACGCCAGTACAGAAGGCGTGCTGCGCGGCCATGAACCATGACTGTGGTGAGATGGCTCTCGAAAAGGGTTGCTGCCCTTCGGAGTCTCCAAGCCTCACTTCGCTCGCCGCCACTACGGTAACTTCGCAGGTCGCGTCTCCCGACTGTGTCGCTGTCATTCTGGGCGCGGCGGACCTGATTTCCACTCTCGATCTGGGAACTGCTGCGGCGTTCGATTCCCACTCGCGACGCTACTCGAGTCGATCGACCCACTTGCTCGTCTCGGTCTTCCGCATCTAACTGCTTCGCCATTTGTTCGTGGGTTCGCAGCGCACCTTTGGTGTGCGTCGCGATGGTTCTCCATCTGTGTGGCGAGTGCGATATGGCGCGAAGACTATTCATTCTTGGGATTCTGCTCGTTTCGATGGCCGCACCTCGGGCGGTCAACGCACAGGTCGCGGATCATTTCCACGGCGCGGTCATGCGACGGGTCTACGACGGTCCGCCGCTCACGCTGAGAGCGGCCGTTGACGAGGCGCTTCAGCGCAACCCAGCGCTGATCGTGCTGCGCGCGCAGTTCGAGGCCGCACGGCATCGTCCCGCCCAAGAGCGCTTCCTGATGCCGCCGTCCTTCGAGGCGCAGATCTGGCAGTGGCCCGTCACCACGCTGAACCCGTTGAACACGAACATGTACATGTTCACGGTGCAGCAAGAGTTGCCGGGACGGGGCAAGCGGGCGTTGCGGGCGGCGGTGGCAGAGAAGGACGTCGAGATCGCCTCCAACGAGATCGCGCTTCGCGCGCGGGAAGTCGTCAAAGACGTAACGCGTGCATATGCCGACCTCGTCGTGGCTCGGCGGGCCATTGACATTCATCTCGCAAGCGTTGCGCTCCTTCGTCAATTTGCCGATGCCTCCACGATCAAGTACGCGGCTGGACGGAGTCCTCAGCAAGACGTGCTCAAGGCCGTCGTCGAAGTCTCGAAACTCCACGAGGATCTCGTCATGCACGAGGAGAGTGCGGCGTCCGCTGCCGCGCGGCTCAACACTCTGCTGGACCGCGATCCTCAGACGCTGATCGGCCCTATCGACGAACCACGCGAAGAGGTCGCGTTGCCAAGCTCGGAGGATCTGCAACGCGTAGCCATCGAGCAACACCCAGAACTCAAGGCCGCCCAGCTTGGCGCAGAGCGCGCGCAGGCCGCGCTCGCCGTGGTGAATCGCGACTACAAGCCTGACTTCTTCGTTGGCGGCGGCTACATGCTCATGCCGCGCGAGGCTGGAGCGTGGACAGCGTCGGCCGGCATGACCTGGCCGAACGCCCCGTGGTCGCGAGGGCGCTTGGACGCGAAGCGGGCCGAAGCCACGGCAGACATCACCGCGGCACAAGCCACCGCGCGCGCGGCTGAACGGGAGATTCGCCTGGCGGTCCATGACGCCTACATTCGCGCGACGGCCGCGACCCAGCGCGCCGCGCTGCTGCGCACGACCGTGCTGCCGCAATCCGAACAGACCCTCGAACTCTCGCGTGTCGCCTACCAGACGGACCGTGTCGATTTTCTTGCGCTCATCGACAACCAGCGAGCGCTTCTCGATGCGGAATTGAGCTACTACCGCGCACTCAGCGACCGGGAACTCGCGCTAGCCGACCTAGCGCGAGCGGTGGGAGCGGACATTCCAGGCACATCGTCGCTCGCCGCGCTTCTCGAGGTGAAGTGACCATGGCCTTCAACACTCGACGAACAATCGCCTTCACCGCCGGGGTCATCGTCCTGACCGCACTCATCGTCGCGGCGTACGCCTTTCGCGACCGACTGCGTCCGCGCGACAGCGCTCACGACACAATGGCCACCCACGGCGGCGCGCCATCGGCACCCGCTCCACCTGCTTCGACGGACGTGGTCGCTCGTGGCGACGTCACGATCGATCCGCAACGGCAGCAGCTCATCGGTGTTCGGACCGCTCCCGTCACACGCGAGTCGATGGCCGGCATGGTGCGGACCACCGGCGCGGTTCGGTACGACGAAACACGGCTCTCCGATGTGAACGTGAAATTGGAGGGATGGATTCGGGAGCTGCATGTCGACTACACGGGTCAGCCGGTCCAGAAAGGCCAACCGCTCTTCACGTTCTACAGCCCCGAACTATTGACGACCCAGAACGAGTACCTTCTGGCGCTCAAGACGCGAGACCAGGTGAAGGACTCGGCCATTGCCGACGCTCGCGAGTACGCGGATCGCATCGTCGAGGCCACGCGGCAGCGGCTTCGCCTCTGGGATCTCCCACCAGAGGAGATTGCTTCCCTCGACGAAACGCGCCGGCCGCCTGACGCGATCACGTTCCGGTCTCCCGTCAGCGGATTCGTGACTGAGAAGCCAGTCCTCCGCGGCATGCACGTCATGCCCGGCCAGACGCTCTACAAGGTGGCCGATCTGTCGGTGGTCTGGGTCGAAGCGGATGTCTACGAACAGGAGATGGCGTTGGCACGCGTGGGACAGCGCGCAACAGTCACGCTGGATGCCTACCCCGGCGAGTCGTTCGACGGGCGCTCGATCTACATCTATCCGTTCGTCGAGGAGAACACGCGAACTGTCAAGGTGCGGTTCCAGTTCGCCAACGCACGCGGCCGATTGAAACCCGGCATGTATGCGAACGTCGAGCTCCACGGCACGGGTGCGATGGGTCTGGTCGTTCCCGCGAATGCCGTCCTCGACTCTGGGAAGCAGCAGGTCGTCTTTGTCGCTCAGGGCGACGGCCGCTTCACGCCTCGGTCCATCAAGATCGGTCGCCGTCTCGACGATCGCATCGAAATTCTGGACGGTGTGAAAGAGGGCGAGCAGGTCGCGACCAGCGCGACGTTCTTCCTGGACTCGGAGAGTCAGCTTCGCGCCGGTCTTCAGAACTATGAGGCGGCACCATCCGCTTCGAAGGAACTGTCCGGTTCTGCGGCAACACTCGATATTACGTTCCGGCCACAACCCGATCCGCCCAAGACGGGCGAGAGCGTGTTTGAGGTCACGGTCAAGGATCCCTCCGGTCAGCCGGTCACCGACGCCGACGTGTCGGTGCAGTTCTTCATGCCGGCCATGCCCACGATGAACATGCCGGCGATGCGGAACGAGACCAAGCTGCCGCATGCCGGCGGGGGCGTATATCGCGGTCCGGGGCAAGTGATGATGGCCGGCCGGTGGGATGTCACGGTCAACGTCAGTAAGAGTGGTCAACAGCTCGGTCGCAAACAAGTTGCAGTTGTGGCCAGGTAGCACAGCGAGAGCGCAACACATGGGAGGAGATGACATGTCTGAAACGAGGAACACTCACCGTCACACGCGCGGATTGGCAGTCGCGGCGCTGCTTGTCGCGTTCGCGGTCGCGTCGTCGTCGCTGGGCGCGGCGCAACAGCCCGCCGCGGGACAGAAGCCCAGTCTGGACATCATGCTGATGAGTAAGCCCACGCCGCCGAAGATGGGCGAGAACACCTTCGAGGTAATGGTCAAGGGATCGGACGGAAAGCCCATTACCGATGCCGACGTGTCGGTGCAGTTCTTCATGGCCGCCATGCCGGCGATGAAGATGCCCGAGATGAAGAACACCGTGGCACTCAAGCATCAGAAGGACGGCACGTACGTCGGCACCGGCCAAGTGATGATGGCCGGCAAGTGGGATGCGACGGTTATGGTGAAGCGCGCGGGCAAGGAGCTGGGGAGCAAGAAGTTTCCGATCACTGCGAAGTGACGACAGGAGGCGTGAAGACGGACACCACGTCGTGTCCGGCTTCACATCGGAGGGCAGAGGGCGAACATGATCAGCCGGATCATCGATTGGTGCGCAGGCAATCGGTTCCTGGTCTTCACAGGGACCTTGGTGCTCACGCTCTGGGGCATTTGGGCCATGACGGCAACGCCGCTCGACGCCGTACCGGATATCTCGGACGTGCAGGTGATTGTCTCGACCGAGTGGATGGGACGGAGTCCCGACATCATCGAGGACCAGATCACCTATCCGATCGTCACCGCCCTACTCTCCGCACCTCGCGTTCGCACCGTCCGTGGATTCACCGATTTTGGCATTTCGTACGTGTACGTCATCTTCGAAGACGGCACGGACATCTACTGGGCACGCAGCCGCGTCGTCGAATACCTGCAAGGGATTCGGGGCCGATTGCCGGAAGGCAGCAATCCGACGATCGGTCCCGACGCGACGGGTGTGGGGTGGGTGTTCCAGTACGCCGTCGTCGACGAAACTGGGGAACGAAACCTCGCGGAGCTCCGCGGGCTGCAGGACTGGTTCCTTCGGTACGCCCTCGCCTCAGTGGACGGCGTGGCCGAAGTCGCCAGCATTGGTGGGTTCGTCAAGCAGTACCAGGTCAATCTCGATCCCAACAAGCTCGCGGCGTACGACAAGTCCATCAAGGATGTCGTCCAGGCCATCCGCGCGAGCAACAACGAAGTTGAAGGCCGGCTGCTGGAATTCTCTGGCCGTGAGTACATGGTCCGAGGTCGGGGCTATCTCACCTCCCTCGACGACATTGAGTCGGTCTCGTTGGGTGCCGACGCGCGAGGAACGCCGGTCCGGGTCAAAGACGTCGCCAACGTCGCCATGGGTCCGGACATCCGCCGCGGCGTGGCGGAACTGGATGGTAAAGGCGAAGTCGTCGGCGGCATCGTCGTGATGCGCTTCGGTGAAAACGCGCTTCGAGTCATCGACCGTGTCAAGGCCAAGCTCCAGGAGGTGCAGCACTCGTTGCCCCCAGGCGTGCGCGTGATTCCGACGTACGATCGGTCCGGTCTCATCAACGAGTCCATCGGAACGCTGCGCCGCACGCTGATCGAGGAAGCCGTTGTCGTGTCGTTGGTCATCCTGATCTTCCTGTTTCACGTGCGATCGGCGCTGGTCCCCATCTTGGCGCTGCCCATCGCGGTCGTGGCCGCGTTCATCCCGATGTACTACCTCGACGTGAACTCGAACATCATGTCGCTCGGCGGGCTCGCGTTAGCGATCGGCGTGCTCGTCGATGCGTCGATTGTGATGGTGGAGAACGCGTACCGCCATGTGTCAGAGCCCGACGAGACGATCGCGTATGAGGATCAGCCGCGCGCGATCATCGGTGCGGCGAAGCAGGTGGCGCGGGCGATCTTCTTCTCCCTCGCCATCATCATCGTGTCGTTTGTGCCAGTCTTCCTCCTCGAAGCGCAGGAAGGCCGGATGTTCCGGCCGTTGGCGTTTACGAAGACGTCGGCAATGGTGCTTGCCTCCCTCTTGTCCATCACGCTTGTCCCCGTACTGATGACGATCTTCATCCGTGGGCGACGGCTGAAGCCGGAATCAGCGAACCCGATCTCGCGAGTCTTTACCTGGCTGTATGAGCCCCTGCTCCGCGCGGCGCTGCGATTCAAGTGGACGGCGCTCTTTGTCAACTTCGCTGTCGTCCCGCTCACGATTCCGCTGCTGTTTGTCATCGGAAGCGAATTCATGCCGCCGCTCTACGAAGGCTCGATGCTCTACATGCCGACGTCGCCGCCAGGCATGTCGATCACTGAGGCCACTCGAGTGCTGCAGGTCCAAGACAAGCTACTGCGCAAGGTGCCAGAGGTCGAACAGGTCTTTGGCACGGTCGGTCGAGGCACGACGCCGACGGACAACACGCCGATGGGAATGGTGAACACGACCGTCGTGCTCAAGCCGCGCGACCAGTGGCGCCCTGGCCTGACGTTCGAGAGTCTGCAGGCGGAGATGGATGGCACGCTGCAGTTTCCTGGATTCCCGAACGTGTGGACCCAGCCAATTCGCAACCGGCTCGACATGCTGCTAACCGGAATCAAGACGCCGGTTGGTATCAAGATCTTTGGTTCGGACCTGAATGTCATCCAGGGACTCGGCCAGCAGATCGAGCGACTACTGCAGCAGGTGCCTGGCACGCGAAGCGTGTACGCCGAGCGCGTCGCGCAGGGATATTTCACCGACATCCGCATCGACCGCCACGCCATTGCCAGGCACGGGCTCACCATCGAGGATGTGCAGGACGTCATTCAGTCTGCGCTCGGCGGCGAGAACGTCACGCAGACGGTCGAGGGGCGCGAACGCTACCCGGTCAACGTCCGATACGCCAGAGAATTCCGTGAGAGTCTGCCGGCGCTCGAGCGGGTCTTGGTCAAGACGCCGATGGGCGCGCGCGTGCCTCTGGGCCAGCTCGCCGAGATCGTCCTCACTCCAGGGCCGGCGATGGTGCGTGACGAGGACGCGCAGCTCGCCGGCTATGTCTACGTCGATACGGCCACCAGCGATATCGGCGGCTACGTTGACGCGGCGAAGGCCGCGATCGCGAAGGGTTTACAACTGCCGAGTGGGTACACCCTGCAGTGGACCGGTCAGTACGAGTTCCAGGTACGAGCGCGCGAGCGACTCAAGATTCTCGTTCCGCTCGTGTTCTTCATCATCTTCATGCTGCTGTACATGACCTTCCACTCGGCCTCGGAGGCCACGATCGTCATGCTCTCGGTGGTCTACGCCATGACGGGCGGAGTCATTCTGCAGTGGCTCCTTGGCTACAACTTCTCCGTCGCGGTGTGGGTCGGGTACATCGCGCTGTACGGCGTCGCCGTACAGACCGGCGTCGTCATGGTCGTATACCTGCACGAGGCGCTCGATAAGCGGCTACGGCTAGGTGGCGAGGTCACGGCGAGCGACGTTCTACAGGCGACGATCGACGGCTCGGTCCTGCGACTGCGGCCAAAGCTGATGACCGTCACGGTCGTCATGGCCAGTCTCGTCCCGATCATGTGGAGCACAGGAGTGGGATCGGATGTGATGAAGCCGATCGCGGCCCCGATCATCGGCGGGATGATCACGTCGACGATCCACGTGCTGATCATCACGCCGGTCATCTTCTACATCATGAAGATGCGCGCGTTGCGGCGAGGACGACTGAAGGTGTCAGGCATGGCGGTCGAGGACGCAGATCTGCACGTGACAATGAAGGAGACAATATGGCCCGTAAGGTGATTCTGTCGTTGGCGGTTGCTCTCGTGGCGTACGCGCCAATTTCTGGGCAGCAGCAACAACCCACAATCGATGTGTACAAGAGCGCCACCTGTGGTTGTTGCAGCAAGTGGGTGGAACATTTGAAGAACAACGGCTTCACGGTTCGCACGACGAACCGCGAAGATCTGGCTGAGTTCAAGGCGAGTCGCCGCGTGCCTCAGCGCGTGCAGTCGTGCCATACGGCCGTCGTCAATGGCTACGTCATCGAGGGCCACGTCCCGGCATCTGATGTTCAGCGGCTCCTCAAGGAGAAGCCCGCGGTTGTCGGGTTGGCCGTTCCCGGTATGCCGATCGGTTCACCTGGTATGGAAGTGCCAGGCCGTGGAAGCCAGCCGTTCGACGTGATCGCGTTCGACAAGAACGGGCAGACGCGGGTCTTCGCCAGCCACGGCAAATGAGGTGCCCTCAGCGGGTGATGTGTTCGGCCAATGGAACGGCGGTTGCGTCCTCCCTTCAAGGGAGGACGTATGCCCAACCGCACTTTCGTCTGGACTCTCGTGACTGTGACCGTTCTGCTGGTGGTCGTGCCGCTGCTCAGCATGGTCGGCATGATGATGTGGGGCGGAGGCGGCATGATCCATATGGGCGGAACCATGATGAACATGTCTGCCATCGGAATTCTCTGGATGTTCGTGGCAGCCGCGGCTGTGATTGCGCTCGTCGTTATCGCCCTGCGCAGTGTCAGCCGCGCATGATATTGGGTGTAACCATTGGTGGGGCACCGTCGAATTACCCAGTAGAACGATGATTCGCGCCGCAGCCTTGACCGTCGTGCTCAGCCTCGCGGGAACGCCCGCCGCGACAGCCGTCTGCCTCATCTGGTGCGGCTCGTCGTGTCCTCCTGTCGGTTTGGAAGAGAGGGCGACTGTCTCGGCCGATCGCAACCCCTGCGAGGCACTCCTCGTCAGTCCACCTAGCGTCCGCGAGGATAGTCGACGCGAACTCGCCGATCCTTCCGGTCATGTGGCCGCACTCCCGAGCCGTCCTGTCGCACTCGATCTGGAGCACAGAAGCGCGGCATTCGTCGTATCGCGCGAGCACTCGCCACCGGCGCATCCGAAGTCTCCAACCGTCCTCCGAGTTTAATCCGGCCTCTCTCAAGCAACCGGGCCGCTCGACGTGTGCATGGGCGCCGCCTGAATCAGTGTGTTTCGTTGAGTGATTTGAGAGAGATGGAGACTGTCATGAGAACGATTATGTCCCGCACGATGTTGGCTGGTCTCGCGCTGTTGGCCCTAACGACCGGCGCCGCTGCACAGAGCCGGTCCACGCAGTCGAACAGCAACGTCCGGGAAGCCAGACTGGACATTTCGCTGGCGCAACCCACCGCGCTGACAACCGGGGAGAACCAGTTCGAGGTCATGGTCAAAGGCGCGGACGGTCAGCCGATCAACGATGCCGTCGTGTCCGTCGTCCTGACGACGGCCAGAATCCCGGCAACGGGCTGGTTGTGGAAAGAGGTGAAGCTCACGCGATCCGGCAATGGAATGTACGCGGGATCAGGGAAGTTACCGCGCGCGCCCAAGTGGGCCAAGTGGGAAACGACCATCCAGGTCAAGAAGGACGGGAAGAAGGTCGGTCAGAAGAAGGTCACTCTGACAGTCGCTTAGACGCCCTTGCAGCCGTCGAGCGCGGCGCATCGACATGCAGTCGTCACGCGGTGGCGACGCGCTCGGCGTTGTTCAAGACAGTTCATGAGTTCAGGTGCGTGAAGAGGTGAAACGTCATGAGAATGATCTACTTCCGTACGATGCTGGCTGGTTTCGCGCTCTTGGCACTGACGACCACCGCGGTTGCTCAGGACCGGTCGAGGCTGTTGACGAGCATCGAAGTCAAGGCACTCGCCACCAGTAGCATGCCTGCCGATCAGGCGCGCTTGCGGGACCACTTCGCAGCGCTCGCCGACAAGTACACGACCGACGCACGGCGCTATCGCGCTGTGGCGCAAACGATGACTGGCAATCCGAACCATCCTCCGGCAGTTCCCCCAGGTGCTCGATGGAGCCGCGCCGCAACGCAAGCGGACGACGCAGCATCGATTGTCCGCGAACTCTCGGCCCATCACGGTCGCTTGGCAGACGGACGTTCTTCGCAGGCGCCCGCCGGCAGCGAACGGTTCGAGTCAGGCGAAGGGGCTCCGGCGCCAACCGACGTGCAGCTGACTGAATTGGCGACAGCCGCGCGTACACCGGCACAGCATCGCAGCCTCGCCGAGTACTACACGACGTTGGCCGACAGCCAGGCAAAAGCAGCTAAGAGGTATGCGTCGTTCGCGCAGACGTATCGGGCGCAGGTCCGCAAGAGTGGCGGTGATCCCTCGATCCACTTCGAGCGGCTGGCAAGACAGGCCCGTGAATCGGCTAGTCACGCTCGCGCGGAAGCAACGAAGCACGCGCAGCTTGCGCAAGCTGCCTGAGTGTACGGGACCTGTCCCTGCACGCTGCTGGATCTGGCGGCTTTGCGAAGACCAGTTTATGAAGGAGTATCCAATGATTCGTCATCAAGGGTGTCTGGCGATAGTCGCTGCAGCTTTGCTGAGCGTGTCGGTCGTGGCCCAATCACAAACGGCATCTGGACGAGGAACACAGGTGCCGCCTACACAGCCCTCTCAGACGATGTCGATGCCTGACATGATGAAGGGCTGTCAGGAGCACTGTCGGTCGACGTCAAAGACGATCGAGCAATTGACGCGAACTATCGACGAAGCGAAGGCTTCGAACGATCCCGCGAAGATGCGTGCCGCGCTGGATCAGGCACAGAAGCCGCTGGCTGAGATGAAGCAGCACATGACAGGGTGCATGAGCATGATGAGCATGATGCAGAAGATGCACCAGAAGTAGCAGTCAAGACTGCCCGGCCGACCGAAAACGTCGGCCGGTGCGAGCCCTATCGCGTCAGACGTCTACCGGCGTGATCATTGATGGCCGCCAACTCCGCCGCTGATGATGTGGAAGATCAGAAACAACAGGAGCAGACCAACGATGCCGACGAGAAGATACAGCTCCTTACGTCCGGGCGCTATGCGTTCTGTAGATGCGATCCTTGGACCACCGCTACGGGAGAAGGCAGCGCTCGAGAGGTTGAACCTTGAGAGCCGTTCGTCCATTCTGCGGCTACCGTAAGGAGTCACGCCAAACGGCTTGTAGACACCCAGCCATGTCGCGGCCAGCAACAGCGCCAGGGCGAGCACGGCGTGCAACAGTGGCGATGCGTTTCGGACATGCTCGAGATCCATCATCGGATCTGCCGCGATACCCGCCATCTGCCTGAACGTGCCCATGTAGATCAGCAGGATGGCGGTGCAAAAAACCGTAATCCCGAGCTTTAAGACGACCCAGTAGTGGCGAACGAGACCCCAGGTGGTACCGAGCGACAGCGCGACCCCGCTGATTAGCGAGGCGTGCGCCAAAGGCACCAGAACGAACCATGCCGCGGGCGCCATCACGAGATACGCACCACGCACCGTCATTTCGCTCTGGCTGGTCAACGCGACGACTGCCAAAGCAAGGAACACGATCACCGCACCGACCCACCCGACCGAAGAAGTGATGTGTGCGGCAAACGTAAACTTGCGTAGACCCGCGGGCATCATCATGGCGCCATCCCGGAGCTCACCGACCAGGCGTCCCGGCCCGCCTGGAGGGTGCCGTCTCCTCACTGGACATTCTAAGTGCCGAAGTTGAACGCTATCTGAACGAAGGACTCAAACGGGCGGCGATCGGGTTTGGCCGCATGTGCAGTTCAAGCATCCGTGCTCTGCGCAGATTCCGCAGGATTCAGTGACCCGCTTCTTCAGTGCTTCGCGTGCACGATAGACCCTCACGGCTGCGTTGCTCGACGAGAGGCCCCTCTGCGCTGCGAATGTCTTCACCGGCGTGCCACCCGACCTCGATCTCCTGGAGTGCCTCGGCGTACTCGGGCTTCAGCGTTGCCGCCAGGCGTGAGACGCAGGCGCAGATCTCCGACTCCATCTCGTCGGTTGGTGCTTCATGTGTTTCAAGTTCGCGTGCGAAGGACTCGTAGGCACGACCAGCAGCTCCCCGACGTCTGAACTGATCGATCGCGGCATTGCGGAGGGTGCGGTAGAACCACGGGATGACGGACTCGTCCGCCGGCACCTGCTCAGGTCGCGCGATCACCTTCGCAAACCCTTCCTGCAGGATGTCCTCGGCCAGCGCGGGGTCCCCCACTCGGCGCACCAAATACTTCAGGAAGGCACGGTGATTCTCGAGGAGCGTTGCGACCGCGACCGGGTGTTCAGCGAAGTCCACCGTGCAATTGTACGGTCCCATGCCCATCAGGGCGTCCGTAGCCGTTGAGCCGGCGACAGCCTTGACGGACGCCACATGACTACTCATTCTGGAAGGTGTAATGGGCGCGACCTCGCTGCGTTAGGTCGTTGAATGCTCTGAAGGAGAACCCGACACATGGAAAAAGACGTCGTTTGCGGAATGCAGGTAGATCCTGCGAAGGCGGCTGGCAGCAGCGAGTACAACGGCAAGACGTACTACTTCTGCTCCAAGGGCTGCAAAGCGAAGTTCGACTCGAATCCCGGCCAATTCGCCAAGTAGCTCTCGCCGGGCGGCGTTACGGCCAGGCCGCCAGGAACGCCGCCCAAGGTGTAATGGGGATGTCTCGGTTGCGTCGAAGCACTGGAGGCCCTGGAACATGTCATCGCATTCGCACGATCAGACAGCCGTCGCGCCCGCCGAGGTGCTCGACCCCGTTTGCGGGATGACCATCTCTCCCGACGACGCTGTGGGGCACGTCGACCACAAGGGCCGAACGTACTACTTCTGCAGTCAGAGTTGTCTCGAACAGTTCCGCGCCAATCCTGACGCGTTTCTCGCCGAGCGGCCGGGACCAGGCGCCACGCCTGCGGACATGGAACGCGAATACACGTGCCCAATGGATCCGGAGGTGCGCCAAAAGGGGCCCGGCGCCTGCCCGAAATGCGGCATGGCGCTGGAGCCCGTCGATGTCGCGCCGGTCACAAAGGTCGAGTGGACGTGCCCGATGCATCCCGAGATCGTCCGCGACGGGCCCGGCTCATGCCCAATCTGCGGAATGGCGCTCGAACCGCGCACCGTAACGCTCGAAGAAAAGAATCCAGAACTCGATGACATGGCGCGACGGTTCCGGTGGTCCACAGGGATCACGGTGCCGATCCTCGCACTCATGGTTTCTGAATTCGTGCCCGGACAGCCGCTGCAACGCCTGCTGCCTCACGGTTGGCTGAACTGGATTCTGCTGGCACTGGCGAGCCCCGTTGTTCTGTGGGGCGGATGGCCGTTCTTCGTTCGTGGCTGGGCGTCCGTCGTGAACCGTCACCTCAACATGTTCACGCTGATCGCCCTTGGCGTCGGCGCGGCCTACGCCTACAGCGTCGTCGCGACTTTCGCACCAGGATTCTTCCCAGACTCGTTCCGCACGATGGGCGAGGTGGCCGTCTATTTCGAGCCGGCGGCGGTGATCGTCGTTCTCGTGCTTCTCGGTCAGGTCCTCGAGCTGCGCGCCCGATCGCGAACGAGCACCGCCATTCGTAACCTGCTGGGCCTCGCACCGAAGACCGCACGCCGCATCGAGTCTGACGGTTCTGAGCGTGAATTTCCTCTGGAGCAGGTTCAGGTCGGCGACCATTTGCGAGTCAAGCCCGGCGAGCGGGTGCCAGTGGACGGCGTCGTAACGGACGGAACGACGACGATTGACGAATCCATGGTGACCGGCGAGCCGATTCCGGTGGAGAAGGTGAAGGAATCAGCCGTCACTGGTGGAACGGTCAATGGGACGGGCACGTTCGTGATGGAAGCGCGGCGGGTCGGCAGCGATACGCTGCTCGCACAGATTGTCCGTATGGTGAGCGAAGCGCAGCGGTCGCGAGCGCCGATCCAGCGTCTCGCAGATACCGTATCGGCGTGGTTCGTGCCGATCGTCATCGCAGTAGCTATGGTCACCTTCATTGTGTGGTCGCAGTACGGACCTGAGCCGCGGCTCGCACACGCGCTCGTGAACGCGGTGGCCGTGCTCATCATCGCGTGCCCCTGTGCGCTTGGTTTGGCCACACCGATGTCGATCATGGTGGGGACGGGGCGAGGCGCCGAAGCAGGCGTGCTGATTCGTAATGCCGAGGCGCTCGAAATCTTCGAGAAGGTCACCACGATCGTCGTGGACAAGACGGGGACTCTGACGGAAGGTAAGCCGAAGTTAGTGACCGTGGAACCGCGAGCAGACATCGATTCGGCAACGCTGCTGCGTCTTGTCGCAAGTCTCGAGAACGTCAGTGAGCATCCGCTCGCCGCAGCTATCGTCGGTGGTGCCGGAGAGCGCGGTGTCACGTTGTCGGAGGTGCGTGACTTTGAGTCGGCGACCGGCAAGGGCGTGACGGGCACAGTCGATGGCCGGAGTGTGGCTATCGGGAATCTTCGGCACCTCGAAGCGCTGAGCATCGATCCCGGGCCACTGCTCGACCGCGCGGACGCGCTCCGCCGTGAAGGACAGACAGTGATGTTCGTCGCCGTCGATCGTCAATCCGCAGGACTCGTTAGCGTCGCGGATCCGATCAAGGCGACCACGTCGGAGGCGATTGAGGCGCTGCACCACGACGGCATCAAGGTCGTCATGCTGACCGGCGACAATCGCACGACCGCTGAAGCTGTCGCTCGGTCGGTCGGGATCGATCACATCGAAGCCGACGTGTTGCCGGACCAGAAGGCGGCCGTCGTCAAGCGCCTGCAGGAGCGCGGTGAGCGTGTCGCGATGGCAGGCGACGGCATCAACGATGCGCCGGCATTGGCTGCTGCGGACGTGGGTATCGCGATGGGCACCGGAACGGACGTGGCGATGGAAAGCGCCGGCGTAACCTTGGTCAAAGGCGACCTGCGCGGGATCGTGCGAGCGCGCCGGCTTAGTCGGTCCACGATGAGCAACATCCGTCAGAATCTGTTCTTCGCGTTCGTTTACAACGTGCTCGGCGTGCCTGTGGCTGCTGGCGTGCTCTATCCATTCCTGGGCCTGCTCCTCAGCCCCATGATCGCGAGCGCCGCGATGACCTTCAGCTCCGTCTCGGTCATTGGCAATGCCCTGCGGTTGCGGCGAGTTTCCCTGTGAAAATGGGCGGTACTTCTGTCGAGCCTGCGCCCCCTGGCGGATCGGGGTATACTCGAACCGTGAGTTGGCGGCACCGCATCAGCTTCGTCGTCCTGATCGTCCTTGCGGCGCTACCCGTGTCGTCCGCCCTCTGCGCCGTGGTCTGCGATGCGTCCGCCAAGACGATGTCAGGGCATCATCACAATGCGGCCCGAAAGGCATCTGAGGAAACGGCTTCTCCTTCGAACCAGGTGCAACTCCGCAGTGTGTCGGAGCACGATTGCAACACGCATGATGCCGTTATTCGCCAGACGGCAACCACGGCTGCGGAACGGGCCGATGCGGCGGCGGGTTCAGCCCCGCTAATGGTGTCGGTTTCACACGCGACGGTCACAGTTCCTGTCGTTGCCTCATCGACTGCCGAATACAACGCTCCTCCAGGCACACCTCCGCCCACCGCTACTCCGCTCGTCCTCCGGGTCTGATCCCACTCCCATAAGCGCGTAACCGCGCCCGTTTGTGCGGCCCTCGTTCTGGGCCCACATGTATCCCCGTGTCGTCGCACGTACGAACGCGCGTTGGGAAGGGATCTCTCATGAAAGAGCAACGACGTTGTCCCGGTCGAGGGATGCCGTTCAGAAACTCGTCCCCATCTGGACCAGGAAAGGCTGGCATCGTGAAGCCTACGCTCCGAGCACTGCTCGTACTGATTGCCATCCTGCTAGCGGTCGGCGGTCTCGTCGCGTACTCGATCGTGAGCCGTGGGCTGAGTGCGCACGAAGAACCTAGCCGCGTCGAGGAGATGATGGCGCGCGCGATGCGTCGGTGGGCAACGCCTGACGCCGTACGCACTCGCACTAATCCGGTGCAGCCAGCCGAACAGGTGCTCGAACAGGCGCTGGAACATTACGCGGACCATTGCGCGACCTGCCACGCCAACAACGGAAGCGGCGACACGGAGATCGGTCGCGGCCTCTACCCGAAGGCTCCCGACATGCGCGCGACCGCCACGCAGTCGCTGACTGACGGTGAGCTGTTCTCGATCATCGAACACGGCATTCGACTCACCGGCATGCCGGCGTGGGGAAACGGAACGCCCGAAGGCGAACGCGAAAGCTGGGGGTTGGTACACGTCATTCGTCGCCTGCCGAAGCTGACGCCAGAGGAGATCGAGCGAATGGAATCGCTCAATCCGAAGAGCCCGGCGCAATTCAAGGAAGAGGAAGAGTCACGGCGCTTCTTGCGAGGAGAGTCGAGCGAGCCTCCAGCAGCTTCACCCAAGAAGGGCCATCAGGACTGACACCATGAGTTCCCAAAGGTTTTCAATATCGCGCGTATCAGACGGACATGTTTCTCGCCGGACGTTTGTCAAGGGGCTAGCCATCGGCGGCGCCGTGGCAGGCCTTGGACTGTGGCGGACGTCGGCACTGGCGCAAAGCAATTCCGCAAGTGCTTGGACCACCTTAACCGGAACCGACTTCGACCTGCGCATCGGTGAGACGCCGATGAACTTTACAGGCAGCCCCAAAGTCGCGTTGACGGTGAACGGCTCCGTTCCGGCGCCGATCCTCCGCTGGAAGGAAGGCGATACGGTCACGCTCCGTGTGGCGAACACGCTCAATGAAGAGGCGTCCATTCACTGGCACGGCATTCTGCTGCCAGCGAACATGGACGGAGTGCCGGGTCTCAGCTTCCACGGCATTCGTCCTGGCGAAACCTACGTCTACCGTTTCAAGGTTCGTCAAGCCGGAACGTACTGGTATCACAGCCATTCGGGATTTCAGGAACAACGGGGCCTGTACGGCCCTCTCGTGATAGAGCCTCGAGAACCAACCCCCTTTAAGTACGACCGCGAGCACGTTGTCATGCTCACAGACTGGACCGACGAGAGCCCTGACCGTGTGTTTGCGAAATTGAAGAAGCGATCGGACTACTACAACTTCCGTCAGCGAACGGTAGGCGACTTCTTCCAGGACGTTAGAAAGCAAGGTCTCAAAAAGACGCTCGCAGACCGCGAGATGTGGGGCGGGATGCGGATGAACCCCACGGATCTCGGCGACGTGTCTGGCTACACCTACACGTACCTGATGAACGGAGTAGCGCCTGCAGGTAATTGGACCGGCATGTTCAAGCCTGGAGAACGAGTGCGTCTGCGCTTCATCAACGGTTCATCGATGTCGTACTTCGACGTTCGGATTCCAGGCTTGAAGATGACGGTGGTGGCAGCCGACGGTCAGTACGTGCACCCAGTCACCGTGGACGAATTCCGGATCGCGACCGCGGAAACCTACGACGTCATCGTGGAGCCCTCTGGGCAGGACGCATTCACGATCTTTGCGCAGTCCCTAGACCGAACAGGCTTCGCCGCTGGCACGCTCGCCGTTCGCGAAGGACTGCGAGCGGCCGTGCCTGAACTCGACGCCAGGCCAATGGTGACCATGGCGGACATGGGGCATGGCGCGATGGGAGGGCACGACATGAGTGCCATGGCCCAACAGAAGCCAGCGGATGCGGGTGCCGCCACGGCCGGTCAGCCAACTGCTCCAGATCCTCACGCCGGCCACGGTGCGCCAGCAAAACCCGCCTCGCCCGATCCTCATGCAGGGCACCAAATGCCCGCACAGGCGACGCTGACTGCCCCGGATCCGCACGCGGGTCACAACATGGCGGCCATGAGCGGTGGAATGCAACAGCATCCGTTGTCGGAGAAGGGCAATCCGCTCGTGGACATGCAGACGATGATGCCTACCTCTCGACTCGACGATCCGGGCATTGGGCTTCGTGACAACGGAAGACGCGTGCTGACCTACGCGGATCTGAAAAACGTGTTCGAGGACCCGGACGGCCGTGAACCTGGACGAACGATTGAACTGCATTTGACCGGCCACATGGAGCGGTTCGCGTGGTCGTTCAACGGCGTCAAATTCTCGGACGCGGAGCCTCTGCGGTTCAACTACGGCGAACGCCTCCGCATCGTACTGGTGAACGACACGATGATGACCCATCCGATTCACCTACACGGCATGTGGAGCGACGTTGAGGACGACGATGGAAAGTTCCATGTGCGTAAGCACACCGTCGACATGCCACCGGGCACCAAACGATCGTATCGAGTGACCGCGGATGCGTTAGGACGCTGGGCGTATCACTGCCACCTGCTGTTCCACATGGAAGCGGGAATGTTCCGAGAAGTGCGGGTGGAAGAATGACGCGGCTCAGTGGCCTTCGCATCGTTGCAACGGTGGGCCTGCTGCTGGCAGCCAGTTCTCCGGTCCTCGCGCAGGCCGACGCCCACGCCGGACACCAGCAGGAGCAACCCAAGCCCAGCTCTCAAGCCAACGAGCCTGCAAAGAAGGTCGACCAGCTCCCGCCGTTTATACCGCCCGTCACCGACGAGGTCCGAAAGGCGGCGTTCCCAGATGTCGAGGGCCATGCGGTCCACGACCGAGCGGTGAGCTACTTCGTCCTCTTCGATCAGCTCGAGTGGCAGGCGGCTAAGGGCGCGAATGGCTTGAGTATCGACAGCCGAGGATGGGTTGGTCGCGATCGCGATCGTTTGTGGTTTCGCGCTGAAGGCGACGGTGATGGTGGGCGCGTCGGTGAAGCGCAAACGCACCTGCTGTACGGCCGCCAGTTCGCGCGCTATTGGGATCTCGTCGGCGGGATCCGTCAGGACTTCCGTCCTGGACCAGCCCAGACCTGGGCAGCGTTTGGTGTGCAGGGATTGGCTCCGTACTGGTTCGACATTGAGGCCACCGGCTACGTCGGCGCCTCGGGTCGCACGCACGCCCGGTTCGAAGTCGAATACGAGCTGCTCTTCACGAATCGCCTGGTTTTGCAGCCTCTATTCGAAGCTGAGATCGTCGGGAAATCGGATCCCGAACGCGGTGTGGGTGCCGGGTTGAGTACCACCGACCTAGGCTTCCGCGTGCGATACGAGATCAGACGCGAGATCGCGCCGTATCTCGGCGTCACCTGGAGCAACAAATGGGGGAAGACCGCCGACTTCGCCGCAGCCGCCGGCGAAGACAAGGGCGGAGCACGATTCGTAACTGGCCTGCGGCTGTGGTTCTAAACCGTAACAACTATGGAGGACACGAAGATGAATCGCTTTTTCGCAACCGTTCTGGCTCTTGCCGTGCTGGCCCTGGGTTCTGGTGCGCGGCTACTCGCCCATGAGGGCCACGAACACAAGGTGATGGGAACAGTGACAATGGCCGCCGCCGATCACGTGATGCTGAAAGACAAGGACGGCAAGGACGTGATGGTCAAGGTCACGAAGGACACGAAGGTCAAGGCCACGCCGGCGGTCAAGGTCGCGGACATCAAGGTTGGGTCGCGAGTCGTAGTGACAGCCGTCGAGGGGAAGGACGAGAGCTTGACCGCGAAGTCAATCGAGGTGGGCGCCGCGTCCGCCGCGACCAAGTAGCAGAGAACGGAGCACGCGGCGCTTCGGGGGACATGAAGATCTTCTACGAAGCACGCGTGCTCATCACTGCGGCACTCTCACGCCGACGCTTTGAAAGGATCGTCGATGCATCACACGGCGCTGATTGTCGACGATCACGAGGGAGTCAGGACGGCACTCAAGCGACTCCTTGAAGCGCACGACTACGAGGTGCTGACCGCCGCCAATGGTGTGGATGCCCTGACGGTACTGGCAGATTGTCGCGTGGATGTCATTCTCCTGGACCTGCGCATGCCCGTCATGGATGGGATCATGTTTCGTGAACGTCAGCTCGCCGATTCACTAATCGCGAGGATCCCAGTCGTCGTTATCTCAGATGTTGTGGGCGCGAGCGACTTCACGAGCAGCATGGGACTAGAGCATGCCCCTAAGAGTAATTCAGAGCGCCTAGTTGATACGGTCGCGCGCGTGTGTCTGATCGGTGCCCGTGAAGGCGATTGAAGTGAAACCGTTTGCAATCAACTCGACCGTCGTGATTGGCGCGACAGCCGCGCTCTTTGCAATGGGCGGATGTGTGCACGTCCCGCCCTCTGGACGAGCAACATTTCGGCTCGAGCGCTACTTCAGTACTCCTCGGGAGCTCCGTCCATCCATACGCGACGCGATGCTCAGGGGACATGTCGTCGAAGGCATGGATGCGGAACAGGTCCGTGTCGTGCTCGGCGATCCGACGCGGGACACGCGTTTCAATCGCGCCACTGACGTCATCGACGTCTGGCTGTTCCCTGGCTATCGGTTTCATCAGGAGCGAATGCATGGAAGCGGATCAACTTTGTACCGGCTGGTGCTCATCAACGGTGTGCTGGTACTCGTGGAACCGCTTTAACCGACACATGCGGTACGGGCTGGCGCTTTTTCTCGTAGTGATGTCATGGCCAGCCTCCGCGCAATCCGTGCCCGCAGGGGCTTCATCACAACAACCCGAAAGCGTCGAGCAACGCGTTCGCTTCCTCGAGGAGCAGGTCAAAGCGTTGCAGGCCGAGCTTGCAGCGATCCGGTCCGGCCAGTTAGCGGCACCGGCGACACCGCAGCAGCCGCCCGCTCCAACAGAGGCGCCGCCGAGCGCAACTTCCAAGGGAGACGAGCAGCAGCCGTCCACGCTGCCCGTCTATGGGACCCCTTCGACAAAAGTATTTAACCCAGACATCGGCATCATCGGCAATTTCCTCAGCGCCAACGGCGACAGTCGCGGCGGCAGCCCCACCTTGGCTCCCACTCCGTTTGCTACGTTGCAGGAGAGTGAGGTGAGCCTGCAGGCGATCGTCGATCCCTTTGCGCGTGCGGATTTCTTTCTGGCCGTCGGTGAGGAGGGCATCGAAGTCGAGGAAGGCTTCGTGACGTTCCCTTCCGTGCCTGGCGGTTTCCTCGTAAAGGTCGGCAAGATGCGCGCGAATTTCGGACGGCTCAACGCATTCCACAATCACACGCTGCCTTGGACCGACCGTCCGCTCGTCATGTACAACCTGCTCGGCGGCGCAACTCAAGATCCTGACACTGGAATCAAGGACGCTGGCGTATCGGTCAGCCGGCTGATTCCGGCGCGCGGTCTGTTTCTCGAGGCAACTGGCGAAGTGTACCGAGGCGATTCGGGCACTCTCTTCCAATCGCATCGGCGCCAGGATTTCAGCACCATCGCACGCTTGCGCGGATATGGTGACCTGACTGAAAGCAGCAACCTTGAGATCGGCAGCTCATACGCTCGCGGCCACAACGAGCTCGGGAGTGACTTCGTCACGGAGCTGTACGGCGCCGACATCACCTACCGTTGGAGGCCTCTCCGACGCGCGATTTATCGATCGTTTACCGGCCGCGCGGAGATGATCTGGAGCCGCCGCGAGGAGCTCGACCACACAGGCGCGGCATTTGGCACGTTCTTGTCCGCCGACTACAAGTTTTCCCGACGATGGATCGCGGGCGGCAGATACGACTGGTCCGAACGTGCTCAGCAGCCAGACATCAGGGACCGAGGTGCGTCTGCAGTGTTGACTTTCTGGCCCAGCGAATTCAGCCAGTTGCGCGGTCAATATCGTCGAACGCGGTACGGGGATAAGGAACAACCGGCGAACGAATTGATTTTTCAGGTGCTGTTTACGATTGGCGCCCATGGCGCCCACGCGTTTTGACGGAACCCTTGAACAGACAGGAGTGTGATATGCGACGACTGATTGCGCTGACTCTGCTCGTGCTCGCCGTTCCCGCTCTCGCCTTGGCCCACATCAGCGTCCGGCCTCGCGAGTCGAAGCCAGACGCTGAGGAGCACTATACGATTCGCGTCCCAACGGAAGGCGCTGTCGCGACGACACACGTGATGCTGGAGATTCCGACCGACGTGACTGTGCTCGAAGTCTTGCCGGCCGAGGGTGCGACCTTCGAGACAGCGAAGCAGGGCGATCGCATCATGTCGATCACCTGGAGGAAATCGATTCCGCCGAAGGCTTCGGCGGAGTTTGCCTTCCGCGCCCGGAATCCGTCCGCTTCGGAGATCTCCTGGAAGGCGCATCAGCATTTCAGCGATGGGACCGTTGCGGATTGGGTCGGTCCAGCGGGCGACAGACGGCCGGCTGCGGTCACGAAGCTGAGTGCCTCAGCTGTTGACGCACAGTTAAATGACGCGGCGACTGTCGAGGCCTGGTTGAAGGGCTACGACGCCGCCTTCAACGCAAAGGATCTCGACAAGCTCGCGACGTTCTATCACCCAGATGTCACCATCTACGAGGGGGGCGGCATCAACAACGGCTGGATCGACTACCGCGATCGTCATCTCGGCCCGGAGCTCAGGTCTTTCCAGAACCTTCAGTTTGGCCACAACGGCGTGAAGGTAACGATTCTGCCAGGTGGACAGTCCGGGTACGCAACATCCGAATACGCGATCAAAGCGAAAAGTGGTGAACGGGACATCGATTCTGGAGGACTCGAAACGCTCGTGCTCGTGAAGGGTGGGGATGGAGCCTGGAAGATCCGACACGCCCACACATCAAGCCGGGCACGTCGTCCACCGGCGTAGCGTCAGAGCCGAACGTCGCGTTTCTCAAGGATCACCATGCAACACAACCAGCAAGGCGAACACAGCCATTACCTCCGGCTGCTCGTCATGATCGGACTGTCTTTCATCTCGATGTACGTCTTGATGTACTCGATGGTGAACGCGTTCGGTGACGTCTACAACAGCGTGAACCAGTTCTACATGGCCGGACTGATGACTGCACCGATGGTGGTCATAGAGCTGTTATTGATGTCGAGCATGTACAAGAACACGAAGCTGAATGCCCTCGTCATCGGCGCGGGTTGCGTGATCGGCATCGCGTTCTTCCTCTTCATTAAGCAGCAGACAGCGGTCGGAGATCGACAGTTCTTGAGATCAATGATCCCGCATCACTCTGGAGCAATCCTGATGTGCGAGAACGCCTCGATAGAGGATCAGAGAATCAAGGATCTCTGCAAGACGATCATCACTGGCCAGCAAGCCGAGATCGATCAGATGCGTGCGTGGTTGCAAGAGACGGGAGGCAGCCGGTAGGGCGAATCGAGCGCATTCTCGCGAGGCACCAGGCGCTCATCCCGCACCTCTGTGGCAAATGTATCCCGTCCTGTTTCGAATCGGCGGCTTCGAAGTCACCAGCTTCGGCGCTCTGGTCGCGATCGGCGCCCTGGTCGGCATCTGGATGTTCCGCCGAGAACTGCGGCGCTCTGCCTTACCTGACGATGGAATAGACGCGGCTGTCGCGGGAGTCATCGGTGGGTTGGTCGGTGCGAAGCTGCTATGGGTTCTTGAGCACCTCGGCGAAGAGCCACTCGCCGGTCTCCTCCTTAGCCGCGGAGGAATGAGCTGGTTCGGAGGGTTCGCCGGTGGCGTGCTCGCCGGCGCAGTCGTCATGTACCGCAAGCGGCTTCCAGTAGTGCCGATGCTCGCGGCAGCAACGCCCGGACTCGTCGTAGGACATGCAATCGGCAGAATCGGATGCTTTCTCGTCGGCGACGACTATGGCCGACCGTCCACGCTGCCGTGGGCGGTCCCGTTTCCCGAGGGTCTGCCTCCGAGCACGGTTCCCGTCCATCCGACGCAGCTTTACGAGGCCGCTGCCCTGGTCCCCCTCGCCTTCCTGCTATTGCGATGGCGCAGAGAAGGTCGTCCCGATCCATCCGTGCTCGGCGCCTATCTCGTCCTGGCCGGAGCGATTCGCTTCGTGATCGAGTTCATTCGGGTAAACGCGCGGGTGCTCGGCGTCTTCTCCGTAGCCCACCTCGCATCGATGTGCGTCGTCATTCTTGGATTGTGGATCGTCCTGCGTCGCGTTCAGTTCGCGAAGTCAGGGACGGCTGGATTCGGGTAGCAGTAAAAGCACCGGTTCGAAGACCGAGCGCCAGTCGCGCGCTGACGCTTCCCGCTCTCGAGAACCGCCTTGCCGCCGCCAAGGTCGATTCGATGATGGTTCGGGAGAGCCGGACCGATTACGGTTTGGGCATCGAGTACCCAAAAGTTGTTCGGAAGTGCGCCGCACCCGTCGCGATTCCGTCGAGAGATTGCTAACCGGAGGTGGCACCGGCAGTGAAGTGGAGCGGTGCAGAACACCTGCAGATTCTAGGAGCGCTCATGCCTTCGCGTCGAAAACCGGATCCGACCAAGTCCTCCCCGCCTGGACCGTCGCAGCGCTCTCGTCAAGAATCGCGCCCGGACAATCTCCGCCGCCGTGCTCTCTCTGGGGGCAAGACGGCCAAGCGCTGGCGCCGCGACTCTCGCCCCAGAATCGTTCGCGCGGCAGTGTCCGCAACTGAGGGGATCGGATGGTCGGCCGAGCTAATCGAGGCGGTCCTAGAGGAGATGTACGTGGACGATCACTTCGAGGATTTGCTGGGAGCGCCTGGTCGGCTCCGCGCACGACAGTATCCACAGGCTGTCGCCGTTGCCCTAATCCTGCGTCACAGTTGGCACCCGGATGATCTGGCAGGCATTCTCAAGCGGCTGGGGCTGAAGATGAAGGAGACCATCTCGCCTTAAGAGGTCAAACCGATATTCATTCGGTCAGCACATCCGTTCTGCCCGTACTGTTCTTGGTCCAATCGGTATGCAAGCAGGTAGAAGTTACCTGGCCGCGAACCGCTGTCTGCCGCGCGACAAGACCTCGTCGTCCGTAAACTACTGAACCGACTGCGTCTGCGAGGCGCCTCTGCTATTTGGCGTTTCGGTACACGATCTGCAGAAGCCGACGCACCACATCCGTGGTCTTTCTGCTCACGCTCAGCTGGGTATTCGTGTGCCTTTCCAGCTCATCCTAATGCGTTAGCTTGCATGATTCAGTGGTTCACCGTCTGCGCTGTTCGTAGGCATATTCTGCGCTGCTACTTCTTGCTCTGATTCCCCTCGTCGTCGCCATTGCGCCGCGGTTTGGCCCAGCGTGCTTTAGCGGCCTTTCGTAGCGCTTCGCTCCGTTCCTCCGGGCTGACATTCCGCCAGCGTGCGGCGCCAAGGCCGACTGCCTGCCTTTTTATTGGCGATGGCGCGAGTTTCCGACTCGCGATGTCGAGCATTTCCAACGCGAGATCGAGTAGAACCTCCGGCGGAAGTCCACTCTGTCGCATGATTCGCCGAAGCGTCATCGTTCGTCTGACGCCGAGACACGTCGCCAATTCTGTCGCAACATGTCCGCTTGCTGGGGGGCTTGCTTTTGCTGTTGACATGCGTAAGCTCGTACTGCTAGATCAATTCTAGTTTCCGACGACACCAGCGCGGGAGGTTTTCGATGGCCTGCGACTCCGTAGTCAGATTCATTCGACGCGTGAGTGCGATGGTGTTCACGGCTCTCCTTCTCCTGCCCACACTGGCTCTTGCCCAGTCTCCTTGGGAGCGCGCCGCGAGCAATCTCGAACGCACGTTTACTGGTCCGTTGGCGCGATCGCTCGCGCTGGTGGCCATCGTCATCGGTGGATTGATGTTCATGTTCGGAGAGGGCGGCGCGAAACGCCAGATTTCCGGCATCGTGTTCGGCGGCGGACTGGCGCTCTTCGCAGCGCAGTTCCTCGTCTGGTTGTTCTGAAACGTCCGTAAGGTTTGCGGAGGTGCGGGCATGCCTGATCGCCCGACGTACCGGCCCGTGTACAAGGCGCTGCATCGGCCCCTGACGATCTGGGGCGTGGACAGGCGTTTGTTCTTCCTGTCCCTGCTACTCGGGGCGGCCACGTTCAACCTGTTCTACTCGTTCCTCGCCGGCCTCTTGATGTCCGGCGGGTTGTACGGGTTTGCCCTGTGGGCGACAGCTCGCGACCCGGAGATGCTGCGGATTCTACTCGCTTCCTCGAAGGCACGCAGCCGCTACGACCCAGGAAAACATGATCGCGTGGACGCGGAGGTGACGCCGTGGTGAGCGTCGGGGGCATTCTCCGCGACTACCGGGACGCAGGGAGTGTGAACGGCCTCCTTGCGTTGTGGGGGTTCGTCGACGACTCGACGTTCCTGACGAAGGCGGGTCATGTCGGCGTCGTTTATCGCCTCCGCGGCGTGGACTACGAAGGGCTGTCGCATCCGCAACGCCAGGCCCTCGTTCATCGCTTTGAAGCCGCGCTTCGGCTCCTCGACGAGCACTGCCGGGTCTACCAGTACCTGCTCAAGCGCACAGTTGACCCGTTCGTCGCCATCCCGTGCGAGGCGCCAGTCGCGAACGAGGCGATTCAGCGGCGGGCGGCCTACCTGAACGGCCGCCGGCAAGATCTCTACGACCTGTCGCTTTACCTCGTGCTGCTCTACGAAGCACCGCACGTCGTGAGGCGTAAGACTGAGTTGCGCCGGTTCTGGCACACGCCGCGCGAGGCGCTCCGGGCCTGGCTGTCGATGGACGAGACGCTCCAGGTGCTTGGATCAGAGCTGGATCGAGCGATCGGGACGCTTCACCACAAGGCGCAGGCGTTCGAGGTTCAGATCGGCGAATTCGGGCCCGTACGGCTGGAGAAGTCGGCCGCGTTCAGATTCTTCCGGGAACTCTTGAACTATTCCCCTGCTGTCGTCGATTCAGTGCGGCTTGCGTACGACACGCACATCGACTACTTCGTGTCGGACTCGGCCGTGGACTGCCACCGCGATCACCTCGTCGTCGGCGACCGCTTGGTCAAAGTGCTGTCGATGAAGGAGCCGCCAAGCCAGACGTTCGCGTTCCTGCTCCAGGACGTGTACGAGATTCCCGGCGAGTTCATCGCCTGCCTCGAATGGCAACGGATCCCGAGCGACCGCATGCGGCGCGACGTGCAGAGCCGTCGGCGCCATTTCTTCAATAAACGGGTTTCGATCGTCAACTACGTCTCGCCAGAGACGCGGCCCGAGGAGATGTTGGTCGATGACTCGGCGAGCAGCACGGTGAAGCAACTTGGCGATGCGCTTACGGAACTGGAGGTCAACGGCCACTTCTTCGGTCAGTGCTCGCTCGCACTCGTGCTGCACGGCACCGACGCCCGTGCGCTCCAGCACCAGACGGCCGAAGCGATGAAGGCGATGGCCGTTCACGACGGTAGCCTCTTCGAGGAAACGTACAACCTGCTGAACTCCTGGCTGAGCATCGTTCCCGGCAACGGCGCCCACAATCTCCGACGATTGGCACTCCTCGAAACGAACCTCGCGGACCTCAGTTTCCTGTTCACGCTTGATCACGGCGATGCGGTCAGCCCGCATCTCGGGAAGGAAGCGCTGGCCGTCTTCGAGACACCCCATCGAACACCGTACGCCTTCAACCTCCACGTGCAGGATGTGGGGCATACGCTCGTCCTCGGAGCGACCGGGAGCGGGAAGAGCTTCGCCCTGAATTTCCTGATTACCCACGCACAGAAGTACGCGCCACAGACCGTCGTGCTGGACATCGGGCACAGCTACCGAAAGCTCGCGACCCTCCTCGGCGGGCGCTACCTGGAGTTGGGTCTCCGGCAGCACGGCGTCACGATCAACCCGTTTGCTCTCGAGCCGACTCCGGAGCACCTTCACTTCCTACACGCGTTCGTTCGCGTGCTGCTCGAAGGCGATGACGGATATCGGATCAGCGACCTCGAGGACCGCGAGATCTACGAGGCGGTCGAGAACCTCTACGTGTTGGACCGGAGCCAGCGGCGCCTGTTCACGTTGGCGAACCTGCTGCCGCGAGCGTTGGCGGCGCGGCTGCACAAGTGGGTCGGCGAGGGACGCTACGCCAGCCTCTTCGACAACGTCGATGACACGCTGACGGTCGAACGGCTTCAGGTCTTCGACCTCGAAGCGATGCGCGCGTACCCCGTGCTCCTGGAGCCACTCTTGTTCTACGTCCTGCACCGGGTCGTTGCTCGTATTCAGGACCCGAGCGAGGCGGCTGCCTTCAAGGTGTGCGTGCTGGACGAGGCGTGGCGCTTCATCCAACACCCAACGCTGCGCGCTTACGTGCAGGAAGGGTTGAAGACCTGGCGGAAGCACAACGCCGCCATGATTCTGGCGACGCAGACCGTTGATGACTTTGCGTCAGTGGATCTGCTGCGCACGATCGTCGAGAGCTGCCCAACGAAACTGCTGTTGGCGAATCCGGCGGTGGATCGCCGGCACTACGCCGAACTATTCCAACTCAACGAGATGGAACTGGATCTGCTGACCGGGTTGATCCCGCGTCAGCAGATTCTGCTCAAGCGTCCGGACCTGGCTAAAGTCCTCACTTTGGCAGTAGACCCCAAGAGCTACTGGATCTACACCAACACTCCCATCGACAACGCACGGGTCGCCGAGACGTTTCGCGAGTACGGCTTCGAGGCGGGTCTGGACCGCCTCGCAGCCTCTGCGTGAATTCATGGGAGGTGTTGCATGCTCGCTCGTAGCCTTGGTCCCGCGTTGGCACTTGCATTCGTCGTGTCACTACCAGTCCCCGCGTCCGCGCAGGCCAACGGAACGCAGGCGAACGGGACCGGCATCCGCGAAGTTTCGGCGACCGGCAGAAGCCTGATTACGCTTCAAACGCGGGTGCGCTATACCACGATGGTGCTCCTCCCGGACGGCGAGGAGATCCTGGACGTCATCTGTGGCGACCGGGACTTCTGGGTCATCACGGCGACGCACAACATCGCGCACGTGAAGCCCGCGAAAGAAGGCGCCGCCACAAACCTGAATCTCGTAACGGCCAGCGGCGCCGTCTACTCGTTCCTGCTCACCGAGAAGGGCGGCACCGGCATGCCCGACCTCAAGGTGTATGTGAACGCCGATCCGAGCGCGCCGCAAGGCAAGCCGAAATACTACAGCGCGGCACAGCTCGAAGAACTCCGGGGCGAATTGGAGGAAGCGAGGGCTGCCACCGATGCCGCCAACCGCCGGACGACCGAGGCGCTGGCCGCGTATCAGCAGGAGTATCCCGGCAAGCTGCAGTTCGTGTACGGCGCTCCGAAGTACGAACGTCCCTTCCTGGTGCGCTCCATCTGGCACGACGGCCAGTTCACGTACATCAAGGCCGACGCTACCGAACTCCCTGCGCTCTACGAGATCAAGGACGGGAAGCCAGGGCTCCTGAACTTCCAGGTTCAGAACGGCACCTACGTCGTACCGAAAGTACTGGACCGCGGCTACCTGTCACTCGGCAAGGAACGTTTCGAGTTCCTGCAGCAAGGTCGGTGAAGTCATGAGTGACGTACCTTCCACGGCCAGCGCCCAACCAGACCCGGTGCCGCCCGCCGTCACCGACCGCCGGCCGGTGCCTCGCGGCGTGCTGCCGCGCGGCGTGCAGACGTGGATCATGGCTGGCGTCGCGGCCGGGATGCTGGCGATCATGTTGATCGTCGGTCGTCCGGACCCGCCGCCTCGGCCCGCGCAGGCCGCTACCCCTGCGCAGGCGCCGAGTGCGGATCGGGTGCGCGACTATCAGGACCGCTTGCGTCTGCTGGAGGCTCAGGCGCTCCGTGAAGCGCAGACGGCAGGGGCGACGCAGCCAGAGCCAGCTCCATATGCCGACACAGCGCCGGCTCCCGTGCAGGATCCGATTGCTGAAGAGCGGAAGCGCCGTGAGTACGAAAGTCTCTTTGCGAGCAACGTCGTGCTCAGCCGGCGCCCCGAAAGCGAACGACCCGATCAAGGACGGACCGACCCGATGCCCGGCGCCGCTCCAGCGCAGACAGGCTCACCGAGTCCGTCTGTTGAAGAAGTGGCTGACGCAGTTGTGCGAGCCACCACCAGGACCGCCGGTGAGTTCGGAACCGGAGCGCCCGTTGCTCAAACCGCCGTGACACCGTCAGCCAGCGAACCACGGCCGCTGGATCCAGCGCAGCGCCGCACACCAGACTACACACCGCCGATCAGCGCCGCCGGACCACTCTATCGCGTGCTCGAAGGAACCATCATCGATACCGTTCTCACCAATCGGCTGGACGGTGCAATGGCCGCACCGGTGAACTGTCTTGTGACGAATGCCCTCTATTCCCACACGGGCCGACAGGTGGTCGTACCCGCGGGCGCGAGGATTCTTGGGGAGACGAAGCCGGTGCAGGCGTTCGGCGAGGCGCGCCTCGCCGTGTCCTTCCATCGGTTGCTCATGCCAGACGGTCGCAGCTACCGCCTCGATCAGTTCATGGGCCTCAACCAGATTGGCGACGCTGGACTGCGCGACAAGGTCAACAACCACTTTCTGTCAACGTTCGGCGCGGCTGCGGCTGTCGGCCTGATCAGCGGGCTCTCGCAGTACTTGGGTAGTGCTGGACTCGGCAGCGGCAATGGGGACCGAACGATTGTCATCGCTGGCGGCGTGGGCGATGCCACCTCTCAAGCCGCAATGCAAGTCATGAATCGCTTTCTCAATCGGCTGCCGACGATCACGATTCGCGAGGGGCATCGGGTCAAGGTGTACCTCACGAGCGACATTGAGCTGCCGGCGTACGCCGCCGCCGTCGATTCAAGACGGTTCTGAACAGGAGGATCCTATGTTTCGCCGAGTCCTGGTGTTTGCCACCGCGCTGTGCACGATCGCGGCGCCCGCCCATGCGCAGTTCGTTGTCATTGATCCCGCGAACCTTGTCCAGACGACGTTGATCGCCTACCGCGTGCAGCAGCACTACACGGAACTGCGGGCGCAGTACCTGACTGTGCTTCGAATGGCGCAAAGGCTCGGGAGCCTCGATCGCTTTCGGACGCCTCCAATCGCACTGACCTCGCACGATCCGTCTCGGTGGGACTTTGGGCGGCCATGGATCCAGGCGCTCAACAGCGGCGATCCGACCGGCTCGGCGTACTTCTCAACCGCGCTGCCGCTTCTTCGTCCGACGACAATGCCGTCGACGCTCAGTGCAGCGGCCAGACAGATGCTGGAGCGGCAGTACGCCACCGTCGAGATCACCGACTCCGTCGCGACGATGGGCGGTCATCAGGTCGCTCTGGCACGCGGATACCACAGCCAGCTTCAGAACGCCGTGGAGTCCTTGCAGAACGATGTTCTGAACCCCGGCTCGCAGTACCACGAGATGACGGCCATCCTCGACAAAATCGCGGCCGGCGAGCTCCTCGGACGGCGCCAGGACATGCTGTCGAACCAGCTCCTCTCGCATGCGCTGGAGCAGTTGCTCGCACGTGGAAAGCGGCTGCGCGACACGGAAGCCACCACCATCAACATGCAGCTCGTCACGTGGCGAGATGCGCGCACCGCGAACGATGCATTCGTCGCGGGCACAGGCGACGCGCTTCGGACGTGGCGTCAGCCATAACCACCACTGTTGCAGGGAATGGAGGACACCATGCGACGACTTCTCCTTGTACCACTCGTCGTCACTTTAGCGGTGCAACCGGCTTATGCACAGTGGACCGTCTACGATGCTGCGAATACTGCCAGGAACAGCATCTCCGCGGTCTACCAGCAATATCTGCTGGAGACTGAACGCCTTCAACACGCGAAGCTCTGGGCGATGGCCCGGCGCCTCAGCGCCTTTGCTGACTTGCGCCGCTACGCCCTTCTGGATGTACCGCGCTGGCGCACACATGGAGGGGACTTCCTCTATGCAAACGGCATCAACGACGCGCTCATCTTCGGCGATCCGCGAGGAGCCGCATACCTCGCGGTGAGCCATCCCGTGCTGAACGCGCGGGCGGCTCTCAGCCGGCTTGGACCCGCGGCGCAACGGGCCATGGCCAGCCGTCTGGCGACCGTGGAGTTGGCCGATGCCGTGGCCATGTCGGCCATCAACGATACGGGGTCGCTGCGCCTGAACGGGCGCCGTCAGGAGCTGCAGGCGATAGACGCGCTGGAAGCGCAGGTCATCGACCCGTCGCTCGAACAGAGCGCTACGGCGGTGCTCGACAAGATCAGTGGATCAGTCCTGCTTGGTACGCGACAGCGTCAGGCGCGCAGCCAGCTCCTGACCGCCTTCGTGGAGCAGCTCCTGGTCGACTCGAAACGGGCGCGCGACGTCGACACGGCCGCGATGAACATGCAACTCGTGACGTGGCGCGACAGCCGAGCGGCAAACGCCGCGTTCGTCGCTGGTACGGGAGACGCGCTGCGCACATGGAGACAGCCGTAAGGAGTCCGGAGGCCCGTCGTGCAGCTCAATCTCTTGCCGACAGTTCAACAGGCGATCGCGAACCTGCTGACAGTGTACGAACCTGAGTTCCTACGGTTCGGGTACAGCCTCTTCTTGTCGTTCGCGACCATCCTGATCGTCTGGCAGGGCGTCAAGATGATGTTCTCCCACGACAACCTCGGGGACTCGATGTTCGACTTCGCAAAGCTCTTAATGCTGATCTCATTCGGCTACGCGTTCATCGCGTTCTACGAGGC
Source organism: uncultured Bifidobacterium sp. (assembly GCA_964577955.1). Taxonomy (GTDB): domain Bacteria; phylum Acidobacteriota; class Vicinamibacteria; order Vicinamibacterales; family CAVVIG01; genus CADEEX01. The sequence goes on along the minus strand of CAZOAZ010000032.1, from coordinate 25,652 downwards.
GCCGATTCCCGGCATCGGGGTGTCATTCAGCAACCTCATCACAGATCAGACGGGGTACTTCCAGAGTGTCCTGGAGGCCCGCGCCTTCGACAACATCTACCGGCACTTCGACGATCTGTCGGACCACTTTCTCCAGCCTGATGCGTGGTCGATTCTGGCAAACCTGATCTACTGGGCGATGCTGCTGCTCATTGCCTTGGCAAAAGGTCTCTCGCTCGCCGTCATCGCCTTTGGGCTCATCGCGAGTGCGGTGTGCGGACTCCTGGGGCCGATCTTCGTTCCGTTCTTCATCGTGCCCAAGCTGGAGTGGCTCTTCTGGGGCTGGTTGAAGTCGTTCATCCAGTACTCGTTTGTCCCAGTGGTTGCCATCGCGTTCCTGATGATCTTCGAGCAATTCGTCTTCCGCTACGTGACGACGCTCCCGCCCACGATCACGTCAGCGGAGTATGGCGTTTATGGCCTTCAGGCGGTCGCCGTCGTGGTGACCTTCTGTATCGGGATTGCCCTTGTCCCCTCGCTGACGAGTTCGATTTTCTCCGGGCAGGGCGGGCAGAGCATCCTCTCATCTGTACCGCGCCTGATCCGCATGCGTTAAAGGAACACCTTATGCCACGTCGATTCCAGACGCCCGTTCCAGACCATCTGCGCGAGCCTCATGAGGTCAATGTACCAGGTCTGTGGAACGTCTACATTCTGGGGATGGGTATCGCCATCTTCTTGGGTCTCGTCGGCGGGAGCCTGTGGATTGCCTGGCGGTTGCTGGTGGCCCGCTTCATCGACTGAAGGAGGGCAGGATGGGCGCGACCACGGCGGACCTGAACCCAAAGACGCTTGAGGGCGCGAAGCGCCAGTTCGTGGAGTTGTACGGCTCGGCATTGGTCACAAACACGTACCTCCGAATCGCGCTGGCACTCGTCTCCCTCGTGGCCGTCGGCCTCGTAGGGCTCAACGTCTATACCGTGTCGCGGTACTCGCAGGTCAAGCCGTTGGTCATCCGGATCGACGACGTCGGCAGGGCCGAGGCGGTTCAGTACGACGCGACGAGCTACCAGCCGCAGCCGCCCGAGCTCCGATACTTCCTTACGCAGTTCATCGTGAAGCACTTCAGCCGGCTGCGCGCCACGGTTCAGCGCGAGTATCCCGACTCTCTGCTCTTCCTGGAACCGGGCCTCGCGGACGCCACCATCGCTCAGAACGAGCAGAGCCGGGCCATCGAGACGTTCATGACCAACCCGTCTGCCGACGAAGTGGACATCGTCATTCAGAACGTAAGCCTGACCGAGTTGGCGCAAGCGCCCCACAAAGCCTCCGTGAGCTTCCAGAAGCTCCTGTACGCACCGGGAACGCGTCAAGAGCGCGCCCGCCAGACGTTTATCGCGCAGATCGATTTCACCTTGAGGGACCGAGTTCCGAACGAGTTCGTTCGCGTCAATCCGCTCGGCCTTCAGGTCTCGTACTTCCGCGTAGATCAGGCGTTCGAGGAGGGGCAGGCCAATGGTCGCTAACGTCGCCTTTCTCGCAGCCCTGACGACCTTCTTGGCGGTCGCGTGGCTTGCCGGGGAGCTGTCGTTCCTTGCGCCTTTCAAGGCAGGGATCTTCCGCAATCACGGAGTGACGATCGGCGTGACGACCGCGGTCCTTTTCCTGAACCTGTTCGCCGCGTACTACGGCATTGCACGTTGGCTTTTCCTCCGTGACGCCGGACGCAAGCTCGCGCACATGGACCAGCAACTCGGGTCGCGAGACGCTGTGCTGAGTGACCTCCATAAGGAATTCAAGCCATAGGAAACGACGCATGTGGCGTGACATTGACCCTCGTGACGACGAGCGCGAGCGACCGGACCTGAGCCGAGGCAGTACCGCACGGTCCGACGACGCGGCGTCCAAAAGCGAGGAATCTCGAGACGCGTTGATGCGGGATCTGGACCTGCCACGTGGTCCCACACGCCGGCCCGTGAGGGACCGGGATCGCACGATCAATCTGCGCGAGTCCGAAGTCCGGATGCTGGCTACGGCTGGCGCGTTCCGCGTTGTTATCGCCTCTGATCTTCGCGATCAGCGTGGACGTTCCGCAAACACCAGCAACGGTGAACTGAGAGGCCTCAGGGAAGCTGGTCTGGTCGAGACAAGGCCCTACGTCATCGGTCGAGACCGAGCGACCCTCGTAACGCTGACAGAGCGCGGTCGTGAGCTGTTGGAGAGACACCGCAGGACCGACCGCGATGGTGCGCAGCAGACCTACTACGCCGGGTTTGTGAAACCGCGAGAACTGTCGCACGACGCGCAGCTCTATCGCGCTTACGACCGCTCGGCCGAGCGGCTCAAGGACAAGGGCGCGAAGGTCACAAGGGTCGTTCTCGACTACGAGCTGAAGCGGGATTACCAGCGGTTCCTCCACGATCTGAAACGCGAGCGCCGCGGGCAAGAACAGGATGCCGAGCGCCACGCCGCCGACGTGGCGGAATGGGCTGCGAGCCGTGACCTTCCGGTGATCGACGGCCACCTCCACTTCCCCGACGTTCGCATCGAGTACGAGCGACCCGATGGCGAGCGGAAGGTCGAGGACATCGAGGTTGTGACGCCCCACTACCGCGGCGCCTACGCCGCCGCGAAGGGGCGGACCGGCTTCAGCTCCTATCGCATCAGCACCGGACTCGGAGGCCGCGGCGGACGGAGCGGGCGCAGCCCCAACCCTCGCATCTTCGACGAGTTCCTATGACGCACGAGCAGCGCGTAAAGCGCGTAGCAGGCTTCGGCTTCACGCATCGGCAGGCCGCGTTTCTGGTCGAGGTGATGCTCCATTCCGGCTTCTTCCTTGGCCGGCAGTACTGCACGTTTGCTCGGATCGTGCGCGGGCAGAAGCTGGTCGACTTCCTCCACAAGCTGACCAGCCGCAAGCTGGCGACCCCCTACCTCTGCGGCCACAGCAAGGCTCGCGTCTACCACCTTCACCACGCCGCGCTGTACGAGGCGATAGAACAGCGAGACGTCAGGTTCCGCAAGCGGATGGCCGTGGGACAGGCGCTAGAGCGCCTGATGATCCTTGACCATGTGATCACGCATCGAGAGTTCCGCTGGCTCGGATCCGAACAGGACAAGGTCGCCCATTTCCTTACCACGACCTCCCTTGAGCGGGACGCATTGCCGCGACTGGCTTTCGGCGTCAGACCCAACGTCACGGTGCGGCACTTCCCCGACAAGCTGCCGATTGGTGTCTCGGCGGATGGCCGAATGCACGCGTTTCTGTATCTGCTCGTCAACCCTGTGCCGTACGACTTTCGGGTATTCCTCCGCCGCCACGCAGAGTTGCTGCGGGCCTTGCCTGCATGGTCCATCCGCCTCCTTGTGCCCGTCCAGCAGACGGACCGGGACGGCTGGGCGCACCATCTTGCGGACGACTATGAGGGTGCGTTCAAACAGGAACTCGCCGCGCCGCTCGACACCGTGACCGCGAACGAACTCCGCTGGTTTTTGGAGGCGCGGACCATTGGCTCAGGAGTCGTCGAAGAGAAGCGGATGCGCCGGGCGCGGCGCATCTTCGGGACACCTCGCTTTCGCGGGCTGCGCCGTGCGTTGGAGCTCGATGGACCCCGTGCCGTTGATGTCGCGATGTCGAGGAGTCTGGCCGATGCCATCGAGCGGAAAGAAGGCAGGTTTGAACGCCATGAGACGCGCCGTCAATACCTTCGTCTCTCACACCTGGTCGGTACTGCCTGACGGGGCTCGAGGGAAACGGGAGGGGGAACACAGGGGGGAACGGTACCCGCGCGCGAGGTGTTCCCCCTCGCCGAGTGGCAGCACAGCGTCTCGCTCCGCTTCCTGGCGAGTCGGTGCCGCGAGGCGCCCGAGTGCTAAGGCGTGGCGGAGCCACTGGTTACAGCGATTGAGAACGGGCGGCGCTCTGTGCCGCCCGCTGGCTGCCCGCAGCCGAACGACGCGATCACTGAGGGAACCGTGGCGTGAGCGACCACGCGTTTGCACCGCTCGCGCTGCCAAGCCTGCGGCCAGCGCATGGTCGCTCACGCCACGGCAGTCCGTAACCGTCGAGGTTTATCTGCAGCGAGATCCGCCGGTGGTCACCACCGCGGAAACGTCGCTGCATCCTGCCGCGATTCTGCCGCGCTCAGTGCCGTGGAACCAGCGGGCGATGTGTTCGTGTTTAGCCCCGTGCAGGAGGAACCATGCCGCTCATTAAACCGCGCACCCGTGGCAAGCAGTTGGTCCGTCGGATCGTCAGGTTCGATCGCGAAACGAACGAGACGCTGTTTGCCTACGCGCACTTCCTCGGCGAGTCCACCGACTACGTGCTCAATGAGGTCATCGACACTGTCTTGGCCAAGGACAAGGAGTTTCTGGCTTGGCGTACCGAGAACAACGCGTCGTTCGTGCCGCTGCCACCGGCCAACCAACCGGTCAGGAAGCGCCGCTCCAAGCGCCGCGCAGATTCGCAGCCGTCTGCAGCGGAGGCCGCCGTCGTACCGTCCGCCGCGCTCGCCTGATGGTCAGACAGGAAAGTAGGCCACCGTGATCCGGATGCTGGTGGAACAACGCGTCGTGGTCGCGATGCTGATCGCCCTGGGTGTGGGCGCCGCTGGTGTCCACGCCTATCCCGTCGATCGGGGCAACGTGTACCTGCAGATCATCGAACTGCGGAATCCCGCCGCGTTCCTGGTGCTGGTGTACGGCTACGCGACGCTCTGGTTCACGACGCCGTTCTTCGCAGCATCGATGCTCGGTTCGCTCACGACCATCGTCGCGTACCGTCGACCTGCTCGCGCCAAACAGCGGTCGCTGCCGGCCTACGTCGCACCGGAGCGGCGACCGGCACCCACGCTCGTGCTCGGGGAGAGTCATCTCGAGACGATGAGCGGACGCGCACCGCAGCCCTCGTGGCTGACGATTCCTCAGCGCGGGCTCTACACGGGCGTCATGGTGATCGGTGCCGTCGGAACAGGAAAAACATCCGCATGCATGTTCCCGTACACCGACCAACTCCTCCGCTGGAAGGCAAGCGATCCCGAACGCAAGATTGGCGGCCTTGTCCTCGAAGTCAAAGGCGACTTCTGCCAGCAGGTCCACGGGATGCTCACCCGTGCCGGACGTGCCTCGGACTACACCGAGATCCGCCTCGGTGGCGACATCTGCTACAACCCGCTCCACAACGACCTTGATCCGTATGCCGTGGCCTATGCGGTCTCGACGCTGGTCAACAACCTGTTCGGCAAGTCCAAGGAGCCGTTCTGGCAGCAGGCGTACACGGATCTGCTCAAGTTTGTCATCCTGCTTCGGCGCCTTGCGGACGGCTACACGACCCTCGCCGAGGTGTATCGCTACGTCCTCGAAGACGGAAAGATTGAGGCAGAGATCACAAAGCTGAAGGCCGCGTTGAGTCAGCCGCCGGAAGTGGTCGTCGTGCCGCTCGCGAACTACGAGCTTCAAGACCTGGCGACCGCGGGCTGGAGGGACTGGTTCCAGGAAGGCCCAGAGCACATGGCGCGACAGTACAGCGCCGATCTTGAATCACATCTACAGGAGCACAAGATTCCCTACGAGGTACGCAGAACGAAGGGCACCGCGTGGCTCGATCGGAAGCATCAGATCGAAGCGGTGGACCGATGGTTCACGTACGGCTGGAAACGACTCGACAATCGTCTGCGGTCCTCGATCACGGAAGGCATCGTCGTGTTTCTCTCGCTGTTTGACGAGAATCCGGCCGTTCACCGGACGTTTTGTCCTCCACGAAGCGTCTACGCCAGCCCGCCGAAACCGGGAGAACCGAAGCCCCTTCCTCCGCTGGAAGAACTGCTCGAATCGGGTCATGTGCTGGCGCTCAACTTCCCGGTCGGTCTGAACCCCGGACTTGCGCGCGCCGTGGGCGTGATGTTGAAGCTGGACTTCCAGCGCGCAGTCATCCAGCGCATCCCGAAGATTACGGCGCACCCTGAGCGGATCTGGCGCGATCTGCTCTTCGTTTGCGATGAATACCATGCGTTCGCGACCGTCGGCGAAACCGACCCGACCGGCGACGAGCGCACGTTCGCACTATCGCGGCAGGCCCGCCTCATTCCCATCGTCGCGACTCAGAGCGTCAGCTCGCTTCGTTCCGCGCTTCCCGGTGACGAGAGTTGGCGCACGTTGCTCCAGTGCTTCCGGACCAAGTTGTTCCTCGCGACCAGCGACGAGTTCACCGCGCGGGCCGCAGCGGATCTCTGCGGTCGGCGCGACCGTCTCAAGGCCCACTACACACTGTCCGAAGGCGGCCAGGGCGCACACATCTCCCTGCTGACGGGCAGGGCCACCGCTGCAAGGAACACGGTGAGCGCGAGCAAGAGCTACGCGCCGCATCACGAGTACATCTTCTCGCCGCGCGTCTTCACCGAGTTGCAGAACGGGCAGGCCATTGCGTTGCCGTACGACGGCCTCAATCCGATGCCGCCGCAGTTCTGCTACCTGAAGCCGCACTATCTCGATGTCCAGACGAGCTACTTCGACCAGGTGGCGCGGGGGCAGTTGTGAGCAGCCTTGACCGGATTCTGCCGTTCCTGAAACCGATCGAGGATCTTCTCTGCGATCCGACGATCACCGAGGTCATGGTCAACGACGGAGGTCGGCACATCTTCGTGGAGCGCGACGGCACTATCGAAGCTGTGGCGGATCGAACCCTCGAAACGCGAAACCTGACGGTCGCGATCAAGAACATCGCACGGGCGTGCGGCGACGAGATCTCCGACGCACAGCCGCTCCTGGATGCACGACTCGAGGACGGCTCCCGAGTAGCGGCGATGTTCCCGCCGTGCGCTGTTGCGGGTCCAGTCCTGACCATCCGGAAGTTCACACGCCGCTACAGCCTCGACGACCTCGTTGCGATCGCCTCGCTGACTGCTACAACCGCGAGGGAGTTGACCGGCGCCATCGCGACTGAGCAGAACGTCTTGATCTCTGGCGGTACCGGCACCGGCAAGACCACGCTGCTCAACGCGCTGGCGGCGCACATTCCCGATCACGATCGCATTGTCTTGATCGAGGAAACCGCAGAGATTCATTTGAACAAACCGAACGTGGTTCGGCTCGAAGCACGGCGTGCGCAGCCACCACTCGGCCAGGAGGCGCCGCTGCCTCCCGTCACGATAGCGGACCTCCTTCGTGCGGCCCTGCGGCATCGACCCGATCGCATCCTGGTTGGTGAGGTCCGTGGCCCGGAAGCGTTCGACCTGCTGCAGGCGCTGAACACCGGGCACCTCGGCAGTCTCAGCACGATCCACGCGAACTCCGCAGAACAGGCCCTCACACGTCTGGCGCACTGTGTGCTAACAGCGAACGTGGGTCTGCCGCACCGGAGTATCCGCGAAGCCATCGGACTGGCGATTCACCTCGTCGTGCACATCGGTCGAATTGGCGGACACCGTCGCGTGACACAAGTTGCGGCACTGCGCGGTTACGACGTTCAAAGCGATCGGTTCCTGTTCGAATCGCGGCTGCTGGACCATCCGGTGCCGCAGGGAGCCTTGTCATGAGACTAGTAATCCGTCAGTTACCTGTCTTGCTTCTATTCCTTCCGCTGATCGCCTGCGGAGGCGGTGGTTCCGCGCCAACCTCACCTACGCCAGCGCAGTCGTTCCTTGCCGGAACATGGCGAGGCACGATGACAATTCAACCCGATCCCACGGGTGCGCAACCTGGATCCCCGGTCAGCGGCACCGTGACCTGGACGTTCGAGGTCGTCCCGCAAACGAATCTGCAGTCGTTCCGCACCACCATCCGCTCTGACAACGGCTGGTTGCCGATCACCTTGACGTCATCGACATCGATGATCCCGGGCAACACCCCGCCGGCGCAGATCAGCACCCAGGGCGAGTACGACTCCCCACGCGGATGCCGTGGGACATTTGGGAGTTTCGCGACCGCCGAGGCCCGCACCATTCAGGGCAGCATCACCGGAGTCGATTGCCCGGTGCCGTTCACCGGATCCGTCACGCTCACGAAGGAGTGACGAGATGGGATCGATCGAGCAGTGCACGCCGGCTCGTTTCCTCCAAGCAGCCTTCGCTCCCGACGACTCGATAGGTGTGCTGCTAAAGACCTATTGCACGGGCCAGGTGATTCAGCGGATTGTGCCTGTCACCGCAGCGACCAGCGATCGCTTTCAGGCGTGGCTTCGTCATATGAACGCACACGGCTGGAATGTGTACGTCGGCGTAAATGCCTACCGGCCAGGCCGATCACGCGCTCGCGAGGCCGTCGCGCATGTGCGGCATCTGTTCCTCGAAGAGGACCTCGACGGTCCAGGACTGCTCGCCACTCTGTCCACGCGACCGGATCTGCCGCCGCCGTCGTACGTGCTGCATTCGTCGCCTGGTCGGCTACACGTGTTATGGCGCATCCGGGACATCGCGCCCGCCCGAGTCGAGCAGCTGCAGAAGCAGCTCGCTCGCGAGCTGTTCACGGATCGGGCGGCAACATCGTGCACGCAGACGACGAGGTTGCCGGGCTTTTTCAATCACAAGCGACAGCCATCGGTTCGCGTCGGCATCGAGTACCTCCGCTGGCATGAGGTCATTGTGGCTGGTGACCTGCCGGACGTCGGCGTGGGGACAACTCTGTCGAGCATGCCGAAGGCGCGGCGACCGTTGCCGGCTGCGCGCTCAGTCGAGCGCGCACGCGCATTTCTCCGACGCGTCGATCCCGCTGTCGCCGGACAGCAGGGCGATCTGCAGACGTTTCGTGTCTGCTGTCGAATCGTGCGCGGATTTGATCTCTCGGACGACGAAGCGGTGCACGCACTGAGCGAGTGGAACGCGCGATGCGAGCCGCCGTGGTCGGAACGCGAGCTGCGACAGAAGGTTACGAACGCGAGGAGATATGGGCACGAGCCTCAGGGTGGTCTCCTGTGACATCACCTCATACGCATGCTCGTATCTCAGCAATGAAAAATGCGTAATTTGCTATTGACTCTGAAGGCGCATGGTTGTATTGATAAATCTTCCCGTCACCACGCACGCGCTCCCAGGGCCGTGCGTCCCACCCCTGTTCGACGGCGTCCTCAGGACCTGCTCGAACCAGCCACTGCCAAGCGGTCTCAGGCCCACGGCAGTCTTGGAGACAACCATGTCCAAGTCAAAAGGCGAAGTCGTTGTGTCCGTGTCGATCATCCCGAATCAGCAGAGTTCTCCCGCAGGGAAGCTCGCTGACGCGGAGGTGATGTTTGGAGCCGAATCAGGCCCGCTTAGCGGGATGAAACTGGTCGGCTTCGCAGTATGGGAACGTCGCGCTGGAGGGAGAAACGTGACGTTCCCGGCCCGGCAGTACTCCGTGAATGGGGAACGCCGGAGCTTCGCACTGCTGCGTCCCGCGAACGGGGACGCCAGCGCGCAGGAGGCGATCAGGCAGTGCATCCTGGACGCGTACGAGCGCTCCGAGGAGCATGCCTGATCGACCAGAAAGGACCCAGGCGGTGCGGGCTCAGCCCCGCCGCCTGGGGCCGCGGTTCTCTCGCGACGGGCTGCTGTTCCGTCGGCCGCGCGGCCGACGTCTCGCGGAAAGGACGCCGTTATGGAAACCGTGACGCGCTTCGTCGATAGGCAAGCTGGTTCGCTCTCGGTGGCTTCAACGCCAGGTGCGGACGCTGCGCGCACGCTCACCGCGACCGCGAGCTACCTGCTGTCGGAAGACGGCAGGAAGGCGTCACTTCTTTCAGGCGGCGACGGCCGGTCGGTCCAGCAGATCACGCTGCAGGTCCCGGCGAATCGCCTGCACCTCGTATCCGTTGACCGGCAAGGCGTAGCCCGGCTCAAGCTCAGGCCGCGATTCGAAATGGACGCCACGGGCATCATTCGTATCGACACCGCCCCGATGTACGACACGCCGCCGACCGTCGACGAGCTGTATCGCGCTGCAGCGAAGAATCACGAACTCGAGACCGCCTACCACGCCCAGCGGACAGAGCAGCGGGCCAAGCGAACGGACGACGACCGTGCGCGAAGACAGAGCGTCGCTGAAGCGTTTCTCGCCGACAAGGGTCAGCGTGCCGCCTCCCATCCGCCGCCGACTCCGAAGACCTGCTACGTGATCACCGATCGCGGAGGCGTGCTGTTCGACGTGTCGATCGATCAGGGCCTTGCCAAAGATGTTCCGCCCGAGGCGCACCGTCGGTTCCGCGCAGACCGGCGCGCCTATCAGGAGCAGGTCCGGAAGGACCAGATTGCGCAGGCAGCCCTGCACGAGGAGAAGAAGCAATTCATCACCGAGTGGATCGACACCAACGGAACCGAGGAAGAGAAGGCGCGGCACGCATCCGGAGTCCTGCCGATGGCCGAAGCCATCGCGCGAATCAGTGATCAGGTGTTCTCTTCCATCGATACGCGGCCCATCTACGTGCACGACGGCGCTCAGCGGCTCCAGAGGTTCATCCGGCAATCCACTGGTGCAGCCGACATCGTGGTCACACCGGCCGACGTCGTAGCCCGCAGTGCCCACGCCATCATGGCCTCGGCTGAGGAATGGGCAGCCATCCGAGAGATTCAGGAGCAGCTGCCCGAAGCGCGAGCGGTGCTCCGTCATCATCTGTTGTTGTCGCGGCGTCACCAGGGCGTGCCGAGCATCGTCATCATCGGGGCACTCGTCACGTTGAAGCATGGGCCGTTCGTGCTGCGTCGCGAGTACGTCGTGTCCGACAGGCAGTCCGCTGCCGCTCCTGCCACGGAGGTGGATCGCAACTGAGAACGGTTTAGATCTCCGGTCCGAGACGGACCGGAGATCTCAGGTCTCTCTCGCTGTGGTCGTCCTGACCACCCCCTCACGCCGCCCGGCGTGAGGCTTCGTTCCACCTCGTCGCCCTCAGGGCACGCAGAAAGGAGCACTCCAATGAACGGGATAGGTGTGTCTGTCAACGCGTACACGGCTCACCGGGAATGGGCGTCACGCCCACCGGATGAACGGTACGCCAGTGTTCACGCTCTCTACGAGGCGGCCTGCGCACGGCGCATCCGCACCGAAGAGCGCACCATCGAGACCGTCGCCGTCAGGACAGAAGCGGTTGGGGCTGACGCGCTCGCGCTACGCGACCCGTCGGGTCGCCCAGCCGCCCTCACGAACTGGAGCTTCGAGCAGCTCGCCGGCATAGCCGGTGCGCCACCGAAGTACCTCCGAACGCTGCCCGCCGCGATCGCCTCGGATGCGATCAACTACGGGCTGCACCGTCAACGTCGTGAGCAGCATCAGCTGCTCCTCGACCGCGACGACCCGTGGACCGTGCACGCGATCACCTCTCCGAGGTACGCGCGTGTGCACCATGACGAGCTGACCGCGCGGGTGCTCGACCTCATGGCCCAGCATCCAGCTTGGTCCTTGCCGCTCGGCTACAAGGACGGCGTATTCGGCGCTGAACGGGTACCGTCAGGCGCCTACTTGGGAGATCGAGACATGTTCCTGTTTCTCGTGGACGGCAACCGCGATCTCGACGACCCCACCGACACATCGCACGCTGGCTTGTTCCGCGGATTCATTCTCCGGAACAGCGACGTCGGTGCCGCCGCCCTCACCCTGGATGTGTTTCTGTTCCGCGCCGTGTGCGGCAATCACATCATCTGGGGCTTCAAACACGTCGTCGGCTTCCGGCGCCGACACGTGGGAACGTCGATTCAGGACGAGTGGACGACCTCTTTGGAGAGCGTGCGCTCCGTCCTGGATGCAGACGTCGCCGACGATCGGCTCGTACTCCTGCGGGCGCAGTCCCAGGAACTCGGATCGACTCGTGAGGCGGTAGAAGAGACAGCCGTGCAGCGATTGGAGTTGTCGCAGAAGCAGGCTGGCGAGGCGTACACGCTCGCGGAGACGTTCGAGTCGAATCCCCGTTCTGTCTGGGGCTACGTGCAAGGGCTCACGCGTTTGAGTCAGCGCACACCCTGGCAGGACGGCCGCTTCAACCTCGATCGCGCCGCCAGCCGCCTCCTGACCACGGTCCACTAGGCCCGGTCATTCGCCGTCAGGGCTCAGCCCGCGGCCCTACCCACGTCAACAGCGGACGCTGGCGCCACGCCACGTCCATCACCCGCCCCTCGCGACAGACCGTCGCGCAAGGTGGCCGCCTTCGCTCCCAGAGCCAGGCGCTCTGCCGGAGGTGTCTGCCATGCGCGACCGCTCTGTCCGCCGACGCGTCACGAAGATACAGCCTCGCACCTGGACGCCTGAGCGCGTCCAGGTTCAACACTGGAGACAACACCACCGCGGCGACGTTCTGCAGGAACTCGCCGATGGTGCCCACAGTCTCGGGTGGACGCGCGGCCTCGTCACCACGCTCCTCGACGAACTCCACGTCACGGACGAATTCGATCGACTCGTCGGCCCCATCTCCCGTATGCCCGCCAGCCAGTTCCCACGGCTGATCGCGATCGCGCTGCTCCTGCGCCACAGCTGGTCGCTCTACGACCTGTCGCGCACGGGCAAGCGCATCGGGCTCGGGGTCGGTCCCCTGGAAGCAGAACTCAACATCTTCGACTGCGACTGCGCACGACGACGGCGTCGTGCGTCCCGGGCGGCGCTCTCAGGGCCACGCCCGCACTGAAAGGAGTCTGTGATGAAGCTTGTCAGCCTTTCGCCGGATTCGCCACGCGGCCACCGCGTGCGCGAACTGGTTCTCGCCTATCGCTCGCTGCGCAACAGCGACGGTCGCGTCATCGACGTGCCGGCCGTGGCGCTCAACAACCCACGAAACGCCGCGGCCGTCTTCGGCCTGTTGATCGCAGATCAGCCCGTTGAAGTCTTCGGCGTCGCCTGCATCTCCACACGACATCGCCTGCTCGCCTGGCATGTGCTCTCGCGCGGCACGCGTGACAGCACGCCAGTGTCCCTGCCGGACGTGTTTCTGCCCGCGTGTCTCACACCGGGCACGACCGGCGTGATGGTCGTTCACAACCATCCGAGCGGCGATCCCACCCCGAGTCCGGACGACGCGCGGCTCACGCTCCGTCTGTGTGCTGCCGCCGACGTGCTCGACATCGCGCTGCTCGATCACCTGATCGTCGGCGACGACGGCCGGTACTTCAGCTTCCACGAAGCCGGCCAGATCACGAAGAGGAGCCACGGAGCGTAACGCATGCCCGCCGCTTCGACCTTCGCATTCTGTGGAAGTCCTCAGCCGCGTCAAGGCTTCGCTCGCTGCGCTCGCCGCTGGCGCGGCCTTGACTCGGCCTCGGCACTTCCACGGACGGCATTTATCGAAGCGGCGGGGGATCTCGAAGAAAGGAGAACACCTATGACTGAACGGTCGCTCACACCCAACATCACGGTGACGATCGGCCACCACACGCGGATCTACTTCGCGTTCGTCACCACGGCTCCCACCGAGCTGGACTCACCAGCGACGGTCACGCTGCACGCTGCGACATTCGCGGACGTCGTCAGCTTCGCGGCAGAGCCGATCACGCTCGATCCGTCCCGCGCCAAGGCACACGCGCGCCTTGTGCTCGTGGATGCGATGGAGCTCGCCTGGCAACGAGCGAAGTACCGCGGTCAACAGCACCCGCTGTTGTCGGCGGATCCCGGGCTCGTCGGCCTCAACACGCTGCAGCACTGGCTTTGGCAACGGCTTCAAGCCCCAGCAACCAGCCAGGTCGCGGCATGACTCGCACGCACTCGTTGGCGTCAACCGCTCGCCGAGGAGGCGAGCTTTTCAGGAGGTCACATCATGGTCGTCAAGATCGTTCCGAACGACAAAGCCAACCCGCCCGGCAAACTCGCAGATGCCGAGCTGCATTTCACCGACGGCGTGCTCGACGGCTTGAAGCTGATCGGGTTTGCCGTGTGGGAGCGCCGCAGCGGCAGTGGCCGCAACGTCACGTTCCCATCGCGTCAGTACACGGTCAACGGTGAGAAGCGCAGCTTTGCGCTGCTCCGTCCCCTCGCCGATGCCGCGTCACAGGAGCGCGTGCGCGATCTCGTGTTGCAGGCGTACGCCGAGTACGAGGAGACGGCAACTGAGGCTGCTTCGTAGAAGGCCGGACCCGGACGCTGCCATTGGGGTGGCGTCCGGGGATCCGTCACTCAATCAATAGCCAGTTCAAACGCGGAGGCGATCATGTTGAACATTGCACCGAACAGAGATATAGCATTGGAGAAGTCGTCGGACCGTGGCTCTGGCAAGAGCACGTTGACGGATATCGAGGTCGCGAGTCGCTTGGGCGTCTCGCGGTTCACGGTACGCTCCTGGCGCCTGAAGGGTATCGGACCGCGGTTCCTGAAGATGGGCCGCGCGGTTCGGTACCGACCGCAGGACGTAGACGATTACGAACGGCAGGCTCTCGTCGAGACGCAAGCATCACGCGATCACGCGGACGATGTGATCAAGGCTTGCGCGGAGACCCACTAGCACGCCCGCCCCGATTCCAACGGACCGGACGTTCTTGACGGGAGATGAATCATGGGACTCTGGAAACGTGGTCGCCGGTACTGGACACAGACGGTTGTAAACGGGGTCTGGATTCGACGGCCGCTCTGCCCACCTGGTTCGACTCGTGCGACGACGAACTGGCAGGAGGCGGTTCGACTCGAGAAGGAATTGATCCGAGCCGCTCTTGAGGGCAGCCTGCCACCCCAGAGTCACTCCATCAAGCTCTTCGCCGCCGTTGACGACTACCTGGCTGCCAAGGAAGCAACGGCAAACACAAAACGGGCGGTCGCGTTCGATCGCGAAAGGCTGGAGGTCGTGAAGCGCGTACTCGGTGACGTGCGGCTTTCAGCGATCACTGCGCGCGTTATCGAAGGGTTTCAGGCAAAGAGACGAGTCGAGGGCGCCAGCAATCGAACGGTCAACATGGATGTCGGCGCGTTGCGACAGGTGATGAAGCGGTTCAAGCAATGGCGACGACTCGAAGACGACATCAAGATGCTGACCGAATCGGGAGGCGAACCGGTTGGCCGGGTGCTCTCGATTGAGGAGCAGCTGCGACTCTTCAAGACTGCCGAGGGCAATGCTGAGTGGGAGCACGTGTACTGCGCCGCAATCCTCGCCGCGAATACATCGATGCGGGGTGTCGAGGTGAAGCATGTTCGACGAAGGGACTTCGATTCGGACAAGCGCATTGTCCACATACGGACCAGCAAGAACGAGACGAGCAAGCGCGTCATCCCGTTGAACGATTCAGCGTTCGAGGCCGTACAGCGCATGGTCAAGCGCTCGGACACTTTGGGGCACTCGGCACCGGAGCACTACCTCTGGTGCGCAAGCCAGCATCACAAGGTCGACCCCTCGAAGCCGGCGCACAAATGGGATACGGCCTGGCGAGCGCTGCGCGATGCAGCCGGCCTTCCTGGTTTGCGCTTCCACGATTTGCGGCACACTGTCGTCACCAGGTTGCTGGAGGCCGGCGAACCCGATCACGTGGTGGAATCGATCACCGGGCACCTCTCACGGCGCATGCTCGAACACTACTCGCACATCCGGCTCAATGCGAAGAAGGCCGCGCTCGATCGGCTCGATCAGTCCTCGAAAGGTGCGTCGATCAAGAGCGCGAAGTAGAGACCGCTACGTGCGCAGGGGCCGCGCGGTACGGGAACTTGACAAACATGCGAGGCAGCTTCATGTCGGAGGCGGAGCAAAGGCTGGGCGCAGCTTTACGGATCATTGAGGACTACCCGAACCTCCACATGGGGCCGACTGTGTCATTCGTCTTGGGCGCTGTCCAGCGACCCATCGGTGCTGCGCCAGAGGATGAAGCGGCAGGGCGCGACAAGCTGAGGCACCTCCTCACCACATTACAGGCTGCGCCATCAAGCCGCGGCGTTCGGATCCAGTGGTGCGGAACTGTCAGAGCGTACGTGGCGACGAGCATGCCATTCGTTGACGGCTTGGTTTGGGATGTTCAGGGCTGCGATTCGAACGACTTTGAGAAGCTGGTCGATACCTTGTGGCGGCTGTACGGCTCGTCCATCATGGTCGGCGATTACTCGATTGACGACCTCGTCTGGCATCCATTCACGTCAGACGAAGTCAAGACGATCGAGGACCTGCTACATGGATGCGCGGACTAGAGCTCGGCGCATCGGCGTTGCATTCAGTGACCCGACCATCCAACTCTCCTTCAGCAACAGCGCGCTTCGCGGAAACCGCTTGACTCTGGAGTGCACTCCAGGGTGCATACTGGTTTCTCAAGGAGAAGGAATGTCGGACTGCTGCTGTGCCAAGACGGAGCCAGCGTCGAACACCGCCGAGTGCCCCGTCAGCGGCACCAAAGGACTGACGGTCGAACTGCAGACAGTCAAGGCGGTCTTGACGAATGCGGCGTTGCGTCGTGTGACTGCGGTGCTGCATCGGTTTTGTGCCGACCCCACGTGCGACATCGTGTACTTCGCCGACGACGGTACAACCTACTCAAAGAAAGATATCCGCGTGTCGGTGTGGCAAAAAGAGCCGGCGGGCGCACGCGTTGTCTGCTACTGCTTTGGTGAGAACGAACGCGACATCCGCGCCGAAATCGCAAACAGCGGCAAGTCTGACGCCGTCGAACGGGTCAGGGCACACATCAAGGCGAGTCGTTGTGCGTGCGAGGTGCGTAACCCCCGCGGAACCTGCTGTCTCGGGGACGTAGGCGCAGCGGTCAAGCGGGTCAGCGAGTCTTTTGCGCAGGCGACGGCAGTCGGTGGTCATGAACATGGACGATTCGGAACCGCGGACGACGTACCAGATCGGGGAGCTAGCTGCGCGTAGTGGCATCACGCCCGACGCGCTCCGCTACTACGAGCGACTAGGGCTCTTGCAAGCACCGCAGCGGACGCGCGGCGGCTTCCGCGTGTACTCGGCGGAGACGCTCGATCGTCTGAGATTCATCAAGCAGGCGCAGACGGTCGGCCTGACGCTGCAGGAGATCGGCGAGCTTGTCAGCTACCAGGATCAAGGGGGTCTCAAACGGTGCCGGAAGGTACGCGACCTGCTGAAAGCAAAGCTGGTGCACCTTCAAGCGCAGCTCGTGGAACTCGAGGAGTTCCGGGACACGTTGTCTGGCTATTTGGGCAAGTGCGAGCAGACGCTTAGCAACGGGCAGACCTCGAATCGTCGAGCGGAGCCAGACTGTCCGGTCATCGAAACGTTGCAAACGAAGCGCAGCTGAAACGGATTACGGGAGGGAGCGACAGATGAAGACGACAAAAGCGACTGTGTGCGGGTTGGTACTGGCGTTCGCGGCCGGCGCTGGGGTGCTGTTGGCGCAAGGCCAGGCGCCGAAGCAGCAGATTGAGCAAAAGGCGCCGGAAGTGTTCTGCGATGGACTCTCGCCAGGGCAACTCTGTCTGAGCAACGCACCAAAAGTCCTCAGGCTCGATGATGCGCAGAAACAGCGGTGGACTGAAGCGGCGCGTCAGTACAACAAAGCGGTCGACGCGGCGACGAAACAGTTTCTTGAACAGTCGAAGCCGATCCTGTCGCCCGGCCAGTTCGCGAGCATGCAGAAATGGTTTGACGCGGGTTTGAATCCGGTTCTGAACCAGGTGCTCAGTACACAATCGAGCAGCAAGTGACCAGGTGTGAAGGAGACCGGAATCCGGCGAGCTTTTTGGCGACAACTCACGTCGGCCTACGAAGCCGGACCCAGTCGGGACATCCCGTATGAAAGCGGTTGTGGCGTCGGTCGTAGCGGCGACAGCGGCGTCCGTGTGCTGCATTGGTCCGGTGGTGGCCGCGGTGCTCGGTGCCGGCGCGTTGGGCGCGGCCAGTACCAGATTCGAGCCCTATCGACCGTGGTTTCTCGGTCTGACAATGATTTTGCTTGGCGTCGGCTTTGTCTCGGCGTACCGCCGCGAACCCGAGTGCGCAGATGATGCCTGCGCGCCGCCCTCGCGGCGGACAGCGAGGATCGTCCTCTGGCTCGCGGTCGTGGTTGTGGGCCTATTGGCGGCGTTCCCCTACTACATGAAGTGGTTTGTTTAGGCCGTGGAGAGACAGCTCATGAAAACAATCGGTCTCATCGCAGCGGCATTAGTGGTAACGGTGGCAATCGTCGCTGTCCGGTCACGAACACCTGAGCGCAAAGCAGAGGGCGACGCTGGGGCGCTGGCCGTCTCTCTCGAGTCGCAAATAGTCACGCTGAAGGTCCCGAAGATGGACTGCGCAGGTTGCGAGGTCGGCGTGCGGATCGCCGCAGGGAAAGTCGACGGCGTGAAGGGCGTGAAAACAGATTCCGACACGCGCACAGCCGAAGTGACCTTCGATCCATCAAAGACGACTGCGCAGGCCATCGCGAGTGCGATCACGAAGGGCGCAGGCTTCGAAACCGAAGTGCCGCCATCAGCGAAGAACAAGACATAGCGAGCTGGCTCGCATGGCCGAAACCTTCGATCTCCTCATCCTCGGGTCGGGCTCCACCGCCTTTGGGGCTGCGCTGACTGCGCAGGAGCTGAACAAGTCTGCGGTGATGACCGAGGAGCGGCCGATCGGCGGCACCTGCGTGAACCGTGGATGTTTGCCGTCGAAGAATCTCATCGAGGCCGCGAAGATCCTTCATGAAGCGAGCAACCCGCGCTATCCAGGCCTCACACCCTGCGCGATCGCCTTGGACTTCGGTGCTCTAGTGGCCCAGAAGGACCAAGTCATCCACGAGTACCGAAAGAAAAAGTACGAAAGCTTGGTCGGCGGCCAGATACAGATCGCCAAGGGTCATGTGCAGTTTGCGGACCTGCACACCGTGGAAGTGGATGGCAAGCGGTTCCGCGGAGACAAGGTGTTGATCGCGACGGGCTCACGCCCGGCCCTGCCATCAATCGAGGGCTTGGACCGGGTTCCGTATCTTACGAGCGATCTCTTGACAGTCGATGAGCCGATCGAACTCCGGGCCTTGCCGAAATCTCTCCTGATCGTTGGCGGCGGGTACATCGCTCTTGAGTTGGGCCAAACGTTCAGCCGTTTGGGCACGGCGGTCACGATTCTTGAGCGAAACGCACAGTTGCTGGCGGGCGGCTACGAGCCCGAGGTTGGCCGCAGCATCGGCGGCATCCTTGCGGAGGAGGGTATCCAAGTCGTTTTCAATGCGACGGCTAAGGCGGTGCGCCAGGATGGGTCAGAGGTCCTGACTACAGCCATCGTCGCAGGACGTGAACGACAGTACCGGGCGGAGCGTCTGCTTGTGGCAACCGGCCGACGTCCCAACTCGGACACCATCGCAATCGAGCGGGCCGGCGTGCATGTCGGCGAGCACGGTGAAGTGGTCGTGAATGAGTACCTGCAGACGAACGTGCCGCACATCCTCGCGGCGGGCGACGTCATCGGGCAGCAGCACGGCAGCCAGATGGCTACTCCGGTGGGCAGCCGTCAGGGTGGCATCGCCGCTCAAAACGCTCTGTCAGGAAAGCCGCTCAAGCCAGTCGATCATCGCGTCATCCCTCGAACGATTTTCACTGACCCGGAAATTGCGGTGGTCGGCATGTCCGAGAAAGAGGCGATCGCTGCCGGTCATCGGTGCTGGTGCAACACGCTTCCGATGTCGATCGTGCCCCGAGCGGGCGCAATCCGCGACACGCGCGGCATTATCAAGATGACGGCCGACGCGGATTCAAGCGAAGTGCTCGGCGTGGCGATGGTTGGTCGCAATGCAGGCGAGGTGATACACGAGGCAGCGATGGCAATGAAATTCCGAGCGAAGATTCCAGACTTCATCGATCTCTTGCATGTGTTCCCGTCGATGGCCGAGGCGCTCAAGATCGTTGCCATCTCACGTTTCAAGAATCCTGCGAAGCTCTCCTGTTGCGCCGAATAGTTGGAGCAGCGCTGGCGCACTTCGAAGACGGCGGAGCCAGTTCGCTCTAACATTCAAAGTGGAGATATTCAGTGATTCAGCGGTTGCCAACGGCCCGACGCACCACGCCGCCTGTACTTAACAGCGAGTTGCCGTGCCGCGGTATGTCGCGGTCCTATTCGAATCGGATCCAAATCAGGGCATTCACGTGGAGTGAGTCAGGGCTGCGCACGAAGGAGAACGCCGGCTGAATGGTTCGCGACCCGGAGCATCGGCGCGTACGGACGAACAGCGCGACATACCGGGACAAGTGAAGCTGAGAAACTGTGTAGAAACTGTGTAAGGTGGGCTCGAACACGCCGACGAATACGGTGGTTTACGAGGTCACATCAAGCAGCATCCGCGGGCCGCAAGTCGCTGAATTGATTGTGCGAAGAGTGTTCCGGTGTTGCTCGGTGCGTTTCGCCGGGATCGCTTTCCAAGCGTGCTCCTTCAACCACTCGGACATCTCTCCGCGCAAGTGGGAATCAACAGTTTACCGGCAGGCAGGGATCTGCGCAAAAGCAAACTGTGACGTGAGTCGTCGCTGACCTCCACGCGGGCGGCATCGAGGGCGTCGAGCGCCGTGGCGCTTTGCATCGATGCGGATGTGCGAGTAGTGCTCCAGCATCCGGCGAGTCAGCTGATGGACTCGAGCACGTGGTCCGCCACGTTCCTCTTAGCCAGCTCGGTGATGACGGTGTGGCAGATCGTTGAATCGGAGGCCCGACAGGCCCGCGGCGCGCAGCGCTCGTCAGGGTGTGTCCCACTCAGGCATGTTCTTCACGCGATCCACTTCAATATCGGATTGGTGGCAGCGTAAGGGCCCCACTGGCAGGCTGGCACGAGGAAGTACTGGGACCGGTGTGCCGAGAAGATCGGCGCGCTCGAACGTGTGCGCCGCCGCTTCGATGGCCGCTGCGTCGAGCGCGATGACGCGGTGGCTCGTTTCATTCTCGCTCGTCGAACGTGCACGAGCCGCTTGCCGCGTCTCCAGAGATTGCCCATTTGGCTGAGAACATTCCTTCGATAGAATCGACCGCTCGTCCACCGATAGCTGTCGTTGGTTTTCCCGTGGATTCCGTCAGGAACTACCACTATTGCCGCGACACTCCGAGTGAGGTTCAGACATGGCGCGTGGAGGATTCTTCGCCGGACTGCAAAGAGCTGCCCGAGCAGCAGCCCGTGAGAATGAACGCCGAGCGCGTCAATCGGCTCGGGAACACGCGGCACTGACGCGCCGAGTGGATCAGGCCAGGAAAGCCGAATCGCGGGCTCAGACCCAGCTCGCCAAGGCAGACGCTGCACAGCGCAAGCTTCGCGAAAAAGAGGCCCAGGAAGCCCACGTTGAAGCGATGCTGGCCGATGTCGAGGAACGGAACCAGCAACTCGCTGAAATCTATGAGGACATCGACACGCTCCTGGAAGCAACGCTCTCGAGGGACGACTATGTCGATCTAAATACGTTGCGTGTTGCCGTAACGCATCCGCCATTCGACCGCGGAGACCTCGAAGTACAGACCGCCGAGCCTCCGCCGATCCCGAATCCTCCTGAACCAGTCCTTTCGCTGCCTGAACCGCCTCGCGGACTAGCGAGTCTCTTCGGCAAGAGGAAACACGCCGAGGCTGTTGAAAGCGCCGCACGTGCGTACGAGCAAGCGCGGGTTGAATGGGAGACCAAATGCCGGCAGACGGAGGCCCGTCGCCAAAAAGCAAGGACTGACCATGCGGAAGCCGAAGAGAAGCGGGTCACGGCTCTTCAACGTGAACGCGCTCGCTATGCGAAGGAGTGTGAGGATCGAGAAGCTGATGCTGCCGCCCGAAACCGAGACCTGGACGAGCTGATCGCCAATCTGGGGTACGGAACCGCAGATGCCGTTCAGGAATACGTATCGGTCGTGCTTTCGAACTCCGTGTATCCAGAACACTTCCAGGTCACGCACGAGTTCGAGTTTGAGCAGTCGGCCGCGGAACTCCGCCTTCGCGTCCTTATACCAGGGCCAAGCGAGATGTCCGACATCAAGGCATACAAATACTCGAAGGCCTCCGACGAAATCACCTCGACGACTCTTTCTCAGAAGGAATGCCGCGAGCGCTTTGCAGGCGCAGTCCATCAGGTGGCCTTGCGATCGTTCCATGAGGTCTTCGAGTCAGATCGGCGTGGCTTGATTCAAACCATTTCCCTTGAAGTTGGCACGAACACCGTCGATCCAGCGACGGGGAAACGCGTCTACGTCCCCTTCGTCATCGCGGCCGCTGAGCGGCAGGCCTTCCTGGCGTTCGATCTCACCGCTGTCGTTCCGGCGCTGACGCTGGACTACTTAGGCGCTGCAGTCTCCAAGAATCCATTCGGTTTGGTGGGCGCAGAACGCGCTGGAGTCAGGCGCGCATGACGCGCAAAGGGCCAATCTTCAACCCACCTCCAGGATGGCCAAAGCCGCCAGCGGGATGGGTTCCGCCAAAAGGGTGGACACCGGACCCCGGGTGGCCGCCACCCCCTCCAGGCTGGCAGCTCTGGCTCGGTGTCGACTCAGCCGAGTCCTCTGCCGACTTGCCGGAAACGGCGGACGCTCCCTCGGTGCAGTCAACCGAAGCCGCTGTGGCCTCGGGCTTGCCTGCTGACAGTCGCGTAGTGCTGCTTGAGACGGAGAATGCGGCACTGCGCGCTCGGCTGGAAGCCATTGGCACGAATGCAGACACCGTAGTTGAGTTGAACGACGAGCGTGTGCTGCAGGACGTTGGGATCTACCGTTACCACCATCCGCTTGAGAATGCGGTGGCGTACCGAGCGCGCCTCGATGGAGTTGGCGCACGTATCGCGGAGCTCGTGAAGGCCGGAACGGCGATCGAGAAATCGAACATGTTCACCTTCGATGGATCGCTGTCGAAAGGACGGAGCTTCACCAATGATCTTGCGAGGCTGATGCTGCGTGCGTACAACGCGGAAGCCGAGAATGTGGTCAGAACGCTCCGCGTGGGCAATCTGCAGACAGCCATTCGGCGCTTGGATGCCTCACGTGTAGCTATCGCAAAGCTCGGCAAGATGATGGAGATGCGAGTCAGCGACGCATTTCACGCGCTCCGCATCGAGGAGATCGAACTCACCGCCGACTATCTAGTCAAGAAAGAGGAGGAGCGAGAGATAGCCCGAGCCGAGCGCGAAAGATTGCGAGAAGAACGCAAGGTTGAACAGGAGCTGGCCGTCGCGCGAGAACGATTGGAAAAGGAACGAGCTCATCTCGTCACAGTTATTGAGAAGCTCGAGGCGAGTGGTGTGTCAGACCCGGACTTGCAAGCAAAGCTGTCGAGCGTCGATAGCGCCATTGCGCAAAACGACTACAGGGCCGCGAACATTCGCGCCGGCTATGTGTACGTGATCTCGAATCGCGGCGCACTTGGCGAGCGCGTTGTGAAGATCGGGCTGACCCGGCGGCTTGAGCCACTCGATCGCATCAACGAATTGGGCGACGCATCGGTGCCCTTCAGATTCGACGTGCATGCGATCTACTTCTCAGAGGATGCCGTGAAGCTCGAGAACGAACTTCACGACCATTTCGCATCCCGTCGCTTGAATTGGGCCAACAATCGGAAGGAGTTCTTTTTTGCGTCGCCGTCAGAGGTGCGCTCCGTGTTGGTTGAGAAGGTGGGGAACCTCCTCGAGTTCGTAGAACACTGCGAATCAACCGAGTATTTCCAGAGCGTCCATTACTGGCCGGAAGAGTGCCGGCGAGCCGGCCCTGCCTTCACGAAACAGCCTGAGCCCGATCCAAAGTGAGCGAGCACGATTCTTAGAGAGCGTGAAATCGTTTACTCACCAGAGTCGAACTTACGGCGCTGATGTTGAAAGATTCGAGGGCGTGTCGAACCAGGGCTCGGTAGCAGTGGGGGCGGCTCCGCGCCCGGGCTCAGTCAGCGGTCGACCACGGCGTTGGTAGCCTTCAAGTTTCGGTCGGCCTGCTTGGACAAGAGACTCGCGTTGACGTTCATGCCCAACTCGGGCATGATTGTGCCCATATTGGGTTCAAAGGCTACTTTAAGTCGGTCCCGTCGCAAGAGTCTCGCGGATGCGCTGTTCACGAAGACACAGCAGCGGGTTCTCGGCGTGCTTTTCGGCCAGCCCGACCGGAGCGTTTATGCCTCGGAGTTGATCCGCGACGCCGGGACGGGCTCTGGGGCCGCCCAACGCGAGCTCGCGCGGCTGGAACGCAGCGGTCTTGTCGTCGCGCGCCGAATCGGCAATCAGAAGCACTACCAGGCGAACGCCTCCTCGCCGCTGTTTGCCGACCTGCGGAATATCGTGCTCAAGACTGTTGGCTTGGTGGAACCCCTGCGCCAGGCGCTGAGGCCGATCGAATCGGAGATCCGCGCGGCCTTCGTCTACGGCTCGGTCGCAAAAGGCTCGGACCAAGCGACGAGCGACATCGACCTGATGGTCGTGAGCGACACCCTGAGCTACGGTGACGTGTTCGGAGCGCTCGACAAGGTGTCGCGCATGCTTGGTCGGACGGTGAACCCTACGGTCTACAGCGATGCCGAGTTTTCGAGACGAGTGAAGACAGACAATGCATTCGTCAACCGTGTGCTGGAAGGACCGAAGGTCTGGGTGATTGGAGTGGGGGATTCAGTCCTTGTCAACGCTTGATCGCCTGGCCGGTCCCAGCGGTGTCCTTGGGAAGGAGGCTCCTGACGCGAAGGAATTCGATGGTCTCGTTCGCTCGGGTCTGGCACGGTTGAAGGACGCCGAGAAGCAGGAGAACTCGCTTGAAAGCCGGTTCGACCTCGCGTACGGCGCCGCTCATGCGCTCTGTCTCGCGGCCCTTCGGCATCATGGGTATCGAGCGTCGAAGCGGTACATCGTGTTCCAGGTCCTGCCCGACACGCTCGCCTTGGGACCAGAGGTTTGGCGTGTGCTGTCCAAGTGCCACGACATGCGCAACAGGACCGAGTACGAGGGCGCGCTCGAGGTCGATGAGCGGCTCGTGACGGACTTGATTGGCGCCTGTCGCAAGGTGGCCGAGCAGGTCAAAGCACTACCGCCGATTGCCGGGACATCGCAATAGCGTGTCACTACCATTCTGCCATGGCCTTCTATTGGTCCCATCGTAATGTGTCCATCGTGCAGCTCGGTCGCGAGCTTGCGAGGCCGCTTCAGAATGACGCTCAGCGATGGTGATTCTGCACATCAGCGATCTGCACTTCGGAGTGCCTACGCCGCCGGCGGAGACCGTCGCCAGGCAGCTCGCTCTGGGCTCACTCGGAGAACACCTGGCGAAGGTCGAGTCGGAATGGCGCCCGACAGCAGTGTTGGTCGGTGGGGACTTGGCTTGGTCCGGCTCACTCGACGAGTTCGACCTCTGCGGCGAGTGGCTTGATGCACTCCTGCGCAGGCTGGAAGTACCCAAATCCGCATTGGCCGCCTGCGCCGGCAATCACGACATCAGCCGTCAGGCTATTCGAATGCCGCGCCCAGCGACGAGCGCCGCCGCTGACAATGGGCTTTCCGTTCCTCTCAGCGCCGAGCTCTTAGCTCCCTTCGAGAACTACACGTCGTTCTGCCGTGGCTTCGGAATCCCTCCATTAAACGTCGGGGCCGAAGCGTCTAACATCGTCGGGGCTCGAAAGCTCGACCAGTGCAACTTGATCGTTCTAAACACGGCCTGGTTCTGCCGCGATCAGGACGACCGAGGTCGGTTGTGGTTGGGGTACCCACTGCTGGCAGCGATGAGTGCCGCTGGACAACTGGCGAACAACGGCGTGGAACCGACGACCGTGCCGCAAACGATTGCGTTGCTGCACCACCCCTTCGAATGGCTCCACGATTCCGAACTCAATGCGTACCGTAGGTGGGCGCGCCGGTCGGAAAGTGATCCACTCGCCGCTCGGAAAGTGATCCACCTG
>CAZOAZ010000031.1:65652-74541 GCA_964577955.1 uncultured Bifidobacterium sp. | reverse complement strand
CGGTCTCGTGCCCTTCGAAGTCGGCGCCGGGCAGGTCCTGACTGATCGCGCGGTTGTGATCGAACCTGACGCCGGCATTGATCGTGAGCCGATTGCCCACGGCGAGCGCGTCGGTCACGAACGCAGAAGCCGTGAAGAACTGGCCGCCGGCGCTCGACGGATCGGCCGAAATCCGCTGCGACGGCGCGCCATTCCTCTCCGCAAACCGCACTCCCGTAGGAATCACGTTGATGGAATGGTGTCCGGCCTGCTCGAATTGTGTGCCCGCCTTCAGCTCGTGGTCCGCACCGAGCCATCCGATGCGGTAGTGGCTGACCGTCGCCTTGGCCGTCGTCCGCTGAATCGTGATGCTGCCGAATGACGGCGGGCCACCGCTGAAGTCCGTGTTGTTGTTCACGTGGCTCACCGTCGTGCGGTTACCCGTGCTTGGCGCGTTCTCGATCCCATAGACGAATCGTCCGGCCAAGAGATCCCAGACGGTATTGGACGAGGTGTGCGTGAGGTGACCGAAGGTCGTGGCCGGCACGGATCCCTGCCGGCGCAAGGTGGTTTCGAATGGACGAGCGATCGTCGACTGATCTTGATCGTTTTGAAGCTCGTCGTGGAAGCTCTGGACCAATTGCCAGCCTGGTGCGAGTTGCCAGGTGAGCTTGCCAAAGATCTTGTCGGAGTTGGTCTCCCGCGGAAAGGTGTCGAGCGTACCCGGCTGACTGTCATAGTCGCGCAGATACTGGTAGCCACCGATGAACCACAGTCGATCCTGCCGGATCGGACCGCCAACCGTGGTCGTGAAGTCGTTGTACTTCACGCGCGTGTAGCCGGTCTCCACTGGCGAGCCGGTGGCAATCGGCAAGTGCGCCGGCTGGCTGGTCAGAGCGTCGGCCTGTGCGTAGAACGCCGCGTCAGAGAGGAATCGATTGGCGCCCTGACGCAGCACGATGTTGATCACCGCGCCCTGGACGTTGCCGAATTCCGGCGACGCGCCAACCCCGTGCACCTGCACTTCCTGGATGAAGTCGACGCCGGCCTCCGCACGCGCGACACCGTTGCACGGGCACGTGAAGTTCACGCCGTCGACCAGAAACTGGTTCTCGTTGGTGCCCGAGCCAAACGAAGAGACCGTCGTCGTCGTGCCGCTCGACGGTGAGGTCGGCGAAATCCCGGGCGCGATGCGAATGAAGTCGAACATGCTGGCGCGCCGGGTCGGAATCGACTTCAGGTCCTCGGCGCCGAAATGCGTGCCGAAACCGGGATTGCGCGCCTCGATTCTGGAACCCGCCGTCTGAACCACGATCGACTCGGCGACGCCCGCCACTTTCAAGGTGATTGATCGCTCGATCGTGGCGCCCGGGCCGATCGGAATGCCCTCCTCGTGAAGCGTCGCAAAGCCAGAGAGCTCGACATCGAGGATGTATGAGCCGGGCGGCAGCGCCGGAAAACGGAGCTGCCCCTTTTCGTTGGTCGTCACCGTACTGGTGCCGCCGATCTGGGCGGCCGAGCGCAGATGGACGGCGGCGCCAGGAAGCACACCGCCTTGAGCATCGCTGACCGTGACGACCAGCGTCCCCGTGACGCCCTGGGCGGCGAGACCGGGAGCCCAGAGCAGCAAGACCAGAACGAGCCACGGATTGCGTGTCATGCGGTGGGCTGACGTTATCAGGGAAGCGGCCGCAAGTCGCAGGAGACTTCCAGGAATTTCCCAGGTGCTCGTTGGTTCGAGAAAACCTGCAAAGTCCCTGGCCGTCTCCTGGGACTTCGCTCGCGGCCCGTCGCTATGGTGGCCATCGAGGTGATGACACCATGAGAATTCGATACGGAATCGTGCTCCTGTTGTGGGTGCTCGCGAGTGGCTGCGACAGTCCGCAGTCGTCGTCGCCGTCGGCACCGTCACTGCCGACGCAAACGCCGCCGCCCAATAGCACCCTGTTCGGCTATGTGTCCGACACCGCGTTCAGGGGTGTTGCCGGCGCCACGGTGACCGTGGTCGATGGATCGCAAGCCGGCCAGACGACGGTGACGGAGGCCAACGGCCGGTTCTCCCTTATCGCGCCGATTGAAAACACCCCGACGCTCAGCATTTCGAGGGACAGTTACATCACGGCGAGGGTCGCATCGAGGAGGAACGGCCCGAGTACGTTCTACGCCAGCGCCACGCTCGAAGCGGTCGCGGCACCGGTCAATCTGGTGGGCAACTACACGCTGACGTTGACGACCGACGGGAGCTGCGTCGACATTCCAAGCGAACTTCGCACGCGAACCTACCCGGTGACGATCGCGCTGGATCCCGTGTCGTCCCATCCGGCCGGCACCGCGCTGATGCTCACGGCCGGCGGTGCCGCATTTCTTCCCGGCCACGACCGGTTTGCGATTGGCGTTGCCGGCGACACGGTCGGATTCTCGATCTATGCCGGAGAAGACTTCGCCCTCGTCGAGCAGGTGGAACCCTCGGCCTATCTCGCCATTTCGGGGTTTGCCACCGTCGCAGCCGGAACCGCGCCGGTCTCGACGATCTCGACGGCGTTCGGCGGCACGATCGACTACTGCGCCCATCAGGTCCCATCCGCCTGGACCTACAACTGTCAGGGCGTGCGGACTGCCTACACAAGTTGCGACGCGCGCAACCATCAGCTGAGCCTGACGAGAAGGTAGAAGCTGGATCTTAGGATTTCAGGATTTCAGGATTTCAGGAATTTAGGATTTGAGGACTTGGAGGCACCGTCACGACTGCTTAGCGTGACGGCGGTCCCCAAGTCCTCAAATCCTTAAATCCTTAAATCCTTAAATCCTGAAATCCTGAAATCCTGAAATTCCATCGTCAGAAGGTGAACTCGACGCCCACCCGCGCGATGCGCGGCGGCAGAATCGCGCTGATCGCGCCGTAGGTCGAGCTCGACACGTAGCGGATCGTCGTTGCCGTGTTGACGTTGAACGCGTTGAAGAGCTCGAAGGAGAGCGCCACCTTACGCTGCCCGCCAAGCGAGATTGGCCGCGCGGCGCGGAAGTTCACGACGTGCTGGTTGGGATCGCGCTGCGAGCCGATCGCCTCGAGCGGAATCGTGACGCTGCTGGCATTCGGCACGGTGCGGAACGTGTACGTGCGCTGCCGCGGCACGCCGGCCAGGAAGTTGTAGATCGCGCTGACCGTCAAGTCGAACGGCGCGCGATAGCTCCCCATCAGTTTGCCGCTCCAGTCCCACGTTTCGTCGAGCGGGAAGAATTCGTCGTTCGGACTGGAGGGCGTTGCCGACAGGCCCGTCCACACGTGGTTCTTGATCATCTGGAACGAGCCGAGCGCCATCCAGTTGTGGCTCTGTTTCTTCGTCAGCGTCAGCTCGAAGCCTTTGTAGGTATCGTCGTGCTCGCCGTCCCGGTTCACCGGACTCGTCGGCTCGAAGGCCGCGCCGGCAAACGCTGCGGGGAACGTGTAGAACGTCACCGGCCCCAGGTCGTCAGCGTTGCCGGTCACGCCGTCCGGGCCGGGATCCGTCCGCGTGACCGGGATGTTCCACGCCGAGTACGGGCGAAGCGTTCTGACGTTGCCGTAGGTGCCGGCGACTCGCTTGTGAATGAGCAGCCCACGGAACGCCATGTTGTTGGCGAGCTCCTGCTCGAAGGTCAGCGAGGCTTCGTCGGTGTGCGCCTGTGCCAGGTCCGGATTGACGAGCGGCCGCGGCGTCGTGCTGATCCCCGACGCGCTCGATCGCTGGGCGATTTCTGCGAAGTCCGGGCCGTTCGGATTGAGATTGGCTTCGCCAGGCTGGTACTGCAGGTCGTTATTGAGGTCGTGCCACGTGAAGGACGTGACGGTGGCGGTTGCGGGATTGAAACTGCTGCCGAAGTTGGCGGCCGCCATGTGGAGATAACGGCCCCACTGTCCCTTCAGCAACGTACGGCCGTCACCGCGGATGTCCCACGCCGCGCCGAGGCGCGGCGCGATGCCGTTCCACGTCAGGATGTCCATGTCGCCGAACGTGGCCGGCGTGCCGAACTGGCTGGCGGTCTTCGTGCCGCCGCGGCTGAACAGATCGTGATGCTCGAAGCGGATGCCAAGGTTCGCCGTGACGCGATCATTGACGCGCCAGGTGTCGCTGACGAACACGTTCGGGTTGTTCAATTTCGAATCGGCGACCACCGGACGATCCTCGACGCGGATCCGGTAGGCGGCGCCGCGATCGAACAGGCGCGTGTAGTTGCCGCTGACCATGTCCGGATAGTCCACGCCGTAAATCGAGATGTAGTACTGGAACCCGACCTTCAGTTCGTGCCGTCCGGCGAGCGTCTGGGTGGGGAAGTAGTTCATCGAGGCGTTGACCTGGTGGTTGACGTTCGGGTTCCGCGCCAGCGCGGCCGGGCCGGTCTGCAGGCTGGAATTGATGTCGAGCGTCATCGAGTTGCCGGCGATATCGGATCCGTCCTGCGGCCGCCACAGCGCGCGATAGGAGCTGTCGCCATACATCGCGTTGACCATCATGTGGTTGTTGACCATCCACTGGTACTCGGCCTTCCACGGCGTCGGGTCGTACCAGTAGTTCCAGGTCGCTTCGAGCGGCACGAACCGGCTGGCGCCGCGCTGCTGCTCGTTCTTGATCGAGCGGCTGATGAAGCCGACCAGTCGATGATCCTTGGCCGGCTGATACGAGAGCTTCAACGTCTGTCCGGGGTTGTACATCGTTCGCGTCGCGAGCGGGTCGTCGACCGTCCCGTACACCCCGTCGGCGCCGCGCCCAGCCGAGAAGCCGAGCTCGTTCGAGACCCGTTCGATCTCGCGCAGCGCCACGAAGAACCACAGCCGGTCGCGAACCAGGCGGCCGCCGAGCTGCGCGGTCACGTCGTAGTAGCTCTTGATGCTGTTCCCCGAGGGATCGAGGTTCTGGTCGAGAAGGGCCTGATCGACGTTGTCGCTCTGCAGCGAGGGATATTGACCGTCGTACGACAAGAGTCCATGGAAGTCATTGCCGCCCGACTTGACGATGCCGGTCCAGGCGACGCCGGGCGTCGCGAACTCGGCCGGGCTGCCGACGGCGGTCACTTGGATCTCGTCGAGCGCCCGCTGATCGAGGTAGGCCATCGAGCCTCCCTCGAAGAGGCGCGTGTTGATCCCCTCGAGAAACGGCGACTGCTGATCGGAGCCGAAGTTGTTGCCGCCCGTGGCGAACTGGCCGGTGCGGTTGCCGCCGACGTCGATTGCGCCGGAGTAGCGGACGCCGGGCGCCATGGCGATCGCTTCGCCGAGGCTGCGCGAGGTCGGAATCGCGTCGAGCAGCTCGCGGGTCAGGTTGGAGCTGATCGTCGTCGTCGCGACGTTGATCACCGGGCTCTGGCCGCTGACGGTGATCGTTTCCTGCACCGTGGACAGTTTGAGGACCGCGTCGATGCGCGCTTCGAAGCCGGCGCTGAGCTGAATGCCTTCGCGGACGATCTTCTGGAAGCCCACCAGCTCGAAGCTGACGGTGTAGGTGCCGAGCGGGAGGCTGCGGATCTGGTACTCGCCGTCCGCATCGGAAATTGCGTTCCGTTCGCGCAACTGCAGCGACGGACTGCTGACCGTCACCGACGCCCCGGGCACGCCGGCGCCGGTCTCGTCCGCGACCCGTCCGCGGATCGACGCCGCTCCGACCGCCTGCGCGTGCGCGCGCACCGCTCCGAGGAGCAGCATCGCGCTACACACACTCACCAAGATCCGCCGCGTGCATCCGAACCAGGCCTGCGTCATACGCTCTCCCTCTTGTTTGTGGGGCGAGTTGATTACATGAGCGCAGTAGCTAACACAGCTGACATGTCAGCGTTGTTTCCAGTTGTAACAGCGGAACGGGCGAGCGCGGAATTGGATCGCGGCTGAGATGGATCACGAGGGGTGATTGAACGTTGACGAACTCTAGCGTCAGCTGCGTCCGGATGGGTGTGGACCCATCCGGACATGGCGCGTGTGCTTACTTCTGGCGGCGACGATGGCGCAGCCGCGCGGCGCCGAGGAGACCGGTGCCGAGCAGGATCATCGAGGCCGGTTCCGGAGCCGGGATGGCGTCGCCGACCTGAACGTCGATCGAACTCGCGCCAAGCAGCGTCGACGGTCCACCGATGACCGTCTGGAACACGCTGAGGGTCAGGCGGAAGTAGTTCGGGTCGTTCATGTTGAAGGCGTAGGGAAGAATCGCCGCGCCGAATTCCGCGAAGAAGGTCGGATTCTCGCTGTTCTGCGCGCCCCAATTGGTGGCATACGATCCAGGCCCGTTGCCCTCGCCGCCTGGCCCCCACGTGGCGTTGTCGCCGATGCCGAGCGGGTTGATCGTGCCGCTGCCGCCGTGCACCAGGTCTTCAATGAACAACGTGGCGGTGATGTCGGTCAGCAGCAGCGTGCCGATGCCGTTCGGCCGCAGATCGATCGAGAAGTCGTAATTCCACCACGCCCTCGCGGCGTTGTTGACATCCGCGCCGATCGGTACCGAATAGACGTTCAGCACATTCGGGACCGGCGTGGCGTTGCCGCGCTGCTTCGCGCGAAGGGCGACCTCGATGCCGTTCTCGGTATCGATCGTGAAGTTGGTGTCGTAGTCGCCGCTGCCGTTGTAGAAGTTGCCGCCGGCGGGCGGCGTGCCGACTACGCCGCTGGGCGACGCGAGCGTCGCGTCATACGTGATGCTGGCCGCGGCGACCGGCCGCGCCGCGAGCGCCAGCAGGCCAAGACACAACGCCATCGATCCATGTCGAAACATGTTCATTCTTCTGAATCCTTTTCACTGAATGCGTGGTTCTAGAGGGCGAGCCAACCACCAGGCGTGCACATGCCGCGAGAGGAGAGCGGCAGGTCCGAGCGGTCTACTGCAATCGCCGTGCGCAGAAATGCACAGCGCTTCAAAGCATTCACCGCCGCAGCCAAGTGGCGTGTTCGGAGCGACTTGCGATTAGTCTTTGTCTATCGATGGGCTGGTTTCTCCGCCCAGGAGTCAGCAGTTCCCAGTACTAATGTCACGCTTGAACCGTGTCGCAGCTCAGCTGCAAGCTCGTGTGTTAGGACTCAAGAAAGACTGATGCGACGCCCGCGATTCGGTGCTGACGCAGACGACAATTCGTTGGGGAACACATGATTGAACTCGTGGAGGTCGTCAAACTGTACGAAGGCAGGCAGAACGTGGTCGCGCTGGATCACGTGTCGCTCAAGATCGAAAAAGGCGAGATGGTCTCGATCATCGGACCCTCGGGTTCAGGGAAATCGACGCTCCTCAACATGGTTGGCTGTCTGGCGCGCCCGACCTCCGGCGATGTAGTGATCGATGGACAGCGGCTGGCGGACTTGAACGATCAGCAGCTGACGTTGGTCCGGCGCGACAAGATCGGTTTCATCTTCCAATTCTTCAACCTGCTGGCGACCCTGACGGCGTCCGAGAATGTCCAGCTGCCGCTGCATCTCAGACACTGGTCGAGGGCGAAGGCCGCGGCGCGTGCTCATGAACTCTTGACCCTCGTCGGCCTGGACAAGCGCGCCGAGCATCTGCCCGAGGAACTGTCCGGGGGCGAGCGGCAACGCGTCGCCATCGCCCGGGCGCTCTCGATTTATCCGCCGATTCTTCTTGGCGACGAACCCACCGGCAATCTCGACACCAAAAACGGTGTCGACATCCTGGCGCTCCTCAAGGACCTCCATGCCCGGCTTGGCGCCACCGTGGTGATCGTGACCCACGACATGCAGGTGGCCGAGTCCTGTCGGCGGACCGTTCACATGCGCGACGGCCGAGTGGTCGAGGACGTGCGGAGATAACGAACAGTGAGGACGAGTGCGCTTTGATTTCGGCGGAGCGCCGGTCCTTCGTCCACGGTTCTTAGGTATTGGTCCGGTCCTGGTCCTTGGACCTTGGTCGGCGCGCGAGCGTGCGCGCAACGCGTGCCGACCTGGCGTGTGTGGGCCGAGGACCAAGGCCGGACCCCGGACGAAGGACGGACCGAGTCCCAGGGCCCAAGGACCAAGGACTGACACGACACGCAATCCGAATTCGCTCTAGGAACCATACCGCCGGAGCCCGCCAGGCTGAGCTAGACTCGCGCCATGACGATCTTGCTGTGGCTGGTCCTCGTTGCCTTCGGTCAGTCGCCGGCCGCGCCCGCGGAAGTGCCAGTGGTCAACGCCGGCCTCGGTCCGTGTTCCACGCATTTCCTGGTGACTGACGTGGACCGCAAACCCATCTACTCCGCGACCGTGCACGTCAAAATCCGCTACGGTTTCATGGGCGTCAAGCGAATGGATCTGCAAGTCGGCACCAACGTCGACGGCAAGGCGTCGGTCGAGGGGCTGCCAACGAAGGCGCGTCCTGTGGTCTACGACATCAGCAAGGGTGAGTTGAAGGGCGTCGCGGAGCAGGATTTCAAAGGCGTCTGCAACGTGAACGTCGACGTCGTGCTCCGCTAACGTCACGTTCCGCCGGCATGCCCCCGGCGCGATTCAGGGACGGGGATCTGGCGCTTTCTCGACAACGACCCAGCGCCGCCATACAATTGGAGGTCTGCTTCTTCGGGAGCAGGCGGACTCTCCAGAGTCCTTCCCAACCGCGGACGCGCGCGTCCGCCGCCACCGAACGTGGGCCAGTAGCGCAGTTGGGAGCGCGCATGAATGGCATTCATGAGGTCACGGGTTCGACTCCCGTCTGGTCCACCATCTCCCTCGCTTCGCTCGGTCGACGGCGGCCCATCCGGTCGTCAGGCTTCTCGACCTTCGCCCTTCGGGCTCGGTCTTCGAGCTCACCTCCCGTCTGCGGTGCTCGGCTCGCTGGCTCACGCTCGCTCGCCCTCGCGGACGCCACCCCAATCTCGACCTTCGTCCGTCCCGCTCGGTCTTCGAGCTCCCTCCCGTCTGCGGTGCTCGGCTCGCTGGCTCACGCTCGCTCGCCCTCGCGGACG
>CAZOAZ010000031.1:16597-65552 GCA_964577955.1 uncultured Bifidobacterium sp. | reverse complement strand
GCTCGCTGGCTCACGCTCGCTCGCCCTCGCGGACGCCACCCCAATCTCGACCTTCCGGCTCGGTCTTCGAGCTCACCTCCCGTCTGCGGTGCTCGGCTCGCTCGCTCACGCTCACTCGCCTTCGCGGACGCCACCCCAATCTCGACCTTCGTCCGCCCCGCTCGGTCTTCGAGCTCACCTCCCGTCTGCGGTGCTCGGCTCGCTGGCTCACGCTCGCTCGCCCTCGCGGACGCCACCCCAATCTCGACCTTCGTCCGTCCCGCTCGGTCTTCGAGCTCCCTCCCGTCTGCGGTGCTCGGCTCGCTGGCTCACGCTCGCTCGCCCTCGCGGATGCCGCCGAACCGCCTGCGCCCTTCGGGCTCGGTCTTCAAGCTCGCCTCTGCAGCTGGACGCCATCGCTTCGCTCGGCTCGGTCCTCAACGTACGGTTCACCTTCGGACGCTTGATCGCCACTGACTTTTTCAATGACAATGCCGACACCGTCGCAATTATTTGCACATATTTCAAAAGGGCGGCGGCGCAAGTGTCGACGCTGCAAGGAGCACTGTTCTTGAGATTGCTGAAAACCTGGCTTGTTCTGACCGTTGTGATCTGCGCGACCGCGTGCAGCGAGACCAACACGGCGCCGACGCAGACTCCGCCGCCTCCCGCGGCGCCGCAGTTGACCGCGCCGGCCCTCGACACGCCGGCCGACGATGAGCAGTTGAGCACGCTGCGGCCCGAGCTCACCGTGAGGAACGGCACGACCAACCAGCCGTCGGGCACGCGCACCTACGAGTTCCAGATCGCCGACAACACCGGGTTTTCACCGGTCGCCATCAGCGGAACCGGCATCGCCGAGAACGGGTCCGGCAAGACCAGTTTCACTCCGGGGCAAGACCTCCAGTCGTCGACGCGGATGTACTGGCGCGCCCGCATGGTGCAGGGCACGACCAACTCCGACTGGTCGACGATGGGCAGGTTCAGGACGAAGCTGGTCGGATTCAACCGGCCCGGCGAGCTCTACGATCCGCTCATCCACGGCGAGACCGTCGGCAGCATCGGCGGTTCCGGCAATATCACGTTCATACCAGGGCAAGGCATCCGGCTGAACGACGCGCTCGCCTATGTGGTCTACGACATGCCGCAGGTCGTGCTAACCGGCGAGATGTCCGCCGAAGTCAGCAACCTTGGTCCTGGAGGGCCCTGTTGCAAGGTGAGGGTCTTCTCCGTGCTCGATCGGCTTGGTGTCATGGCGTCGGCGAGCCCGTACTCGATGAACGCTCAGTATCGTGGAGTCGGCGGCAATCCTGACAATTGCATTTGCTTCAAGTCCATCTTCGGGGACAACGCCGACGGGCTGGAGCCGAGCACGACTGAGCGCTTGGGTATGGGTCGTGTGCTCGATCCGACGAAGGTGTACCTCTGGCGGGCCGTCTGGACGAGAACCTCGTATCGGTTGATCGTCACAGAAGGTGGGCCGACGGGCCCGCTGATCTACGACTTCACCGCCTCGGACTCAAGCGCCCACTGGACGCCGGCCAAGATGTACGCGTTCCTCGGCACCAACAATGGAGCATCCGACCCGCTGGACGGCACGCTGAGAGGCGTCACCATCAAGAACTTCTGGGTCGGCAGCACGCAACGCCCGAACAGCCTCGGCAGCGCGACAGTGAGGGTGCCCTAGTTGTAAGGCGGGGCGAGGTGGTTGTCGAGGAACTGCCAGACGCGCTCCCACGAATCGCGCTGGGAGGGGGTGTTCTCCGGCTGCCAGCTCCCGGGAATCACCCGGCGATCGAAGAGATGCCCGCCGACCGGGGCGCGATACACCTTGACATCCGCCAACGCTGGCTTCCGCGCCCGCAGCGCGTCCACCAGCTGCATCGCCTCGTCGATGTCCACGTCGGTGTCGTTGTCGGCGACGTGGACGAGCAGCGGGATCTGCAGCCGATCGACCTGAAAGAGCGGCGACCGCGCCTTGTACACCTCCGGCTTTTCGGACGGCGATCCGCCGAACCGGTTCTGCGGATCGATCGCGCGCCGCTGGCGGTCCACGCCTTTTCGCGCCAGCCG
The DNA here is from genome assembly GCA_964577955.1 of uncultured Bifidobacterium sp. Classification (GTDB taxonomy): domain Bacteria; phylum Acidobacteriota; class Vicinamibacteria; order Vicinamibacterales; family CAVVIG01; genus CADEEX01. Next base: position 63,500 of record CAZOAZ010000031.1, on the reverse strand, counting down.
GTGGAAGAGATTCGTCACCGGCACAATCGCCACCGCCGAATTGAACGTCGTCGGCTGACGGAAAACCGACAGCAGCGCGATCAGTCCGCCGTGGCTCCAGCCGATGATCCCGATGCGCGCCGGGTCCACGGCGGGATAGCGGCGCGCCAGGACCGCCGTCGCAGAGACGACGTCGTCCACCTCCGCGCCGCCGTAGTCGATCGCGTCGTAAAACGCCCGTCCATAACCGATGCTGCCGCGATATTCAGGCGCGATGACGATGTAACCGAGCGAGGTCGCCTGACGGATATACGGAATGTAGTGTTCGTAGAGATGGCCGCGGATGTTCTCGTGGACCCACACGATCGCCGGATGCTGACGTGGGCCGCGCAGCTGCAGCGGCCTGAAGACGAACGCCGGAATCTCCAGATCGCCCGCCGAACTGCGGTAGGTGATCTTCTCCATCTGCATCGCGCCTTCGCTGGCCGCCCTCCAGCGGGCGTCGGTCTCGGCCTGGTCCCGGACCATTTTGGCGAAGTCCGGGCGGGCGTTCTCCGGCGGTTCGGTCGCGGGAGCAATCGCTGGAGCCGCTGACTGCGGCGGGACCTGGACCGGAGCCTGCCAGGTCTGCGCGGGCACGACGAGCACCACCGCCGCCAGACACACCGCGAGCAGCGGCGCGAAGCGCTGGATTCTGAACCGCGTTGCGGCGGCGGCGGACATCGCCACCAATCTTAAACTGAACGTGGGATTGAGCTTGTCGCGCGCTCATGGGCGCGGGTCAGCCACTGGCGGAGCAGTCGCGCCGCTTCGTCGGCGGTGGGACCGTAGAACGGCATCAGCGCCGTCGGCATGCCCGTGGACTTGCAGATGTTGGCGCGCCAGCGGTTGGGATCGACAGCCGTGACTTCGATCAGATAGTCACGTCCGCCGATGGATTCTGCGAAACGATGGACGAGTGTGTGCACGTGGTCAGTGACGCGTTGTGTGTTTGTGGGGAACGCGGAAATTGTACGTGCCGGACGCTGACGATCAAGCGAAGCAACGTACGAAACTCGCGTCCACAACGGCGCGAGCGGACGTACGTTGGGCATGACTCGCCGAAAAAAAGTTTCAACTGTCCGCGTATGCACAGGAAATTCACGTTCCATCAACAACTTTTCCACAGGGTCGCCGGCGCATCCGAGATCCGCGCTCGATCTTGACGGCCGCAGGGGGCGCACGTAGGCTGTGATCGGTCATGTACGTCCATCGGCTCACCGGCGCAGTACTGTTGTCGCTCTGGGCCGGACTCTCTGTCACATCGCTGGCGGCCGATTCGTTCGTTGATGAGTCAGCTTCGCCCACTGTCGACACTTCCTCCTACTTTCGCGTCTTTCTCAAGGACGGCACGTCGATTGTCAGCTACGGCGAAATGGCGCAGGTCGCCGATCGCGTCGTCTTCTCGATGCCGACATCGGCTTCGGCCAGCGATCCGGCGCTTCATCTGGTCGACATTCCGGCGCAGCGCGTCGATTGGGAACGGACCGACCGCTATTCCGAATCGGCGCGCGCGGCACGTTACCTGACGACCCGTGCCGAGTTCGACTACGCCAAGCTCAGTGGCGACATCGAGAACACGCTGAACCAGGTCGCGTTGACTGCCGACCCGCGCCAACGGCTGGCCCTCGTCGAGGCCGCGCGGCGCGCGCTCGCCGACTGGCCCGCCGCGCACTTCGGCTACAAGCAGGGCGACATCCGCCAGATGCTCGATCTGATGGATGAAGCGATTCTCGATCTCCGTGCCGCCGCCGGCGCGCAAACCTTCGACGTCCGTCTGTCGACCACGATGCTGCCGCCGGTCAAGCGCTACGATCCGTTGCTGCCGCTGCCGACGGCGCGCGAGACCATCGAGCAGACGATTGCCGTGGCCGCGCTCACGAGCTCGCCGGCCGCCCGCGTCTCGCTGCTCACGATGGCCCGCAGCGCACTCGAGCGGGATCGTAACGCCCTGCCACCGGAGTGGGTCGTGGCCACCAGCGACGCGATGACGGTCGCCATCACCCGTGAAGTCGAGACCGATCGCACCTACCAGGCGCTGACGACGCGGATGGTGAATCTTGCCGCGGCACGCGCCCGCGTGGCGGACGTCAAAGGCGTCGCGGCGTTGATGCCCGAGATCGAACGGCGCGACACGGCGAACGGCAAGGCGCGGCCCGAAACCGTCTCCGCCCTCCTCGCGGCCGTCCAGGAGCAGCTCGACGCGGCGCGCCGCCTCAAGCTGGCTCGGGATCGCTGGGCGCTGCGGCTGCCCGAACTTCGTGCCTACTCCACGGCGATCGCGGGATCCGTACAGCGGCTGCAGCGGATCCGCACCGAGCTCGAAGACATCAAGAGCCTGTCCGGCTCGACGCCTGCGAATCTGACCGCGATTCTGAGCGCCGCGGCGCAGAATCAACGCGCGACCGCGGGCCTGGTTCCGCCAGCCGAACTCCGCGATGTCCACAACGTGCTGCAGAGCGCGACGCAGCTTGCGGAAAGCGCCGCGCGGATCCGCCGCGAAGCGGCGTTGACCGACGACATGGCGCGCGCCTGGGACGCGTCGTCCGCCGCGGCTGGTGCGCTGATGCTCGCCACCCGGGCCGCCGACGATCTGCAGGCGGCGCTCCGCATGCCGCAACTGCCCCGGTGATCACACCGCGCCGGACGCGGCTCGTCCGCGTCGCCGACCTTCACGAGTTCCGCCACACGCTGACCGTTCTTTCGCGACCCGAAGGCGGCGGCAGCCGTCGTCCCGTCGTGATCGTCCCGACCCGCGCCGCCGGTCGCGTGCTGTCCGCGGCGATTGCCGTGCGCGGTTGTTCGATGTGGGGGCCTGCGTCCGACGGCCCGTTGTGCCTGACCCGCGATCAGTTCTACGAGCGCCTGCACGCCCGGTTCTCCGACGTGCCGCGGCGTCTGACCGCGTACGAACGCGACGCGATTGCGCAGGCCGCCGCGACCGCCGCCGCCGCAACGCTGGAGGACCTGCCGTTCCGGATCCGCCCGGGTCTCGTCGGCGAGGTCCTCGGCTTCTACGACTACCTGCGCCGGCAGTCGCAGCAGATTCAGCGCTTCGAGACGCTGGTGGCCGATGCGTTTGGCGGCAATGACGACGACCGCGGCGCGGCGCGGCTGCTCGGGCAAACGCGATTTCTCGCTCGGACGTTCCGCGACTACGAACAGCGGCTGCAGCAGAGCGGTGCCATCGACGAACACGGACTCAGGGCTGCGCTGCTGACGCTGCCGTCCGAGCGCATGGTGCGCCACGTGATCGTGACGGTGGCCGACTGGATCGCCGATCCGAATGGCCTGTTCATCGCCGACTTCGATTTCCTGGCTCGCGTTCCCGGCCTCGAATCACTCGACATCGTCTGCACGGAAGGGCTGCTGGCATCCGGTTTTCACGAGCGGCTGCACAACTGGTGGCCGGGCCTCGACGAGATCGATACCGCGAAGGTCGGATCCGTCACGCGCGTGCGCCCGATGCTGCGGCGTCCAGCTTCGGAGGACGATCGGCTCTGGTTCACGCATCGCGACCGCGAAGACGAACTCGCGGCCGTGGCCGCGCGATTGACGAACGCCGACCGCGAGCAGCTGTCGCGGACCGCCGTCGTGTTCAAGCGTCCGCTGCCGTATTTGTATCTCGCGCCGCTGACGCTCGGTGATGCCGGGATCGCCTATCGCGTCTACGACGAGCTGCCGCTCGCCGCCGAACCCGTCGCCGCCACGCTCGACCTGATTCTCGATGCGCTCGAGACCGATTTCTCGCGTGAGGCGTTGGTCGCACTGCTCCGCTCGCCGCATTTCACATTCACCGGACCGGACGGCCCGGTGACGCGGGAGTCGATTGCCGCGCTCAACCGGGCGTTGAGCGGGAACCGCTACCTCGGCGGCGCAGCGCGGTTCGAACAGCTGACGCCGAAGCTGCAGAAGGACGAGCCCGAGGCCGCCGCCGGCCTCGCCGTGGCACGCGAACTGATCCCGGCGCTTGCGCCGTTTCTCGAGCCGCGGCCCGCGTCGGCGCAGCTGACCGCACTGCGTGCATTCCTCGACGCGCGCCTGCGTCCGATCGCTGAGGACGATCCTTTTGGCCCGCGCGAACAGCGCGGGCGCGCAGTCATTCTCGACATCATCGGCCAGCTGGCGGACGCTCACCGCACCCATCACGACCCCGAGTGGGGCGTCGAGGAACTGGCCGGCGCCGTGCGACGCGCCGTCGGCGACTACACGTTCCCCGAAGAACCGGCCGGGCAAGACGGTGTCCATTTCGTCGACGATCAGGCCGCCCGCTACGGCGATTTCGAGGACATCACGATCGTCGGTCTCATCGACAACGAGTGGCCCGATCGCCCGCGTCGCAACATCTTCTATTCGCCGGCGCTGCTGAAGGCGGTCGGCTGGCCCTCGGAGCAGGAGCGCCGCGCCGCGGAGGACGCGCGTTTTCTCGATCTGCTCGCGTCGGCGTCTGGTCATGTCGAGCTCTCGACGTTTTCGCTCGACGAAGAATCGATCGTCACGAGATCTGTTCAGCTCGACGAAGTCCCGCTCGCGAAGCTCTCAGCGATTTCGACAGAACCCGGCACCCGGCACCTCGAACCCGGCACCCGGAACGCGGAACCCGGCACCCGGCACCTGGAACCCGGCACCGCATCGTGGCAAGCGCTCCGCGACTCGCGTCCCCCGATCGACGATCCCAGGTTTCACGGCGCGGTCGGAGAGCGTCCGAGTCGTCCGTGGTCGGTGAGCGCTCTGGAGACCTACATCGGTTGTCCGTTCAAGTTCTACGCGCAGCACGTATTGCGACTGGAGGAGGAACCGGACGACGAGGAGGTCATGGATCCGCGGCGGCAGGGCCAGCTGGTCCACCAGGTGTTCGAGCAGTTCTTCAAGGCGTGGCAGGCGGACGGGCACGGCGCCATTACCGCCGCCACCCTGGACCTCGCGCGCGAGCGCTTCGCCGCCGTTGTCGAAGAGGAATTGAGATCGCTGCCGGACGGGGAAGCGGGGCTCGAGCGGACGCGTCTCCTCGGTTCTTCGGCCGCCGCCGGGCTCGGCGAAGCGGTCTTTCGAATGGAGGCTGAACGCGCGGTTCCAGTCGTGGAGCGGCTGCTCGAGCACAGACTCGACGGCCGCTGGTCGATCGCCACCGAACAGGGTGCACGGACCGTCACGCTCAAGGGCAAGGCCGATCGTCTCGATCTTCTGGCGGACGGCACCTTCAGATTGATCGACTACAAACTTGGCTGGCCGCCCGATCGGACGAAGGCGCTGCAGCTGCCGATTTACGGTCTGTGCGCCGAGCAGCAGCTCGCACAGCGCAGCCAGCGCTTCACGCTGGGCGAAGCGGTTTACCTCGCGTTCAAGGGACCGAAGCGGGTCGTTCCGCTCTTTACCTCACCGGCGCAGCGCGACGAGGTGCTGGCGAAGGCCCAGCAGCGGCTGGCCGACACCATCGACGCGATCGAGCGCGGCGACTTCCCGCCAACCCCGGACGATGTGTACCGGTGTGAGACCTGTTCGTTTGCCGCGGTCTGCCGGAAGGACTATGTCGGCGATGTCTGACGCCGCATCCGAAGCCAGGCGCGCGGCGCTCGATCGTGCGGCTCGTGTGACGGCCGTCGATCCCGCGCGCAACGTCGTGCTCGAGGCCTCGGCCGGCACCGGCAAGACCCGTGTGCTCGTCGAGCGCTACGTCAACCTCCTTCGCGCCGGCGTCGAGCCGCAGCACATCCTCGCGATCACGTTTACGCGCAAGGCGGCGGCTGAAATGCGCGACCGGATCATCGAGCGGCTGCGCGAAGCGAGCCGGCACTCCGAATTCGACCGCGGGCGATGGAAGGAGCTGAAAGATCGGCTGGGCGAGATCGCCGTGTCGACCATCGACGCTTTCTGTCTCTCACTCCTCAAGGAATTTCCGCTCGAGGCGGACGTCGATCCCGGATTCGGCCTGGCCGACGACACCGAAGCCCCGCGGCTCATCGCCGAGTCGCTGGATCAGGCGCTGCGCATCTGCCGCGGACTGGCCGCGAACGACGACGATATCGCGCTGGTGTTCGCGCAGCTCGGCGAACGGCGGCTGCGATCCGGACTGACCGTCCTGCTCGATCGCCGCCTCGTCGCGCCGCAGGCGCTGAACCGGTATCTGACGCGCGGTCCGCGCCACCTGACAGCCGCGGTTCTGTGTCGGGACACCGCCGTGCGGCTCGGCGAAACGTTGGGGAGTGTGCCGGGCGGACTGACCGCGTTTCTCGCCGACGGTCCCGTGCATCACCCGCAGTTTGCGATGCTCGCGGCGGATCTGCAGCGGCTCGCGCCTGGCGCCGCGGCCCTCGATCTGGATCCGCCCCCGGCGCGGGCCTGGCTGCGCAGCGTTCTCGATCGGGTGCGCGGCTATTTCCTCACCCAGGACGGCCGCGCCCGCGGCGAGCGGTTTGCCGGCACCGGCTTCAGCGCCGAAGACTGCGTCTCCGATCTGGCCTGGAAGCGCCATCGAACCGCCGCGGCCGCCATCGCGCCGGCCGTCGCGGACACCATCAAGGCGTTCCGTCGGGATCTGAACGTCGTGCTGTCGCGCGGGGTGTGGCGGATTTTCTCGGTGACGCTCGATCGCTATCAGCGCACGCTCGAATCGCACGCGCTGCTGGATTTTTCGGGCGTGCTCGAGCGGGCCGTCAAGCTGCTCAAGGAGCTCGACGAGTTTGGCCAGACGCGGTTCCGGCTCGAGGCGCGCTACCGTCACGTCCTCGTCGACGAATTCCAGGACACGAGCCGCGCGCAGTGGGACCTCGTGGCGCAGCTGGTGCGCAGCTGGGGTGAAGGCTTTGGCGCCGCCCAGGATACGATCTCGCCATCGATCTTCATCGTCGGCGACCGCAAGCAGTCGATCTACGGTTTCCGCGACGCCGAGGTCGCGGTTCTCGACGAGGCCGGCGCCTTTGTCGAAGGCTTGCGCCCCGATGGCGATCCGCGCCAGGCGATCTCGGTCAGCTTCCGGAGCGCGCCGGAAATTCTCGCCTTCGTCAACGACGTCTGCGGTGCGATTGAGAAGGCGCCGGACCGGCGCGACGCGTTTCGGTATGACGACACGGATCGGTTTCCGATCATTGAGCCGGAGCCGGTTGCGGCGGAATCGGAATCCATCACGACGCCAGACAATCCGCCGAGCGGGCAACTTGATTTGTTCGGGATGACCACCCCGATCTGGGGTCAGACACCCGGTGATCGTTCCGGTGTCCGACCCCAAGTGCCTCACCTCTCAGCCGGTGTCCGACCCCAGGTGCCTCACGCTTCTGAACCTGCGCTCGGGATCATCGTGGGCGAAAGCATGACGGCGACGGCGGAGCGGATCGGCGCGGAGATCGAGCGGCTGATTGGACACGGCGTGGTGCGGGATCGCCGAACCGGCGTGGCCCGACTCGCGCAGCCGGCGGACATCGCCATCCTGTTCCGGTCGCGCGACGCGCACCGGGAATTCGAGAAGGCGCTCGAGCGCCGCAAGATTTCCGCGTACGTCTACAAAGGCCTCGGGTTTTTCGACGCGGACGAGGTCCAGGATGCCGTCGCGCTGCTGCGCTTTCTCGCCGATCCTGTTTCGAACCTCAGGGCCGCGGCGTTTCTGCGTTCGCGCGTCGTCAGGTTGTCCGATGCCGCCCTCGCAAGCCTCGCTCCGCAGCTGGCGCAGGCGGTGCTCGCTCCGGAATCTCCCAGTGCGGCGCTCGGGTTCGACGCCGGCGATCGGCAGACGCTCGATCGGCTCCGGGCGTCAGTTCCGGTCTGGCTGTCGTGGGTCGATCGCTTGACGCCGGCCGACGTGCTGCACCGCGTGCTCACCGAGACCGGCTACGCGCGGGAACTTGGCGGCGCGCGTCATCGCCAGTCGCGTGAAAACCTCAAGAAGCTGGGCGCGATGATTCGGCGGTTCCAGAACCGCGGCTATGCCACGCTCGCGCGGCTGACCGATCATCTCGACGAGTTGGCGGTTGGCGACGAATCGAATGCCGCGATCGATGCCGAAGACTCGGTCAGTCTCATGACCGTGCACGCCGCCAAGGGGCTCGAGTTTCCGATCGTCTTCGTCGTCAACATGAATCGCGGCACCGGCAATTCGCGCGCGCCGATTCGCGTCGCCACGACGATGGCGGGGGAGCCGTCGGTGGCGATTGCCGACTATCAGTCGGAAGCGGACGAAGACGCCGTCGCACGCGATCGCGAAGAGACCAAGCGGCTGCTGTATGTCGCACTCACGCGGGCCCGGGATCGGCTGTATCTCTCGGCCTCGGTCGCAGACGGGGTTTTCAGACCGACGCGCGGCGGTCTCGGCGAAGTGCTCCCGCCGGCGCTGAAAGCCGTGCTCAGCACGGCGGGGTCCGGCGGCACGGCGACCTGGTCGGCTGGCGGAACGGTGCACGCATTTTTGTTGCGCTGATCACGCATGGGGCGTCGCGGGACGGCTCAGCTTGACGGATTTGCGCCCTCGACGCGCTCGGCACGGCCTGAGCAAAGCCGAAGGCCGTCACGCCCGATCGCAAAAATTGCGCGGTTTTCCGGCCATTTCCGCGCAGATCGGCGAATTTCGGCTGATTTTCCTTGGCGACTAGCGCCACCATTACATAGAATCAGGTTTCGAGGGTGCGGCGCTGCCGCTGACCATCGAGATAGCGACCGGCCGGAATCACCACCCGCCGCGCTCCCAAGCCGAGGCCAGACGAAAGGGGTATCGTTCGTGACGTTGACCTGTCCAAATTGCGGCAACGACCGGAACTTTCAGGTCAAGACGCTGCAAATGCACGTCGTCCATCTCGAAGATGGGCGCGTGGAAGTCTCCGAAGAAAGTCGTCCGGCCGTGCTCGAAGTTCTTTGTGACGAATGCGAATCGGCGTTGAAGTTCGAGGAGTTCGAAGACACCCTCCGCAAGGAAGTTCTCCTGACCATCGGCGCTCGCTGAGCGCCTACGCCTTCTCGTCCTCGGCTTCTTCGAAGTAGTCGCAATCGGGGCAGATCCACTCGATCGTGGTCCGCTTGGTGGTCTGCGCGTGACCGGGGATATGGACGTCGGTTTCGCTGCGCCGCAGCCGCATCCCCCCGCCGCACAACGGACATTCTCGCGTTTCAGCCATGTCGTTCTGTGCAATCCGCCGCCGAGGCTTCGGCGAGACAAGGGTGACGATACTGCCGCCGCCGCGTCTTGACAAGGTCCGACCGAAGTCGGACTCTACATCTATTCTGTGAGGACCGATCCTTTTCGCGACGAAGTGGCGGTCGACTTTCCGGCCGCGACGCGCTGTCTCGAGCGCGCGCGCGACGGATTTCTGACCGAAGCCGAACGCGGCCGATCCGATCGGCTCACCGCCGAGATTCGCGTCTCGCTGGTGCAGGCGCACTGCGGCGCCGTCGTGCCGCTCGCCGTGCACTTGCGCGGCGCCTGTCCGGCGTGTGGCGGCCGCGGCGAGAGCTGGGCTGAGATCTGCGCCGACTGCGGCGGAAGCGGCGACAACCGCGATCGCCACATGGTTCGCGTGCCGGTACCGCCTGGCGTCGCGCACGGCGCGCGCCTCCACTTCCGTATCCGTCAGCCCGATGAACCACCCGTCCGCGTCGAAATTCGAGTGGCCATCGGACAGGACTTGACGACTTGAACGTGCGAATCCGGCTGAAGCCGGATCCCACAGATCCCACTAATCGTGGGATCCGGCTTTAGCCGGATTCCAAAGAGGCAATGTCTCACGCTGATCCGCAGCCTCAGGCGACGGCCGCATCCGTCGAATTTCTCGGCGTGCTGTTCATCCTGGCCGGCGCGCTCACGACGCTCATCGGTGCGTCGACGCTCGCGCTCGGCATTGCCGCGGCGGCGCTGACCCGCGCGGTCGGGCGAACCGCGAACGGGCAGTTCGCTGCGGATCTCACCGCCGCCGCATTCGGCGCGCTGGCGATCCTGGCGCTCCTGTGGGGTCTCGCGCACGTCGTCACCGGCTTGCGGCTGCGCCGCTACCAGCACTGGTCGCGCATGGCGGCGCTGATGCTCGGCTGTGTCGATCTGGTCCTGCTGCCGTTCGGCACCGCGCTCGGCGCGTACTCGCTCTGGACGCTGCTGCGCGAGGACGCCAGGCAGCGCTTCGAGCGCGTTCCTTGATAGACTTTTGACATGTCGCTTCAACCGCAAACCGTCCTCGATGCCCTGAAGGTCGTCCGCGATCCCGATCTCGGCCAGGACATCGTGAGCCTCGGCTTCATCAAGGATCTGACCATCAATCACGGCACGGTGGCCTTCACCATCGAACTCACGACGCCGGCGTGTCCGGTGAAGGAGCAGATGCAGGCGCAGGCGCACGCGGCGGTCCAGCAGCTGCCCGGCGTGTCGCACGTCGACGTCAAGATGAGCGCGCGCGTGCGCGAGGCATCGGTCGGCGAAGGCGCGCGGCAGCCGCTCGCCGGCGTGAAGAACATCATCGCCGTCGGCGCCGGCAAGGGCGGCGTCGGCAAGACCACGGTGGCGGTCAACCTTGCCATCGCGCTCGCCAAGTACGGCAGCAAGGTCGGCATGATCGACGGCGACATCTACGGACCGAATGTGCCGATCATGCTCGGGATGAAGACCCAGCTGGTCACCGACGGTCAGAAGATCGTGCCGGCCGAGAAGTACGGCCTGCAGGTGATCTCGATGGGCTTCCTCACGCAGGACGACGCCCCGATCATCTGGCGCGGGCCGATGCTCCACGGCGCGCTGCAGCAGTTCTTCCGCGAAGTGAAGTGGCTCGATCTGGATTACCTCATCGTCGACATGCCGCCCGGGACGGGCGACGTGGCGCTCAGCCTCAGTCAGACCGTGCCGGTGGCGGGCGCGATCGTCGTCACGACGCCGCAGCAGGTCTCGCTCGCCGACAGCCGCCGAGCGGTGGCGATGTACAAGAAGCTGAACATCCCGCCGCTCGGCGTGGTCGAGAACATGGCCTACTTCCACTGCCCGAACTGCGCGCACGAGGCGGACATCTTCGGCCACGGCGGCGGCGAGAAGATGGCCGCCGATCTCGACGTGCCGTTCCTCGGCCGGATTCCCATCTACCAGCCGATTCGCGAAGGCAGCGATAGCGGCGTCCCGCTGATGATCGGTGAGCCCGACTCGCCAGCGGGGCGGGCGTTTGCCGCGATGGCCGAGCGGACCGCGGCGCAGGTCTCCATTGCCAGCTTCGCGCGGCCGATTCCGCTGACGCTGGTTCGATGAATATTCCGTATCGCAGGCACACGCTCGCGAACGGCCTCGACGTCCTCATTCACGAGGACCGCGCCTGCCCGATCGTCGCGGTCAACCTCTGGTACCACGTCGGATCGAAGAACGAAACTCCAGGTCACACCGGCTTCGCCCATCTCTTCGAGCACTTGATGTTCGAAGGCTCGCAGCATCACGACAAGGGCTTCTTCCCGCCGCTGCAGGGCGCCGGCGCGTCGCTCAACGGCTCGACCAACGCCGATCGGACGAACTACTGGGAGGTCGTGCCGACGAACGCCCTCGAGCTCGCGTTGTGGATGGAATCGGACCGGATGGGATACCTGCTGCCGGCGCTGACCGACGCCAAGTTCAAGAACCAGCGCGACGTGGTGCTGAACGAGCGGCGGCAGAACTACGAAAACCGCCCGTACGGCCTGGCGTCGATGGCGATGCTGGCGGCGCTCTTTCCGCCCGATCATCCGTACCACTGGACGACGATCGGCGAGATCGCCGATCTGCACGCCGCCCGGATCGACGAGGTGCGGCACTTTTTCAGCACCTACTACCATCCGGCGAACGCCTCGCTGTCGATTGCCGGCGACGTCGATGCCGACGAGGCGCTCGACATGGTGCGGGCGCACTTCGAGGATCTGGCGCCCGGGCCCGAGGTGGCGCCGGTGGTGCCGCCCCCGGCGGTCCTGCACGGTGAAACCCGGCTGGTGCTCGAAGATCGCGTCGAGCTGCCGCGCCTGTATCTCGCGTGGCACACGCCGGCGATGTTCGCGGAAAACGACGCCGAGCTCGATCTGGCCGCCGACGTGCTCGCCAACGGCAAGACCTCGCGGCTCTACAAGCGGCTGGTGTACGAACAGCGGATCGCGACCGACGTCTCGGCGGCGCAGAATTCGCGCGAGGTCGCCGGCTTCGTGCAGATTGCCGCGACCGCCGCCCCCGGCCACACGCTGGCGGAGCTCGATCGCGCCATCACTCACGAAATCGAGCGGCTCGCGGCCGATGGACCCACCGACGACGAAATCGAGCGCGGCCGCGTCCAGGCCGAGGCGCAGTTCGTGTTCCGTCTGCAGACCGTCGGCGGCTTCGGCGGCAAAGGGGATCAGCTGAACGCCTACAACGTCTTCGTTCGCGATCCCGGCTTTTTCGATGAGGATCTGGCGCGCTACCAGCGCGTCACCAGGACCTCGCTGCAGGATTCGGTGCGCCGCTATCTGGGCAACACGCGCCGCGTGGCGCTGAGCATTGTCCCGCGCGGCCGCGCGGTGCTTGCCCTCTCCGAGTCAACCGCAGCGCAGGTCTCATGAGCGTCGATCGGACCCGCCTCCCGGTACCCGGCCCGTCGCGGCCGTTTCACTTTCCGCCGATCGACAAATCGGTGCTGGCGAACGGACTTCGCGTCTGGTCGATTCGTCATACGGCGATTCCGGTCATCACGATCGCGCTGCTCGTGCGGCGCGGCGCCGCCGACGATCCCTCGGGCAGCGAAGGACTGGCCGCGATCACGCTCGACATGCTGGACGAAGGCAGCGGCGCGCTGTCGGCGATTGAGATGCACGAGGCGCTCGCGCGCGTCGGCGCGCAGCTCGATTCGGACATCGGCGCCGACGCTTCGGTGCTGACGGTGACGGCGGTCAGCCGCTTTCTCGGTCCGGCGGTGTCGCTGCTTGGCGACATGGTGGTCCGGCCGACGCTCGCCGTCGGCGATTTCGAACGCGTCCGGCAGCTCCGCCTGCACCGGCTCACGCAGTTGCGCGACATGCCGGGCGCGGTGGCCGATCGCGCATTCGTCCGCCTGCTGTACGGCCCGCATCCGTACGGGCACATGCCGCTCGGCAGCGAAGCTGCGTTGACGGCGCTCCAGGTGGACGATGTACGGACGTTTCATCGCACGGTCCTGCAGCCGTCGGACGCCACGCTGATCGTCGCCGGCGACTGCGAGCATGACGAGCTCCGGGCGCTGGCCGAGGACGCGTTCGGCCGCTGGGCGCGCGGGCGTGACAGCCATCGCGCCGTACCGCCGACGCCGGCGGAGCCGCCGCGCTTGAACGTGATTCCCAGGCCCGGGGCGCCCCAGTCCGAGGTTCGCATCGGTCACATCGCCGTCGCGCGCAACACGCCGGACTACCACGCGCTCGTCGCCGCCAACATGGTGCTCGGCGGGCAGTTCGTCAGCCGCATCAACCTCAAGCTGCGCGAAGAGAAGGGCTACACCTACGGGGCGCGCACCTCGTTCGATTTCCGGCGGATGGCCGGGCCGTTCTCGCTGCAGGTCAGCGTGCAAACTGCGGCCACGGCCGAAACGATTCGCGAGTCGGTCGACGAGATCGCCGCGATCCGCGGCCGCCGGCCGGTCACGGCCGAAGAGCTCAAGCTCGGCGTCGCCGCTCTGACGCGCGGCTACGCACGCAGCTTCGAAACCGCCGAACAGCTGGCGCGCGCCGTCACCAGCATCGCGCTCTACGACCTCCCGGACGACTACTTCGCGTCGTTTGTCCCGATCGTCGAGCGCGTCACCCCCGACGACATCACCCGGGTCGCGGCGCAGTATCTCGACCCCGATCGGCTGACGACGCTCGTCGTTGGCGATTTGGCCGCGGCCGGCGATCTGGAGGCGCTGGATCTCGGGGCGCCGAGCATCCTGTCCGCCGATACGTTCTAGGCCCGGCTGACACGCGTGCAATCCGGCTGAAGCCGGACGCCACCAGTCCGGAAGCCCCCAGTCCCCAGTACCCAGCCCCCAGTCCCGAGTCTGTGCAACAATTCCCTCAAGGCGATGCGGCTGCGTGAGGTCGGAGTCAGCGTCTTCACCGCCATCGCGATCGTCGTCGTCGTGCTCACGGTGGCGATCGTGTGGTTGTTCGTCACCAGTCCCGTGACCGTCGCCACCGCGGTAACCGAGGGCGACGTGTCGCCGTTCGTCCGGGAACTGACGGATGTCCTCTTGAAGGCCCTCGAAGGGCTGCTGAAATATTTGTGACGCCGGATACTGAACTCACGTTGGACCAGGTCATCGAGCAGATGGCGGCGCGGCGTCTGGACGTGCTGGCGACGCTCGAGGTGCTCGAGGGCTACGCCGCCGAGGTCGAAACGCACACCGCGGAACTCGAGAATCCGTCGGCGGTCCGCGAGTACCTGGATTTCTTCCGCATCCTGTTCACCCGGTTCGCGGCGCAGCTCGAACGGGTTGCCGCCGAGCTGACGACCGAAGGCGTCAAGCGCGATCACATCATCACGATAAAGGTGATGGCCGGCACCGGCACGAACGAACAGCGCCGCTGCCTGCAGTTCCGCGACAAGTGGATCAACAAGCCGCTGCCACACGAATCGATGCGGCCGCTGCTCAACGACATTTCCGTGACCACCCGCGATCAGCTGACCGCGCTGTCGAATATCTTCCCGCTGGTCGCACGGTTGGGGACGTTCTATGCTCCACCGCCGCCCCCGCCGCCGAAAGAACGCAGCTTCGGCCGCCGCGATCTCTTCACTCGCTTTATCAAACGGTAAGAGCAAGAGCCCGGTGGGCTCAGCGGTCTCGTGACGAGTCCCGAGTTCGTTCCTCGAACCTGGCACCGCGCAGGAAGTGTTCGAGCGCCAGGTTGCCCTCGTGGCAGGCGTACTCGAACATCGCGGCGCTGCTGGCGCGAAACGGGATGTCGGCGGTCCACGGCTGCCCCCACGTCTCGGGATCGTCGACAGTCACCCGGTAGCCCAGCGTCGATTCGTCAACGCGCGTGAACCGTTCGACGACGTGGAGCCGTTCACCGGAGTCCTGGAAGTGCGTATCCGCGCGGAAGTTCGTCGTGTCGACGACCAGCGTGTTGCCTTCCCACCGTCCGATCGAGTCGCCCATCCACAGTTTCACCGTCGGCGGCGCGTGCGTGCCGTTCAACCGGATGATCCGGACATCGTGAATCAACTCGGAGAAGATCATGACCGTGTCCGCGGTCTGGACGATCTGATGCGTATTCAACCCGCCCAGCGCGATCGGGACATGCGGCGGTGAGTTGACCGACGCCCCGAGCTGGCTGTGAATCAGGCAGCGTTCGCCGAGATTCAACGTTTCAGGATTGTCGAACGAGCGCGGCGCCCGCGCCCTGGCGCGCGCGCCGGCGGCCGGCAGCAGCGGTGGCAGGCGTCCGTCCGGCGGGTCCACGATGAGCGAGGTCCGGCGGTCGGGCAGCACTTTCATCTCCGCGGTCTCCACGAAGGTGTCGTTCAGATCGGTTTGCTGGAGCGGGCGGTCGGCCTCGGGGAAGAGCAGCAGCAGACGATCGAGCGCGGTGCGCTCCCACTCGGCTGCCTCCGCCGGCGTGAAGAACGGCTTGTCACGAAACTCCGGCGGGCGCTGCAGCGGCGTCGCCGTGCCGTTGGTCCACACCCCTTGGAGATCGGGCCGCACCGGCGTCGCGCGCTGGGCGCGGGCGAGGCTGGTCATGACGACGACGGCGGCGACGATCGCGGCGACCTTCACGACGGACCGTCGAAGCGTCATGCGGCACTCACCGACGGCCTGGGCCTAGCTGCTTGAGCAGTTCGGCGACGGCGGCGTCGAGCTGCGAGTCTTTCGCGGCGAGCCCTTCGCCGATCGGCCGCTTGACCGCGATGTCGACCGGCCGCGGATGAAGCTCCATCGGCGAGCCGTCGCTGGCGAACACCTTCGAGTTCGGCAGCCGGAATACCGTGCCGTCGACGAGCGGGACGTTGCTCGTGAAGATGATCCAGCCGGCGGTCGGCTCGCCGACGACCTTGCCGAGATTCAGCGTCCGGTAGCCCTCGGTGAAGTCCTCGGCGTCTGACAGCGTGTGCTGGTTGGTGACGAGGATCGTCGGCAGGCCCAGCGCGCGTTGTCCGAGATAGCTGCGCGCGCCGGCCGGGACGCGGCCGCGCGGCGTCATCGTCAGATAGTTGCGCCGCGCGAAGACGTCGATCGCGTAGACGTTGACGAACCCGCCGTTGTTGTTCCGCACGTCGACCACCACGCCGTCGCGGCCCTGGTTTTCGACGTCGAGGTCGACGTTCAGCTGATG
Source organism: uncultured Bifidobacterium sp. (assembly GCA_964577955.1). Taxonomy (GTDB): domain Bacteria; phylum Acidobacteriota; class Vicinamibacteria; order Vicinamibacterales; family CAVVIG01; genus CADEEX01. Next base: position 47,255 of record CAZOAZ010000031.1, on the reverse strand, counting down.
GAGCGCGTCTTCGGACATGTCGAAGATGTGGACGTACCCGAGCCGGCCGCCGCTGGCTCTGGCGACGTAACTGCGATTGGCTTCGACCCAGCCGCGATACAGCAGGTTCTTCTCGTTGGCCGTGCTGATCGGGCGCACCGCCACGTCGCGGCGCGCGCCGCCCGCGGCTGGTGCGACGGCGAGCACGACGCGGTCGCCGGTCTTGTGATTGAGCAACTGATCGAGATTGGTGTCGCGGCCGACTGGCACGCCGTCGACCGCCAGCACCCGATCGCCGGCCACGAGCCCGGCCACGGCCGACGGGCCGAGCGGCACGACCTCGCGAACCGTCAGCGACCCGGAATCTTCATACTCGGCGCGGCTGAAACGCAGACCGAGCTTGCCGGTCGTCGCTGACGCTGTTCCGGCCGGGGCATTCACGCCCAGATGCGACGCGTTGAGCTCGCCGACCATCAAGGACATCAGCCGTCGCGTTTCGTCGGCGGTCGCCGCGCCGGCAATGCGCGGCTCGTAGCTCGCGCGCACCGCCTTCCAGTCGACGCCGTTGAACTCCGGATCGAAGAAGTTGTCGTGCAGGTACGACCAGCCCTGTGCGAAGACCGCCATCTTGAGCTGGTTGAAGTCGACGTCGAGCTCGGCGGTCATCGTGATGCGGCGCGAGAGCCGTGTCTCGACGGTGAGGGCGTTCACGCGGCCCTGTTCGAGGTAGTAGACCTCGCGACCGTCGGCGGAAAACTGGGCATGGCTCTTCCCGCCGGGGGTGCTCGTCAGCTGCCGCGCGACCGCGGGGCCGCGCGTCAGCGGATCGATCGGATAGGCATAGATGTTCTGTTGACCGGCCGCGACCGCGACGAGGAGCAGCGTGCGGCCGTCCGGGCTGATCTTCTGCGCTGTCGCGTCGACGCCGACCGGAATGAGCGACAGCCGCTGGCGAATGCCGTCGAACGAGATCTCGGTCTTGACCGGTTCGTGCGCGCCCCCGGGCTCAGTCCGCCCGCGCGCATCAGCGCCGCCGCGCCGGGCGTCGTCGCGGAACAGATCGAAGAACTGATCCTCGGTGAATCGCGGCGTCCGCGGCACCAGGTCGATGCGCGCGATTTGCCGCGGCTCGGTACGCTGCCCGGTGTCGAAGAGCAGCGAGGTGCCGTCGGGACTCCACGAGAGCGAATTGCCGAACCCATTGGCCAGGAAGCTCACCGGCTGGTCGTTCGAGCCGTCGGCGGCGGCAATCCGGATATTGCGGAACAGATTGGCGCCGCTCGTCGAATAGGCGATCCAGCGGTTGTCCGGCGACCACGCGATCGCCGGCGGACCGCCGAGGGGCAGTCTCGGGAAGATGCCGGTGGCAATCTTCGTCTCCTGCCGCGACTCCAGGTTGAGGACATGCAAGTCGCTGTCGCCGCGAATGAACGCCAGCGATTTCCCGTCGGGTGAGAACCGCGGCGAATGCTCGCTCTTCGATCCGGTGGTCAGCTGCGTTTCGGTGTTGCTGCTGAAATCGTACTGAAAGAGATGGGACACCGCGTCCCGTTCCGAGCCGTAGACCAGCCGCCGGCTGTCGGGCGACCAGGTGATCTGAAACTCGTTGGCCGGCGTCCGCGTGACGCGGACCGCGTCGCCGCCGGTGTTTGCGGCGGCGAACACTTCGCCGAGCACGACGACGGCGAGCTTGCGCGTGTCGGGCGACAGCGCCAGCTCCTGAAACTGTTCGGTGAGAACGCGGTGTTCGACGCTTGGTCCGGCCGGCGTGCCGCGCCGGCTGATCGGCACCCGCGCCGCGCGTTCGCTGGCGAGGTCGAGCGTCCAGATCTCGAAGTCGTGCTCGAAGACGATCGACTTGCCGTCGTAGGAGATCGCCGGCCAGAGGACGCGTCCGTTCTTGAATGCGGTCACCGCCTTTGCGTCTTGTCCCTCGAGTGACTTCACCCAGAGGTTCTGTGTGCCGTTGCGGTCGGACACGAAGTAGAGACGACGGCTGTCGGCACTCCACATCGGCCACAGGTCCTTGGCGCCGCCCGACGTGATCGCTTCATAGCGCGCCGGCGTTCCGTCGCGCATCACCCAGACTTCGGATTCATCGAGGTGGCTGTGGCCTTTGCGCCACCACTGACCGAGCACGGTGCCGCGCGCGGTCATCGCCAGGGCGCGGCCATCCGGCGACGGCGCAGAGAAGTATTCGCTCACGTACCGATCGGCGGAGACCGGCATGGGCGTCCCGCCGCTTGCCGACACGCGGTAGATGTCGCTCATGCCGGCGATGTCGCGGCTGGTCGACGAGTAATACAGCCAGCGTCCGTCCGGCGACCACGCGTCGAGCTGCTCCGTCCCGTCGTCGAATGTCAGGCGCCGCGCTTCGCCGGTCGCGAGCGTCAGCACGTAGATTTCGGGATTGCCGTCGCGCGTCGACGTGAAGGCGAGGCTCCGGCCGTCGGGTGCATAGAGCGGGCGCGATTCGGTGGCCGGATGTGAGACCAGCAGGTGAGCGTTGCCGCCCTGCGCCGGCACCGCCCAGATGTCGCCGCCCGACGCGAACGCGATCTCGGATCGATCGGGCGAGAACGCGGGTTCGGTGAACGACGGCACGGCGGGTCCGGTCTGGCCGCCGACGGCAGCGGATACGGCGAGCACGAGACCGGCAACCCACAGCGGCTTGCGCATGGGCACGGCAAGGGAAATCGCCGCTCTGTAACATCTGGAGAACGTCATGACGACCTCGTTTGGCCGTCACAGGTTACGCGATGCGCGCCAGGTGTCAGTGGAGATTCTTCTGGCAGGAAAATCGGGTCCGGCGGGCGCTCAGCGACGCGCGTCGATCGCCTGGACGTGACCCAATTTGGCGTATCCCAGGATCCGCTGATCGCGAGTCACCAAGGCTGCACCGGTCAGGCGCGCGGTGGCGATCAGCATCCGGTCGGCCGGATCGGCGTGCAGCGTGCCAGGCAGCCGCGTGCTCTCGATGGCGACCGACGGTGTGATCCCCTTCAAACGGACGCCTGGAAACGACAGCGCTCGCCTCACCCACGCTCGCACCTCCTGGGAAAGTTCGAGGCGCCGGCGCGATTCGAGAAGTGCGATCTCCCAGACCGAAATCGCTGAAATCAGGACCCGGCCGTGTGCGACGGCGGCTTCAATCATCGGATCGAGCCGCCGGGTCAATCTGGCGTCGTCTTCGACGTACCAGATCCAGATGTGTGTGTCGAGTAACAGTGAGCGCTCGGCGTCAGAACTCGTCATCGTCGTCAAGCGCTTCCCAAGGCTCATTGAGCGGACTGACGATGTCGCCGATTGTCTTCACCGTGCCTCTCATGCTGCCACGGAGTGTCTTGCGTTCGACGCGGACGGGAACGAGCCGCGCAACGGGCACCCCGCGCTTGGTGATGACGTACTCGCGCCCGCGTTCCTGCACTTCGTTCATCAGGGCCAGGCAGCGGGCCTTGAACTCGCCGGCCGGAATATCCTGGCTCTCGGCAGGTTCGCTGCCATACGGAGCGGAGGTTTCCCGGGCGACGCTGGGACGCGACCTGGTGGAGAGGGGTTTGGCGTGCTTCATGACCATAGCCTCATGACCATGGTAGCACGGTGGCCGGGTGGCGGGTGCCGGGTGCCGGGTGCCGGGTGCCGGGTGCTAGGAATCGAGGAGCGTTCGTCGCAGGAATCGCGAGAGGATCCAGCCGTCGACGAATTTGAACGGCGCCTTGCCGCTCGTGTAATGCCCGCAGCGCAGGGTGGCGAGTTCGAAGGGAATCTGCCGCTCGCGGAACTGCCGGACCAGCTCGCGCGACAGATCGACCGGGAATGTCAGGTCGTAGCGGGCGTAGACGAGCAGCGTCTTCCGATCGCGCAAGCGCTCGAGGTGCCACGACGGGCTGATCGGCCGCCACAGCTCGCGGAGCAGGTCCAGCTCGATGTGGCCGTCGAGCCCCTCGCGCACGTGCTCGGTCGACAATCCGCGCCAGACGACATCGGCGAAGTAGGGCGAGATGTGATTGAGCGCCTGCGCGCGAATCAACGGCTCGTGCGCCGTGGTCAGCAGCGACAGACAGGAACCGAGGCTCGACCCGAGGATCCCGATCCGTTCGTAGCCTTCGCGGTGCAGCCAGGCAATCGTCCGGCGCGCATCGAGCACGGCCTGCCGGCACACCTGCAGCGTCCGCGTCACGTTCGCGCTGACGATGTAGTCGGCGCGTTCGAGTTCGGGCGGCATGCGGCGATCGTGATAGGGCAGCGAGAGGCGGACGCCGGTCATGCCGCTCATCGCCAGCAGCTTCGTCAGACCGATGTGGCCGGTCTCGTTCGAATTCCACTGCGGCAGCACGACGACGGCGGCGCGGCGATCGCGCGTGTCCACCTGGCCCCTGGCTTTCGGCGGGAAGATCCGTGCATACACCGTGTTGTTTTCCGGATGCGGCGTATGGAGCGCGCTCGGAAACGTCAGCAGCCGTTCGCCCTCGTCCAGCGCGGGTCCGAGCTGATAGTCGGTGGTTGGCGCCGGTGTAAAGAACGCGTCGGTGTCGGTCATGACATCCGACACCCAGGCGTTCAAAACCTTTGACGGGTCAGCACTTGTTGGGGGCTCTGGCATCCAGTCGACGCCCCACTCGAACGGCCGGACGACGCGGTTGGTGGTGGCGGCGGCGAGCCGGCGTTCCCAGGCATGGAAGATCGCTTGAAGCATCCGTCCTCCATGCTATACTCCCCTCCGCAATGTTTCGCATGTCCGACACTCGAAAGCGAACCACGAAAAAGCGGGTTCACCGTGTCGGAGGAGTTGTGCTCGACAGCTAGTCACTAAGTCATCGAGCGTGAACCCAGCCGACGCGGTCATTCGCGTCGGCTTTTTTTTTGGCCGAATCGGTGCGCAACGCACCACAGCCAACAAGGAGAACGCGGACCCAGTCCGCGACATCGCCATGAGTTCAATCGAAGTCGGCATCCTCGGCGCGACCGGCATGGTCGGCCAGCAGTTCATCGCGCTCCTCTCGAACCATCCGTGGTTCAAGGTGACCTGGCTTGGCGCCAGCGAGCGCTCGCAGGGCAAGGCGTTCAAGGACGCCGCGGCGTGGCGTCTGTCCAACCCGCTGCCGGATGCGATCGCCAACAAGGTCGTCGAGCAGGCCGCGCCGGGGAACGCGCCGAAGCTGATGTTCTCCGGCCTCGACTCCTCGGTCGCCGGCGAGATCGAAGCCGCCTTCGCCAAGGCCGGCCACGTCGTCGTCAGCAACTCGCGCAACTACCGCATGGTCGACACGGTGCCGCTCCTCATCCCCGAGGTCAACGCGGATCACTTGAAGCTGCTCCAGTCTCAGCACGAAGCGCAGGGCTGGAAAGGCAGCATCGTCACGAATCCGAACTGCGCGACGATCGTGATCGCGATGGCGCTGGCGCCGCTCCGTCAGTTTGGTTTGAAGACGACGATGGTCACGACGCTGCAGGCGATTTCCGGCGCCGGCTATCCGGGCGTGCCGTCGTGGGACATCCTCGGCAACATCATTCCGTATATCGGCGGCGGTGAAGAAGAGAAGATCGAAACCGAGACGCTGAAGATCCTCGGTTCGCTCGGCCACCACAAGATCAACAACCACCCGGTGCGGGTGAGCGCGGCGGTGACGCGCGTGCCGGTGCGCGACGGTCATACCGCATCGATGTCGGTCGGCCTCGAGCAGACACCGCCGGTCGAAGCGGTCATCGACGCCTGGAACTCGTTCCGCGGCAAGCCGCAGGACATGAACCTGCCGTCGGCGCCGCCGCAGCCGCTCGTCTATCTCCACGAGATCAACCGGCCGCAGCCGCTCCTCGACGCCAACCGTGACGGCGGGATGGCGGTGTCGGTCGGCCGCGTCCGCCCCTGCCCGCTCCAGACGCTGAAGTTCGTCGCTCACGGCCACAACACCATTCGCGGTGCCGCCGGCGCGGCGATCCTGAACGCCGAACTCATGCATCGCGAGGGCATCCTGTGAAGGTCATCATGAAATTCGGCGGCACCTCGGTCGCCGACGCGGAAGCGATGACCCGCGTGATCAACATCGTCAAGAAGCAGGCGGCCGACAACCCGAACGACACGCTGCCCATTTGCGTCGTGTCCGCGATGTCGAAGGTCACCGATCGTCTGGTCGAGACCGCGCGCCTGGCGGGTGAAGGCGAGGGCGACCAGGCGGCGCAATTGGTGGACGATCTCCTCACGCGGCACCTCGGTGTCGCCTCGTCGCTCGTGAGCGGTCACGCGCTCGACGTGCTCAAGCAACAGCTGACGGCGGACTTTCATCATCTCCGCGACCGGGTCCGCCAGTGGGCGGTTCACCGCGAGGTGTCGCCGGCGGCGCTCGACGAGATCTCGGCGATGGGCGAGCTGGCCAGCAGCCGTACGGTGGCCGCCGCGTTTCTCGAGCGCGGCATCAAGGCGGCGTGGGTGGACGCCCGTCGCGTCCTGGTCACCGATGGCGAGCATAACGCCGCGGTTCCGGACATGGCGGCGACCGAGCGCCGCTGTCAGGAACTCCTGGCGTCGCGCACGGCAGCCGGCGAGATTCCGGTCCTCGGCGGCTTCATCGGCGCGACGCCTGCCGGTGTCACCACGACGCTTGGCCGCGGCGGATCCGACTACTCGGCCGCAATCTTCGGCGCCTGTCTGAATGTCGACGAGATCCAGATCTGGACCGACGTCGACGGGATGCTGACCGCGGATCCGCGCGTCGTCGCCGATCCACAGCTCGTGCCGCAGCTGTCGTTCAACGAAGCGTCCGAGCTCGCCTACTTCGGCGCCAAGGTTCTTCACCCCAGCACGATTCTCCCCGCGGTCGCCAAGAACATTCCGGTCCGCATCCTCAATTCACGCCGCCCCGAAGTGAGAGGCACGGCGATTACCGCCGAAGGACGGCCCGGGGCGACCGGCCTGACCGCGCTTGCCTGCAAGCGCGGTGTCACGGTCATCGACATCACCTCGACCCGCATGCTGATGGCGCACGGCTTCCTGCGCCGGCTCTTTGAAGTGTTCGAGCGCTTCAAGACCGCCGTCGACGTCGTCACGACGTCGGAGGTCAGCGTGTCGATCACGATCGACAACACCCGCCGGCTCGACGACATCGTCAGCAATCTGCGGACGTTTGCCGAAGTGAAGACCGAGCACGACATGGCGATCGTCTGCGCCGTCGGCGAGCATCTGCGCGCCGATCCGATGCTGTTCGCCAAGGCCGTGACGGCGCTGCAGGGCCTGCCGCTGCGGCTCGTCTCGCAGGCCGGATCGCGCCGCAACATCACCTTCGTGCTGCGTGACGCCGACGCGGCGCAGGCGATGAACCGTCTGCATGCCGAGCTGTTCGGCGCCCGAGTGGCGTCGTGAGCACGCTGCTGCTGGTCGGCTACGGCAAGATGGGTCAGCTGGTCGGCCAGCTTGCGCCGCAATTCGGGTTCGAGGTTGCCGGCATTGTCGATCCGCTCTCGCCGAAGCACGCCGGGACGATCGACGATCCGCGGTGGGACGGCGTCGACGTCGCCATCGACTTCACGTCGCCGGACGCGGTGATGACCAACGTGCCGGCGCTGGTGAAACGACGCATCAATGTCGTGCTCGGAACGACCGGCTGGCAGGCGCACGAGGCGGAACTGAAGGGCGCCGTGGCGGCAGCGGGGTCCGGGATCGTTGCGGCGCCGAATTTTTCGACCGGCGTCGTGCTGTTCGAAGCCGTGGTCGCCCATGCGGCGAAACTTCTCGCCGGTCAGGCCGACTTCCAGGCCTGGATTCACGAAGCGCATCACGCGATGAAGAAGGACGCGCCGTCCGGTACCGCGCTGAAGTTGAAACAGGCGATGGAGCAGGCCGGCTACGACAAGCCCATCGATGTCTCCGCGACGCGCGTCGGCTTCGTGCCCGGCACGCACACCATCGGGTTTGACGCACCATCCGACACGATCACGCTGACGCATACCGCGCGCGATCGCGGCGGCTTCGCCCGCGGCGCGCTCACCGCCGCGCAGTGGATTGTCGGTAAGCGCGGCTGGTTCACGATGCAGGACGTGCTCGGACTCCGCTAGATCGTGAGGGAAGCGGGCCAGACTGAAGTCTGGCCCGTGGGGCGAGAATGGAGAATGCGATGAGAACCGCTTTTACCGGCGTCGGGACCGCGCTCGTCACTCCCTTCACGGCGTCCGGGGCCGTTGACGAAAAGGCGGTCGTGCGGCTGGCGAAGCGACAGGTGGATGCGGGCATTCACTTTCTCGTCCCATGCGGCACCACCGGCGAGAGTCCGACGATGAGCGTCGCGGAAAACCGGCGCGTCGTCGAACTCGTGGTTGAAGCCGCTGATGGACGCGTGCCGGTGCTCGCCGGCGCGGGTGGCTACAACACACGCGACGTGATTGAGCTGGTCGACGCGATGCACGCGGCTGGCGCGTCGGGCATCCTCTCGGTGACGCCGTACTACAACAAGCCGACGCAGGAAGGGCTGGTTCAGCACTACCAGGCGATTGCCGACAGCACGCCGCTCCCGATCGTCGTCTATAACATCCAGGGCCGGACCGGGATCAACCTCGAAACACCAACGCTGAAGCGCCTCGCGGACATTCCCAACGTCGTCGGCGTCAAGGAGGCGTCCGGCAACATCACGCAGATCGCCGATGTGCTGCATTCCTTGCCGTCAGATTTCATCGTGCTCGCCGGCGACGACATCGTCACGCTGCCGACGATGGTGATCGGCGGCCACGGCGTGATTTCGGTCGCGGCGAATGAGGTCCCCGCCGAGATGGTGGCGATGGTCGAAGCGGCCGAGCGCGGCGATTTCGCCGCGGCGCGGGCGGTCCATCACCGCCTGATGCCGCTGATGCAGGTCAACTTCATCGAAGGCAATCCGATTCCGGTGAAGGCGGCAATGGCCGCGATGGGTCTCCTCGACGAGCACTACCGCCTGCCGATCTGTCCCCCTCAGCCGGCGTCGCGCGATCGGATCGTCCAGGCGCTACGGTCGATGCACGCGCTCGAGTCCGTCCTCGCGTCGTAGCTACAACCGCCCGGCCGCGGCTCGCAGCAATGCGATGACGTGATCCTTGTGCGCGCGCGCGTCGGCGGACTGGAGGGCGATGATCATCAGGTTGCCTTTGACGAGCGCCGTCGCCTTCACTTCAATCGGCCGATCGGATTGGTAAACCGCGCCGTCGCCGATCCCGGAAACGGTCACCGCGCCGGGGTCGCTGCCGCGCGCCAGCGTCAACAGCCCCTGACGAATCGTGGCGGTGTCCATGCCCGGGAACATTTTCGATGCGAGCGTGACGCTCACGTTGAGATAGAAGCGGCCGCTTTGGACATTTCCGCCCTTGCCCCAGACGTACTGGCAGAGGCGTGAGCCGAGTCCGTCAGTGCTGGCGGTGCCGGCCGGGTTCGCGGCGCCGGCAAGCGTCTGAAGATCCGCAGGTTGGAGCAGAGAGCAGCCGTCCCCGCCCGTCTGCGCCACCGTGCGCGATGGACTGATGCCAATCGCGAGAAGAACCAGGCCGGCGAAGAGCTGTCTGGTCATGAGTCCCTCCAATCGCGCCTCAGATCATCGCCCACGATGGGAGCCCAAAACACGTTGATCGTGGCCGGCTGCGGACTAGAATCGTGCCTTCGTAAAGGAGCGATCCGTATGTCACGACGCCACTTTGCCTGCGCGGTGACGACCGCCGTGCTGGCCGCCTCGGCCGCTGTTGTCGCGACTCAGCAGGCGCCGCCCGCGCCGCCCGTCGCCACCATTTCTTCAGCCGCCTGTGCCGCGCTCAAGGGGCTCACGATCGCTGACACGACGATCGAGTCCGCGACCGACGTCGCGGGGCCGACGTTCACGCCGCCTGGCAACGCCGCGCTGACGAACCTGCCCGCGTTCTGCCGTGTCGTGGCCGTCACCAAACCCGCAGTCCGCTACGAAGTGTGGCTGCCGATGACGACGTGGAACGGGAAGTTTCAGGGCGTCGGCAACGGCGGCACGGCGGGCATCATCAGCTATGGCGCGCTCGCGACGGGGATTCGCCGCGGTTACGCAACCGCCAGCACTGACACGGGACACGTCAGCAAAGACTCCGCCGACTCGACCTGGGCGCTCGGCCGTCCGGACCTCGTCGCAGATTTCGGCCACCGCGGTCTCCACGTGATGACCGAGAACGGCAAGAAGCTGACGGCGGCGCTGTATCAGGCAGCGCCGCGCTATTCGTACTATGTGGGCTGCTCGAAAGGCGGTCAGCAGGGGCTGATGGAAGCGCAGCGCTATCCAGCGGACTACGACGGCCTCGTGGCCGGCGCGCCGGCGCAGAATTCCACGCGTTCCTATCTCGCGGGACACTTGTGGGCGGCGCTCGCGACGGAAAAGGATCCGGAAAGCTACATTCCCGCCGCGAAGGTGCCGATCATTCAGCGCGCCGTCATTGCCGCCTGCGACAGCCTCGACGGGATCGCCGACAGTGTGATCGAGGATCCGCGCAAGTGCACCTACGATCCGGCGCCGCTCACCTGCCGCGCCGGCCAGGATCCGGCGAGCTGTCTCACCGCCAAGCAGGTCGCGGCGGTTCGTCAGATCTGGGACGGCCCGCGCAATTCCAAAGGCGAGCGCCTGTACTCGCCGTACGTCCGCGGCGCCGAATCCGGCGGCGGCGCGTGGGAGCGGTACGTCACCGGCGACACCGAACTGGATGGACGGCACTATCGCCTGGCCGACGGCTTCCTGAAGTACGTGCTGTTTCAGGATCCGCACTACGACTTCCGCACGTTCAACTACGACGTCGATCTGCCGAAGGCGCTCGAGAAGATCGCGCCGATGATCGACGCGATGGATCCGAACCTCAAGCCGCTGCAGCAGCGCGGCGGCAAGCTGCTCGTCTATCACGGCTGGAACGACCCGAGCATTCCCGCGCTCAATAGCATCGAGTACTACGAAAGTGTCGTGTCCACGGTCAGTCGCAGCGCCGACCGCACGACCGCGCTCGCGGAAACGCAGGCGTTCTACCGCCTGTTCCTCGTGCCCGGCATGCAGCACTGTTCGGGTGGTCCGGGCACCGACAATTTCGACATGCTGACGGCGCTCGAAAACTGGGTGGAAAAGGGCACGGCGCCGGCGTCGATCCCGGCGACCCACCGGACGGCGGGCCGCGTCGATCGCTCCCGGCCGCTCTGTCCCTATCCGCAGGTGGCCATTTATTCAGGCACGGGCAGCACCGACGATGCGGCCAACTTCAGGTGTGGAGTTCGTCCCTGAGAATCGATTAGTCTGAAGCCAGAACCTGGCACCGGAACCTGGCACCCGGAACCTGGCACTTGGAACCCGCAATGAGAACACCTTTTACCGGCGTCGGAACCGCGCTCGTCACCCCGTTCACCTCTTCCGGGGCGCTCGACGAGAAAGCCGTTCGCCGGCTGGGACGCCGGCAAATCGACGCTGGCATTCATTTCCTGGTACCGTGCGGCACGACCGGCGAGAGCCCGACAATGACCGATGCGGAGCGGGCGCGGGTCGTCGAGATCCTCGTCGACGAAGCCGCAGGCAAGGTTCCCGTGCTGGCGGGTGCGGGCGGCTACAACACCCGCGAAGTGATCGAGCAGGTCGAAGCGATGCGCGACGTCGGCGCCGCCGGCATCCTGTCGGTGACGCCGTACTACAACAAGCCGACCCAGGAAGGGCTCTATCAGCACTACAAGGCGATCGCGGAGAGCACGCCGCTGCCGATCGTCGTCTACAACGTCCAGGGCCGGACCGGCATCAACGTCGAGACCGCCACGCTCAAACGCCTTTCCGCCATTCCCAACATCATCGCGGTCAAGGAAGCGTCGGGCAACATCACGCAGATGGCCGACGTCTGCCGCACGCTGCCGTCGGATTTCATCGTCCTCGCCGGTGACGATGCGATTACGCTGCCGCTGATGGCGATTGGCGGACGCGGCATCATCTCGGTCGTGTCGAACGAGATTCCCGGCGAGATGGTCAAGATGGTCGAAGCGGCCGAGCGCGGCGACTTTGCCGCCGCCCGAAGCATTCACCATCACATCATGCCGTTGATGCAGGTGAACTTCGTCGAAGCCAATCCGATTCCGGTGAAGGCGGCGATGGCGGCGATGGGCCTCCTCGAGGAAGCCTACCGGCTGCCGATGTGCCCGCCGCAGGCCGCGTCGCGCGAGAAGATCCTGCACGTGCTCAAAGAACTCGGGCTGCTCAAGCCCGCGCTCACGCACTGAACGATCGTGCAGAGCGTCGACCTCGTCGGGCTGACGCGCAGCCTCGTAGATATCGATTCCACCACCGGGCGCGAAGGTCAGACCGGGCGCGTGCTCGCCGACTATCTGCGCGGCCGCGGCTTCGTCGTCACCGAACAGCCTGTCGACAACAGCCGCTTCAACGTCGTCGCGACCGCGGGGCTGCCGCCTGAAGTCGTCCTGTCGACGCATTTCGACTGCGTGCCGCCGTTTTTTGCGAGCCGCGTCGAGCACGGGCGCATCTACGGGCGCGGCACCTGCGACGCCAAGGGCATCGCCGCGGCGCAGATCGCCGCGGTCGATCGTCTCCGCGGGGATGGCGAACGTCGCGTCGGTCTGCTGTTTGTCGTCGGTGAAGAGCGCGGCAGCGACGGGGCGAAGGCCGCCAACCGGATCGCGCCGCCGACGAGCCGCTATCTGGTCGACGGCGAGCCCACGGACAACCGCCTCGGCATTGCGACGCGAGGCCTGCTGCGCGTGCGGCTCAAGGCGTCGGGCCGCGCCGCGCATTCATCCTTCCCCGAACTGGGCGAATCGGCGATCGACAAACTGATCGACACACTGGTGGCGATGCGCAAGGTGGCGTGGCCCAGCGATCCGGTGCTCGGCCACACGCACTACACGATTGGTCTCATCCAGGGCGGCGTCGCGCCGAACGTCGTGTCGCCGGCGGCCGAAGCCGAAGCGCTCTTCCGCACCGTCAGCGACGCGCAGCTGATTCGCGATGCGCTGACCGCGGTCGAGAGTACTGTCACGCTCGAGGAGATCCTTGAAGTGCCGATCGTCAAGCTGACGACGCTGCCGAGTTTTCCCGGCGCCGTTTTCCCCTATACGACCGACATCCCCTTCCTGAACGAGTGGGGCCAGCCACTGCTCTACGGGCCCGGCTCGGTCCACAACGCGCATACCGCCGACGAGTTCATCGAGATCGCCGAGCAGGAAGAGGCCGTCGACGGCTATGTCCGCATCGCCCGGGAACTCCTCGAGCGGGACTAGCGTCATCCCGCCTGTGGCCGACGACCCTCGCCGCGAATATCAGCGTCGCCTCGCCCACTGGATCGCGGCGATTGACGCGAAGGAGCGGATCCACCTTCGCGTTTCCAACCTGCGTCTGGCGGCCGTCGGCGTGGGGGCGCTGCTGCTGTGGCTCTCGCTTGGTCAGGAACTGATTGCCGGCGGGTGGATCTTCGTGCCGGTGGCCGCATTCTTCGTGCTGGTGATCGTCCACGCGCGGATTCTGAACGCGCAGGATCGCGCGAAACGCGGCAAGCGCTACTTCGAACGCGGCCTCGCGCGACTCGATCACACGTGGCAGGGAGCGGGCGCCGACGGTGCGCGATTCGCTGCGGGCCATCCTTATGCGCTCGATCTGGATCTGTTCGGCCCTGGGTCGTTGTTTCAGCTCCTCGATACGGCGGTGACCGAAGCCGGCGAAGAGACGCTCGCCGACTGGCTTCGCAGTCCGGCGGCGCCTGACGAAATCGTGGCGCGACAGGGCGCGATCCGGGAGTTGCGCGGCCGGACCGACCTGCGCGAAGCGCTGGCGATCGCGGCCGCGGAGGCGCACGTGTCGCGTACCGGAACGCTGACGACCTGGGCGAAGACCTCGCCGGTCGGCTTCGCCGCGGGTCATGCGTGGTTCTTCGGGGCGATGGCCGCGGTAACCGCGGTGTTGACCCTGCTGGCCGCCTTCACCTCGCTGACCGCCGACGTCGTCGTGATCTGGTTGATCGTGCAAGGCGTGGTCGTGGCGACCCGGCACAAACGGATCGATGGTGTGCTCCGTCGTGTCGACGCGGCCGAGCGCGACCTGGCGCTGCTCGCCGCGCTGCTCGCCCGTATCGAGCGGGAATCGTTTGTCTCGCCGCGTCTCCAGGCCTGGCATCGCCAACTGATGGAGGGCGATCAGTTGCCTTCGCAGCTCTTCGGTCGGCTCCGATTCTTCATTGCCGTCCGCGATGCACCGCGGAACGAGTTCGTGCGGCCGTTCGCGATGGCGCTGCTGGCGCGCAGCCAGGCGGCGGTGGCCATCGACCGCTGGCAGGCCGCGCATCGCGATCGGCTGGCGCGCTGGATCGCCGCGATCGGCGAACTCGAGGCGTTTTGTGCGCTGGCAACGTTCGCCTTCGAACATCCTGCCGATCCGTTCCCGGTCGTGGCCGATGGTCGGGTGTTCGACGCGGAGCAGCTGGGGCATCCGTTGATCGACGAGCGCGTCGCCGTGGCCAACGACGTGCGGCTGGGCGGGGACGGCCCGCGCGTGCTGATCGTCAGCGGCTCGAACATGTCGGGCAAGAGCACGCTGTTGCGTGCCGTCGGGATCAATGCCGTCCTCGCGATGGCCGGCGCCCCGGTCCGGGCGCGGGCGATGACGCTGTCGCCGCTGACCCTGGGCGCGACGATGCGGATCGAGGACTCGCTGCAGGAGGGGCACTCGCGCTTCTATGCGGAGGTGCTCCGGATTCGCGACATCGTGGCGAACGCTCGTCTGCGGCCGGTCCTGTTCATGCTCGACGAAATCCTCCACGGGACCAACTCGCACGACCGCCGCATCGGCGCCGCCGCGATCGTCCAGGCGCTCGTGAACACCGGTGCCATCGGTCTCGTCACGACCCACGACCTGGCGCTCACCGCGCTGACCGAGACGCTCGGCGCCCGTGCGCGCAATGTCCATTTCGAGGACCGGATCGAGGACGGCCGCATGGTGTTCGACTACCGGATGCGCGACGGCGTCGTCGAGCGCAGCAACGCCTTGGAATTGATGCGTTCGGTGGGTCTCGACGTCTAGTCGCGGACAGGCTACCGCCTTCGCGCGCGTTGCGCGCTTCGGCGAGTCTCGCCGGAGCCTTCGGCGTAGGCGGAAAGCCTGTCCCTACCGCTGAATCGTTTGGATATACTTCGGGCCATGGCGAAAAAGCAGACTCCCGCTCAGGAAACTGTTGGCAACGTCGCAGACACCGTCGGCCGCGTGATCGGCACGATCGTCGGCAAGGCCGAGACGGTCGCCGCCGCACATCCCGATCCGGTCGGTGAAGTCAAAGAGATGGTGGCCAGCGGCGAGGCCAAGGTGGCTGAAGTGAAGGAACGCGCCAAGGTGGCGGTGGCCAAGGTGAAGGCGACCGTCAAGAAGGTTCGAACTTCGGCGAGCCGCGCCAAAGCCAAGGTCAAGGCCAAGGCGAAGGGTACGGCCGCGAAGGCGAAGGGCAAAGCCGCGAAGGTCGTCACGCGCGCGAAGAAGACGGCGGCCAACGCCAAGGCCAAAGTCCGGAAGGCCTCGCGCCGCCGGTAGCGTTTGCCGACGCTCGCGGCCGTCATGCGCAAGGCGCTTTTTCTCCTCGGCATCCTGAACGATTCCGATCTCGACTGGATGATCGCGGTCGGGGCCAGGCGCGAAGTGACGGCCGGCGCCGTGCTGATCCACGAGAAGCAGCCGGTCGACGCGGTGTTCCTGATCATCGACGGGTTGTTTGCCGTCCGCACCGCGCGGACCGGGACGGCGGACGTGGCGAAGCTGCGCAGCGGCGAATTCGTCGGTGAAATGTCGTTCGTCGATTCGCGGCCGCCGTCGGCGTCGGTCGTGAGCCTCGAGCCCTCCGTCGTGCTCGCGATTCCGCGGCGCGCCCTCGAGCAGAAGCTGCAGCAGGACGTCACCTTCGCCTCCCGCTTCTATCGTTCGCTCGCCGTCTTTCTTTCCGACCGTCTGCGCACGACGGTCGGCCACCTCGGATATCCCGGCTCGGAACCCGAACGCGGCGCTGCCGACGACGAGATCGATCCGGCGACGCTCGACGCCCTGACGCTGGCCGGCGCGCGGTTCGACTGGCTGCAGCGCCGTCTGAAGTCGTTGTGACGTCCGCGCCCGAACGGCTGTCGTCGCCGGATCGGCTGGATGAAACGATTCACATCGTGCGGCCGAGCGATTGGCTGCCGCTGCTGGTCGTCGCGGTGCTGGTCGCCTTGATTCTCGTCTGGAGCGTCGTCGGCCGGGTGGCGACGACGGTCAGCGGCCGTGGCGTGTTGATTCGTCCGCGCGGCGTCCTCGAACTCCAGACGCTTGGCGCCGGTCGGATTGATCAGATCACGATCCGTAGCGGCGATCGCCTCACGAAGGGGCAGGTCATCGGCCTCGTCGATCAGTTCGAACTGCGCCGCAAGCTGGACGAGGATCGCGCGCTCCTGCAGGAACTCGAGGTGCAGGACCGGGCCAAGGGGCGCGTGCAATCGAGCGAAGTGAGGACGCAGCAGCAGCAGACGCAGGCGATGCGGGCCTACGCCGCGTCGCAGGCCGAGAACCTGCGCAAGACCCTCGCCGATGCGCGCGCGATGCAGCCGCTCGTCGATCAGCGGCTGGCCAGCGTTCGTCAGCTGCGCGCGAGCGGCCTGCTGGCGGCGGCGGCGCCCGAGCTCTTGAACGCCGAGCAGCAGAGCCTGGAGAACGCGCGCCGCATCACCGAGGCGACCGCGCAGCTGCGCCAGCTCGATCTGCAGCTGGCGCAATCGGTCGGCCAGGAGACGACGCTCTCGCGCGGCCATCTCGAAGCCGATTCGGCGCGGCGCGCCGAGATGCAGCGGCTGAAGTCGGCGATTGCGCTGAACGAAGTGCAGATCGATCTGAACAGCCGGATTGTCGCGCCCGCCGACGGCCGCGTGCTCGAAGTGATCATGGCGAACGGGCTGGTCGTTTCGGCCGGCGCGCGGATCGCGACCATCGAGGTCGACGAGGGCAAAGGGGCGCTCGTCGCGCTCGGCTATCTGGCGCTCGGCGTCGGCAAGAAGGTCCGGCCCGGCATGCCGGTCCTGGTGACGCCCGACGGCGTCGAGCGGCAGCGTTTCGGCGGGATGACCGGCCGGGTCACCCACGTGTCTGATCTGGCCGTGTCGGCTGAAGGCGTGCGCGCGATCGTCGGCAATACCGCGCTGGCGCAGACGCTGCTGGGCGACAGCGCGCGCGTGGAGCTCACCGTCGCGCTCGACGCCGATCCGTCCAATCCGAGCGGCTACCGCTGGTCGTCGTCGAGCGGACCGCCTCTCCCAATCACCGCCGGACTGACCGGCGACGTGAGGATCGTCGTCGAAGAGCGCGCGCCGATGACGTATGTCCTGCCGTTCCTGCGCGAGCTGACGGGGACCGAGTGAGCCAGCCGGCTGCTGACGGCCCTTCGACGATGCTCAGGGCCGTCCCGAGTCGCTCGAGGGACGGCTTTCGGGCCGGCCGCGTCCGGACGCCGACGCTCCTCCAGATGGAGATGGTGGAGTGCGGTGCCGCCTGCCTGGGCATCATGCTCGCGCATTTCGGCCGCGTCGTGCCGCTCGCCGAATTGCGCCGCGCCTGCGGCGTGTCGCGCGACGGCGCGAAGGCCTCGAGCCTCGTGCAGGCCGCCCGCGGCTACGGTCTCGAGGCCGGTGCCTACAAGCGCGATCTCGAAGGCCTTGCCGATCTCGAGTACCCCTTCGTCGTCCTTTGGAACTTCAACCACTACGTCGTCGTCGAGGGTGCGGCGAAGGGGCGCGTGTTCCTCAACGATCCCGCGACCGGACCACGCGTCGTCACCCGGGCCGAGTTCGAGGAGGCCTTCACTGGCGTCGTCCTGCGGATGGCGCCGGGCGCGTCGTTCGAGAAGGGCGGACATCGACCGAGCGTGATGCACGGCGTGTGGACGCGCCTGCGATCGTCGGTCGGAACGTTTGCCTTGTGTGGCGCTACCGCGCTGTTGCTGGTACTGCCCGGACTGGCCGTTCCGGCCTTTCTGCAGGTGTTCGTCGATCAGGTCCTCGTGCAGCGGCTGGACGACTGGGTCCGGCCGATTGTCGTCGGCGTGCTGCTCGCCGCCGGACTGCGCGCGGTGCTGACGCTGATCCAGCAGCGGCTGCTGCGCCGGCTCCAGTTGAAGCTGGCCGTGACGATGGCCAGCCGGTTCGTGTGGCATCTGCTGCAACTGCCGGCGGACTTCTACGCCCAACGCTACAGCGGCGAGATCGCCAGTCGCATCGCCATCAACGATCGCGTCGCGGAGCAGTTGTCCGGGCCGCTCGCGTCGACGGTGGTCGACCTGCTCATGGTCGTGTTCTACCTGCTCGCGATGTGGCAGTTCGATCACGTGATGACGCTTCTGGCGTTCGGGTTCGCGGCCATGAACTTCGTCATCCTGCGGTGGATGTCGAGGAAACGTGAAGACGCGAATCGCCGCCTGGCCCAGGAATTCGGCAAGTTCTCCGGTGTTGCCGTGTCCGGGCTGCAGACGATTCGCACGATCAAGGCGTCGGCGCTTGAATCCGAATTTTTCTCGCGCGTGGCCGGCCACTACGCCAAGGCGGTCAATACCCAGCAGACGCAAATCACCGCGAGCCTGAACCTGAGCCTGCTGCCGCGTCTGGTCTCGGCGCTGATGTCGCTGCTGATTCTCATCATCGGCGGGTTTCGGGTGATGGACGGCGTGCTGACGCTCGGCATGCTGGTCGCCTTCCAGAGCCTGGTGGCGAGTTTTCTTGGTCCGGTGCACAACCTCCTCGCGCTGGAAACGACACTCCAGGATCTGCACGCGGACATCACCCGGCTCGACGACGTGCTGGTGAATCCGCACGTCGCGGCGTCGCCCGAGCCGGTGCACGATCGCGATCCGGTCCGCCTGCGCGGCGCGGTGGAGCTACGGGAGCTTCGCTTCGGCTACAACCCGCACGCGGCGCCGCTCATCGACGGTCTGTCGCTGACGATTGCGCCTGGACAGCGCGTCGCGCTGGTCGGCGGCAGCGGGTCGGGGAAATCGACGATCGCGAAACTCGTCGCCGGGCTCTATCAGCCGAGTGGCGGCGATGTCCTCTTCGACGGCCGGCCGCGCCAGGCGATTCCCGGCGCGGTGATGGCGAATTCGCTGGCGATGGTGGATCAGGAAATTCTGCTCTTTGCCGGCAGCGTGCGCGACAACCTGACGCTCTGGGATCCGACGGTGCCCGACGACCAGATGGTCCAGGCGTGCCGCGATGCGTCCATTCACGACGATCTGGCCGCGCTCCCGGACGGCTACGACAGCGCGCTGACCGAAGGCGCCGCGAATCTGAGCGGCGGACAGCGTCAGCGTCTCGAAATCGCGCGCGCCCTGGCCGTCGATCCGGCGATCCTGATTCTCGACGAGGCGACGAGCGCGCTGGATCCGGATACCGAGGCGCGCATCGATCAGCAGCTGCGGCGCCGCGGCTGCTCGTGTCTGATCGTCGCGCATCGGCTCAGCACCGTTCGCGACGCCGACGAGATCATCGTGCTGGACCAGGGCCGCATCGTTCAGCGCGGGACGCACGAGGTCATGCTGGCGGCCGGCGGTCCTTACGCGGATCTCGTCCACGCCGGCTCGACCGCGCTCGAGGGCGAATGTGGTGTCAGACACGTGTCTGACACCACGTCTGACACCCGTTTGTATGGATTCAGTACTCAGCAGGTCAAATAAGGGCCGTTCCAAGGCGATGCGTGCCAAAAATTGCCAAGTTGTAGTCCGGATGCCGGCAGACTCTGAGCGTCGGTGTCAGACACGGTGTCAGACACGTGTCTGACCCCAAGGTGATCCGGATCGAGGGGAACACGCCGCTGCGGCTGGACGGGTCGTGCGCGTGGCGCGTCCTGTCGGGGACGGTCGGGCTGTTTCTCTGCCGCGCGACCGCTGCGGACGCCGAGCATCGCCGCTTTCTGTTCAGCCTGGACTCGGGTGCGACGGTTTTGTGGCAGCCGTCCGCCGGCGTCGAAGTCATCGTGGCCGGTATTCAATCATCCGAATTGACGGCGATGCCGATGACTGACGCAGTCGCGGTCTCGAACGGGCGCGAGTCGGTTGGGTTGTGGCTCGCGGCGATGGGCGCGGACTGCGAACTTGCAGATCTGCGCGCGGCAGTTGACGCCGCGACGCCCGACGTGCGGCTCGCGATCCTGGCGGCCGCGCAGACGCGTTACCTCGAGGCCGTCGTGCAAGGCGATCGCACTCGGGACGCCGCTGCCCGCGATCGGTTCAACGAGCGGCGCCGTCTCAACGAGCGGGCGACGGCGGAGACCCTCGAGGGACTCACACAGATCGGGCGCGGACCAGGCGCGCGTGCGACGTGGATCGACACGCCGCTCGTGTCGGTGATGCGCCAGCTGGGTGATGCCTGCGGGCTCCAGATCGTGGCACCCGCGGCGAGCAGTGGCGCGCCCGCGCTCTCGGCGATTCTCGATGCCTCCGGACTGCGGGCCCGCAAGGTCGTGCTCGGCGGCAATTGGTGGCGGCACGACGGCGAGCCGCTCGTGGGCACCATCGGTCCGGACAATCAGCCGATCGGCCTGGTGCCGTTCCGCCGCCGCTGGTTCCGCGGCATGGGCTTCAGGGCGCTCTTCGCCGACGCGCCGCCGCGACTCGTCGATGCGGCGCTGGCGGCCACGATCGCACCCGCAGCGTCCGCCATCACGCCGTCCATCGTCCGCCGCCCGACCACCGGAGCCACGCTCCGCTGGACGTTTGCCGATCGCGGATCGGAATTCGTGACGGCGATTCTGTCCGGTCTCGCCGTCATTCTCGTCGGCATGTTGACGCCGCCGGCGACGAAGATTCTGTTCGAGAGCACCATTCCGGACGGCGACCGCAGTCAGCTCCTGACGATTGGCGCCGCGCTGATTGCCGCGGCCGCCGGCGGGCTGCTCTTTGATCTTGCGCGGTCGCTGAGTCTGCTCCGCCTGGCCGCACGTTCCGCCGCCCGACTCCAGCTCGGACTCTGGGATCGATTGCTCGATCAGGGACCGTCGTTTTTCCGCCGCTTCACCGCCGGCGATCTCGAGAGCCGGGTCAACGCGGTCACGCAGATTCGCGCCGCGCTGAGCGTGACGGCGCTGTCGACAGTGATCGGCTCGGTGGCATCGGTGGCGAACCTGGCGCTGCTCTTTTCGTACAGCGGCCCGCTGACGCTGGCGGCCGTCGCCGTCGCCGCCGTATCGGGCACGGTCAGCGTGATCTCGGCGATCCGGATCCGGCGCCTGCTGGCGCCACTGCAGGACGCCGACGGCCAGCTGCGCGGCCTGCTGATACAACTCATCGGCGCGGTGCCCAAGCTCAGAACCGCGGGAGCCGAAACCCGCGCGTTCGCGCAGTGGGGCCGCGCGTATGGGGCCCGCATGCGGCTGGCCCAGCGCCTCCGCCGCGTCGGCGATCGCAGCAAGCTGCTGGCAGTCGTCCTGCCGCCGCTGGCGACGGCGATCCTGTTCTGGCTTGCCGCCGATGACGTCTTCGGCGCGCAGCCGACCCTGACGGTTGGATCCTTCGTCGCCTTCAGCGCCGCGTTTGGGACGTTCCTGACCGGCGTCACGACGCTCGGCAACAGCACGGAGCTCTTTTGCAGCGTCGCGGCGCACTGGCACCGGCTGCAGCCGATTCTCGAAGGCGATCCCGAGGTCCAGGGCCTGAGGAATCCACCCGGTCATTTGACCGGCCGCTTGCGAATGGAACGCGTCACCTTTCGCTATCGGGCGGACGGTCCGCTGATCCTGAACGAAGTCTCAATCGAGGCGAATCCCGGCGAGTGCATCGCCCTCGTCGGTCCGTCCGGCAGCGGCAAGTCGACCATCGTCAACCTGCTGCTGCGGTTCGAGTCGCCCAGTGCCGGTGCGATTTACCTCGACGACCACGATCTCAAAGGCCTCGACATCCTCGCCGTCCGCCAGCAGATGGGCGTCGTCTCGCAGGAAAACAAGATCCTCGCCGGCTCGATTTACGACAACATCACCGTCGGCTACGCGGCGACGACCGATCAAGTCTGGGAGGCGGCGCGTGCCGCCGGCGTGGACGACGAGATCCGCCAGATGCCGATGGGACTGCACACGTTCGTGTCCGAGGGTGGAACGAATCTCTCCGGCGGTCAGCGGCAGCGGCTGCTGATTGCGCGCGTGCTGCTCCGCAAGCCGGCCCTGCTGATCCTCGACGAGGCCACCAGCGCGCTCGACAACAAGTCGCAGGCCATCGTCACCGAATCGCTGAATCAGTCAAAGGCGACACGGGTGGTCATTGCGCATCGCATGAGCACCATCCGCCAGGCGGATCGCATCTACGTGATCGAAAAAGGGCGCGTCGTCCAGCACGGGACCTTTGCGGCGCTGATGGCGGAAGAAGGGTTGTTCGCGCGGTTGATGCGACGGCAGGTTGCATGATGATGGCCTCACACTGGAGGCGCCGGGCGATTCGCTGGGGCGTCGGGCTCTTCGTGCTCGCGGTGTTCGTGCTCGGCATGCGCGAGGTCATTCTCTCGTCGACGTTTCAGCTCTTCGGCGACTACGTCGCGACGATCGACACCACCGAGAAGGTCGTGGCGCTGACCTTCGACGACGGGCCGCATCCGCAGAATACGTTGAAGGTGCTCGACATCCTGGACCGATACCACGTCCGGGCGACGTTCTTCATGATGGGTGTCAACGTCGAGCGCTTCCCGGCGGTAGCGCGCGAGGTGCTCGCCCGCGGCCATGAAGCCGGCAACCATTCGTACTCGCATCCGAAGTTGATCTGGATGTGGCCGGCGAGCGTGCGCGAGGAGATCGAACGAACGGATGCGTTGCTTCGGGGGGTCGGCGTGACCGGAGAAATTCTCTTCCGCCCACCGCATGCCGCGAAGTTCCTCGTTCTCCCGTGGGTGTTGAACGATCTGCACAAGACCAGCGTGCTCGGCGACGTGGATCCAGAAGAGTGGAAGCGTCCGCCTGCGGAGACGATTGCGAAATCAGTGATGGACCAGACGGGGCCTGGTTCGATCGTCACGCTGCACGATCCGTCGGGGATTGAAACCCTGCGTGCGCTGGAGACCGTACTGCCGCAACTTCTGGCCCAGGGCTATCGCATCGAAACCGCCGGCGAGTTCATTCGGCGTCGACGGTAGCTCCAGTCGTGCTTGAAACTCGCTCCGTCGTACTGACGGCGCTGTGCTCCTACCGGTTGTCGTATGGCAGACCGATGAAGCCGGTTTCGGCGTCGGGCCGCATGATTACCGTCGTTTGATTCAACTGCAGCGTCATCCGGCCGAGCGGATCGCGCCCGAGCGCGAGCGGCTGCTGCCAGCGGATGTGCCAGTCGTGCACGGCGAACCAGACCGAGACGCCGACCTCGATGTAGTCCGGAAATTTGTTGGTGGCGCGGAGAAACGTGACCTGCGCGTTGCGGACGGACGCGATTTCCGGGAACGCCTTGAGGTTGCGGACCTCGTTCAGGATGCCCGCGAGCACGTCGACGGCTTTTCGCGCCGTATCTTCGGTCACCTCTGCGGCCGCCGCGGCGTCTGGCGACGCCGCGACGGCTTCGGTCGTGGACAGCGCGCCGAGAACGCCGGCCAGACCACCGGACACCAGGTTACGGCGATCGATCATGAGCCCCTCCCTGGCGTCCAGTATAAGAGGCTCGGCTACGGTGTGGCGGCTGCAGTGGTGATGACGGCTGCTCGTGCGAGCATCTCGGGATCCTTGATGCCGACGGCGAGCGCCCGGTCGATTTCCCGGCGCGCGTCCGCGGTCCGGCCGCTGACGTGCAGCGCCCAGGCCAGCGCGTCGAGCGTGTGCACGTCCTGGCGCCGCGCGGCTTCGAATTCGGCGATGCGCAGCGCATCGGCCGGCCGCCGGGCGTGATCGGCGTAGTAGAAGATCAGCTCGCGGTTCGCGTTGTCCCAGCTCTTCGACTCGATGAGCGCCTTCGTTTCGAATTCCGCGAACGCCGCGGCAGCTTCCGCCGTGCGCCCGGCCCGTGCCAGGGCTTCCGCCACGGCGAACAGGTTCTCCGCGTGCTTCGCGCCCTCGTACCGGCGCGTCAGAAGCGTGACCGCCTCGCCGTACTTCTTCTGACTGGTGCGAACCTTGGCCATCGACGCCAGGGCGTAGTGATAGTCGGGCACCAGTCCGAGCGCCTCGGTCAGGACGCGGTCGGCGTTCTCGATGCGGCCCGCGGCCCACTCGAGGTGGCCGATTTGCGTGAGCATCCAGGCGCGGTCCTCGATTTCAGTCACCGGCGTCCGGTGAAACGCCGCGGTCATCAGTTCGACCGCGCCGTCAACGTCACCGAAGATCTCGCGCAGATATGCCGCACGCGTGAAGGCCGGAATGTTGCCCGGCCGGAGGTCGAGCATCCACTGACACGCGCTTTCGGCGTCCTCGTAGTTCCCGAGTTCGACGTTGGCGTCGGTCAGAAACCCGTAGACGAGCAGATCGTCCGGCGTCTGCTTGTTCAGCACTTTCGCCAGGTCGAGCGCCTGGCGGAACTCGTGCTTGCCGAGCAGCACCCAGACCCGCATCTTCATCGCTTCGAAGTGGCCAGGCGCGAGTTCGAGCGCCCGGGCGATCGCCTCGTCGGCTTTGGCGTAGTAGATCGTGTCCGACGTTTCGCGCGCGCGGCGCGCATACGCCAGCGCCAGTTCGATGTAGGGCTCGGGCTTCCCAGGATTTGCGGCCACGACTTTCGTCAAGGCCGTGATCCGCTGTTCGGCGGGAAGCGCCGTTTGCGCGCCCGCCGCGGCGGCGGCCGCCACCACGAGGGTGACGGCCGCCAGCGATCGCACGAATGTCTTTGTCGTCATGATCTCCCCTATGGCAGGCAGGGTCCGCCGCCGCCGAAGAGCGGCGTGCACAGCGGCTCGCCCGGATCCACGTGACGGCGGTTCCGTCCGGCCGGCGCGTTGGCGAGGTACGGGAAATCGGTTCGGTACGGCGCATCGTTGACGTTCACGCCATCCCCCAGCCGCCCATTGATCGCCGCGTTGTATCCGGGGAACGGCGCCGCGAGCACGCCGCCGACGACGAGGCGCAGCGCGACGTCGGTCACGTCGTCGAACACCCGACGGCCGTTGGGGAAGCCCGCCGCGTCGCCGCCGAGAAGACCGAGCCGATTGGCGCTGCCGACCGGCGTCGGCGTGACGCCGGTGTTCAGGCGCAGCAGATCGGCCACGGGTCCGGAGGTCGTTCCCGCCGCCGCAATCGGCGGCGCATAGGTGACGACTGGCAGCAGGTCGAGGCGTGGCACGTTGGGAATGGCCACCGCTCCGGCCGTCAGCGCGTTCACGACGCGGGCGAGCGCGGGATCGAGGAAGAACGATGCGAACTGCGCGTCGTTCGCCGGCTGATCCATGCTGAAGCGATCCTTCGAACCCGTGCCGACGAGCAGTTCATTGATCAGCGGGTTGCCCATGCGCTGAACCTGCGCCCACGTGCCGCTGCTCGTGGCCGGAAGCGGCGGACGCCGAACCGTCGTCCGCGGCCGCGAGGTCGTGCCCCAGACGCCGATCGTCGCGGCGGTTGACGACGCCGCTTCGATGGCGCCCGTGCGCGTCAGCAGGCTCACCGGCACCTCGATCGCGATCGAGTTCACCGCGTAACCGGAGACCGTGTCCGCCGAGAAGTTCACGTTCGCCGCGTCTTCCGCCGCACTCATGACGGGGAACTTCGAGGTGTTGAGCGTGTCGAATGCGCCGCCGAGGTCGATCCAGAACGCATCGTCAGTCGTGCCGGCGAAGACCTTGACGCTGCCGCTGCCGCTCGTGGCC
This sequence comes from uncultured Bifidobacterium sp., assembly GCA_964577955.1. Taxonomy (GTDB): domain Bacteria; phylum Acidobacteriota; class Vicinamibacteria; order Vicinamibacterales; family CAVVIG01; genus CADEEX01. Next base: position 21,535 of record CAZOAZ010000031.1, on the reverse strand, counting down.
GTGTAGGTACCGGCGTTGAACATCGCGTCGTAGTCCATCGTGCGCGGCCCGGGGTTCGCGGGAACGGCGTAGAGCGTCTCGCCACCGAGCGCGGTGAGCGGCGTGCTGATGCCGTTCGTCACCATCGTCACCGCATACGACTGGCGCTGGCCGAGACCGGCGCTGCTGAACGAGTTGATCTGCGGCGGAACGATCGGTGTGCCGGGCGGAACCGGGGCCGGCGAGTTGGCCGGCGCGACGGCGCCGCCGGGCACACCGGCGTAGACCTGGAAGAGCCCGGGCAGCCGCTGTTCCGTCCCGAACCGGAACTGGAACGTGACGTCCGCGATCGCGTCGTTGTTGTTGTCCACCTTGAGTTCGTACAGGATCTCCGGATCGAACGGGAACCAGTTCGGCCCGTTGGCCGGTTCGAGCAGCGGATCGACGCACAGGATCATCGTCACCGACGGCACGGCCGCCGCACCGTAGCTGCGGAACGCGTAGACGTCGGTGATGTCCGCTTTGTGATCGAGCGCCGTGATGGGCGCTTCGCGATGGTTGGCCGCGAAGCCGACCTGCGAGAGCCACGTCGCCGTGGCGACGGTCAATGCAATTGAAGTCTTGAGTGTGCGCACAGTACTCCCTCCCAGTTGTGCAACCGAGCAAACGACAATTCAAAACGGTGGGGTCCGGCTTTGGCCGGACCTTGGGCAAGTGCCGCGTGACCGCGATGCTCAGCGCTTGCGCGCGCGACGCGCCGCAGCGCCCAGCAGACCCGTGCCGACGAGCAGCATCGACACCGGTTCAGGCACAGGATCGGCGGCAGGCGCGGCGGCGTTGAACTGGTTGATCAGCGCGGCGTCTGTAAACGCGGCTGAGCCGCTGAGGCCGCCGTCGAGCGTGAGATCGAAGAACACGTCGAAGAACGAGTTCACCGCGAACGACTTCGTGTCGTCGCCGGTGTAGCCGATGAAGTCCTGCGCGACGACGAGCGAGGTCGGTGTGCCGGAGCAACTCGTCGGATCCGCGCCGAATGTCCCGCCAAGGCAAAGGTCTTCGATGGCGGTCGCAACGCCGTCGCCGGTTGCAGAGGCGCCGGTCATCATCAGGCTGGCCCCGTTGATGTTCAGGCCGCTGATCGAATACGCGATCAGGATCCCCAACAGGTCACCTGGACCGGCGCTCTGCGTCAGGCCGAACGCCAACTGAGGTCCGGCTGAAGCGCTGAACGGCGTGACGGTGACGTCGCTGGCGGCGATCTCGCTGCCGCCGGCGAAGGACGGATCGGAGTCGAAGCCGAAGAAGGTGGCGCCGCCGAGGTCGCAACCCGTCGCTCCGAGGCCGATGTAGGACTGAAGACTACCGATGGTGCAGGGTCCCGCCTCGCTGAGCGTCGGTAGCGCCAGGAAGGCCACGATCAAGAGCAGTTTTCGCATCTTTCTCCCCTCGAGACACCACGCCCAACGCGCCGCTGGATCGGCGCCCGCGGGCAAGCGGGCTGCTTGTCCGCCCCGAACGTGGTTTGCTACTCTACGCAGCGCCCCGCAATTTGGATGTGCACTTTGAGGCACCAACGGCAGGTTTGGGATTTGACGGACAGGGGACGTGATGTCTGTTCGCGGGTTGGCATCGGTAGGGACAGGCTTTAGCCTGTCCGTGGCGCTTCTTGGCGTTCTGTGCTGGCAGGCAGGACCTGCGGCCCAGGCGCCGTCTGCGACTAACGTCACCTTCAACAAGGACGTTGCGCCGATCCTCAACAAGAACTGCGTCTCATGCCACCGTCCGGGTGAAATCGCCCCGATGTCGCTGACGAGCTACGAAGCCGCCAGGCCGTGGGCGCGCGCGATTCGCAAGGCGGTCGCCGATCGCGTCATGCCGCCGTGGGGCGCGGACCCGCAGTTCGGCCAGTTCGCGAACGATCCGAGTCTGTCGGCGAAGGACGTGGCCACCATCCTCGCGTGGGCGGATGCGGGAGCGTTTGAAGGCAATCCGAAGGACCTGCCCGCGGCCCCGGTTTTTCCGGAGGGCTGGAAGATCGGGAAGCCGGACATGGTGCTGACGATGACGGAGCCGGCGCAGGTGCCGGCCGGCGGCACGCGCATCATCCAGGACTATCCGATTGATCCGGTGACGTTCCAGCAGGACACCTACGTCGAGATGATGGAGGTGGTGCCGTCAAACCGTCTGGTCACGCATCACGCGATCGTCTCCGTGCGCGAGGGGCGGAGCAGCACGCGGATCGGCGGCTACCAGCCGGGCGGGGCAACGACCGCCTACGGTCAAGGCGTCGTGCGGATGATTCCGAAGGGGACGACGATCGGGCTCAACATGCACTACAACCCGAAGGGCATGCCGGCGACCGACAAGACGACGATCGGCTTGAAATTCGCCAAGGGCCAGGTGGACAAGGTGGCCATGACGGCGATGTCCGGCACGCGGGACCTCGCGATTCCGCCCGGCGACGCCAACTACGAGGCGAAGGGCAACGCCTACACGTTCGCGGAAGACAGCCACATCATCGGCTTCCTCCCGCGCATGAACGAACGCGGCAAGGACTTCAAGTACACGCTCGTCTATCCCGACGGCCGCTCGGTCGTGCTGCTCAGCGTGCCCAAGTTCAATCCCGACTGGCAGCCGACCTACGTGGTGAAGACGCCGATCGCCGCGCCCAGGGGCAGCCGGATCGAAACGATCGCGCACTACGACAACTCGGCGAACAACAAGAGCAATCCCGACCCGACCGCGCGTGTCGTCTTCGGCCCGGAGATCATGAACGGGTACTTCGACTACACCGTCGACAGCTTCAAGCCGCGCGCGACGAACTAGTCCGCGGCTGGCCCTTCGACTTCGCTCAGGGCAGGCGCGGGCGAAGTCGCCATTACGTCGATCAACATGAGGAGGTCTATGCGGCACGAGGTTCGCATTCCCTCATCGTCAGGTCATCGTCATCTCACTGCGACGACGATGCTAGGATGTGAGGGTTCATGTCGGTTGACGATAAGAAGGACGGTTTGAGCGAACTCCCAGAGCGAGTGAACTCTCTCATCAGGAGCGTAGACGAGCGGTTCGCGCAAGTGGATGCGCGGTTCGCGCAAGTGGACGCGCGGTTCGATCGCGTGGACGCCAGATTCGACCAGCTCGAGAAGAGACTACTCGAAGATGGCCGGGATACCCGGCGCCACATGGACGTGCTCTATGAGCATTTCAAAGCCGATCTCAAACTGGCGCTCGAACAATCTGCCAGTGCCAAGAGCGACCTGGGGTCACCTTCGGCGGTGAACGCGGCTGAACACGCGGGCTTTGTCAAATCGCTCGACGATCACGAAGTGCGGCTGCAATCCTTGGAACGACACACGCGCTGACTTCCAGTTGTCCGGCTAAAGCCTGACGCCACCGAGATCAAACGATCGCTTCCACCGCTTTCGCGACGTGTAGCAACGCGTCGGTTTGTCCGTGTGTGCCGACCAGCTGCAGGCCGACCGGCAGCCCGTCCCGAGTCTTTCCGCACGGCAGAGAGATCGCCGGATGACCGGTGAGATTGAAGCACTGCGTCAATCGCAGCATCATGTTCCGCACCGGCTCCTTCGATTCTCCGATCTGCACGGTTGACGCCCCAATGTGCGGCGCCGGAATCGGCAGCGTCGGGAGGATCAACGCGTCGTGACCGCGCAACGCGCGATCGACTTCGCGGCGCAGCGCCGCGCGCCCGTCGAGCGCCCGCACGTAATCCTCGGCCAGCACGTAGCGCGCCATCTCGAGCCGCAGCCGGACCGGCGTCGTGTAGCGCTCGGGCATCTTCTGCAAGGTGTCGGCGTGGTAGGCCGCCGCGTCGCTGAACCCGATGTGCATGTAGATCGGCACGATGAATTCGGCGCTCGGAATGGACACCTCGGTGACGACCACACCGGCCATGTGGAGCGCCTCGAGCGCGGCGTCGAACCGCTGCCGGACGTCGTCGTCGAGGCGTTCGCAGAAATAGTCGCGCGGAACGGCGACGCGGAGATCGCCGGCGTCGGCCGGTTCGAGCGGCCGCACGACGCTGTCGCCGCGCAGCACATGAAGCAGATACCAGGCGTCCGTGACCGTCTGCGTGAGCGGGCCGACGTGATCCATGGTCCGCGACAACGGAATGACGCCGTCCGCCGAAAGCTCGCCGTAGGTCGGCTTCAGACCGACGATGCCGCACGCGGCCGCGGGGATTCGGATCGAACCGCCCGTGTCGGTGCCGAGCGTTGCGAGCGCCATGCCGGCGGCGACGCTCGCCGCCGAACCGCCGCTCGAGCCGCCGGGTGACCGCGATGGATCGAATGGGTTGCGCGCCGGTCCGTAGGCCGAGTCTTCGTTGGTCGTGCCGAAGGCGAACTCGTGCAGGTTGGTCTTGCCGACGATCACCGCGCCGGCCCGTTTGAGGTGCGTGATCACGGGCGCGTCGCTCGTGGCGACAATGCCGTCGCGGACGTGCGACGCGGCGGTGGTGACGGTGCCGTCGATGTCGAACAGGTCCTTCACCGAGAGCGGAACCCCGTGCAGCGGTCCGCGGTCCTCTCCCGCCGCCAGCACGCGGTCGGCCTCATTCGCCTGGCGTCGTGCCTCGTCGGCCATCACCAGGATGAACGCATTGAGACGCGGGTTGTCGGCGTGAATCCTCTCGAGGCACGCCTCGGTGGCCTCGGCGGAACTGATCTGCCGCGCCCGGAACTGCCGCGCGAATTCTTCAACGGTCATTGGCCCGCCCGCCGAAGTTCGCCGTCCGCAAGACCTTGGTCGCGTGCGCCAGCCCTTCGAGCAGCGGCTTCAACTCCGGAAGGCCGCGCTTCTCCGCGTCCGCAATCGCCGCTTTGAGCCACGCTTCGATGTTCATCCCAGTGCCCCCCCCCCCCCCCCCCCCCCCCCCAAACAAAACACGCAACCCCCGGGGGGTACGCGAAAGCCCCACCCAACCCCCCGGGGCACCGGGGG
>CAZOAZ010000031.1:0-16587 GCA_964577955.1 uncultured Bifidobacterium sp. | reverse complement strand
CCCAGTCCCCAGCCCCCAGCCCCCAGCCCCCAATCTCTAACCTCTACACCGGCTTCTTGACCGAGATCGCCACTCCATCCCGCAGTGGCACCGTGGCGGTGATCAGTTGTGGATGCGTGTTGATCAGCTCGTTGTATTTCTTGATCGCCTCGGTGTCGCTGGCGTTGCGAATCGGCGCCGGCAGGTAGCCCGGCACGACTTCGCCGTCCCACAGCACGTTGTCGGTGACGAGCAGTCCGCCTGGCCTGAGGCGATCGACGAGTTTGTCGAGCAAGGTGACGTAGAGCGGTTTGCTACCGTCTTGAAAGATCAAATCGAAGGGCCCCGACACTTTTGTGACCAGCAGTTGGGCGTCGCCAATCACAACGTTGACGCGATCGCCCAATCCAGCCCGGTCGAAGTTGGCACGGGCCGTGCGAGCTCGAGCCGGATCTTTCTCCATCGTGATCAGCATGCCGTGCCTGGGCAGCGCGCCGGCCAGCCAGATGCCGGAATAGCCCACGCAGGTCCCGATTTCGAGGATGCGCGTCGCGCCGACCGACAACGCCAGCACCCGGAGCAGCGCCCCCACTTCGGCATCGACGATCGGCAGATCCTGCTCGACGCCGGCGCGCGCGATCGCTTCGAGGACCGGATCGCTGGCGCGATTCAGTCCGCTCAGGTATCGCTCGACGGCATCGGGAACGATCTGGCCCATAATGATCGAATTCTACATGCGGCAGACGAAAATCATCGCCACGGTCGGGCCCGCGTCTGACAGCGACGCGGTCCTCGATCAACTGATCGCCGCCGGCACCGACATCGTGCGGTTGAATTTTTCGCACGGCACGCACGAAACACAGGCCGCCACGTTCGCCCGCGTCCGCGAGGCCGCGGATCGGGCGCGGCGCAGCGTCGCCATCCTCCAGGATCTCGGCGGTCCGAAGATCCGCACCGGGGCGCTCGAGGGCGCCCGGCCGGTGACGCTCACCCGCGGCCAGACGCTGCGCATTGCGACCGGCACGTTCGAAGGCAACGCCGAACGCATCGCCACGTCATTTGCCGGGCTCGCGCGCGGCGTTCGCCCCGGCGATCGCCTGTTGCTCTCGGACGGCAGCATCGAGCTGAAGGTCGAACGGACCGACGGGACCGAGATTGTCACGACGGTGGTCGACGGCGGACGCCTCGGTCAGCACAAGGGGATCAACGCGCCGGGCGTGAAGTTGCCGGCGTCGGCGGTGACGAGGAAGGACGCCGACGATCTCCGCTTCGGCCTGGCGCTCGGCGTCGACATGGTGGCGCTCAGCTACGTTCAGGGGGCCAGCGATCTGCGCCAGGCGCGCCAGATCATGACCGACCACGGCACCACCGTGCCGCTCATCGCCAAGCTCGAACGGCCGCAGGCGCTCGAGCATCTCGACGCCATCATCGATTCCTCGGACGGCGTCATGGTGGCGCGCGGCGACCTCGGGCTCGAGATGCCGCTCGAACGCGTGCCGCGCGCGCAGCGCGAGATCATCCGCCACGCCCGGGCCCGTCAGGTGCCGGTCATTCTCGCCACTCAGGTGCTCGAGTCGATGACCACCGAGGCGCGGCCGACGCGCGCCGAAGTCAGCGACGCCGCCAACGCCGTCGACGATGGCGTGGATGCGATCATGCTGGCGGGCGAGACCGCATCAGGCGCGTTTCCGGCGCGATCGGTGCAGACGCTCGATGCCATCATCTGCGACGCCGAAAGCGGACGCACCGAGACCGGCCGCGTGGCGCTCGCCGACGAACCGGATCACGATCATGCCCGCGCGATCTGCGAAGCCGCGGTCACGCTCGCCGAACGCGGCGACGCGCAGGCGATCGTGGCGATCACGCGCGGCGGCAAGACCGCCCGGCGATTGTCGGCGCTTAGGCCGAGCGTGCCGATTCTGGCCGTCACCAACCGCCACGACATGGCCCGTCAGTTGTCGCTGCACTGGGGCGTGTCGTCGATCTTCGCGGACCATCTCGATGCGGTGGATCTCGGCGGCGCGGAAATCGGCCGTCAACTGATCGACCGCGGCCTGGTCGCCGAAGGCGGTCTCGTCGTCCTCGTCAGCATCAACCCCGACCTCGGGCGGGTCGATGCCAACTATTTGAAGATTCAGCGCTTCTAGCCGCCGCGTCATGAAGACGTTCGTCCGCTCGCTGGCCTGGCTGATGGTGGCCGTCGCCGCCGTCGTGGCGTTGTCGCTGCTGCTCTCGCATTTCGGCGTCGCGGAAGTGCGGATGGAGCCGCGGCTGGTGGCCGAGTGGCTGTTGACCCACGGGCTGCGCATCGTCGTCATTCTGGTGGCGGCCGCCGGTGTCGTGCGCGCGTCGCGGCTGGCGATTGGGGCCGCCGAGCACCGGCTTGGTTACGGACCGCGCGAGCACGATCTCGAGTGGCAGCGGCGGGCGAGCACGCTCGGCGGCATCCTGGCGCGGCTCGTGACGGTGGCCGTGTGGTTTGTCGCGCTGCTGATGCTGCTGCGCGAACTCACCATCGACGTCGTCCCGCTGCTGACCGGCGCCGGCATCGTCGGCCTGGCGATCGGCTTCGGCGCGCAGAACCTGGTGCGCGACGTGATTTCGGGATTCTTCATGATCCTCGAGGATCAGGTCCGCGTCGGCGACATCGCGCGCATCAACAACACGGCGGGCCACATCGAGCAGGTCAATCTGCGGACGATCGTGATGCGCGACGGCGAAGGCGCGGTGCACGTGTTTCCCAACGGCACCATTACCGCGCTGGCCAACCTCAGCAAACAGTATTCGTTCGCGATCGTCGACGTCCGGGTCCTGTACTCGGAGAATCTCGATCGCGTCTACGGAACCATCGCCGAAGTCGGCGCGTCGATGCAGAAGGATCCGCACTGGGCGCCGCTGCTCCTGAGCGCGATCGAAATCGTCGGCGTCGAGTCGATCGCCGACGGCATGGCCACCGTGCGTACGAAGTTCCGCACCCAGCCGCTCAACCAGGGCAAGATCGCGAACGAACTCCGTCGCCGGTTGCTGACGACGTTCGCCGGCCGCGGAATCCGCCCCTATGCCGGGTAGAAAACACGAATTGACAATTGACAATTGACGATTGTCAATTCGTACTCAGCCCCCATGAACCGCTACCATTTCATCACCCATTGGCGCGTTGAGGGCACGTGCGGCGAGGTTGCCGACGTGATCGGCGACGTGTCGTCGCTGGCGCGGTGGTGGCCGTCGGTGTATCTGGACGTCGAGCAGATCGCGCCGCCGGACGCCAACGGGTTGGGCCGTCGCGTCCGCCTCCACACAAAAGGCTGGCTGCCGTACACGCTGGATTGGGAGTCGGTCGTGGTCGAGACGAAGTATCCCTACGGGTTCACGATCGAGGCACTGGGCGATTTCGTCGGCCGCGGCGTCTGGACGTTCGCGCAGGACGGCGGGTTTGTGAACATCACCTACGACTGGAGGATTCGCGCGGAGAAGCCGCTCTTGAAGGCGCTGACGCCGCTGCTGCGGCCGGTCTTCGGTGCGAATCACCGCTGGGCGATGGCGCAAGGGGAAGAGAGTCTCAAGCTGGAGCTGGCGCGGCGGAGGGCCTTCAACGATGCGGCGCGGGCGGCGATTCCCGCGCCGCCGGGTCCGGTGACGTACGCCGCCGCGGCGCTCGTCGGCGGCGCCGCGGTGATCGGTGGAACGCTGGCGGTGCTGCTGTGGCGCGCGCGGCGTGGCCGCCGCGCGCGATGATGTCGTGGAATCCGGCTTCAGCCGGATTCTGCAGGTCCGGCTAAAGCCGGACCCCACGTACTGCTGTTACTTGAAGCTGGCGACGGCGCTCGCTTCGTCGTCGAACGAGTCGAAGACGGTGGCGAGCTTGGTGATGACCAGGAGATCCTGCAGGCGCTTGGTGGGGCTGACGAGCTTCAGCGCGCCGCCCGCCTTCGAGACCGTGGAATAGGCCTGGACCAGTTCGCCGAGACCGGCGCTGTCCATGTATGACACCTTGGCCAGATTGACGAGCACGTGTTTCTTGTTTTCCGCGAGCACGGCCTTGACCTTGTCGCGAACCTGATCGGCCCCGTCGTTGAGTGTGACGCTGCCAGATACATCGAGAATGGTGACGGTGCCGACGGAACGTTCAGAGACGGTCATGGTTGCCCCTTTCGGTCGAATCTTCAGTCTGTAGGGTCCGCGTCGCGCGGACACATCGTCAAAAATCGGTCAGCTTCAGTTCAACGTCCGCGTCTTTCCACGCGTCCTGGAACCGGCGCCCGGCGACCTGCGTGGCCGCACCCCGTGGGTCGACCGTTCGCAGCGTCTGCCAGAGTCCGAACAGTGACCGCGCGTTCCGCGGATTCTTCTCGAGATCCTCCCGGAACACCCGTTCCGCGTCGTCGGTCCGGCCGGCCTTCAAGAGTGCGGCGCCGAGCGATTCGCGGGTCGGGTAGAACCAGTCGGGCGGTTCGTCGTAGTTGAGGACGTCTTCCGCCGCCACGGCCCGGCGCCAGGCGGCAATCGCGCCGGCCGCATCGTTCCGCATCGCGGCGAGCCGGGCGTCCAGGACCGCGTCGAACACCGCCAGCATGCCCGGGGTGGAGTTGTACAGCCACGGCGTGTCGGCGGCAATGGTCTTTTTTGCGGCCTCGTACGCGGCGCGTTCAGCATCGGCGGCGGCGGCCGCGCCCAGCATCGCCTGGGCGAAAGTGCGGCCGAAGCGATAGACCGTGGTCAGAATCGCCGACTTCCCGTCGGGCGCGGGCAGCGCCAGCAGCTCCTGCCACTTGGCAAACCGCAACAGCACATAAATGGTCTTCGCGCCGAACGGCTCGATCATGGGCATGTCGCCCACCATCTTCTGCACGCTCTCGACCAGGATCGCCGAGGTCTTGCTGGCCTCGGCAAATTGCCCCGTCATCATCGCCGCGGAGACGAGGAAGTCGAGATTGTGGTTGTAGTACATCGCGGGGTACACGCCGTCGGCCCCGGTCTCGGCGATGTAACGCCGATCGACTTCCGCCGCGCGGGCGTTGGCCTTCACGGCGCCCGCATAGTCGCCCGTCCGCATGTAGGTGTGCGCCGGCATGTGGACCAGATGGCCGGCGGCGGGGACGAGCGTTTCGAGCCTGCGCGCGCTCGCCAAGGCGCGCTCCGGCGCCAGCGACGCTTCGGTCGCGTGGACGTAGTAGTGGTTGGCGCCGACGTGGTTTGGATTTTTCCGCAGTACCGTCTCGAGGACGTCAACGATTTCGGCGGTGCCCTCGTTGGGCGTGCCGTCGTTCGCGTAGAGCTGCCATGGCCGCAGATCCATGAGGCTTTCGGCGTAAAGCGTCGCGGCGTCGAGATCGTTCGGAAACGCCTGCGCCAGCGCCTTCATCGCGTCCTTGTATTGAACCGCCAGCGCCTTCAAGTCCGCCTTGGGATCGTCCGAGTAGCGTTTGGCGAGCGCGTTCACGTACGCCCGCTCGTTGGCCGGCGCGTTGCCGAGCAGCTTCAGCGCCTGCTGAACGGTGTCGTAGGCCTCCTTTTCGCGCGCCGGATCGACATCCAGATTGATGTTCGGACCAAGCGCCAGCGCGACGCCCCAGAGCGGCATCGGCGACCGCGGATCCAGTTCCGCCGCCTTCCGGAACGACCGGATCGCCTCCTCGTGGTTGAAGGCGTAGACGAAGGTGAGCCCCTGATCGAAGAAGCGCTGAGCGTCGGCGTTCCGCGTCTGAATCGGATGACGGACGTTCCCCATCCCGGTCAGGAGCGTCACCGGCCGTTCGCTCGTGCCTGGCGGATGATCGTGTGACGCCTGCTGCGGCGCGGCGGCGGCAAGCGCGGCGGCGACGAACAAGATCGCGATCATGCCGGTTTCTCCAGGAGTGCTTTTAGAGAGGCCAGCGCATCGGGCCAGGCCGCCTGCATCACTTCGTAGTAACGCCGCCAGCGCGCGCCTTCCTCGAACCCGGTTTGCGTCAGGCGCATCTTCGTGGCCGGCCGCCCTTCGCTGGTCAGGCCGAGGGAGCAGGCGACCTCGAGTGCCATGGGGCCAATCGGCCCGGCATCGGGAGGCAGCCAGTAGGCGTCCGCTACGAAGAAGCCGCGCGTCGCTTCGAACTGCATCACCGTGCCCCGAAACACCCCGCCAAGGCGACCCAGCACTTCGTCTCGAAACGGGCTGGTCGGCCACTCGATCGCATACGCGCCGAGCATCCGCGGCGTCGTCACCGACCGTACGGCGCCCCACCAGGCCGCCAACGCGGCCGGATCGAAAAACGCGTCCACGACCACGCGCGGCGTGGCGCTGATATCGACGCGCGTGTCGATGGCGGGCGGGGCTGGCGCTTTGGCGGTGGCCATCAGGAATTCAGAGGCTCCGGCGTGCCGGGGGCCATGGCCTTAGACACCGTACAACGCGAGTTCGCGGCACCGATGTGAAAAACGTCCGCATTCGCCAAGGCTACGGTGGACAAGAGCTGGCGGGCCGACGGAGGCGGCGACGGGCGGAACATCCGGCACATCAGAACAGTGACTCTGGGAAGGCGGGATCATACCTCGTAGAGCAGGAATTCCCGCCGGATTTGCCCAAACTCCGCGACCGCCGGCTCCCAGGACCGGGCGATTGCCTCGGCCGGAACGCCGGCTTCAAGCTGCTGCCGCGTGGCCGAGGTCCCGGCGAGGATGTCGAAGGGGAGTTTGACGTGCTCGTACTCGTAAGGGGGCTCCCGCCAGGCGAACTGGTCCAGGGCGGCCTGACGAAATGCCTCGGTCAGCAGCACAGCCGCCAGGACCGGCTGGAACCGCTCGCGGTCCAGGACGTGAATCTGACAGCCCCCGCACGTCTGCTTCGCGTGCTTGTGAAATGTCGGCTCGAAGACTGCGGCGCGGAAGAACACCCCCGGCAGCTGGCGCGCGTTCAGCCGATCGGCGAAATCCTCGCCGCCGATCCAGGGCGCGCCCACCAGTTCGAACGGCCGCGTGGTGCCGCGCCCCTCCGAGACGTTCGTGCCCTCGAAGAGCACCGTGCCTGGATACACAATCGCGCTGTCCAGCGTCGGCATGTTCGGCGACGGCATCACCCACGGCGCCCGGGCATCGTCGTGATACATCCGGCGGCTCCACCCGGTCATCGGGATCACCTCGAGGCGAGCCCCCAGACCGAAGCGGTCGTTGAAGAGCCGCGCCAGCTCTCCGATCGTCATGCCGTGACGCATCGGAATGGGATAAAGGCCGACGAACGACTCGAATCCGGGCTCGAGCATCGGCCCCTCGACGGACACACCGCCGATCGGATTGGGCCGATCGCACACGATCACGTCCACTCCGTGGCGCGCCGCCGCCTTCAGGCAGTAGGCCATCGTGTAGATGTAGGTGTAGATGCGCGTGCCGACATCCTGCAGGTCGATGACGAGGACGTCCAGATCCTTCAGCATGTCGCCGGTCGGCTCGCGCGTTTCGCTGTAGAGGGAATAGATCGGCACGCGGCGCCGCGCGTCGCGGCCGTGTCCGGTCTCGATCATGTTCTCCTGCACATCGGAACGGAACCCGTGCTGCGGACCAAAGATCGCCGCCAGCCGGGCCCGCGAATGCCGCGCCAGCCGCTCGGCGATGTGGTGGAACTCGTGATCGACCGAGGCCGGGTTGCAGACGATGCCGACGCGTCGCCCATCCAGCCGTGACGACGCGAGCAGCCGTTCGGAGCCGAGCGTGATGCGCATCACGGCGATTATTTCACGGTGTGCCCGCGCCGTCGGAAGTGGTACAAGTCAGCCTGACGATGCGGCGTCTTTTCGTCTGCGTATGGCTGCTGCTGGTGGCGGCGCGCGTTGCGGCGCAATCCACGCCGCCGCTGCTGCGCTGGGCCGGCGACCCCGAGGGCGGCGCGCCGTACGTCGAAGCCAATCCCAACAACCCCGACGACCTGGTTGGCTTCGACGTCGAGATCGCGGATCTGCTCGCGCGTGGCCTGGGACGCCGCGCGCAGTTCGTCTTCGTCCAGTTCCAGTCGATCGATCAGTCGATCAACCGCGGCGACGCCGAGATCGGGTTGAGCGGCATCGAAGACACGCCGGCGCACCGCGCGACGATGGCGGTGACCGTGCCGTACTACAGCTTCCGCGAGGTGCTGAGCGTGCGCGCGGCCGATGCCGCGCGCTATCACTCGCTGGCCGATCTCGCCGGCCGCCGCGTGGCCACGCTGCAAGGGACGATCGCCTACGACATCCTGACGGTCGCGGCGCGCGAGCACGGCATCGTGCCGGTGGCGTTCGAAGACGACGTGCATCCGTTCGACGATCTCGTGCTCGGGCGGGTCGACGCGGTGCTGCTCGATGACGTGCTGGCGAACCGGCGGCATAAGACGCGTGGCGGCTTCATCGTCCAGCCGGAGACGATTGCCGAGAGCCACTACGTCGGCGTGCTGTCGCTGTCGAACGCCGCGCTGCGCGATCGCATCGACGACATCCTGCGCGGCGCGATGCGCGACGGGACACTCGAGCGAATCTTTCGGAAGTGGGACGTCTGGAACGACCGTCAGCCGGCGCTCTACGCCAAGGTCCTGAGTGGGGAAGCGATTCCCGCCGTCGTCGGGCTCGATCCGGCGGAGTCGGTCGCCGGCCAATCGTGGTGGGCGGCGTCGATCCGTTATCTGCCGGCGCTGCTCCGGGCGTCGGTCGTCACGATCGTGCTCTCGACGCTGTCGATGCTTCTCGCGGTGGCGCTGGGGATTCTGATCGCCAGCGGCCGCGTGTACGGCAGCCGTCCGCTGCGCCTGGCGTTGACCGCCTACGTCGAGCTGGTCCGCGGCACGCCGGTCCTGCTGCAGTTGTTCGTCCTCTACTACGGCCTTGCCGCGGCGATCCGGTTGCCGGCGTTCCTCGCGGCGTTCCTCGGCCTGGCGCTGAACTACGCCGCCTACGAGAGCGAAATCTACCGGAGCGCGCTTGAAGCGATCTCGAAGGGGCAGCTCGAGGCGGCGCGGACCCTCGGATTCACCGAAGGGCAGATTCTGCGGTTGATTCGCGGTCCGCAGGCATTTCGCCTTGCGCTGGCGCCGATGACCAACGACTTCGTCGCGCTCCTGAAGGACTCGTCGCTCGTCTCGGTGTTGACCGTCATGGAGCTGACCAAGCAGACCCAGGTCTTTGCGACCAACCTGGGCAGCTGGGTCGTTCCCGGCACCCTCTGCGCGGCGTTGTACCTGGCGATGTCGCTGCCGCTCTCGGCCCTTGCGCGCCGGCTCGAGGAGCGCTGGAAGGCGCCTGGCGTATGAAGGCAGGCGGGGCGGGCGGGTCAGGCGGGGCAGGCATGTCATCCGAGGCAGGCAGCGTGCTGAGCATCCGGGATCTGCACCTGCGGCGCGGGACGCGGTCGATCCTGTCTGGCGTCGCGCTCGACGTCGCGCGCGGGGACATCGTGACGCTCATGGGCGCCTCCGGCTCAGGGAAGACGACCGTGCTGCGGGCGGTCGCCGCGCTCGAACCGTTCGAGCGCGGGCAGATCGTCGTGGACGGGGTCGCCCTGGGCCCCGACGGGCTGAGCGGACCGGCGTTGCGCGACCTGCGGCGGAAGGTCGGGATGGTGTTCCAATTCCACTGCCTGTTCGAACACCTGTCGGTTCAGCAGAACCTGTCTCTGGCGCCGGTGCATGTTCAGCACGTGGCCCGGACGGAGGCAGACCGGAGGGGACTCGAACTGCTGAAGGCGCTAGGCGTTGACCACCGGGCGCAGGCGTTTCCGCGTGAGCTGTCGGGTGGCGAAGCCCAGCGTGTCGCGATCGCCCGAGCGCTGGCCACCGACCCTCCGGTCCTGCTGATGGACGAACCGACGGCTTCGCTCGATCCGGCGCGGCGGACCGAGCTGGCGGCGCTCCTCAAGTCGCTGGTCGTCGGTGGTGGACGAACGCTGGTCATCGTGACGCACGACGAGGACTTCGCCCACGAGGTCGGGACGGTCGTCCGTTACATGAAGGATGGTCGAATAGTCCCTAAGACGTAGGAAAAATGACTACCTGTAGAACCAGGATTCACCATCGTGTCGTTCGTTGCGCGCTCCAAACCCTGTGCTAGACTACGCGCTTCTGGTGGTCAGCCCCGCCTGCTTTGCCCGCGCCGAGAGTCGATCGAGCATCAATTCCGACTCGTTCTCTCCTGCACGTCTCAGCCAAGCCGACGAGCGATCCACCTTTGCGTGAGGAGTAGCAACATGGGGCGCAGGTTGTACGTCGGGAATCTTCCCTACACCACGGGAGAGGCGGAACTGCAGGAGCTGTTCAGTCAGGCAGGAAACGTCGAGTCGGTGCGCGTGATGCGCGACGCCGCGACGGGCCGGGCGCGCGGATTCGCATTCGTCGAAATGTCGACCGACGAGGAAGCGCAGAAGGCCGCTTCGGAATTCAATCAGTATCAGATGGGTGGGCGCCCGCTGACCGTGAACGAAGCGCGGCCGAAACCCGAAGGCGGCTTCGGCGGCGGTGGTGGCGGCTACGGCGGCAATCGTGGTGGCGGTGGCGGCGGACGTCGCGAACCGCGGTGGTAGCGCGATGAAGTCCTGGGCCAAAGGCGACCGTGTCTCGCAACCCACCTACGGGGCGGGCACACTTGTCGAAGTCAACGAACATCACACCGTGATCGACTTCGACGAGCATGGCCGCAAAACGTTCGCGTCCCGGCTCGTCGTCATTCAATCCACGAACGAGCCGGCGCCGACCAAGGCGCCGCGCAAGCGCGCCGTCAAGAAAACCAAGGACGCCAAGGAAAAAACCAAGTAGTCCCTCGGGAGTCGGGCCGGTCGATAGCCGTATGAGTTGTCGACCGCAGACTTTTCCTCCTCACCCCTCGGAATTTCTCCGGCCCGCCAGCGCGCGCGCCGCGACCCGCGCACTGCTCCACGCCCACTGAAAGTTGAAGCCGCCAATCCGTCCGTCGACGTCCAGGATCTCGCCGACCAGGTAGAGCCCGCGGCAGACCCGCGACTCGAGTGAGGCGGGATCGATTTCGTTCAGATCGACGCCGCCTGCGGTCACTTCGGCGTAGTTGTAGCCTCTGGTGCCGATCACCTTGAGCGGCCGTTCGACGAGGGCGCGCGCCAGTCGACGACGCGCGTCGCGCGACAGCTGCGCGCCAGTCAGTCCGGTCTCGAATCCCTCTGCGGCTGCCACTTGCTCCGCGAGCGCGGCCGGCAGGCGTTCGCCGAGCACGGTGACCAGTTTGGCGCGCGGGCGCTCGGTAATCAGCGCGAGCAGCTCGCGGTCCATCTCCTCGAAGCGCGCGGGCGGCCAGACACTGAGCGTCAGCGCCACCGCCCGCCCTTCGGCTGACGCACGCGTGTAGTGACGCGAGGCGTTCAGGGCCAGCGGACCGGAGAGACCGAAGTGCGTCCACAAGAGAGCGCCCGTCAGCCGTGTCGCGACGCGGCCGTCGATCCAGACCGTCAGCTCCGCCTCGTGGGCGACACCCGAGAGCCGGGCGTGGAGCGGTTCATCACGCTCGAGGAGCAGCGGTACTAGTGCCGGAACCGGCGGGACGATCGTGTGACCGAGCCGGCGCACGATCGCGAAGCCGCTGCCGTCGCTGCCGCTCTTCGGCAGCGATTGTCCGCCGGTGGCGAGCACGACGCGGGAAGCGGTGATGTCGCGCGAAATCCGGCTGACTTGTCCGCCGTAGCCTTGGCGAAGGCGGAAGCCGGATCCCGCGACCGTGAACCCTTCCGGCGCTCGCGCGATGTTCTCGACCCGGTAGTCGAAGAGACAGTGCACGCCGACGCGCGAGGCTTCGCGGAGGAGCGCGTCGAGGACGTCGCGGGCGCGATTTGAATCCGGAAAGAGCTTGCCGCCGGCTTCTTCGTGCAGCGCGACGCCGAGGCGCGCGAAGAAGGCGATGGTGTCGTCGACGCTGAGCCCGCGCAGCACGCGGCGGACGATCGGCGGCGAACCGCCCCAGAAATCGCGCT
Organism: uncultured Bifidobacterium sp.; assembly: GCA_964577955.1. Classification (GTDB taxonomy): domain Bacteria; phylum Acidobacteriota; class Vicinamibacteria; order Vicinamibacterales; family CAVVIG01; genus CADEEX01. Next base: position 4,686 of record CAZOAZ010000031.1, on the reverse strand, counting down.
CGGAAACGACGCGGTTGGTGACGTTGCGGCGGCCGCCGCCGCTGACGAGGATCTTCGCGCCCGGTTTTCTGGCGCCGTCGATCAGGGCGACTGAAAGGTCGGGATTCAGCTCGCGAGTGAAGATCGCGGTTGCCAGCCCCGCGGCGCCGGCGCCGACGATCGCAATATCGAAACGGTCCGTCACGTGACGTCCGCCTGACGCGGGAACGAGCGTAGGCGGACAGCGTGAGTATATGCGGAGCGCTTACGTGAAGCGGGACCTCGACTGAACGGGAGAGAGCCTCGCCACGCCGAGCGCCAGCGCCGCGAGCGAGGCGCCGAATCCCAGCGTGAAGAGATCCCAACGGAACGGCGCGGGCAGCGTGAGATCCACCGCGGCGCGGTAGTCGATCATGAACGAGAGCAGCACGACGATGCCGCCGGCGATGGCGAGCGCCCAGAGCCGTGGCGCGAACTGAATCGCGACGCCCCGTTCCTTCCATCGCCACAGCGACACCGAGCTGACGATCAGCGCGATGCTGATGAGCACCGGTGCCAGCACGGGACCCAGCCATGGGACCGGAATCAGGAACAGGACATCCCAGGTGAAAAGCGAGGCGGGCCAGCGGAGAAAGACCCAAAGCCAGACGTAATAGAAGAGGTCCCACACGCCGAACGCGATCGAAAACGCGAAGAAGCGCTCCCAGCGATCGCGGCCGGTCAGCCCTGCGACGGCGAGCAGCATCACGACGGTAGCCGCTTCGCGTCCGATCTCGATTGCCATCATCGTCTGCGGCATCGGCGCGAGCGGGAAATCAAATCCTTGCGGGTAATAAATCTCCCGCAAGTAGACGACGACTGCCGACTCCAGATAAGCCATCGTGACGGCGTAGATCGTCAACCAGATGAGTCGTCTTTCCATACGGTCAGAGTAGCAGGCGGCCCTGAGGTTCGCCAGAGCTGGCGTTTCGTTTTCGTACGCGGTGCGTGGCGAGACACGGCAACAGATTGGCATGCGTCAGCCAATCTTCTGAACGGACATGCCAAACCGGCGGCGTTTGCACGTGGACCGCGCTTTGCTCTGTCCGACGCACATGAAGAGGTTCGCTCAGCTTTTCGCCATCGTCTGCTTGCTGCTCTCCGCCACCATGGCTGCCGCTCAGTCGGCGCCTCCTGCCAACGCCAATCAGTCGAGTTCGTCCGTCGCGTCCGACGACGACTCGCGTCCCGCGACGACAACCTTTTTTGGTGATACCGGTCTCTGGTACGTGCCCACTGCGGAAGTGCTGGCGCACGGCGACTGGTCGATCAGCGGCTATCGCCGCGGCACCAACTACACCCAGGGCTACAGCAACGTCGCCGACTTCGCCGGCACGTTCGCGGTGGGCCTCGGCGATCGCGCGGAGATTTTCGGATCGTTTCTGTTTGATACGCGCATCGATCGCGATGTCCGGCCGTTGTTCCTCAACGATCGGACCTACGGCGGCTTCATCGATCGCAACCCGCGCATGAATACGACGTGGAGCGGCGACAATGTCGGCGACCTCTTCATCGGCGCGAAAATCAATCTGCTCTCCGAGCGCAACCGCGCACCGGTCGCGCTGGCGATCCGCGGCGGCGTCAAAGCGCCGACGGGCAACGTCGACGCCGGGGTGAGCACCGGCAAAGTCGATGTCTTCGGCGACTTCGTGATCAGCAAGGAAGTGGCCCGCCTGGCGGAGCTCGCCGGCTACGCGGGCTACGAAATGCGCGGTAAGCCCGATGGCTTCGAGACGCCCGGTGGCGCGATCCGGTGGGGCGCCGGCGCCACGTTCCCGTCGCGCTCCCCGATTCGCGGTTACGCCGAGCTGAACGGCTACGTGCCGTCCGAAGACCAGGCAACGATCACGACCGCGACGCTCATCGGCACCGACGGCAGCCGGCCGCCGGCGATCTCCGACACCGAGAACATCACGCGGACGACGCTCGGAGTCACGGCGCAGTTGCCAAAGGGCTTCTTCGTCGGCGTCGGACTGAGCTGGAATCTGCCGCGCCAGGCGCGCGTTCTGTCGCAGGCTCAGGACGATCCGATGGCGGATTACTGGGACTGGCAGGTTCGCATCGGCTATCACCCGCGGCTTCGCACGTCGCCCGGTTCCTCGGCGCGCAACCGTGCGCCGGAGTCGACGATTGCCGATGCCGCGTCGGCGCCCGGGTTGCCGCGCGCGGGCGCGGGCGATGGCGCCCGCGATGGCGCAAACGAAGGCGGGCGCGAGGGCGGGCGGGAGAATCGGCCGCCGTCGGTCACGGCACAATGCAACCCCTGCACGGTCGCGCCTGGCGAGACGTCAACGATCACCGCCCGGGGACAGGATCCCGACGGCGACCAGCTGACGTATCGCTGGAATCCGTCGCTTGGCAGCGTCCTGAATCCCGCCGATGCCGAGACGACGTGGACCGCGCCGCAGCAGGAAGGCACGGTGCCCGTGGCCGTGACGGCCAGCGATGGCAAGGGTGGAACCGCCAACGATACGGTGAACATCCAGGTCGCCAGACCGCGCGCGAAGAGCATCGCGTTCGAAGACGTTCACTTCGACTTCGATCGCTACACGCTGCGGCCAGAAGCGACGCGCGCGCTCGACGAAGCGGTGCGCATGATGAAGGAAGACCGGTCGCTCCGAATCGAGATCGACGGTCACACCTGCGACATCGGCACCGCCGAATACAACCTGGCGCTCGGCGATCGCCGCGCCAGCGCCGTCCGGTCGTATCTCATCAGCCAGGGAGTCGAGGCTGACCGACTCGACACGATCACGTATGGCGAAGAGATGGCCAAGTACGACAACGAGCGCGAGGAAACGCGCCGGCTGAATCGGCGAGCCGCGCTGGTCGTCAACGTCGAACGTGCGGCCAACAATCAGTAGGAGGATTCGTATGCGTCACGCCTTCATCGTCGGCACGCTGGCTGCCGTGATCTCGGTCGGGACAGGCTTCAGCCTGTCCCGAGTCCACGCGCAGCAACCGCAGACCCGCTCGGATTCGAACGTCGTCGGCACGTCGATGGTCGGCACGACGGCGAAAGGTTCGCCGCTCGGGACGATCGATCTGCCGCGCGGCGTGAAAGCCGACGCGCAGGCGCTGGGCGCGGGCCGCTATACGGTGCGCCTCACTGGAGAGTCGCTCGATCCCGCGCTCGGTCAGACGCCGGATCGCGAGCAGTGGGTCGAGTTCGTGAGAGATGGCCGCGTCGTCGGCCGCGCCGTCGCGTCCGTTGTGCCCGCCGATCAGATTCGCGAAGTGGGCAAGGCGGCGCCGCCAAGTCCGAGCCGCCCGCGCGTCGAACTGTTGCGCGGCAACGAGTACGTGCGCGTGTGGATCAACAAGGACGGCACGAACTATCTGATTCATCTGCCGACGAGCGGTTCGTAAGCGAGCCTGCGCAGGGTTCGGCCTTTCCCGGACCACTAGCCGGGGTGAGTCGTTGTCCTACAACGGCTGAGCTTGAGGCGCTCCTTTGCTCCGGGAATAAGGATCGTCTGCCCGGATTCGCACACTCTCTGACGATGTTGAGCTGCTTGCAGCCCCTTGACTGCTGTATGGTTGGGGACTTTGAGGGCAAGGAGCCTAACGTGAAGCGCGGACGAGTGCTGATCGTCGACGACGAACCGCAGAATCGAGCGCTGTTCAGTACGCTGCTCGAACGGGAAGGCTACAGCGTCGAGGTCGCCGCCGACGGCGTCGAAGCGCTCGACAAGATCGAGCTCGAAGCGCCCGACTTGATACTGCTCGACGTCCAGATGCCGCGCGTGAACGGCTTCGAAGTCTGCCGCCGCGTCAAGGGCGACGATCGCCGCCGCCTGATCCCGATCGTACTCGTGACCGGCCTGGCCGCGCGCGAGGATCGGATCCGCGGCATCGAAGCCGGAGCCGACGACTTCCTCGCCAAGCCGGTCGACCGCGATGAACTCCGCGCGCGCGTCGGCTCGCTGATCCGCGTCAAGCAGTACACCGATCAGCTCGAATCCGCCGAGGCGATCATCATGAGCCTGGCGCGGACGATCGAAGCGCGCGACGCGTATACGCAGGGACATTGTGAACGGCTCGCGCACTACGCGACGGCGCTGGGGAACAGTCTCGGGTTGTCGCGGCAGCAGCTCTCGGCGCTGCGGCGCGGCGCGTTCCTGCACGACATCGGGAAGATCGGTATTCCCGACGCCGTCCTGCTGAAGACCAGCAATTTGACGCCGAGCGAGTACGAGCTGATGAAGGAGCACACCGTCATCGGCGACAAGCTGTGTGGCACGCTGCAGTCGCTCGAACTCGTGCGGCCGATCGTCCGGCACCACCACGAACGGCTCGACGGGTCCGGCTATCCCGATCGCCTCAGCGGATCCCAGGTGCCGCTCCTCGCGCAGATCGTCACCATCGTCGACACCTACGACGCGGTCACGACCGATCGTCCTTATCGCCGTGCGCGTCCCGCCGAAGTCGCCTACGCGGAGCTGATGAACGAGGTCAACAACGGCTGGCGCGATCGGTCGCTGGTCCAGGCCTTTATCGCGCTCGGCCGCCGCGGCGGGCTCAAGGAATCCGTCGCATACGTAGCCTAAGGGCTGGTTCAAGGTTCAAGGTTCAAGGTTCAAGGTTCAGGGTTCTGATATGCTCACGCCCTTCTAGTACGACTTTGTCAGATCCGCAGTTGATGAAACCGTTGTTCGGCTTGCTTCA
>CAZOAZ010000030.1:0-77842 GCA_964577955.1 uncultured Bifidobacterium sp. | reverse complement strand
GAGCGCAAGCTACCACGTGGTAGCAGCCAGCCGCTTCATCTCATCTCGTTGTGAAGCTTTTCGTGACGTCATTTCACGGCTTGATCGGTGATCTCCAACCCGCGGTCGATGATGCCGATCCCCTCGCGCAGTTCGTCTTCGCTGATGCACAGTGGCGGGTTGGTGAAGAAGTAGTTCCAGCGGACGAGCGTGAAAAGACCGTGCTCCCTGAAGAATTTCGCCAACGCCGCCATTTCCGGTGACGTGCCGTTGAACGGGGCCATCGGCTCGCGCGTCGCCCGATTGCGCACCAGCTCGATCGCACCAAAGAGACCGATCGAGCGCACCGCACCCACCGATGGATGCCGGCGCGCGAGATCGGCGTGCAGTTTGGACAGCAGCGCCCCTCGCTCCTGCGCTCGCGCGATCAGTCCGTCTTCCTCGTACACCGCGATGGTCGCCAGCGCCGCCGCGCAGGCCAGCGCGTGGCCGCTGTAGGTCAAGCCGCCGGGAAACGGCTTTTCGTTGAACGCGTCGGCGATGCGCCGGCGCATGCCGACTGCGGCGAGCGGGATGTAGGAACTGGTCAGCCCCTTGGCCATCGTGATGAGGTCCGGCACCACGTTCCAGTGATCGACGGCGAACCATCGGCCGGTCCGGCCGAATCCGGCCATCACCTCGTCGGCGATCATCAGGATGCCGTACTTGTCGCACAGCGAACGCACTCCCTGGAGGTAGCCATCCGGCGGAATGAGGATGCCGTTCGCGCCGGTGATCGTCTCGAGAATGAAGGCCGCAATCGTCTGCGGCCCTTCGAGCTGAATGACTTCTTCCAGATACCGCAGCGACGCCGCGGCATCGTCCCACCCCTGCGCGATGCCGTGATACGGGTCCAGCACGTGGACGAATCCCGGCAACGGCGGCTGGCTCCAGCGGCGCGGCTCACCCGTGGCCGCGATCGCGGCGGCCGTCCCGCCGTGATACGAGCGGTAGCGCGCCATGATTTTCTGCCGGCCGGTGACCGCGCGCGCGATCTTGAAGGCGTTCTCGTTGGCTTCGGCGCCGCCGTTGGTGAAGAAGAAGACGTCGATATCCCCGGGCGTGATGTCGGCCAGCTTGGCGCCGAGCCGTGCCCGCGGCTCGGTCGTCAACGCCGAAGCCACGTAGGCGACCTTCTCGGCCTGCGCGGCAATCGCGGCGATCACGCGCGGATCGCTGTGGCCGATGTTCACCGACATCAGCTGACTGTTGAAGTCGATGAAACGCTGGCCCTCCGGCGTCCAGAGGTAGACGCCCTGGGCGCGGGCCACCGGAATCGGATTGACCGCATTCTGCGGCACGTATTCGGTGATGGTGTGCGCCTTCGACAGCGCGACGATCTCGGCTCCCGTCATATCCACTGACCTCACTTCCCGTCCAAGAGCCTTCACAACGAGATCGCAGAGTTCGCAGAACTTCTTTCCAAAGAGATCTCTGCGGTTTCTGCGGGCTCGCTGTGAAGCTTTTCCGTGCCTCTGACGAGGACGACAATCCGGCGCTACACTGTCGCGCTATGGAGGGCGCATGACAATTGGGTTTCGCGCGATTGTAGTCGGAGCGGCCGTCGCGACCGCGGCGGTTTCGGTCCAGACACAGGGGCGACGGCCGCCGCAGGCATCGCGCTACCTGGCGCCACCGACACAAACGCTCGCCATTCGCGCCGGACGGCTCTTCGACGCCAGGAGCGGCACGCTCGCCGCAAATCAGGTCATCCTCATCAAAGGTGATCGCATCGCCGAAGTCGGACCGACGGTGGCCATTCCGTCCGGCGCGCGCGTCATCGATCTCAGCAACGCGACAGTGCTTCCCGGCCTGATCGACGGCCATGTGCACAACGCGGCGGCGAATGAGTCGCCGGACGCAAAGATGCTGCTGATGGTCCAGAGCGCCGAACGCGACCTCGATGCCGGCTTCACAACGACGATCGACATGGACTCTCGCGGTGGGTTCGGCACCGTGGAGCTGCGCAACGCGATTCACGCCGGTCTCATTCGCGGACCGCGGATGCAGGTGGCCGGCCAGTCGCTGAACCAGCGCGCCAGCGCGCCCTATCCCAACTTCACGACCGGCTTCTTCACCGGCTACACCGAGAACAAGAACGTCAATGGCCCGTGGTTGGCGCGCGCGGCGGTGCGCGAAGCCAAACTGCACGGCGTCGACTGGGTGAAGATCTACACGACCCAGGATTTCGTCGGCGCCGGCCTCAACGAGTTCAAGGCCGATGGTTCGCTCGTGGCCTCACCGTCGCTGACGCTCGAAGAAGTCCAGGCCGTCGTCGACGAAGCCCATCGACTCGGACTGAGGGTCGCCTGCCACACCTACGGCGGCGAGGGCATGCGGTCGTGCATCAACGCCGGCGTCGATCTCAGCATGCACGTCACCGAGATCTACAAGGACCCGGCGCTCATCGCGACGGTCGTGCAGAAGAAGCTGCCCATCATGATCACCATCGACGACCTGATGGGGCTCGACGGCGGCGACCGGCGGCTCCTCGCCGAGCTCGGCATCACCGGTGAGCGCGCGGTCACGCGAGCCGGCATGGGCGAGCTGACGTTCAAGACCCTGCTCAAGGCCGGCGTGCCGATGCCGTTTGGCAGCGGCGCCGTCGCCGGAGACGGCGCGTACCCGCACGGACGCCAGGCCGATCAGTTTGCCTGGATGGTCAAGTGGGGCATGACGCCGGCGCAGGCGCTCCAGACGGCGCTCATGACCACCGCGAACGTCCTCAACTACGACTGGGCCCGGCAGGTCGGCAGTATCGAACCAGGGAAGTTCGCCGACATCATCGCCGTGTCCGGCAATCCGCTGACCGACATCACTGAGATGGAACGGGTCACGTTCGTGCTCAAGGGTGGCGTCGTCATGAAGAACTAGGCTTCCGACGATGCAGCATGTCACGCTGAACGCCGAGGTCGCCGAGATCGCAGAGGTTTGCCCTGAAGTCGCTCGGCGTGCCCAGCGTGCTCTGCGTTCAGCGTGACGTCTGCGTTCAGCGTGACATCGGCGTTCAGCGTGACGTTCGCCCAGCGCGCCAGGTCGCGGCGTCCCTTGGCCGACAGGGTGTAGTGGCCGTTCGTGACGCGCTCGAACCAGCCGTAGTGGTTGTCGCGCATGATGGGACCAGCTCGTTCGACGCCCGTGGATTTTCGGATGTGAGCCACTTTCAGGACATCCACGGCGGCCAGGGCTCGCGCACAACGGATCGCATCCTGCCGGTACGCGGTCAGCCGTTGACGGGAACTGCTCCCACCGGCCTCTGGATCGCCGATCCGCTCGGCGAACTCCTTCAGCAAACGCACTCGTCGGCGAGCATTCATGCGCGGACGGTACGGGACCGGATCCACCACGGCCTCGACGCGTCCTCGCACCGAGACCGTGAGTAACCCCAAGCCCAGACGCCGGAGCAGGCTGATCGTCTGTTTCCGCCGGGAGCGCCAGGAGGCGCTGTGCTTGCTGCCGATTCGAAACGCCACGTAGACGGTGTCGGCGATCGACAGACGATCGACGGCCTGAAGAACGAGCGCCAGATTCAGTTGCTCTTTCAACTCGACGATCACCGGCGCTTCGTCATCGCGCACGGCGACGACATCGCACGGAGCGATCTCGCCCTTGACCCGATAGCCCTGCGACTCCAGGAAACGCTTGATCGGCTGGTAGAGGTCAACCTCCGGCATCGAATCGCAGATTCGACGCGCCTAGTGAGCGCGGTCGCCCTTGCCGTCGAACGGCCAGTCGGCGTCGAGTGGGTGCTCAGGCGACCGTACGCGCAGCGTCAACCGGCCGTCCTCGAGCCGATGGAAGAGGCGGGCGGACTCGGAAGGCGTGAGACGGAATTGACCGCTCAGTCGATCGACCATCTGGCTCGGCGTGAAGGCCGCCTGCATCAGGCCGGTGTCCGAATGCACGCCGCCCAGCAGACTGTGCCCGATCTCGTGGGCGACTGCGCGTCCAAGGACGTAGCCGAGCGCCAGCGGCTGGTCGAACGGCTGCAGCGGCTTGCGAAATCCCGAGAGCCCGAGCGCAGTCGTTTGCGCCGCGCACTTCAGTGAGACCCGAATCGTTCCGACGCCGGGACGAAAATCGCCCAGCGCAATCGCCGCGCGATCGGCAACGACCGCGGTGTAGTCGTCGACCAGTTGCAATCGGACCACGTTCGCGTCCAACGGGATATCAACCGTCGAGATGTGCCAGCGCAACCGCACTCCCTCACGCGTCCAAATCCGCTCGGCTTCCTCACGCATGACACCGGCGGTGACGCTCGATATCTCGTGATGGTTCAGGATCACGTGGAGTGTCGCTCGAGGTTCGAACCGTTCGCTGGTCGGGGACTTCGCCAGGAGCCCCTGCCCAAACACCAACATCCCGACCGCGTATCCGCACACCGCTCGCTGCGATCCGATGGTCATCTCGTCCCTCAGCCTCTCCGTCGCGCGCTCCGGCGCAACGACGGTCTCTGTCGCCGCCTCTCTCTCTATCGACCGATGAAAGACGGGACAAAAACGGCGGCGAGCATACCATTTCGTAGAAGATCGCGCAGAGCCGACACAAGTGTCGGTTTGTTCGTGTCGTTGAACGGAAATTCAGGAACGGATTTGGCGGAACAGGCGGGAGTGATGTCGGTGGGGCGACGATCTGATTTTCACAACGAGACCGCGGAGTCCGCTGAGCCTTCTTTTCGAAAAGGATCTCTGCGGCTTCTGCGGGCTCGTTGTGAAGCTTTTTCGAGCGTCGAGTTCAGTAAGCCATCGCGTAGCAGTCGCGGCGAGCATCGGCTCCGGCGAGCCGGTTCCCGGTTGCCGGATCGATCATGACGGCCGTCGCGCAACCGCTGACGCCGTACTGCCGCAGTCCTTCCACTTCATGTCCCCGTGCTTTCAGTTCGTCGACGATGGTGGCGGCGATCGGCTGCTCGATGTTCATGCGATTGAACCCGGCGCGGTGCGGCGCCACCGACCCATAGAAGTGCATCGTCTGCACGCGCGGCCAGGCAAAGGCGGTGTGCAGGTTCGGGTACCAGTCGTCCCAGAATTCGACGACATCGAGCAGGGCCTGGAGAATCGTCTGTTCCTGGTTGTCGCCGCCGGGTGTGCCGATCGCCATCAGCGGCTTGTCGTCTTTGAACACGAGACTCGGCGTCAGCGTGTAGCGTGGTCTGGCGCGCGGACGCAGCGAGTTGGCCCGGTGCTCGTCGAGCCAGAACTGCTCGCCCCGGCTGCTCATCGCGATCCCGGTGTCGCCGAGGATGACGCAGCCGCTGATCCAGCCGCCGCTGGACGTGGTGTCGAACATGTTGCCGTCCTTGTCGATGACGGACATGTGCGTCGTGTCCTTGGGAATGCCGGCCGACGCGAGCAGCAGCGGCATCGGCGTCAGCGACGAGGTCGAGGTGGCCGCGGCATTGGCGGTCCAGAACGGCCAGTCCTTGACGTGCGTGTCAAACGGAAACGGATCCCCGGCGATGAAGGTCTTCGACGCGTGCGCCATGTCGATCATCGACGCGCGCTTGGCCGCGTACTCTTTCGAGAGCAGCCCCTCGCCCGGAGTCTTCACGAACATTTGATCGCCGTAGTAGGTGTCGCGGTCGGCGTAGGACAGCTTCATCGCTTCGATGACGGTGTGGATGTAGTCAGGGCTGTTGTGCCCCATCTTCTTGAGGTCGAAGTTCTCGAGGATGTTCAGCGTCTGCAGGAGCGACGGTCCCTGGCTGTTGAATCCTTGCTTGTAGACGGTATAGCCGCGATACGTCGTCGAGGTCGGCGCCTCGACCAGCGGGTAGAACTCGGCGAAATCGCTCTTGTCGTATGGCGCGCCGTGTTCCTTCAGAAACGCGACCATGGCGTCCGCGATGTCGCCCTTGTAGAACCGATCGCGGGCCGCGGCGATCGCTGCAGCGCGCCCCTTCTTCCGGGCCTTCCGCTCGGCCTCGACCATCTTCTTCAGCGTGTTCGCGAGGGTCGGGAGCTTGATGGTCTCGCCAGCCTGATACATCGACCCGTCCGGCTTGAGCCAGTACTTCTGGTTGTCCGGCCACGACTTGAAGAAGTCGAGATTGCGGGCGATCGTTTCGGCCGTGCGTGGGCGCATCGGGAAGCCCTGCTCGGCATAGGCAATCGCTCTGGCCGACACCTGCTCGAAACTCATCGTGCCCCACTTCTCGAGCACCGTCAGCGCGCCGCTGATCGCGCCGGGCACGACCGCCGTATCGAGCCCTTCTTCGTTGGTTTTGCCGTTGGCCTTGTACCACTCGACCGAAGCGCCCTTGGCGGCCCAGCCTTGCCCAACGACCGATGTGACTTTCTTTTCCTTGACCGGATACACGAGGACCAGCGACTCGCCGCCCAGCCCGAAGAGATCCTGTTCGACGACGCCGCCGACGAGGATCGCGGCAACGCCGGCGTCGAAGGCGTTTCCGCCTTTGAGGAGGATCTCCATGCCGGCCGCGGACGTGAGCGGGTGGCCGGCGGACACGCCGCCCGAGGAGCCGATGACCGGCGGCCGCATCCCGCCGACAATCGGCTCGGGTGCGCCGGGACGCGGCGGTGGCGCGCCGCGCCCGGCGCGGGCCGGTGCGGGTGCCTGCGCTGAAAGGATGTCGCGGCCGGCGACGAGGCCGAACGCGGCGAAGCCCGTGAAGACGATCGCAAATCCGGCAAAGAACGATTTCATGGCATCTCCTGCGGATAGAGAACGACGAGTGCGTCCTACCAATTCATGCGCACCTGGAATTGAATCGAACGCGCGAAACCGCCCACCTGCTGCACCTGGCCAAACGTCGCGGTGCCGAACGTCGACACCGGGTTCAGGAACAGCGGGTTGTCGAAGAGGTTCAGGATGTCGGCGCGGAGCGAGATCGTCCGGCTGCCGATGCGAACGGCCTTCTGAATGTTCAAGTCGGTGGCCGCCTGTCCAGGCGTGCGGACGCGAGGGTCGGTGCGCGGCGCGTTGCCGAGCGTGAAGGCGGGTGCGGCCGACCACGCGGCGGGATTCATCCACTGGGCCAGCCGCTCTTCGGTGCTGCCAGAGGTCTCCGGATCGACACCCTCGACAATGTTCGGGCGCTGCGTACTGCCAAAGAGTCCGGAGTTGTTGCTCGCCTGCCAGACCGCGATCGGGAAGCCATCCTGATAACGGCCGGTCATCGTCACGCTCCAGCCGCCGAGCAGCGCGTCCGACAGCCCCGAGGTCAGCCAGCGGTGTCCGGCGCCGAACGGCAACACCACCGTTGCGTTGATGTTCAGCCGATGCGGGACATCGAGGAGCGAGTAGCTGTATTCACGATCCAGGTTCGTGTTGTCGAGCGCACTGCCCAGGCGAGCGGCGTAAGTGTTCGATTCGCCGAACTGGTTGTCCATCAGCCGGCTGTAGGTGTAGTTGGCGCTCGCGCCCCATCCCTTTCGCAACCGCCGTTCCCACTTCAGCGCCAGCGCGTTGTAGCGCGCCTGCCCCTCGTTCACGCGGTGCGCGAGCACATCCCCGAACTGCGGGAAGGGACGCAGCAACTGGCCGCGGGCGATGGTGGCCGAGCGGCTGAAGTTTCCGAACACCGGATTGCCGAAGAACGGATTCGGCACGAGCTGCTGCAGCGCCGTGCCCATCGCCAGATACGACGGATCGAGCTGGTTGATGTTGACCGCGGCGTCGGACGTGCCGCCGAACGTCAGGCGCTCGGATCGGCTGCCCATGTAGCCCACCGTGATCACATGGTTGTTTGGCAGTTCCCACTGGTAGTCGGCCGAATACTGATGGACATATCCCGGCTTGGCGTCCTGATCGATAAAGTCGACCGTGCCGCCCGCGCCGGTCAGCAGCCCGAGTGAGTTGCCTTGCGGCTGCGCCACGGTCGGAAACGGATTGCTCAGCGAGCCGGCCGGGGTCAGTCCGCCATCGTTGCTCGAGAGATAGCTGGTCGAGGCCGAATAGCCGCGGGCACCCATCACCGCTTCACCGACGCCGTTGAACTGCGTCGGCGCCCAGAACAGTCCGTATCCGGCGCGGATGACGGTCTTTTCGGTGAGCGACCAGGCGATGCCACCGCGCGGAGCGAACTGTCCCTTGAAGGGACTGCCCTGATAGTCGGGCGCGCCGTTGACGCCCGCGTACATCAACCCGCCTTTCAGATCCAAGCCGGGCACCTGCACCGGAAACGCGGCCGTGCGATCGAAGCCCACGGTGATGTGGTTGTCCTGCTCGTGAACACCCGACTCGTACTCGTAGCGCAGGCCAAAGTTCAGCGTGATGTTTTGTGTCGCGCGGAAGTCGTCCTGAATGTAGCCGGCGTAGTAATTGAGGTAGTACTGGGCCGGCGTCGGGACCGAGATGTCACCCGACACCGGATAGCCGAGCAGGAAGGATGCGAACGCATCGCCAGCCGTCGCGCTCGCGGTGTTGGCGTTCGGTCCTTGCGTGAACGCGCTCGTGAACGAGAAGTTGCCCGCGGCGTTGCCATAGGCGAGCACGTCCGCGCCAATGCGCCGGTACTCGGTGCCCATCTTCATTGTGTGGTGACCGGCGAACTTCGACAGGGTGAAGCTGGCGTTGTGAGACTCATACGTCGCCTGCGTCGGCGGTGTGTACCCGAGCAGGTTGTTTCCGCCGTATCCCGTCACCGCGATGCGCGGGAAGGTATTGAACGCCAGGTTGCTGACGTAGCTCGACGGAAAGCCGAGCGAGGCGGCGTCGAAGTCTGGATAGCCACCGCCGAAGTCGTGGAAGTGGTTGAAGCCGTAGCGCACCGCCACGGTCGTGGTGTTGTTCGGGATGAAGATGTTGTTCAGCGCAAAGAACTGCGTGCGGCGATCGTTCTTGCTGCTGCCGGGATCGCCCGGCGCGGTGCCCCACGGCCCGTAGAAGGCCGAGCCGGGCTCTCTCGTGTGCTGATACGCATACATCCCAGTCGTGGTCCAGCGGTCCGACCAGCGTTGATCGAGCTTGAAGGTTTCCTGCTGCTGCGGACCGTCGATGAGCGTCGCATTGCCGTTGTACGACTTGCCCGATTCGGGAATCGGGATGCCGCTCAGCATCGCCAGCGCCACCGGATTCAGGCGGTTCGCGGGGATGACGTTGCCGGGAAACGGGTCGCGAATGAACTGGCCTGGATTGTTCGGATCGGGTCTCGTCGTCAGCGGGTCGTAGAGGATGACCGGACGTCCGGCCGCATTGAGTGTCTGTGAGAAGTCGCCGCGGCGCTCGAGCGCGGTCGGCAGCGTCAACACGTTGTTCCGGGTGCTCTTCTGCTGGTAGCCCTCGAGACTGAACCAGAAGAACGTCTTGTTCTTCACGATCGGACCACCGATCGATCCGGCCCAGTCGTAGTAGTACTGCTCGGGCTTCTCGAGCCCGGCGACCCGAGCGAAATACAGATTCCCCGTGCCCCATTCCGGCTTGTTGATGAAGACTGCCGTGCCGTGCCAGTCGTTTGACCCTGATTTGGCGGTCGTGTTGAACACGCCGCCGGCGGCACGACCCATTTCGGCGTCGTAGGTCTTGACCTGCACCTTCAGGTCCTCGGTCGCCTCGATCGACGGCATGAACGTCGCCCGGTTGATCAGGTCGGTGATCGGCACGCCCTCGAGGAGATAGCCGTTGCCTCGTCGCGGACCGCCGCCAATGGAAATCTGCGACGCGCCCGACTGGTCCTGCATCCGGACGAACTGCGGGTCGCCGGACGCCACCACGTTGGCCGACGCCGTCGCGGCGAAGAAGGTGTTGCGACCGAAGATCGGCAGGCTTTCGAGAAAGGTCTTGTCGAGCGACGTCGCCACCGTCGGCGTCAACCGCTCAACCAGCGGTGAACCACCGACAACCGTGATCTGTTCGGCCAGCGCGCCGACCGCCAGGGTGAAGTCGAGCGCGATGGACTGCCCGGTCACGACCTGCAGTCCCTTGCGTTCCTCGCTCCTGAAACCGGCGAGTGACGCTTTCAGCGTATAGACGGCCGGCAGGACGTTGGCGAACGAGTACTCGCCGACCTCGTTGGTTTCGACCGTGCGACTGACCGTGGTCGCCTCGTTGATCAAGGTGACGGTGGCGCCAGGAATGACGCCCTGCTCGTCGCGCACCTGTCCGCGAATCCCGCCTTGATACGTCTGGCCGGACGCAATGCCGCAGGTGATCAGCAGCGCAAGGAGACACCAAGAGCCGACACGTCGATACATAGGACTCTCCTGTTGGCGCGAGAGATGACGACACCGGGTGCGTCGATGCAGCGCGGTGTGTTGCTCGATCAGGAGAGCAAGGAGCAAGCCAGAAGAGCGTCGCGATCGTCCTACTCACGACATCAAGAAACCGGCCTGATCTCGACGATCTTCAGCCGCGCGTCACACCCCATCCGCGGTCCGTCGCTCGCAATCGACACTTTCGGCGGATCGCTCGGTCGCGAATCAACAACGTTGAAGGAAATGCGCGTGCGTGGCGCTCGCGCGCCAATCAAAAGTGACAGTCTTGAAGAGAGACGCGCCGGCGACAGCGCAAATTGTCGGTTTGGCTACTCGCGATGCTTCGCGTGCTCGCGGCTGGTCTGAAAATAGTGCGGGCTGTACGGAAGACCGTAGGCGCTCTCTCGGGTGAGTGCGGCTTTGTGTTGAGAGAAGTCTTCGCGCGAGCGAGCGATCGCGGCGAGCTCGTCCGCAGTGCACTCCTTCAGCGTGATCTCCTCGCGCGGAACGAAGAGCGCTTGTCCAATCGGCAGGCTCGCTGAGCCGGCGATCGACTCGCCTGGCTGGAGGACATAGCGAAACTCGCTGTCGTGCACGTACCAGTCGGTCTCGACGCGCACGATCAGCATCGGCGACACCGGCCGCTCGATCGCGTTGAAGACCGGCGTGTAGATCGTGTCCCACCCCGCCGGCGTCTTGAAGTTCCAGGCGCCGCGGAGCGTGACCGCGCCGGCCGGCGTACCGAGGTCCTCGACGGCGATGAACATCCGCGTCAGCAGTTCGGCGTTTTCCCGCGACTGCTCGCCGCCGGGAATCATGAAGGTCACTTCTTCGCGCGACGCGCCGATGCCGCCGACCGGAAGGATGAACGCGACCGAAAACACCGCGTTCCACTTTCCACCGGTCGGATTCAGGTAATAGGCGAAGTGATAAACCCCTTCACCTTGATAGCCGATCTGAAACGCCTCGTGCGGCTTCAGCGGCGGATAGACCAGATGTCCCGCCGCACCGCCGGCTTCGAGCACGGGGCAATGCCGCGCGTGCTGCGGCAACAGCGGGCGCTGACCCTCGCGGCGTGGTTTCTGACCAACCCCTGGACGCCGTGAGTTCGGAAAGAGCGACACCTCCATCGTGGTCAGCTGTCTAAGACAAATGCGCCACCAAAACACGAAAGCACGAAATACAAGAGGTGGCTTGGCCTTTTCGTGTCTTCGTGCTTTCGTGGCGCATCTAGATCAGAACGCGCTGAACTTGAACCGGAACGTGCCGTCGTCCTGCCGCTCGCGGTACGTGCTGTGGCAGCTCGTGCACGTCTCCCCGAGTGCGCCAGCCGACAGTTTGACGATGTCCCAGCGGCCGGCCTTCGCTTCACGTTCCATGGTGTCGACCAGGTCGCGAGCGTCGCGGGCCATTTGGGCCGGCAGCGTCAGCCCGAGATCGTCCCAGGCGGTTTCAGTCTGCGTCAGTGCCGTGCGCAGTTTCGGAGCGTTCTCCACAATGACCGCAACATTCGACTCGCCAGCCGCGGTCCGCGCCGCCGCCGACGCCGGGCCGATGGCCTTCATCGCCGCCCGCATCGCGAGTTCTTCGGCACCGGCGGGAGGCAGCGGCTTGCGCGCCAGCTCCTGATACGTCGACGTGAGGATCGAGGTCGCGAGCAGAACCGGCCGCCCCTGGAATGCGGCGTTCACCTCCGGACTGAGACCGTTCTTGAAATCGCCGGGCATGCCGGCGATCGCCGCGGCGTCGAACTTGACGAGCTGTCCGCGAATCAAGATGTAGTGCTTCGGATCCAGCGGCACGCTGAGATACGGCGCGATCACCAGAATCGGCGCCCCGATGGCCTCGACGCCGGCTTCTCCGATCGCCTTCCGCTGATCCACCACGAATGTCGTCGGCGAGAAGGTCTTTTCGACGCCGGCCGACAGCGTGATCGGCTTGCCGTAAAAGGCGTCCGGGTTCTGCAGGATCGCGTTGGTCGCAATCGGCAGCGTCCCGTCGTCGTTCCCGCCACGACGGCGCTGAGCGTTCGGCGCCTCGGCGAGCGTGAGCAGCAGCACGCCGGCTGCGACCAATGGAAGAACGCGCGCGATGGATCGTTGATGTGCCATGGCTGCCTACTTGGACTGGAGCTGTTTGACGAGTTCGAGGGCCTTTTCCTGCTGCTTCCGCTGCTGCTCGAGCATCGTCCGCTGCACGTCCGATGGGTTGTCGGCATCGAGCTGGTCTTCGAGAACGACGCGATCGCGCATCGCGCCGCCGAAGTTGGTGTCTTCTTCGGTGGTGTTCAGACCGCGCGCGGTCATCAGCTCGCGCAGGAGCTTGGCGGTGTGCGGCATCATCATCACCCGTGCGTTGATGTAGACGCCGTCGGCGATCGTCAGCGGCTGCCAGCCGCGGCTGTTGCGCGCGTCGAGTTTCGCGCCGGCATTGACGAGCAGTGTCACCGCTTCGTTTGAACCGCGCCAGGCCGGACCGTGGAGCGCGGTTTCGCCGTTCTTGTCGACGTCGGTGGCGCTGGCGCCGAGCGCGAGCAGAATGCGCACCGCTTCGGCCGATTCCTCCGGCTCGCCCGGGCTCTCACCCTGCGAGAAAATGCCGACGCCGGCGGCCGCCATCAGCGGCGACGTGCCTTCGACGGTTGACAGAAAGGGATCGGCGCCGAGCTCGAGCAGCCGCTGCAACATCGGCACATCGCACGACTTCGCGGCAAGCAGGAGCGGCGTGGCGCCGGTGCGGTTCATCCCGTTCCGGCCCTCCATGTCGGTGTGGGGTTCCTTGGTCTCGCGGGCGTTGACGTCCGCGCCCTTCGTCACCAGCTTTCGCGCCAGATCGAGACTGCTGACATTGCCCTGTGGCTTCTGGCCAGGATTGTTCTGTCCCCGCTGCGGACGCCGCGACCAAACCACCTGATGGAGCGCGGTCCAGCCCTGACCGGAGGCGTTGGGATCGGCGCCGAGGTCGAGCAGCACGGACGCGGCTTCGTAGCTGAGCCCTTGAATCGTCGTGACCAGCGCGCTGGTTCCATCTGGAAGCGTTTCGTTGACGTTCGCGCCTTCGGCGACGAGCAACTTGATCATCTCGATGTGGCCCTGGCGGGCGGCGAACAGCAGCGGCGTCCAACCGAAGATCGAGCGTTCCTTGATTCTTGCCCCGGCGTCGAGGAGCAGCTTCGCCGCCGCCGTGTTGCCTTCGTGAGCGGCCCACATCAGCGCCGTCTGCTCTTTCCACTGTTCCTTGGCGTTGACATTGGCGCCGTGCGCCAGAAGCACTTTCAGGGCATCGACCTTGCCGGTCCGCGACGCCGTCATCAGCGCCGTTTCGCCTTCAGGCAGGGCGGTTTCCGGATCGGCGCCGGCACTGAGTAGAAGCTCGATCATCGCGGCGTCGCCACTGAGGGCGGCCGAGTACATCGGCGTCACGCCGTAACGATTCTTCGCCTTGACGTTGGCGCCGGCCGCAACCAGAAGTCTTACGGCCTCGAGATCGTCGCGGTCCGTGGCCCAGTGCAGCGGCGTGGTGCCATCGGCTTCCGCGACATTGACCGCACCCGGCTGCTTGACGAGAGCAGTGATGGCGGTGATGTCGCCGCGCTTGGCTGCTTCGAGCAGCGGCGTTCGACTGGCGGCCTGGGCGGCGGAGATTTGTACGGCTGAAGCGAGTAATCCGGCTAAAGCCGGACGCCACCGGATACTGGCGGAAGCCGGACGCCACAAGATGCTGATCAAGGCCATGGCTCAGACCCCCTCGGACGGCGTTGGGGGTTTGTCCTTCGTGAGCGCGTCGAGATCGAGCGCGCCGGTGCTGTCGCCGAAGTCGTCCAGCGGCACGCCGGCGTTGTTGACGATGGTGAGCAGGAGGTTCGAGAGCGGCGTGCCCATGGGTGTGACGACGTGACGATTACCTTTGAACCCACCCGCGCCACCGAGAATCGCCGTCGGCAGGTCGATATGTGAGTGGATGTTGGCATCGCTCATCCCGCCGCCGAACATCAGCAGCGAGTGATCGAGGAGATTGCCGTCGCCGTCGGGCGTCGCCTTCATCTTCTCGAGGAGGTATCCAAAGAGCTGCGCCTCCCAGGTGCACAGCTTCGCGTAGCGGGCCATGTTGTCGGGGTTGTTGCCGTGATGCGACATCGAGTGATGGTTCTCGGTGAATCCCATTTCCGGGTACATCCGGGCGCGCTGCTCGCCGCCATACATGAAGGTGGTGACGCGTGTGACGTCCGCCTGATAGGCCAGGCAGGTCAGGTCAAACATCAACTTCACGTGATCGTCGAAGCGATCGGGCACGCCGATGCCAGGACGCGTGTACTCGGGCAGCGGCGATTCGGCCTGGTTCTGCTCGGCGCGCTGAATCCGCCGTTCTACTTCGCGGAGGACGTCGAGATAATCTGAAACGACGGCCTTGTCTGAAGCTCCCAGCTTCGCCTGGAACCGTGCCATCTCCGCGGTCGCCGAGTCGAGGATGCTGTTCTTGGTGCGCAGCGCCAGCCGCTGTTGTGACGCCGGCCCGCCGTCGCCGAACAACTGCTCGAACACGAGACGCGGACTGGTCTGCGTCGGCAGCGGCGTCGACGGCGACGACCACGAGAGCGTCGTCCCATAGGCGCAGCTGTAGCCGGTATCGCAACCACCGTTCATCAGTCCGTCGGGAAGAATCGCCATCTCGAGCGACGGCACGGAGGTCTCCTGACCGATCTTCGCGGCGATGACCTGGTCGGCCGAGATGCCGGCGCGCAGGTCGGAGCCTTCGGTGCGCTTGATGTGCGTGCCGGTCAACCAGGTGCCGGTGCTGCGCGTGTGGTCGCCGTTGCCGTCGCCGAGACTCTCCGCGGAGCGATGGTGGAGGCCGGAGATGACCGTCATCTGATCGCGGAACGGTTCGAGCGGTTTCAGGATGGTCGAGAATTCAAAGTTGCGGCCGACCGTCTTCGGCTTCCAGTAGTCGACGCCGGTATGGTTCATCGACACGCCGTTCGGCATGTAGAAGAAGCCGTACCGTTGCGGCCGCTTGCCGCTCACCGCCGACAGCGCGGGCACCATGGCGTCCAGGTACGGCAGCGCCAGCGCCATGCCCATGCCGCGCAGAACGGTGCGGCGCGACAGGGCTTTCTTCGTGATGATCATGACTCGATTCTCCTCATCTGAAATGGCGCGCTCTTGACGATGCCGAGGATGATCGACGCGAACCGGTAGTCGGTCGGCGCCGCGTCGCGAAGGATGGTGCGAACGGCCGGGGCGTCGTAGTACTCCACGCCGCGGCCCAACGCATAGGTCAGCAGCTTGTTGGTGACGTTGGTGTAGAACCGGGTCGAGTGCTTCACCAGGACCTGGCGCAATCCGAGCGGGCCGTCGATGCGCGTCCCGTCTGGGTACACGCCGGAGCTGTCGATCGGCTCGTAGTTCTCGTCGAACTCTCGGTAGCGGCCGATCGCGTCGAACTTCTCGAGCGCAAAGCCAATCGGATCCATGAGCTTGTGGCAGGACGCACAAACGGCGTTGGCCCGGTGGAGCTCGACCCGCTGCCGCATCGACAGAACTTTGGTGACCCGCTCGCCGTTCTCGGCGAGCGCCGGAACGTTGGGCGGCGGCTCTGGTGGCGGCGCGCCGAGCAGCTGATCCAGCACCCACTTGCCGCGAACGACCGGTGAGGTTCGGTTCGGAAATGCCGTCACGCTGAGGACCGCGCCCTTGCCGAGCAGTCCGCGGCGCGGACTGTCGTCGGCCAGGGTGACCCGCTGAAACCCAATCCCCTTGACGTTCGAGATGCCGTAGTGCGCCGCCAGCCGTTCATTGACGAACGTGTAGTTGGCAGTCAGCAGTTCGAGTGTCGGCCGGTCCTCGCGAACGATGCTGTCGAAGAAGAGCTCGGCTTCCCGTTCAAACGCCAGCGACAAGGCGTCGCCATGATCCGGAAAGAGGAACGGGTCTGGCTTGATCTCTGGCAGTTTGCGCAGGTTCAGCCACTGGCCCGCGAAGTTCTTGGTGAAGGCCTGCGCCTTCGGATCGGCCAGCATCCGGCGGGCCTGGCGCTCGAGCACGCCCGGCTGCCGCAGTCTGCCGGCAATCGCCAGATCGAGCAGTTCGTCGTCTGGAATGCTGCTCCAGAGGAAGAACGACAGCCGCGAAGCCAGGGTGACATCGCTGACGGCGTAGCTACCGCTGCGAATCGCGGCGTCGGACGTGGGCGCAAACTCGGTCCGAAACAGGAACGACGGGCTCACCAGAATCCTCTGGAGGGCGATCTCGATGCCGTGATCGAAGTCGCCGTTCGTGCGGCCATCCGCATAGAACCCCAGGAGCACCTTGATGTCGTCGTCGGTTGGCGCGCGCCGATAGGCGCGCTTCGCCAGCGTGGTCAGAATCGTCTTCGCGCATGGGGTTTCCTCACTCGGCTTGGTCGGACGGCATACGAAGACGCGGCGATAGCTCTCCGAAGTCGCCGCGCCGCCCGGGTCGAGCGGGCCCATGATCTCGAGCGACTGAAGCGCCGCGCCCTCGCGCGTCTCTCTGATGTCGTCGTCGCCGCGGCCGAAATACGGGCGTAGAAAGGGGCGCCTGAAGCCTTCAGACACGGCGTTGGTCTTGCTCAGGAAGGTGGCGCGGACATCGTGGTAGCCGGCGGTCATCGGCACGCGGACCACCCAGTTGTCGTCGATGTGGTTGCGCTCTTCGCCGGTCAGGACTGCCACGGGCGGATCGGACGGCGGAGTTTCAGTGTTGCGGCGGCGAGCAGCGGGCGGCGGCGTTCCCGGCGCTGGATAGATCTGGCGTTCGATGTTCAGCGCCACACCCGGCGTCGCGGGCAGCGTAAAGACTTTCACCGGCTCGCCGTCGACGCTGATCTCCAGGTGCTGCTCGCCGAGAAAATGCGGGATGTCGTAGTCGACGCCGCGGGCCAGTCGGGCCTTGAGGACGTAGTGGCCGTCGCGTGACGCGAAGTAGTTGACCTGCGTGCCGCCGCGGGTACCGGCCGGCATGCCTGGTAGCCGCACGTCCTGATCGAACTGCTCGGAGAGCCGGAACAATTCGCCGTTTGGCGGCGCCGGTGTGCCCAGCGCGAGCCGGGCGACCTTCTGCGCGGTATTGAGATAGCGCTCGGTCAGGAGCGGCGACAGCTTCAGCACACCGGCAATATTGTCGAACCCGTAGCTGACCTCGTCGTGCGGCAGCATCGTATGCACGTCGATGTCGAGCGCCAGTAGATCGCGGACCGCGTTTCGGTACTCGGCACGGTTCAAGCGATGGAACGGCTCAGTACGGCCGGGGTTGGGGTGCGCCTCGGCGGCGCGATCGAGCGCGGCTTCGAGCGACGACGAGAAGCTGTCGATGACGGCCGCGTCCGGCCGCGGCATACCCGACGGCGGCATCAGACCGGCGCGCAGCTTGACGACGACCTTCTCCCACTCGGGTGCATGGGCTGCGACGTTCGTCACGTCCATCGCGTCGAGCGTCAACCCGCCGCTCTTGACGCGCTGGTTGTGGCAACTGCTGCAGTAGGTATCCAGGAAGGCTTTGGGTGGTGCGTCGACCGCTGGAGGGGCGGTGCGAACCGCGGTGGGAGCGATCACGATCACCAGCGCGATCACCAGGCAGCCCCAACGATTTTTCATTTGACCTCCGTAGCGCGCAGACTGCGGTCGCTCTGTGCAAGCTGGATTCCACTCCCTTGAC
This sequence comes from uncultured Bifidobacterium sp., assembly GCA_964577955.1. Classification (GTDB taxonomy): domain Bacteria; phylum Acidobacteriota; class Vicinamibacteria; order Vicinamibacterales; family CAVVIG01; genus CADEEX01. The sequence goes on along the minus strand of CAZOAZ010000030.1, from coordinate 59,994 downwards.
AACTAACGGCTGACACGCGAATCACCACTCAACTCTCTGTGCGTGAGTGACTTGATGGACGATCGCCAACGTCGCGCGCGCGCCGGCGTTCCACGCGATGCGCACAGGGTTGTTGGTCTCGTCGCCGCGAAATCTTCAAACTTGTCGACGTGACAACGACGGGCGATGACACGGCGCCGCGCGCTTTCCGCAGCGAATTCGTCGAACGCCTTCTTCTCACACGCCGAAAGAAACAATTCGGTCGGGATCAGTTGCGCCGGATCGACGACGTTGTTGATCTTTCTGAAGCGACGCGGCGGCGCGATCGCCATCGATCGGCCTTTTTCGCAGCGAAATCGCTGACCAGACGTTCTCGCGCGTGCCTGGCCCCGTGCTTGCTCAGCGGTGCGGCACGACACGTCGTCGTCGCTTTCTCGCTGAAGGAGGGCCGCTGATGTCCCGTTACAAGGGTTGGTTGATCGCGCTCGCGATCCTGCTGGCGCCGCGCCTCGCCGTGGCGCAGACGGCGACCGTGCAAGGGATCGTCGTCGACGAATCCTCGGCGGTCCTGCCGGGCACCACGGTTACCGCGACCGAGATCAATACCGGCGTGCAAACCGTCGCGGTCACGGAAGAGGACGGGCGCTTCCGCCTCGACCGGCTCGCGCCTGGACGCTACAAGATCCGTATCGAGCTCGGCGGGTTCGCGACCGTCGAAATCCCCAGCCTCGAACTGCTGGTCGGCCAGAACGCGACAGTTCCGTCGGTTTCGATGAAGGTCGCGTCGATCGAAGAAATGATCACGGTGACGCAACAGGCGCCGCTCGTCGACACCACGTCGTCCCAGGTAGCGGGAAACATCGACCGCCGGCAGATGGCCGAGCTGCCGCTACAGGGGCGGAACTGGCAGGAGCTCTCGCTGATGGTGAAAGGCGTGACGGCGAACAATGTCACAAACACGCCCGGCGCCGCCGACGATCAGTTCCAGCTCAATCTCGATGGGCAGCAGATCACGCAGCGAGTGGCCGGCTCCGGATTCGGCCAGCCGAAAGTCAGCCGGGAAGCGATCGCGGAATTTCAGATCGTCACCAACATGTTCGACATCACCCAGGGGCGCTCGACCGGCATGCAGGTGCAGGCGGTCTCCCGCTCCGGCACGAATCAGCTGCGGGGCTCGACTTACGGATTCTTCCGCGACGCGAGTTTGAACGCCGCCGACCCGGTCGCCGGCATCGTCCTGCCGTTCGAGAATCAGCAGGTGGGCGGCACGCTGGGTGGGCCGCTGGTCAAGGACCGGATGCACTTCTTCGGATCGTACGAATACGAACGTCAGCCCGCCGACGCGTTTCTCGCGCCGACCCGGCTGCCTCACCAGACCTTTCAGTTCGAGTCGAAGCCGATCAACGAAAACTATCTCGGTCGCGTCGACTATCAGCAGTCGAGTTCGGACACCTTCAGCGTCCGGGCGCAGCGATGGGCGTTCTCCAATCCGTTCTCGATCACCAGCGGCACGGCGCATCCGTCAACCGCCGACAACCTGAAGTCGTACTCGACCAACGTGGCGGCGACCTGGACGCACATCATCAGCAGCAGCCTGATGATGCAGGTGCAGGGCGGCGTCAACCGGTTCTCCTGGTACAACGACGCCCAGCCGGAGATGGACGTGCCGTTCCACAGCACGCCGTTCTATGTGCCCCAGTTCGATTTTCCGGGTCTGACCGTGGGCGGCGCCGCGAACTATCCGAACGACACGTGGCAGAACACGCTGAGCCTCCGCTCCGACGTGAACTGGCACGTCAACCGGCACGACGCCAAATTCGGTGCGGAGTTCCTCCGGGTTCACGACACCAAGGTCTGGTCGCTCAACCGGCGCGGCACCTACACGTTCAACACGCGGCCGTCGGATGCCGAGCTCGAACGCCGTTTCCCCGCCGAGGCGTGGAACAACCCCGCGGCCTGGGATATCAGCGGGCTCGAGCCGTATCTGCAGCGCTTCGACATCAACTTCAATCCGGACTACCTGATTGACATTCCGCGGCCGACGCTGGCGGCGTGGTTCGGCGACAACTGGCGGATCACCGACAACCTGACCGTCAACTTCGGCGTCCGCTACGACGTGGACTGGGGGGCGACCGATCCGCCCGGTGTCACCGACACCGTCATCACGATCAAAAACGGCCGCGAGTCGGGCGACTTCGGCTACAAGACCGGCATCCGCGATCTCAACAACGTCGCGCCGCGAGTCGGATTTGCCTACAACGTTGGCGGCAAGAACGACCTCGTCATCCGCGGCGGGTCCGGGCTCTACTACAACACCCCCGTCTCGAACGTCACCTACAGCCACCAGTACTTCAACCGGTCGGTCTCGGCGAGCCTGACGCCCAACGGTCCGGGGTTCATGGAAAACCCGACGCGCGGCGTCAGCGCTGACGACTATCTCTCTGGGCGCGTCTTCGTCACCCAGGCGCCGCGGATCATCGCCTCCGACTACGTGGACCCGTACAGCTGGCAGAGCTCGATCGGCTTCCAGAAACAGCTCGGCGCGGTGATGGGATTCGATCTGGATCTGACGGCACTCGAAGAACGGAATCAGGTCCGCGGCCGCGACCCGAATCTTTTCTACGATCCGGTGACGGGGTACAACCTCGATCCCGCCAGGGCTGGCCGGCCGAATCCGTCGTATGGCCAGATTCAATGGATGGAGAGCCGCGGCCGGACCGAGACCGTGCTGTTGTCGAGTTCGTTCACTCGCCGCTTCAGTCATCAGTTCCAGGGCGGCATCACCTACACGCGCACGCTGCGGAAGAACGACGACACGACCGGGTTCGGGATCCAGGCGAACAACCAGTTCGACATGGACGAGAACTACTCGCAGTCGGCTGATTTCCAGCGCGACACGCTGCGCGCCAACGCGATTCTCAACCTTCCCTGGCGCTTCACGCTGGCCGGCTCGTTCCTGTATGGCTCGGGCGCGCACTACAACGCGACGCTTTCGGGGAGGCCGTACGGCAAACCTGGCACGAACCGGCTGAATCTCGGGGCCCCGATCACGATTCCCGAGGCCGTTCTCGACCGCTGGGAAGGTCCGGCGGTCATTGCGACCGGCGCCGTCTGGCCGCGCAACGCGCTGCGCGGCCTGCCGCTGCACAAAGTCGACCTGCGCGTGTCGCGCAGCATCAAGTTGGGCGGGACCGCGAGCGTCACGCTGCTGGCCGAAGTCTTCAACGTCTTCAACGCCAGCAACTACGGCAGCTATACGACGCAGCTCGACTCGGTGAACTTCGGCCTGCCGGTTGCCAACTCCGGCAACGCCTACGTGCCACGTCAGGCGCAGCTCGGCGTGCGCGTCGAGTTCTAATCGACAGACGGACGAAGCAAACCACAGAGGTCACAGAGAGCACAGAGACTCGGCTGGCACTAAACGCTCGAGGCGAGGCCTGCTAAGCAGGCCTGCGAACGGGACGAGCCGAGGTGGAATCGAACGAGTCGAATCAAATCCGCTGGACTCGTTCGATTCCAGCTCGGCTCGTCCCGTCACGCCGCGAAGCGGCGCGCCTCGAGCGTTCTCTCTGTGAACTCGGTGTCCTCTGTGGTTCATTGTGAGCATTCACATATGCGACTGATGATTTCATTCGCGGTGACGACGATAACGCTCGGCTCGCTATACGCGCTATATCCGACGCCGTTCGCCGCGCGTCTCGATCCTCCAGCGCCGGTCACGGGCGCCGTCGATATCGGCGGGTTCCTGTCCGTCGCTGGAGTTCGAGCTCCGGAGGGCGATCTCGAGCGTCAAACAGAAACGATCCTGGAACACATCGACGGGATGCTTCAGGCCGCTGGATCACGACTCTCGAACACGGTCAGCGTCAGGGTGTCGCTCAAGAATCAGAGCGACTTCGCGGCGATGAACGAGATCTACCGACGGTACCTCCCGACGGCGCCTCCGGCGCGGACCACCGTCATCTCGCCGCTGCCGGACGACGCCTTGATCGAAATGTCGGTAACCGCGGCCCCGAACGGCGTCCAACGAACCGTCGTCAATCCAGCCGGCTGGCTGACGACCAATCCCTACAGCTACGGCATCAAGTCCGGCGACACTCTTTTCATGTCGGGATTGATCAGCCGGAACGGTCGCGACAATTCAACTGTCAAAGGGACGATCCACACTCAAACCTGGGTGGCGATGGAAAACGCCGCCGCAATACTCGCCGCCGCCGGCATGACGTTCAAAGATGTCGTCAGCGCGCAGTTCCACATCGTGGACCCATCGGCAAGAGACGAAGTGTATGCCGTCTATCGCGGGTACTTCACCGGCGATCCGCCGCAGCCATCAACCGTCGTCGCGCGTCTCACTTCGCCGGACTATCTGGTCGAGATCACGTTGACCGCCCGCAAACATTGAATAAAAGCTTCACAACGAGACCGCTGAGCTCGCAGAGCTTCTTCCCGAAGAGATCTCTGCGAATTCTGCGTTCTCGTTGTGAAGCTTTTGATCGTGTCAGAAACGATCACGCCAAATCGACGCGGCTTGTCAAAATTTGCGATCCCTCATCTGACAATTCGCGGCTCTGCTGCGAAATGGCAGCGGCCAAGTGTTTGCAGCCGCTGCCGGCATGCCCGACGACCCCCTGACGCGAACGATCATCGGCGCCGCAATCGAGGTTCATCGCGCACTTGGACCGGGCCTTCTCGAGTCCGCGTATCGAGGATGCCTCAAACTGGAGCTCGCGGAGCGGGGACTGACCGTTGCTCAGGAACTGCCGCTGCCGGTCATCTACCACGGTCAACCAGTTGGAGTCGGGTATCGACTCGATCTGATCGTGGACGATCGCGTGGTCGTTGAGGTCAAGTCCGTGGAACAACTCCTGCCCGTCCACACCGCCCAGCTCCTCTCCTATCTTCGGTTGTCTAACCGGCCAACAGGTCTGCTGTTGAATTTCAACGTCAAGTGGCTGGTCGAGCAGGGCCTTCGTCGTGTGGTCAACGGCTGGACCGGGGACTCCTGATCTCGGCACTCACGCTGCGACCTGCCAAGAACTTTACAGCGAGACCGCTGAGGGCGCAGAGCATTCTTTTGGAAAAGAGATCTCTCTGGTCTCTGCGGTCTCGTTGTGAAGCTTTTCGTGGCGCAAGTGTCTCAGTCTGGCGCGACGTATGCCGCCAGATGTTCGCCGGTGAGCGTGGACTGCTTCTTCACAAGATCGGTCGGCGTGCCCTCGAATACGATTCGCCCACCGTCGTGTCCGGCGCCAGGACCGAGGTCGATGATCCAGTCGGCGTGCGCCATCACCGACAGGTGATGCTCGATCACAATCACCGACTTGCCCGAGTCGACCAGTCGATCGAGGAGCCTGAGCAGTTGCTCGATATCCGCCAGGTGCAATCCGGTGGTCAGCTCGTCGAAGACATAGACGCCGCCCTCCTCGCCCATGTGCGTCGCGAGCTTGAGTCGCTGCCGTTCGCCACCGGACAGCGTCGTCAGCGGTTGGCCAAGCCGCACATACCCGAGCCCCACGTCGGCCATGCGCTGCAGAATCACGTGCGCGGCCGGCGTCTTCGCCGCGCCTTCACCGAAGAAGCGGACCGCATCCTCCACGGGCAGGTCCAAGACGTCGGCGATGTTCTTGCCTCCCAGTTGGTATTCGAGGACCGACGCCTGGAACCGTTTGCCCTCGCAGTCCTCGCAGAGCGCCGATACCCCGGCCATCATCGCGAGATCGGTGTAGGTCACACCGGCGCCGTTGCAGGTCGGACACGCGCCTTCGGAGTTGGCGCTGAAGAGCGCGGGCTTCACGCCGTTGGCTTTCGCGAACGCGGTGCGGATCGGATCGAGAAGACCGGTGTACGTCGCGGGATTACTGCGCCGCGAGCCGCGGATTGGCGTCTGATCGATCGATACGACGCCTTCACGATTGCTCACCGAACCGTGAATCAGCGAACTCTTCCCTGATCCCGCGACGCCAGTCACCACCACCAGCACGCCGAGCGGAATGTCGACGTTCACGTTCTTCAGATTGTGCGTCTTGGCACCGCGGACCTTCATCGTGCCGGACGGCTTGCGAACCGACGCCTTCAGCGACGCCCGATCGTTGAAATGACGGCCAGTGAGCGTATGGCTGGCGCGAAGCCCGTCGACGGACCCCTCGAACACGACGTGGCCGCCGGCACTGCCCGCGCCCGGACCGAGGTCGATGATGTGATCGGCAATCGCAATCGTTTCCGGTTTGTGTTCGACGACGAGCACGGTGTTGCCGTGGTCGCGGAGCCGCAGCAGCAGCTCGTTCATCTTCCGGATGTCGTGCGGATGGAGCCCAATCGACGGCTCGTCGAACACGTACGAGACGTCGGTGAGCGCCGACCCGAGATGGCTGACCATCTTCGTCCGCTGCGCCTCGCCGCCCGAGAGCGTCCCCGACGGCCGCTCGAGACTGAGATAGCCGAGGCCGATCTCGACGAATGAATCCAGGGTGTGCCGCAATTTGGCCAGCAGCGGCGCGACCGACGGCTCGTCAAGACCGCGCACCCACTCCGCCAGATCACTGATCTGCATCGCGCAGGCGTCGGCGATGTTGATCTTCCTGATCTTCGAAGAACGGGCCGCTTCGCTGAGCCGGCTGCCGCCGCACTCGGGACACGGCGTGAACGTGACCGCACGTTCCACGAACGCCCGGATGTGCGGCTGCATCGCTTCCACATCCTTGTTCAGAAACGATTTCTTGATGCGAGGCACCAATCCTTCGTAAGTGAAATTGATGCTCTGAAGCTTCACCTTCTTCACATCGCTGTACAGGAAGAGTTCGCGTTCCCTCTTGCTGTACTTGCCAATCGGCTTGTTCGGGTCGAGGCCCGCGGCGGCGAAGATCCGTACCGCCCAGCCGTCGGTGGTGAACCCTGGAACCTTGAGGGCGCCCTCTTTGAGCGACTTCGTTTCGTCGTAGAGCTGCGACGGGTCGATGTCGTTGACCGACCCCATGCCTTCGCAGCGCGGACACATCCCTCCGGTCACGACGAACGACCGCTTCTCGGTCTTCCCGCTGCCCTTCTCGATCGAGATCGACCCGGCGCCGCGGACGGACGGGACGTTGAAGGAAAACGCGTTCGACGACCCCACGTACGGTTTGCCGATGCGGCTCCACAGCACTCGGAGCATCGCGTTGGTGTCGGTCACGGTCCCGACCGTCGACCGGGAGTTGGCGCCCATCCGCTCCTGGTCGACGATGATCGCCGTCGTCAGCCCTTCGAGGACATCGACCTCGGGTCGCGCCTGGCGGGCCATGAAGTTCTGGACGAACGCACTGTAGGTTTCGTTGATCAAACGCTGCGATTCGGCGGCAATGGTGCCGAAGACGAGCGAGGACTTGCCGGATCCGGAGACGCCGGTGAACACCGTCAACCGGCGTTTGGGGATCTCGACACTGATGTCTTTGAGGTTGTTTTCGCGCGCGCCCTGGACGCGAATCAGATCGTGCAGGTCTGCGGCGTGTGACTTCGAAGGGGCCATGATTTTGAAGATCATGACATGGTCACGTGCAGGGGGCGGCAAAAGGTGTTTCAATACGTTCCCAGTGCTCAGACCCCGACTGCTCCTGGCGTTGACGCTCGCGCTCGCCGCAGCGACTCCCGCACGTGCCGACGATCTCGATGACTTCATTCGCGCCCGGATGCAGGAGCGCCACATCCCTGGTGTCGCGGTCGCGGTCGTCAAGAACGGCACAGTGATCCGCAGCGCCGGCTACGGGCTGGCAGATGTCGAGCACGAAGCCCGCGTGGATGGGACGACGGTCTTCAAGATCGGTTCGGTGAGCAAGCAGTTCATCGCCGCGGGGATTATGCTGCTCGTGCAGGACGGCAAGCTGCGCCTCGACGACGGCGTGCGCCAGCACCTGCCGGCCGCACCGCCCACGTGGAATGGCATCACGATCCGGCACCTGCTGACGCACACATCAGGGCTCGTGCGCGAAGCGCCTGGATTCGATCCTTACAAGATTCAGCCGGACATCGACGTCATCAAGACCGCCTTCGACACGCCGCTGGCGACTCCTCCCGGTGAGAAATGGGAGTACTCCAATCTCGGGTACTACACGCTCGCCGAAGTGATTCGCCTCGTCAGCGGCCAGTCCTGGGAGAGTTTCTTCCAGGATCGCATCTTCCGGCCGCTCGGCATGACGAACACCCGGCCCACGACGGTGGCGACGCTGATCCCCAATCGCGCGGACGGCTACCTCTGGGACGAGGAGCGCCTGCGGAACGCGGAGAACTGGACCACGGTTCGTCCGAGCGGAGCGTTTCTGTCCACCGTGCTCGACCTCGCCAAGTGGGACGCCGCGCTCAGCTCGAACGAACTCCTGACGGCCGCCAGCAAACGCGAGATGTGGACGCCGGTGAAGCTGAATGGCGGCGGTCAGTATCCCTACGGCTTCGGCTGGGAGATCGACGACTATCCCGCGGGGCAGGGCAAGACCGGCGTGCCGCTCATCCGCCACGAGGGATCGATTCCAGGTTTTCGCGCCGTCTACTGGCGCCTGCCGGACCAGCGCCTCAGCGTGATCGTGCTGTCAAACCTCGAACGCGCGGCGCTCGACATCATCGCCGGCCGCCTCGCGCTGGCCGTCGCACCCGAACTGCGGCTGCCATATCTCCGGCGGTGGCCGGAGTAACCGCCCGTGGTGTGAGACGATAGACCGTTTTTCTGGAGGGCAACGTCATGACGCGTCAGTTGTGTGCCGCCGCCGGCATCGTCGCTGCGATCGGGATGTGGATTGCGACCGGCGACGCGCAGTCGCCGAATGCGTTCGGCATGCCAAGTCCGGACAAACCGCAGCCGTCGTCCGACATCAAGGCGGTGCCAGGATCGCGCGCGCAGGGCTGGCTCGCGCAGGGACGCTCCGAGGTGCTGGCGCGCCACGGCATGGTGGCCACGAGCGATCCGCTCGCCGCCCAGGCCGGACTCGACATTCTCCGCCAGGGCGGCAACGCCATCGACGCCGCGGTCGCGACTGGCGCCGTCCTCGACGTCACGTCGCAGAACGACACCGGGATCGGCGGCGATCTCTTCGCGCTCGTCTATGTCGCGAAGGACAAGAAGCTCTATGCGCTGAACTCCGGCGGCTGGGCGCCGGCGGGGTGGACGCCGGACTTCTTCGCGAAGCTCGGGGGCCGCGGCGTCCCGGGTAGCGGTGTGAACTCGGCGACCGTGCCCGGCGCCATCTCGGGCTACGACGCGCTGCTGAAACGGTTCGGCTCGATGGGATTCGAGGAGACCTTCGAGCGTGCCGCGCGCCTCGCCGACGAAGGCTGGGCGCTGGCGGAGCGGCGCCATTCAGATCTGCGCGGTGCCAGGACTGGATTGCGCGCCGACCCGGATTCGAAGGTCACGTTCCTCGCCGGCGAGGACGCGCCGCCGCTCTACAGCATCATCCGCAATCCCGGGCTCGCCAAGGCGCTGCGCCTGATTCAGACGAAGGGGCGCGACGTCTTCTACCGCGGCGAGATCGCCGACGCGATCGTCGCGAAGGTGCAGAGCAACGGCGGCGTCATGACGAAGGCCGACCTCGCCGAGTTCCAGTCGGAGTGGATCGATCCGATCTCGACCAACTATCACGGCTACGACGTCTTCGAGCTGCCGCCGCCAGGACAGGGCATGGCGGCGCTCGAGATGCTCAACATCCTCGAAGTCTGCGTGCCGAAGCTGGGCGTCAATCTCGCAACGCTCGGCCCCTCCGATCCGCAGTACTGGCATCTGATGGTCGAGGCCAAGAAGCTCGCCTACTCGGATCTGCAGGCACAGAATGGCGACCCGAAGTTCGCGAACGTTCCGGTCAGCCGTCTCCTGTCGAAGGACTACGCGGCCACGCTGTGCGGCCGCATCAATCCCGCCAAGGCGTCCGTGCCGTCGACGACCGGCGGGCAGGACGGCGGCACGATCTACCTGACCACCGCCGATCGCTGGGGCAACATGGTGTCGCTGATTCACAGCGTGTTCAGCGTCTACGGCAGCCGCGCGACGGTTCCGCCGTACGGCTTCGTGCTCCACAACCGCGGGTCGGCGTTCTCGCTCGACCCGCGCAGCCCCAACATCGTCGCGCCGCACAAGCGCCCGTTCCACAGCATCATCGCCGGGTTCGTGATGAAGAACGGACAGCCGCTGATGACGTTCGGCAACATGGGCGGCAGCGTGCAACCGGAAACGCATGCGCAGCACATGGTCAACCTGATCGATCACGGGATGAACGTTCAGATGACGACCGACGCCGCGCGCTTCACACACAATCAGAGTTCGAACGTGCTGTCGCTCGAGGCGAATCTGTTCAACCTGGTCGGCGCGGCGCTGAAGGCGAAGGGGCACGAGGTGCGATCGGCCAACGGCGGCGCGGTCGGCGGCTACCAGGGCATCCTGTTCACGCGCGATCCCAGTCTCCCGGAGCCGATCTTCGATCGCCGCGCCGCGACAGAGGATTTGCCCGTCAACGGCGTGTATCGAGGCGGCTCGGACCACCGCAAGGATGGTCAGGCGGCTGGCTGGTAAAAGGCTAGCGTTTCGTGTCTCAAATGCGCCACGAAAACACGAAAGCACGAAATGCTCGTAGGCCTCTCTTGTACGAAATGCGCCACTGAGGCACTGAGACACGGAGCGTCATTCCCAGTCAGCGTTCTGGCTCGACGCGGCGCCGCGTCGAGAGCAGTTTCCTGTTTTCGTGGCGAATCTGACTCTGTGATCTCCGCGACCTCTGTGGTTTATTCCGCTCGTCAACGTGCGGTAGTAGGTGCCGCTGCGGGCAGGATCGCGCTGCGATCGAGCGTGTTCACCTCGTCGATGATCTTCGCGTAGGCGCGGCCCACGGCTTCGAGGCCCGCCGCCGGGACGATCTCGGGCACATCATGATCGGTGTGCTTGATTTCCGGTGAATGAATCAGCTGCAGCGACGGCGCGATCCGATCGATCGCGCCCATCTCACCGGACGCGCCCGGATCCATGTCGCCGACGATGTTGACGCCGAAGGTGCGATAACTGCCGAGCACGATGTCGGTCAGCGCGCGGCTGCCGTTGACGAACCACCGCCGCGGGTCCATACCGGTTCCGGCGCGAAGGTGCGTGTTCCAGTTCAGCGTCTCCGCCGAGACGATGTGCTCGCAGTTGATCATCAACGCGGTTTTGGCGATGAGGTCGGCACGCTGATCGCGCAGATACGGCGAGTTCGGCGAGCCGACGTGGTGTCCCGCCGTGCCGACGAACACGATGCCGCGCCGCCGTTCGGCGCGCGGCACCTTGGCGAAGTGTTCGGCGAGCGTCAACATCACCGAGAGGCCTGACGCATTGTCGAGCGCTGCATCGAACCAGCCGTCCATGTGCGCGAGGACGATGATGCTTTCGTCGCCGCTGCCCGGCAGCGTCCCATAGACGCTCTGCGTCGTGAGGCCACGGCGCATCTCGGTCGTCAGACCGACCTTCACGCGCGTGGGGCCGGCGGCCAGCTGGTCGCGGAGCAACCGGCCGTCTTCGAATCCGAGCCAGAACCCTGGAATCTTCACGTCCGCGGAGTACACCGTGCGACCGAGGCTTTGCCAGACTGCGTAGTTATCGTAGTAGCCCCAGATGCCGATCATCGCCGCCGCGCCGGCGTCTTCGGCACGTTTGATCGTGCCTTCGAAGACCGCCGACTGCCCCATCTCACCGGGCGCGAGCATCGTGTGAAACACCACCGCTTTACCGCGAACCTCGCGGCCGGCGAAGTCGGCCGCGGTGCCGAGCCCGACCCACACCGCCTCGAGATCGAGCTCGCCCGCCGTCGGCACTGAGGACAATGCCGGAAGGAACGTCTTGAAGGTCTGCGTTTTGCCGCCGCCGGTGGCACTGAAGTGCCAGTCGAGCGGGAACCACTGCGGCGCAAGATCGAAGACCTTCCGGTGCACATCGCTCAAGCCAAGGCTCTTGAACCTGGCCTCGACCAGATCCGCGGTCAACTGCTCGGCCTTCGTTCCGGCAATCCGTCCCCAGTACTTGTTCCCCTCGTCCCGGCTTCGACGTGAGATGGCGACAAAGTCGTTCACGATCGTCTTCATCGCGCGACCGTCGACGTCCGCGTAGCGCCGATCGGCCGCCGCAAGCGCCGGCGTCGGCAGGAACCCGTCCTCACGGATGTTCCCCTGGGAATCCAAGAGCGGCTGCACGGGAATCGGTCGCGGCCGCTGCTGCGCACTGACAGCGATACCGAGGACCGTGATCGCGACAGCGAGCCAGAGCACTTGCTTCATGGTTGTCACCTGATAAAAAGCTTCACAGTGAGATCGCAGAGTCCGCAGAGATTCTTGTGCAAAAGAAAACTCTGCGGTCTCTGCGGGCTCGTTGTGAATCGTTCGTAGACACGCGTCACCTAGAAAATCGCGAGCGGGTTGATCGGTGAGCCCGTACCGGTTCGAATCGGGAGCGGCGCCGCCACGAACTGGAACACCCAGCGTTTGCGCGCGGCGGCGGCTTCGGCGAGCGCCGTCAGGTCGCAGTTGTCGATGACGTGGACGCCCAGGTAGGCGAGCGCGAAGTCGTGAACCGCCAGGCCGAGGCCGTCACTCGACGGCCGGGCGTCGAGCGCGTACTCGCTCGCCAGTACCGCGATGTCGCGGCGCTTCAGCCACGGAATCACCGACGCGTCCAGACCGGAGGTATCGCTGGTCGCGCCAGCGCCAGTCTTCGCGTGCCGGACCCAGCGGCCGGTGCGAATGAACAGCGCATCGCCCGCGGAGACCTTCACCCCGGCCTTCTTCTCCCACGCCTCGAGATCCTCGGCAAAGATCCGCGTCCCGGGCGCAAGGAACTCCACGCCTTTGAGCGCCGGCAAATCCATCAGCACGCCGCGGGTGACGATGCCAGCGTGCGCGGCATAGATCGAGCTCTTCGTCGCGCCCTCTTCGCGTGTGACGGTCTTCGCGTCGGCGCCGTTGTAGATCTGACCGTCGAAGATGCGGTGGCTCAGGGCGTCCATGTGCGTGTGGGCGCCGCCGTGGTACGTCACCGCGAGCCGATCCATCGCGTAGGTCGGTCCTACCGCGGTGACGACGCGCTCGTACGGCGTGGGATTGTCGGTACCGCGCGTTTCGTTGACGTCGGTCGCGAGCGAAACCGTGACACCGTCCTTCACCAGCGCGGCGGCCTCGCGTCGCTTCGCGGGCGTAATCAGGTTCAGCGCGCCGCGCTCGTCATCTTTGCCCCAGCGTCCCCAGTTCGACAGCTCGCGCGCCCAGCGGCTGAATTCCGCCTGCGTCACCAAGGGGCGCGCGGCTGGCGCATGGGCGATGGTTGACACGGACCAGAGGGCCAAACCGAGTGCAGCCCAAACGAAAGTGGTCTTTTTCATTGCCTACTCCACGCCGAATGCCAGGAGCACATTGCCGGCGCGGCCGCCGTACTGACCGTAGCCGGAGTTCACGAAGACCATGCCACCCACGACCGTCGGACCTGGACCGATGAGCGACGCGCCGCGCGCGGGCACTCTGTTGACGGTCTCGAAGTCGCGATTGGTGTCATAGGTCCAGAGAATCGAGCCGTCCCGGCTCGAGTACGCGCGCAGGCCGCCGTCGTTCGATCCGGAAAAGACCACGCCGGGAATCACGGTGATTGCCGCCGACTGTGCGGCATTGCAGCCGGTGCCGGCAACGCACAGGAGCGGCGGCGGCGCGGCAAACCACGCCCGCTCGCCGGTCGTCAGCGTGACCGCGTGCAGCCCGCCGGGATTCTCGCCGTTGATGTCGGAGACCGGAAAGTACGCGTGCTCGGCGTCCACCGCAGTCCCCCACTCGATCCCGCCGAGCGTGCCGCCGACACCAGCCTTGTAATGCCAGATCACTTCACCAGCGCGATCAGGATCGATCGCCCAGCCCACGCCTGACTTCTGTCCGATGACGATGATGGTCTTCCCGCCCGGCAGCGTCGTCAGCACCGGCGACGTGCCGAAGTCGAAGTCCTCACCCCTTTCGTCGAGACAGTTCGACGCGCGGCAGGGGAACACGTCCTTCGGCGTCATCTGCTTCGTCCACACGAGTTGACCGGTGTCGAGCCGGAACGCCATGACCGCGTCGCTCGAGGGCTGTTGCGGACCCGAGTACATGTTTCCTGTCGAGGCGTAAATCAAGCGCCGTCGTTCGTCGATCGTCGGGGTCGTCCAGATCGGCGCACCTGACGGTCCCTGCTGCGTGACGCCAGCGGCGTTCTTGCCGCGAGGTTGCAGCGGCGCGGTGATCGTATAGGTCCGCCAGACCTGATCGCCCGTCGCGGTGTTCAACGCGACCAGGCTGCCGCGAAACGAGCAGCAGCTGTAGTCGATCACGCCGGCCATCGACTCTTCTAGCGAGGCGACGGGAACGTAGAGTCGGTTCTCGAAGAGTGTCGGCGACCCGGTGATCCGCCCGTACGGATGATCCTCGACCTGCTTCATCCAGATCTGGCGGCCGGTATTCGCATCAAGGCTGTAAACGTGTCCGGAGAGGTCACCGACATAGACGAGGGGGCCGGCGCCATCCGCGCCCGGCCCGAGCACCGGCGCGGTTCGTACGCCACTCGCCGCCGAGAACCTCCAGTGGATGCATCCGCTCCTCGCATCGAGCGCATAAACCGTCCCGCTGTGCGAGCCCACGAAGACGCGTCCGCCGGCGACGCTCGGCTGCGAGAACGCGACGCTCGAATCGGGAAACCCCAGCGCCCACTTCAACCGCAGCCGTGGTACATCGGCGGCAGTCAGGCCGGCCTGCGCCGCGGACTGAAAATGGGTGTTCGCTATCGTCGGCCCCCAGCCGTTCCAGTGCGGCATTGTGTTGATGTCGGCGAGCGGCGGTGAGACTTCGCATCGGCCAGCCGTCGGGTCGCTCGACGGCGCGCCCAGCGGCTTGCCGCTGACGTATTCGACGACGGCGCGCCGTTCGGCGCCGGTCAACCGCGCGCCTTGCATGCGCATCGCGCCGGTGAGAAGCGAGGTGAGGATCGCCTGGGGTGTGCGCCGCTGCAGCGCCTCAGCATTCGGCGCGCGCGAGTCCGGCTTGCCGTCGTGGCACGTCGCGCACGCGCGCGCGAAGACCGCCCGGCCGTCGCTCTCCTGCGCGAACGACGAAGACGGTGCGGCGCCGACGCACACGAGCATCGTCAGGAGAAAACGGACCGACCTCATGGCCGCTATGGTAGGGCGAGCGGCGGCCCGGTCGCGGCGTTGATTTGTGACAAAACGGTCACTGCGACGGAGAACACCGACAGCGATTCAGCTAGCGCTCAAGCTGAGGACGCCTCGGGCAAAGAGCCGCTGTGCGAGTCGCATGGTCGACCGATCAGTGGCGGACAAGTCCCCGCACTTTCGACCGAGAAGCTCCGGAAGAAGCGCGGCCTGCGATGCGCTCAAGGTGAACGACTCGAGATCCGAGATGACGGTGCCCGACGCCGCATCGTAGTGCCGAACGAGAGGCCCAAGTTCGATGGTCAACGCGTCGAAGTCGGTCTCCGGAGCGGCCGGCCCCTCGAGACGCTCGAGCGCGGCGGCAAGGTCCCGCTGCAGAGACCGCCGATTGTAGTGAGCATCGATGTACGACGCGCCGCGACGGCACTGCCTGCCGCGGGCTGCGCGATCGGCCAGGGCGTCGTGGATTCTTCGCGCGACCGCTTCGTAAGCCTCGGGGCGTCCCTGCGTCATCGCGAAGTCCTCAAAGACTTCGATGCCGTGTCCAGGCGGCAAGAGATGACGGATGTTGCCCACGCCGTTGGTGAAGAGCGGACAGCCGTTGTGGACCGACTCGAGGACATAGAAACCGAAGCTCTCCGGGACCGTGTTGTAGCTCAGACCGAAGGCGCACGCGCGCATGGTCTTGAACAACGCGCGGTGGCTGAGCCTCGGAACAGGGACATAGAAATCTTCGGGGCTTCTCCCGACTAGACGTAGCACCTTCTGCAGCGCCGCGACGCGCTCCGCGGTCAAGTCCGTATCCGCCACCAGAAGGCGAACCGCCGGACGCCCGTCTTTCCGAGCCATCTCGTTGAGATAGAAAAGGATGCTCACCGAAGCGGAGAAGTCGTGCTTTCCTGGCTGCAGCGCGTGGCCGATGACCTCCCCACTCTCGAGCAGCGCTCGGACGGCTCGAGGAACGTCGGCGCCAGACATTCGGCGGCTGCCATCGGGCTCCTCGACGCTCGGCAGCGGCAGCGTCACATGGGAAACAATCTGGAACGCGCGCGGATCGAGGCAGCGTCGCTTCTCCCAATCCGGAAAAGCGAGCAACGCGCGCAACACACGCGCCAGATACGGCGAGTTGCCGCAATGCAGATCGATCGCGTCGTTCCCCATCCACGTACCGGGGTTGTAGAGCAGCCCGTGGTAGAAAACGACGTTCGTGCGCGCCCAGCGCCGGCTGGGCGGGCAAATCGATAGCCCCTCGTCGTCGTAGAACGCCAGATCCGCAGGCGACGCTGCGATCAGCTTCGACCGCGCCGGCGCGAGGTGAAATGGGACCAACTGCTCGATGATCCTGCCGCGAGAGAAATTCGCCCCTCGGGTGCGATAGCCGCAGCGCTCGAGCGCCTGGGTCAGGTAGGAATTTCCAAGACCCACTGAGCCCTGGTCAGTCTGATCGCCCCTTCTGACAAAGAACAGGTGGGCGGTTTTTCGAGAGCGGCGGGACGCGCCTATCGGAGGTGCCACATGCGCTCGACGAAGCGGCGACGATTTCCTCGAGCCGCAGCCGCGAAAGCCCGGAGCGACTCGTTCATCTGATCGGCGTCGCCAAAGAGCGCTGGAATCTGCGACTGGTAGTAGCGCAGCGCGGCGACCTTGCGCGAGAGGTGTTCTTCCTTCAGCAAGAATTCCTCGCTGGTCCACTCGCCGCGGCCGTTGAGCGGCCGGCGAGAGGCGCCTGACTTCCCCAGCGCATAGGGAAGGTCCTCGTAGAAGGCGACCGCGTAGCCACGTTTCGACAACTCCCGCGCCGCTCGATGCGTCAAGACGTGATCGACATGATTGCCAATGCCCAGAGGAGCAAAGAGCGTGACGTGCCGCGGGTCGGGAAAACGAGCCATGAGCTGCACGGCGATCTCGTCGATCAGCGGCAGGTCGAGCGGGTTCACCGGTCCGCACATCTTGTGCGGGTCGTAGTGGCGCCG
Source organism: uncultured Bifidobacterium sp. (assembly GCA_964577955.1). GTDB lineage: Bacteria > Acidobacteriota > Vicinamibacteria > Vicinamibacterales > CAVVIG01 > CADEEX01. The sequence goes on along the minus strand of CAZOAZ010000030.1, from coordinate 42,890 downwards.
GCCATTCGGTCTCGAGCGGAAGATGCCGTCAACCAGCTGGAAGTTGATGATGTGATCGGCGAGTCCCAGGTACGTCAAAGCGGCGCAGTCCTCCGCACGCCGGACCTGGACATATCTGGCGACATCTGGCGAAGCGTCCGGTGGCACGCCGGCGAAGATATTGACGATCTGTTGCGGCACGCCCCGGCGCGCGTTCGCCGCCAGACGGCCTCCGCACGAGAGCACTGCATCGTCAAAGTGCGGCGAAAGAAAGACGTGCTGCTCGCTCTTCGGCGTCCGCGCTACGTCACGCCCGGAGCCGCTGCGGTGGCGCCGCGCCGGAACCTGCGGCACGCGGCGAGGCTCCAAGGCGAGCAGGCGTCGATACAGGGCGAGATAGGACTCCGTCCGACGCAGCGGATTGAAATAGCTCCACAACAGGCCGAGATCGCCAGGCACCTGCTCCGGAGCAAAGCTCCAGCCTCGCCCGCGACCGAAGGCGATCGCGGCGGGACCGAATTCGGCTCGGAAAGCCGCGAGCAGGTCGGTGGCCCAGCATTCGATGCCGGCGACGTACTGCTTCGAGGGATCGTCGCACCGAACCGCGAGGAAGGCGCCTTCTTGCGGTTGATACTCGAACACGTGCGGGGGACGGTTGTCTCCCGCGAGCAGCACGAGGGCGAAGGCATTTTTGTGACCGGCAATCCGCCCAGGGGCCGAATAAAGGCCTGTAAAGAGTCGGCCACCATAGAGGTACCGCGCAAAGTCACGGAGATGGTTCGTCAATTCGGCGAGATCGCCGTTCGCCAGCGCGAGACGACCGCACGCCGGCTGGTAGTTCTCAATCAGGTCGACGCTTGGCGCGTAGTCGCGCGATGGCCACTGCTTTCGCGGTGGCGTCGTGATGAACGCGGCACGTGAATCCGTCGAGACCACCTTGCCGCGCCTCATCCGAACCGTGAGACCTGGCGTCGGGGCTATGACCGGTTCGTCTGTCAACAGGCGAAGCGCCGCCGCGATCTGATTGGAATCGGCGTGAAAGACCTCTCGGTTCAGCCAGGCGCGGTCCTGATCGAACGAGAAACCGCCGCCGCAAAACAGCGTGGCTGCGGGCCGCTGCCACTCGAAGCAAAGCTCCGAATGACGGCTGGCGATGGACGACGTGGACTGCCCCGTGTCGAACGGAGGCGTGCCCCGACGAACCACTCCAGCCTCCAGGCACGACCACTCGGTGCTGTTGTTCGTGTAGCACCAGAGGCCGGGCCGTTCGACCAGTGTCCGGAGCGCGAGCAACGTCTCGCGGGTCGCCGGAGCATCGACAGCTGAGAAGAAGCTGCCGTGCCCGCGGCGATCGCGGATAAGAAACTGCAGGAGATCCCACTCGTCACCATCGGTGCCGACGTGGTTCGCGCAGAACGTGAACACGTCGAGGTCCCCGACGCTGACACGGTCGCCGCCACGAACCAGTCGTACCTCGAATCCCATCTCGGAGAGGATGGTCCGCGCCGCGGTCGACGACAGCGCGGACAGATAGATCGGAATCCGACGATCGAGGCGGTTCAGCGACGGGAGGTTGAAGTGGTCTTCGTGCTCGTGGGTATAGAGCACGGCATCAATGCGTGGGAATGCCTTCGGACGTACTCGCCGCGGTGGGTAGACTCGACCGACGACGCCGCCATGGCCGAACGGCTCGACGAGAAGCGGATCCACGAGCAGCTGCGTGCTACTCGTGGAGAACAGCCAACCCTGATGACCGAGAAACGTCGCGGCGAACACGCTGGCCTAGCGATTCGCCCTAGGATTGATAGGACGTCCCTCGATAGGCGTTCCCGCCGGTAATGCCCTTCAGGTCTTTGTCACTTGGCTTGAGATCGCGCACAACGACCTTCGGCATCGTCAGCGATCGCTTCGCGGACTTCTTCGCGGTCTTCTTCATGATGTCAAACCTCGCAAAGTCTCTAGTCGATGGGCCGATAGCCCAAACCGCCCAGGATCGGTCGTGAATCCTATCATGGACTCTGCAGTCCTGTTCTGTCGCACCTGGAAACGCTCTAATCTGACCAGACCGAACGGACATAGCCGGGGAGCGTCCGGACTGATGCCCTACCACAGAGAACCGCGGCACCGGGTCAGGCGCGAAGCGCCTCGCGGACGAGCCGCGCCTTCGACCAACGCGCACCGCTTGGCGTAGGCGACCGCGCGCGGCAGGTACTCCATCCCGCAGTCGATGGCGCTCATTCAGGAGCAGGTCGGGCGTCGCAAGCGGTCGCGAACGGCGTTAGTGTGGCCACAGCGCGCGGACATAGCCGCGCAGCGCCCGCACCGCCGCCACGCCACCGAGAGCCGCCGCGACCAGAATCACCACCGCCGCCGCGACAATTCCCACACTCGTCCCGGTCATCGTTGGAAGAGGATATCGCCGTCACCGTCGGTCGTCACCAAATCTGTGACGCCCGCGAGGGTACACAACCGGCCAGCCGGCTGCGCGAGGTCGCGTCGAGCCGCGGATTGCAGAGCAGGTTTTCTGCCGGAAACGTCATGTTCAACGTGCCGCCGTTGTCACACGTGATACCGACGGTTCTGGCAAACCGCTCCGGATACGTGGAGCGGTTCACGAGCCCTGACAGCGCGGCGGCCTCCGCCGTTGCGATCAAATCCGCCGGACACACCGCGTACAAGGCCGGATCCGACGACGGCGCCCTGGCGTCGATCTCGAAATGCGTGGACCAGCGGCCGGGTCCACTGTAAGCCGGCGTGAGTTCCGCCAGCGTGCCCAGACGCTGGCCTCGGCTCACCCTGGTGCCCGCGACGATGCCCGCATCGAGCAACAGCGGAATGAATTTCACGCGGAGTCCGCAGTCCGCGGTAATCGTCGTGAACCTCGCCACGGTACCGAATTCGAGGACCATGGTGCCGGAACTGTCCTGCGAGTTGTCGATGGACGCCACCGTCCCGTCCACCGGCGAGGTGACGATCGTCGGACTCGTCGACCCCAGATCCAGGCCGCGATGCCCCTCGATGTGTCCGGACTGCGCGTGCACGCCGAAGGGCCACAGATCGACGATACCGGGCGCCGCGGCGTCGAACGGCACGCTCACCGCGCAGCCGCAGTGAGACGACGAGACCGCCGACTGGTAGTCGCAGCTGATCGGAAACGACGAGGGGTCGGTGGGCGAACCGCTGCACCGCCACGCCAGGCAGGCCGCGAAGAGAACGATCGAAAAGCGCGCGAAATGGCACGGCATTTCAAAAGACGGCAGTCGTCTTGCAGAGGCCTCGCCGAATCTCCGGCGGTCAAGCGATTCGTGAGCAATTCTCGTTCTCCTGCGAGCGGTTGACGGCGAAACCGCGACCATTTGTCTGCCCTTTCGGAACCAACGAGGAGTGCACATGCAAAATCGACTGGTGAAATTGACACTTCCCGCCATGTTCGCGATCGCGACCCTGGTACCAGCGGGCGCGCTCGCGTCCAGCATCACGTCCCCGACAGCCGTGATCGGGAACACGATGGGCACTGCGGGTGGTTCGACGGCTCTGCTGATTGACCAAACCGGATTGAGCGCCGCCTTTACGAGCGGCGTCACCGACTTCGCCACGTACATCGGCAGCGGTCCAACACACGCCTTCAATGGCAGCTCCAACGCCTGGGCCGGCGGCACCGGACCTGTTTTGGGATCTCTCGACTTCGATCTCGGTAGCGTCTACCAGTTGCTGAATTTTGTCCTCTGGACGCAGGACAATACCAACGCCGTGAATAGCTTCAGCCTCTTCGCTGCGCCAGATGCGTCCTTTACCACGGGCGTCACCAATCTTGGCAACTTCAACGCGGCAATCGGACTCGGGGCGCAGGTGTTCGGCGTGTCAGCAGCGAGTCAGTTCGTCCGCCTGCAGGTCAACTCAATTTACGGCGGCAACAACGTCAACATCGGCGAAGTCGCGTTCGCGACTGACCTGACCGCTGCGGAAGTGCCTGAACCGGTGTCGATCGTGCTGCTTGGCACCGGTCTCGTTGGCGCCGCAGCTCGTCGCTATCGCCGCCGTTCGTAACCCGCACGGACGCGGGACGCATCGATTCCTGCCTTAGGCCGGCTTTAGGCCGGCGGCAGCGTGAAGGGTTGCGCGTCGGATCGGATCGGCGGGCGCCGCTCGAGCGCGCCTTCAGGAATCAAGGCCTCGATCTCCGCGGGCGTCAACGAGAACCACGACGGCGTCTCACGCCGCAGTCGTCGCAGCACCGCGACGTCCTCGACGGTCGTCGGCACGTCACGTTCGAGGTCGATGGCGTCCGAATCAGATGGCCCGGGCAAGCTCATTCCAACGCTCCTCGAGACCGGCACGCATGAAGTACCCGCGAACTTCGGCACGATCGACGCCCTCGACCTGCAGCAGGTAGGCGACATCAACCATGTCCTGCCCCGCGCGTTCAGGCGCATCACGGGTCGCCTGCACTTTCATCGCGATCAAGTGCTCGGGCTTCGGCACCAGGATGCCACGCCCCCCCGGACCAGGCAGCGCTCTGACGGATGCGAACAGCCGTTCGGCGGTTCGGTCGCGCACGTACATGAAGTCCACTCGCCCCCGGTCCCGATCGTGATGCTGGTGGTTCGAGTAACCCGCCGAGCGATGCAGCGTGACGAAATCCCGCGACTCCATGAAAGCGACGAGCGTGTCCTGAGCCGCCGCCTCCGTCACAAGGTCCAGGTCGAGCGTCATCCGCGGGTGTCCGTACGCGGCAAGCGCTACGCCGCCAATGACCGCGAGGCGATATCCCTCCTGGGTCAAGAACGCCCGGACGGCGTCCAGTTCACCCGCGAAGTCCACGGCGCGATTCTGCCACATCGCGCCCACTCGCGACTCTCGTTCGGCGCCGGCGCCGCGTCCCCGTGAATCCCGCGATCAATCTGACACGCGCTATGTGACTCGGAAGTTGCGCATCATCCCCATGTCTTCATGCTCGAGGATGTGGCAGTGATAGAGATAGGTCCCCGGGTGGTGCGTGAATGTCACCTGCACGCGAACGGTTTCTCCCGGCAGCACCAGGACGGTATCGGTCCATCCGGAATCCACCAGGCCAGCGCGCAGCGCGTTCGCCGCGCGTCCCCCGCTTCGGCCGACGACTCGAAACTGGCGGCCGTGCAAGTGAATGGGGTGGGCGGCCTGCATGCCCATCATCTGGTCTTCGAGATTCACGAACTCCCAGACGTGGGTTGAACCCGCGGCGACGGTTTCCTCAGGTGCAACGTCGTTCATCGAAAACGTGCGGCCATCGAGCATCCATTCCATCCGCTGAAACGCGAGCGGGATGCGCCGGATCGGTGCGCCGGTTCGGGACGCCCAGATCGCGCCAAACGTCGAGAGGCGATCGGGCATGCGGAACGACGGTCCGCGCCTCGCGCGGGTGCGCAGCGTCATCAACCGGAACGGCGTGCCATTCGGGGCACTCGGATCCGCGGCCATCCGGCCGCGCCCGCCTCTCATGCCTCTCATGCCTCTCATCCCCATCATGGGCACGCCCGCGTCGGCTTCCGGAAACGCCTGGCTCTCGAGATGCACCTCAGTGCCTGGGGCCAGTGCGCTCAGATCGAGCAACAGGTCCGCGCGTTGTCCGGGCGCCAGCGTCACCACGGATTGGCGCTGCGCGCGCTCCAGCAATCCTCCGTCGCCGCCGACCACCACCATAGGCATTCCGCGGCTCCAGGCCAGCTTGTAAATCCGCGCATTCGAGCCGTTCAACACACGGACCCGATGCCAAGCGGCGTCCACCTCTTTCGTCGGCTGCGGCTGGCCGTTCACCAGCACGCGATCGCCGAGAAACCCGTTCATCATCTCCATCATGCTGCCGCCGTGAAACCGCAGCTGGTTGCGGGCGTCGAACCGGCGATCCTGCAGCACGCAGAGAATCTCCGCGTCACCCGAGGGAAGGGCCAGCGCGTCCTCTTCGGGATCGCTCACGAGCAGCAGTCCGGCCATGCCCTGGTACGCCTGCGCGCCGGTGCGCATGTGCGGATGCGGGTGGTACCAGTACGTGCCGGCACGATTCGTCACCTCGAAGTCGTAGACGTACTCACGCCCGGGCCCGACCGCCCGCCGCGGATGTCCGTCGGCCGATTCAGGCACATCCAGACCGTGCCAATGCACGATTGAGTCTTCGTTGAGATGGTTGACGAACCGGACGCGCACCTTCTGGCCACGACGCAACCGGATGACCGGGCCCAGGTACGAGTCCGGAACGGCTTGCAGGCTCTCCGCGGGACCGGTGAGCACGCTGCCCGTAAAACGCCACACGCGCGTCGCGGCTCCGGCGAGAATCTGCGACTCGCCTGGTGCGGCGCGGAGCGCCAGTTCGACATCCGGAACAAACGCGGGACGTGGTGCAGGCGACGAGATCTGCGCCGCGGACAGCAGCTGCCGGAACGGCGAGCACCAGGCGGCCACGGCCACAGTGCCGAAGCCCATCGAGCGGAGCGCGTCACGTCGCGTCATGGCGAGAGATCACGATCGCAGAAGAGGAAATTTCCGCAACGACGCGGACATTCCCCCACCGGAAACGGCTCGAACGCGAGCCCTTGCGCGTTCACTTCGTGCTGAGCCGAAACAGCGAGTAGACCGGGCACCAGCCGATCGCGGCCGTCACCACAAAAACCACCCCGAGCGCCTCGAGAGCCGTCGCCCAGTTGCCAACGACCAACCCACTGAAACCCGAGTAGATCATCGCGCTTCCCATCAACCCGCGCGCGGCGCGGTCCCACGTCGCTTCATTGACAGCCATCGCCATCTCCTTTTGACGGTGCGCCAGCCCTGTCCACGAACTTGTTCAGGAGATGCGGTTGACCACCATTCGGTGACATCCGACCAGCCCCGGCTCGACACGATCACTTGCGGGAGAGCAAGAGCAACGCCACCACACTCGAGGGAAGCGGGACTACGCGGCCGCGGGAGCCTCAGTGCGCTCGACGACCAGCCCACACAGCGGACGCAACCGGGTGCCGACGATGGTGCCGGCGAACGCGGCGATGAACCAGACCCAGCCGTGCAGGCTGCCGGACGCGACGCCACTGAAGAACGCGCCGATATTGCAGCCGGATGCGAGCCGCGCACCATAACCCAGGAGCAGACCGCCGACCACCGCCGCGACCAGCGACCTCGCCGGAATTCGCCACACCGGACCAAACCGACCGGCGAGGCCGGCGGCGGCGAGCGCGCCCAGCATGATGCCCAGATCCATCACCGTCGTGACGTCCGTCAGAACCGGAGCCGCGAGCGACTGGGCTCGCGCCGGAATCGCCCAGTACGGCCACGCGATCACGTCGATGCCCGCCGCCTGCGCCAGCTTCGCTCCCCAGAGCGCAAAGGCCGAGGTCACACCCCAAGGGCGCCCCGCGAGCAGCAGCGTCGCAAGGTTGACGATCACCAAACCGACCGCGCCCCAGAGCAAGGGCCAGGGGCCGAACAACCATCGGGCGTGATTCGACGCATGCGCACGAATCGACGCAACGCGACCATGGCGGGCCCCTTCCATCCGCGCGGTGATGACGCTGATCGACGCAAACACCGCCGCGCTCGCCAGAAGCGCACCCGCCGGACCCCACGTCTCGACGAGCGAGACGGACCCGAGCGATGGCGCGGCGTCCCAGAACGGCGCATGGGCCGTTCCCAGGACGGACCCGACGATGAAGAAGGCCAGGACGAGCAGCATGCGGGTATTGCCGCCGCCCGACGTGTACAACGTGCCCGACGCACAGCCTCCGCCCAGTTGCATGCCGAGGCCGAACAGGAACGCGCCGACCAGTCCCGCCACGCCGACCGGTGCCAGGGAGCCGCGGAGCGTCACCCCGAGGATGGGACCGCGGGCAGACAGAAGCGGGATGAACAGCGCGCACGCCATCGCCAGCATGAGCATCTGCGCGCGGACGCCGGCGCTTCGGCGATCGGAGATGAATACGCGCCACGCCGACGTAAAGCCGAAGGCGGCATGGTAGAGCACCATCCCCGCGAACGTCCCGACCAGGAACAGCGCGGCATGCCGCCAGTTCACGAGCGCGCTCAAATAGAGCGCCCCCGCGACGATCAGCGTCGCCGCTGCCCCGACGACCGCCGCATTGGCACGCCGCGCCTCGGGCATCGTGCTCATCGGCCCGCTGTCACCTGGTGGCGCATTTGTGAATCCTGTTGGCCAGTGTCTCTCAGGCCTTAGGATGGTGATTATGCCCCCAACACTTCGTCACATCGCCGCGACGGCGTTCGTCGGCCTGTCCCTCGCGTCCCCGGTTCGCGCCCAGCACACCGCCATGCGCCCCGGCATGACTCACGAAGAACACGCGGCGCAGATGAAGAGGGATGCCGAGACGAAGGCACACGGCAACCTGGCCATGGGCTTCGATCAGGACAAGACGACGCATCATTTCGTCTTGACCGCCGACGGCGGATCGATAGCCGTCGACGCCAATGACCCGGCGGATCAGACGAGCCGCAACCTGATTCGGACGCATCTCCGTGAAATTGCCGTCGCGTTCGGGCAAGGCGACTTCGGCAAGCCGCTCATGACGCACAGCGAATTCCCGGCCGGCGTGGCGGTGATGCAGCGTCTGAAGGGCGAGATCGCCTACGTGTTCCAGGAAACCGGACGGGGTGGACTGGTTCAGATCTCAACCGCGAACGCCGAGGGGCGCGCCGCGATCCACGACTTCCTGAAGTACCAGATTACGGAACACGCGACCGGCGATCCGCTCACGATCGGGGGCGGCGCGGGGCAGATGCCCGGCCACGCGTCACAAACCGCAACCCAAGGCGCGGCGGCACCGCATGCCGGCCACTTCGACCGGCGTTTCGACAACGCCGACGAATGGGCCAAGAGCTTCGACGACCCGGCCCGCGACGCGTGGCAGCTGCCGGCGCGAGTCATTGACGCGCTGCAGCTGAAACCGGGACAGGTGGTCGCGGACATTGGCGCCGGGACCGGCTATTTCACGGTGCCGCTTGCGAAGTCGCCCGCGGCCCCGAAGGTCTACGCGGTGGACATCGAACAGTCCATGGTGGACTACGTGACGCGCCGGGCCATGCGAGAGGGCTTGAAAAATGTCTCAGCGGTGCGGGGCGGTGCCGACCGCAGCAATCTGCCCGAGGCGGTCGACCTCGTCCTCATCGTGGACACCTACCACCACATCCCGAACCGCGTCGCGTATTTCACGGGGCTGAAGGCGCAGATGAAGTCGGGCGCGCGCCTCGCGATCATCGATTTTCGAAAGGGCGCGCCGTCTGGCCCGCCGGAAGAGTTCCGGATGACGCCGGAACAGATCGATGCCGAACTTGCAGAGGCCGGTTTCGCGCGCCAGGCCAGTCACGATTTCCTGCCGCGGCAGATCTTCCTCGTGTACGGCAGGCGGTGATTCATCGCGCAACGCCGGATCCGCCCTACGCGACGATCGAGTAGCCGCGCTCCTGCGCGCGGTTCACGGCCACGATTCCAGCCGGGACAATGCGCGCGTTGGGGAGCAGGTGCTCGGTCAGTTCCTTGATCACATCCTCGACCTTCCCGCCGGTGCGCTGGGCAATCAGCGACGCGGTCGCCCGTGTCGACAACCCGCACACCGCGAGGCGCACGCCGCGCTTCAGCATCGCGTCGAGCAGGACGCCGTTGTTGTTGAGCGCCGCACCGTAACCCGCCGCCTGGAATACGTTGATGGTCGCCGGGTGCTGGGTCTTCGGATCGCTGAACTTGGCCCGTTCAGCGAAGGGGCCGCTGTATTTCGCCCACATCGCTTCGTCGTACGCAAACAGGGTCGATTGGTGACGCGCGCAGATGACGATGGCGACGTCGGCGTCGGTGAGACCGTATCCCGACCGGTTTCCCGTGAAGGTGTTGTTGGCGAAGAAGATCGCCTCACCGAATCCGTCGGGCGTGGTCGTGTCGAAGAAAACGCGATGTTTCGCGGCGGGCTGCTCGAACCAGTCGTCTTCCGCGTGCCGGGCGGGCTGCCAGGGCGCAGCCGGTGCAGCCGCGGACTGGGCGCCTGCGGTCGCTCCTCCCGCCGCAACCGCGGCGCCAAGAGCCGCCGCGCCGGCGCCGAGCCGAGCCAGAAACGAGCGGCGCGCCACGACCGAATGTGTCTCACGATGCATGTGACCTCTCCTGAGTGGACGTCGCTGGATCGCTGACGGCTGTCGATGGGGACCAAGACAACCGGGCGTAGTCTATCTACGTTGCAGGCCGCATGACCATTCTGCGGAACGACACTATGGACCACCACGAACCGATCTTGAGCGGGCGGATGCTCGCCTTTGGTTACAACCACCACGCGGTCCTGCAGGGACTGTCGTTTGACGTTCACCGGGGAGAGATCCTGGGGATCGTTGGACCAAACGGCTCCGGGAAGACCACCTTGCTGCGCACGATCATCGGTCTGCTGGCGCCTCTGGCGGGCCGGGTGGAGCGACAGGCCGGGCTGACGATCAGCTACATTCCACAGCGCGACCGCATCGACGCGATTCTCCCGATCACAGCACTCGAAGTGGTGCTCATGGGACGCGCCGCCAGATCGGGCCCATTTCAACGTGCGCATCGCACCGATCTCGAGGCGGCGCGTCGCGCGCTGGCCCTGCTCGGGGCCGAGCGTCTCAGCCAGCAGCTGTTCAGAAACCTGTCGGGTGGACAGCAACAGCGCGTGTTGCTGGCGAAGGCGATCGCCGTCGACACGGACGTGCTCGTGCTCGACGAACCGACCGCAGGAATGGACGTGGCCAGTGAAGGAGCCATCATCGAGTTCCTTCGCGATCTGAACCGGACCCGGGGGGTCACGGTCCTCATCGTCACGCACATGCTGCCGATCGTCCTGAATCTCGCCACCTCGATCATGCTGCTCGGCGAGCGCGCAATTCTTCATGGCGCGATCGACGACGTGTTCCGGGAAGATCGCCTGTCCGATTTGTACGGTGTGCCGGTGCATCTGGGCGTCGTCGCCGGACAGCGCACGCTGGTCGTCGGCCGAACGGGCAGGATCGATGTTTGAACCGGAATTCATGCGCTTGGCTTTGATCGCGTCGATCGCGACCGGGGCCTCCCTTGGACTGATCGGCGTCTACCTCATCATCCGACGAGTGGTCTTTCTCGGTCTGGTGCTGGCAAGCGCCGCGACCATGGGAGCCGCGGCGGCTGAAGCCTTCGATTGGTCCCCCGAGATCACATCAATCGCGGCATCCGTCGCCACCGCGCTCGGACTGGGGCTGGTGCAGCAACCGCGCCGAGTGTCCTCTGAGTCGTTGATGGGATGGGCCTACGCGGCGGCCTCGTCCGCGGCCGTACTCATCCTGGCCGCGACGGCGGCGCCCGACACTGATGCCCTCGAGATGCTGTTCGGCAACCTGCTGGCGGTCAGCGTCGCTCATGCGGCAGGACTCGTGATCGTCGCGCTGGCGATCGGGCTGGTCCACATCATTTTCTCGCGGCGTCTTCTCCTCGTGACATTCGATGCCGAATCGGCGCGAGTCGCCGGCGTGAACGTGCGCTTGTGGTCGCTGGGGTTGAATCTCCTGATTGGTGTCGGAGCCGCGGTTGCCGTCCACGAGATCGGCGCACTGCTGGCGTTTACGCTCCTGACGATGCCGGCCATGGCCGCGTTGCTGATCACCACGAACATGCGGGCCACGTTCGCCACGGCCGCCGGCATGGGCGCGACCCTCCCCTGTCTGGGACTCGCGGCCTCCTTCTACTTCGACCTGCCCGCCGGTCCGGCATCAGTCGCTCTTCTCTCGATTGGTGTCGTGATCGCGGCCGCGCTGAACTTCGTGTGGGTTTCGCGGCCGACGTCGTCCAACCCCGATCGCCATCATCATTGAGCCGGCTCCGAACGCCGGCGACAGGCGCCGGGCTTCGGCGTTTATGCGATCGGCGGGAAAATTGCCCACGCCTGCCGAATTTCACCGGCGTCACTGCCGCGACCACAACGGCGTCCTGCATCACCTGTGGTCCACACCTCTCAGCTTCGACGCGTCCTTCCGCTAGGTTTGGACGCCTCAATGAACCGCGTCAAAGATGCCCTCAAGCACGAGGGCTTTGGCATCCTGGTGACGACCGCACTCGGAGCGTCGTCCGCGATCGCAGACGTCGCCCGGCACGCGCGTGAGCGCATGCAGCGCGGCGCCGCGATGCTGCTACCGACAAGTCACGGCAAGCCGGCCGTAACGACCTGACGGGCCCGGGTCCCCGTCGTTGCATCAGCGATGGCCCGGTGAAGCGCCGTCCGCCTGGCCGGCGCGACAGGCCGGGAGGCCGGCCCAGCGGAGAATCGACGCCATCGGGCACCATTCCGTGAACGCCGACTGGAACAGGTTCAACCCGACAAACAGCGTGAACCAGAGAAAGTTCGCGTTGACATAGATTCCCAGCAGGAGACTCGCAGCCACAAAGGCACCGGCAATCAACCGCAGCGCACGTTCAATCGTCATGTTCTTCTCCACTCTCGGTTTTCATGGCGCGACCTCGCCGATCGGCGCCGTGAAGGCGATCCGCTCGACACGTTCGTGGCGGTTCGCCATGTAGTACAGGACCGGTACCGCCATGCGCGACAGCAGGAGCGACGCCACTTCACCGGCCATCAGCGAGATGGCCAGACCCTGAAAGATCGGATCGAACAGGATGACGCCGGCGCCGACGATGACCGCGGCGGCGGTGAGGGCCATCGGACGGAATCGCACCGCACCCGCGTCGACGACCGCCTGCTCGAGTGCGACGCCGTCACGCAGCCGCAGTTCGATGAAATCCACCAGAATGATCGAGTTGCGCACGACAATGCCGGCGCCTGCGATGAAGCCAATCATCGACGTCGCGGTGAAGAAGGCGCCCATCGCGGCATGGGCCGGCAGGATGCCGACCAGTGAGAACGGAATCGCCGCCATGATCAGGAGCGGCGTCGTGAACGACTGGAACCAGCCCACCACGAGCACGTAAATCAGCAACAGCACCACCGCGAATGCCAGGCCGAGGTCTCTGAACACTTCGATGGTGATGTGCCACTCGCCATCCCATTTCATGGCGTACTTCGAGGTATCGAACGGCTGCGTCGCGTTGAACACGTCCAGCCCGTATCCCTCCGGTAACGCCAGCCGCGCAATCGCGTCGTTCATCGTGAGGATCGCGTAGACCGGGCTCTCGTTCTCTCCGGCGAGATCGCCCGTCACGTAGGTCACGGCCTGCAGATTCTTGTGGTACAGGCTCGGGTCTTCGTCGGTGTACTCCGCGCGGGTGAGTTCGCCGACCGCCACGGACCTCGTGCCGGTCAGGCGCAGCGACTGGATCGCATCGAGCGTGCGACCAGCACGCGGAAGTCGAATGACAATCGGGACGTCTTCGCGCGCCCGCGAGTCGTGCAGCAGCCCGCCAACGGCGCCTGAGCCAGCCATCCGCACCACCGCGGCGACCGCGGCCGACGACAGCCCCGCCGCGGCAGCCTTCTCGCCGTCGACGACGAGCGAGAGCTTCGGGTGCGGCGCCTCGACGTACCAGTCCGTATCCACGACACCGGGCGTCTGCTCGAAGATGGCCTTGATCTGCGCGGCGACCGCGGTACGTCTCGCAGCATCAGGCCCGTAGACTTCGGCCACCAGCGTCTGCAGCACTGGAGGACCCGGCGGCACTTCCGCCACCTGCAGCGTCGCACCGAACGAGCGGGCGATCGGCAGCAGGCGGTCGCGCACGCGACGGGCGACGTCATGGCTCTGCGCCGACCGTTCGCCTTTGGGCACGAGGTTCACCTGCAGATCGGCCAGATGCGGTGCGCGCCGCAGGAAGTAGTGACGCACGAGCCCATTGAAGTTGTACGGTCCGGACGTGCCGACGTACTGCTGCACAGCGACGACCGTCTCCTCCTCCAGCGCGGCCGACGCCAACGCCGACGCGACCCGCGCCGTGGTTTCGAGCGCCGTGCCCTCCGGCATGTCGACCATCACCTGAAATTCGCTCTTGTTGTCGAACGGCAGCATCTTGACGGTCACGAGCTTCAGCGGCACGAGGGCGATCGCCGCGAGCAGCAGCACCACCACCCCAGCAAGGAAGGCCGCGCGCATCCGGCGGCTCGCGATCAACGGACCCATCACCCGCCGGTAGAGAAGGGTGAAGCGATCCTCTCCGCCGTGATCGTGATGGGTTGAGGGCTTCAGCAGGCGAACCGCCGCCCACGGCGTCACCACGAACGCCACGACGAGCGAGAACATCATCGCGGCCGATGCGCCGACCGGAATCGGTCGCATATAGGGGCCCATCAAGCCGCCGACGAAGGCCATCGGGAGAATCGCCGCGACCACGGCGAGCGTGGCCAGGATGGTCGGGTTCCCGACTTCGTCCACCGCGCGAAGCGCCACCGCCGCCAGCCCCCGCGGCTCGCCCGCGTGCTCGCGCGCGTGCCGGACGACGTTCTCCACCACGACGATCGCGTCGTCGACGAGGATGCCAATCGAGAAGATCAGCGCGAAGAGGGTGATGCGGTTCAGCGTGTAGCCGTAGAGGTAGAACAGGAAGAGCGTCAGGGCCAGCGTGACGGGAATCGCCACCAGCACCACCGCCGCCTCGCGCCGGCCGAGCACGAGCCAGATCAGCGCCGAAACCGAGAGCACGGCCAGCAGCATGTGCCACAACAGCTCGTTGCTCTTCTCTGCAGCCGTCGCGCCGTAGTCGCGAGTCGTCGAGAGCACGACATCCGAGGGGACGAGCGTGCCTTTCAGCGTGTCGAGCTTCTGGGTGACGCGATGCGCCACGTCAATCGCGTTCGTGCCCTTCCGCTTGGCCACAGCGATGGTCACCGCCGCGTGGGCGCCGCCCTCGCGCGATTGATAGGTGACGTACGAGGTGGGCTCGGCATCGCCGGCCGAGACGTCGGCGACGTCACCGACCCGCACCGAACGACCGCTGGCAGCGGTGATCACGACCTGGCGGACCTCGTCGGCGCTCTGCAATCGGCGACCGACATCGACACCGGTGGTCCGGCCATCCGCCACTTCGCCCGACGCGGTATCTCGACTATTGGCCTGACCGATCGCACGCTGCACGGCAAGTGGATCGAGTCCGTACGCGGCAAGCCGCGCCGGATCGATGTCGACCCGCAGCTGGCGCGGGCGGCCGCCGATGAGCGTCACTTCGGACACATCGGTCACCTCCGCAATCGCGTCACGCAGCTGAGCGGCGAGCAATCTGAGCTGGTCATCACCGTAGCGCGCCGACCACACCGTGACCGCGAGGATCGGCACGTCGTCGATCGAACGAGGTTTGACGATCGGGCCGACGACGCCCGGAGGTATACGATCGGCGTTCGCCGCAAGCTTCTGATTGAGCCGCACCAGCGCCGCTTCCTCCGCCTCGCCGACCTTGAAGCGGACGACGACCATCGATTGACCGGCCGACGATGTGGAATAGACGTACTCGACGCCGGGTACCTCCCAGAGGAGCTGTTCCAGCGGGCGCGTGACGCGCTGTTCGACGTCGGCGGGCGTCGCGCCCGGCATCTCGACGAACACGTCGACCATCGGAACCACGATCTGGGGCTCCTCCTCGCGGGGCAGCGCGAGAGTTGCCAGCCCGCCAAGCGCCAGCGACGCGAAGATGAAGAGCGGCGTCAATTTGGAGTTGATGAACGCTGCGGCCAGTCGCCCGGCCGCGCCGTACGAGGCCGCCATTACCGCCCTCCTTCCGTGACACGCCGGCCATCGGTCAATCCCGGGGGAGCCCCGACGATGACCGTGTCGCCTGCGGAAAGGCCGGCGAGCACTTCCGACCCGCTGACATTCACGAGCCTGAGGCGGGCTACGCCGTTGTCGACCACAAAGACCGAGGTCACTTGTCCGCGCTGCATCAGCGCGGCTGGGGGTATCGTCAGGGCGCGCCGCGATCCGGCGCCGAAACGCGCGCGGCCGAACGTCCCCGAGCGCATCGCCGGACCATCAGGCAGCGCGACTTTGACGAGAAACGCGCGGGCATCAGCATCCACCGCACGACTGATTTCTGCGACCGTGCCGCTCAGCGTGGTCGTGCTGCCGGCGCCAGCGTCGAGCGTCACCGGCACGCGGGTCCCCACGGCGATGGCGCCGAGCCGCGATTCGTCCACGCGGACATCGAGACGAAAGCCGCGGGTGTCCTCCACTCGCAGCAGCGGCTGCCCCGGGGCCGCCATGTTCCCGGGTTCGATCGTCTTGTCGGTGACCATGCCGTCGAAGGGCGCACTGACGATCGCGAACGACTCGGTGGTGGCTGCGGCGTCGCCCGCCGCGCGGGCACTGTCCAGAGCCGCGCGAGCGGCCCGCGCGCGAGCGGCCGCACCCGCAACGCGGGCCTCGGCCGCGTGCAACGCGCCGGTCACGTCGTCGAGTTCCTGCGCGGTGGCGGAGCGCTTGGACTGCAGGTCGGCTATGCGCGCCCGGGTGGTGCGGGCGAGGACCACGGCCGCTTCGGCGGACTGCTGCTCGGAGTCAGCGGCCGTCACATTCTCTTCTGCCGCCTGCGCCGCGGCCCGACCGCTTCTGGCCTGGGCCGCAAGGTCGCGGCCATCGAGCACGATCAGGGTCTGCCCGGCTTTGACGTGGTCACCGGGCGCCACCCGAACCTCGCGAACCGGCGCCAGGATCCGCGCGGTGATCGCGGCGGTCGTCCGCGCCTGCACGACACCACCAGCCTCGAACGTATCGCCGATGTCTGCCATCTCGGCACGCGTCACCGTCACGGGGAGCGGGCTGCCGGCATCAGCCGCCGGCGCCGGCGTGCGGCCCGAGCAGCCCGACACCGCCAACGCGAACGCCGCAGACGCGCCCGCACGAAACACTTGCCTTGTCATCATGTCGGTCATCGCCTTCCCAATGTCTGTTCGAGCCGCGCGGTCTCGGTCACCACGGCCACTTCCGCGATGATCCGTTGTGTCTCGGCCTGCACCACGGCTTCGGAGGCGCGGAGCAGCGACGTCATGTCGGTCAAGCCGGCTTCGTAGCGATCGCGGACGATCCGTCGGCTCTCACGCGCCTGTTCGACCGTCGCCCGTCCGACCGCTTCGGTGGCGCGAGCGGCGTCGACACGGGCGACCGCCGTCCGCACGTCGAGGCGGGCGAGGGTTTCCGCCTTCTTGCGCTCCAGCGCGCGCCGGGTCACCTGTTCACGCACCTCGGCGAGCCGCGCCTGATCCGCGAAGCCGCGGAACACATTGACGCGCGCGGTCGCACCGATCACCCAGCTCGACGCGCGGGCGTTCCAGTCGCCGCCATTGAATTCCCAGCCGCCCTGCACGGTGACCTGTGGAAGAAATGCCGCACGGGCGGCGCTTTCCGTCGCACGCGCGAGCTGCTCGTGCAGCGCGGCCAGCGTCACATCGGCACGATTCGCGATCGCCTCGACCTCGAGGGCGGCGACGTCGGCGGTGTCGATGATTGGCTCCGTCGTGAATGGATCGAGCTCGAACGCCGCGTCGAGCGGCTCGCCGATTAGCTGATTGAGCTCAGCGCGCGCGATCTGTTCCTCAGCGGCGGCGCGAATGTCCTGCTCGCGGGCCCGCGACACGTAGACGTCGAGCTGAAGAACGTCGGCATCGGTGGCACGTCCCGCGTCTCTCCGGTTGCCGGCCAGCTCACGATCCGCGCGCGCGGTCGCGATGGCCGCCGCGGCGGAGTGGCGGGCGGCCGCGGCCACCAGCACTCGTCCATATGCGGCGGTCACGGCTGCAGCCAATTCATCGGCGACCTTGACGCGGCCGGCGGCCGCGATTTGGTGCCCGAGGCCGGCGGCGGTGAGGTTCGCGGTCGTGACGCGGTCGAAGAGCGGCTGCTCAACCGTGACCGCGGAGCGAAAGTTGCTGATGGCGGCAGGTTGATTGAGCGCGTCGATCGCGAAGTTGGCGGCGGTGAACTGGCGCTGCGCCAGCAGCGAACTGAAGACGAACACCGGCTGATCGCCACGCTGCCACGACTCGGCGACGTCGACTCTGGGCAGATAGCCGGCGCGGGCCTGCGTGATGCGTTGCGCGGCCTCTCGCTCGCCGGCAGCCGCGCGACCAGCATCTGGGTTCTGCGCGCGAGCCTGGGCGATGGCCTCCGGCAGGGTGAGCCGAGTCTGAGCCGCCACGGGCGCGGTCCACCCGAGAGCCGCGGCAAGGACGTAAGTCGAGGCGCGTCGTATCATCTCTGTGACAGAGATTCATGAAGCCGAAATCGGTGACACAGACGGGTGGCGCGAGACGTGTCACCAAACGCGCGCCGGTGAATCCCTTGCATCCAGAAGGTGTTGCGAGCGCCCGGCCGGACGAGTACACGCGTCTCGTGAGAGCGGCCGCCGGCGGCGACCGGGCGGCCCTGGAGCGGTTGCTGATGCGCGCCCAGGAAGTCGCCTGGCGGTTCAGCACGTCGGTGTGCGGGAACGCGGACGATGCAGAGGACGCGATGCAAGAGGCGTTGATCAAGACCTATCGCTACGTCGGACGCATCCGCGAGCCTGAAGCATTTCGGCCGTGGCTCTATCGCACGGTTCGTAATGCCTGCCTGATGGGGCGACGAAAGAAGGTCGGTGAACCGGCCCGGCTGCAATCGCTGGACGACGTCATGCCGGGCCACGATGGTTCGAGACAGCGTCCTGACGCTCCGGATCCAGGCAAGAACCCGGAACAGTTGGCGGCCAATGCGGGCCTGCGGCGGCGTCTGAGGAAGGCCCTGCGCCTGTTGCCCGCGCCCTACCGGGCGATCGTCTTCCTTCGAGAGATGGAAGGCTTGTCAACGCGAGAGGTCGCGACGGTGATGGGGATTTCCGAGGACAACGTCAAGACACGGCTGCATCGCGCGCGGCTCCAGCTCCAGGCCGATCTCCTGAAAGGCCCGAAATGACCGTTCCGACGCGCCCCTCCGCGCGCTGCCGCGCCTTGTTTGTGGAACTATCGCGCTATCTGGACGACGATCTGGCACCCACGCGACGCCGCCGGATCGAACGTCACATCAGGACGTGCGCGTGCTGCAAGACCATGGCGGGATGCTTGCGACGAACCGTGGCCGCCTGTCGCGCTGAAGGCCAGCGGCGGCTCCCGCGCGACGTAATCGCGCGCGCCACGGCACGGATCAGATCGTTGACTCGCCGCGAACGCGCCACTCGGGCGCGTCCCGTCCACCGCTCGAGCGCATCCAAGCGCCGTTGATCGAGGGCGATTCACGACAACCGATGCGGATCAAATCGCACACGTCGCTCCTGCACCTGGGCATGACCGCCGCTTCGGCCGGGGCGCTGGGACTACCTGGAACGTTCCTGTACTTGATGACAGCCGAGGGGCGCGGCTCCCTCTTCGTGTACGTCATCATGGCCCCGTTTCTGCTCGTCGGCCTGCTACTGGGGTTCTTCGGCATCCGCGGACTGGTGCGGCTGGCTGTCTGGGGCCGCTGGCAGATCGAAGTTCCGGAGGCCGGTGGGGTGCTGGGCCGGCCACTGACCATCAGGCTCCTGCCCGGCCGAGTCGTGGCCCCCGACGGCGAGTTGGAGTGGCGGCTGCGCTGCGTCCAGACGACTGGGGCCAGCAACAAACAAGGACGCTCGGACCGCGTGACACTTTGGGAATCACGGTGGTCGTCTCGATCCGGAACGCTCAATCCGAACGTCGGCGTTGACATGCAGCTGCCGCTGCCCGACTCCGGCAACGGGACGCGGATCGACCGAGGAACCGGTGGCGGCATTCAGTGGCAGCTGAACGTGGTCGTCCCCTCCAACGGCGGGTCTGAGGAATCGGTGTTCGATGTCCCGATTCGACAGCACTGACCGTGGCGAGGCGGCGCTGCCGCTCCCACGTGCGTCGGCGATCGGCGGCGCGGCTGGCCAGCGACGCCTCCAGCGTGATGAGCGCGTTTTCAATCTCGGCCCGCGTCAGGAAGAACACCTCCTCCCACGACGTTTGCCGTCCAGTCAGTTCATTCGCACGACGCCGAGGAGATTGTCGCTGATCCTGCAGCTAATCGCCGGTGGAATGCCGCGCAGGAGATTCCAGCTGAACGACCCGGCCATGGCGTCGCCGCTCAGCGTGGATTGCCAGTCCGAGACGCTCTGATCGGGACCAGGAAGGCGTTCGCCGGACAGACGCAGCGTGCCGTCGACGGCAATGGTGCCGCTCACCGTCATCATCACGCCCGCCAGGTTCAGCGTGCCGGCGGCGCTGTCGCGAGTCCGGGTCAGCGTCAGCCCCAAAGCCGAAGTGTCGCCGACGATGAGCCCGCCGCAACCGGAGCCCGAGAACGCCACGTGCTGCCAACGTCCTTGCCAGGTGCCCTCGAATCGCGGCACGGCGCGCAGCGCGGTCGACCCACGCACGCTCTGAGACTCCGCGGTGATGTTCGCGACGCCGGGACCGACGGCCAGGGCGGCTCCGGCGGCGTTCACCGTGAATGAACCGACGGCATCGCTCGACCAGGTCGGCGTGATCGCCGCGCTCGTGCCGTTCGAATAAGTCGCCGTCGCCGTGAGCGTCGCGGAGGATCCGACGACCACGAGGTCGGTGTTCCTCGCAACCGCGATCGCGGTGATGATGACGGTCGGCGACATCGACCCTGCCGGCTCAGACGGCGTCGAGCACGCTCCAAACGCAAGCCCGCCGGCAAGGATGACAAGACGGGCGACCACGCCTGACCCTACGGACCGCCGACGACGGCGCTCATGCGCGTCTTGACGTTGGCTTCGTTCGACAGCACCACGTCCACGCGCGTACCGGCACGCAGCGGCCGCTTCGGGTTGACCAGTTTCAGGTAGAGCCCTTTGGCGTCGAGCGTCAGCGTGCTGAAGGCGGCGACCTCCACTTCCTTGACGAGCGCATCGCCTTTGCGCGCATCGCGCAGTTCGACCCGCTCGGCCGCGTCCGACGTCGCCGACACCAGGTAAGTCGAATACATTCCCGGGTTGGTGATCGCCCCGACGATCCGCGCGTCAGCCGCTGAGACGACGACCCGCGCGTTCTTGACGGTCAGATCCTGAGCGTCGGCGCGAACCGCCACCGAGCAGACGCCCACGAATAACAACGCGCCCACCCTGAAAAGTCTACGCATCACGCCTCCGCTGTCCATCGATGAAATGATGATTGATGATTGATGATTGATGATTGATGATTCGATTTGCTCATTGGCCTCCAAATCATCATTCATCATTCATCAATCATCGATGACTTGGACATGAGCCACGTCAGTAGCACAAGGATCAGCGTCAGCAAACCCCAGCGCGTCAGGACCGGGCCATCGAGCTCCGGCAGTGAGGCCCGGAGATCGTAGGCCAGCAGCAAACTGCCGCTGGCCACCATCCAGTGCCACGCCGTGTGCGCCACGACCGCCGACAGCAGGATCGCCACCAGGCGCTCGGCGACCGTCTGCCGATAGGCCTTCAGCACGACGGTCAGCAGACCGACGAACAGTGTCACGACCAGCAGCTGCGCGAGCTCGACGCCGAGGTTGAGGACGAGGAGCGAGCCGATGACGTGACGCCCCGCGAACTGGAGCGTCTCGCCCAGACCGAGCGCCAGACTGAAGCCATGGGCCAGGCCGAAGACAAAGGCCAGCAGCCAGCGGCGCTTCGGCGGCGCGCCCAGAATCGTCTCGCCCGCCATGTACAGGATGGACACCGCGACAAACGTATCCACCAGCGGTGGGAACCAGAGGGCATTCGGCTGAACGCCGAGCGTCGAGGCGATGAGCGCGATGACATGCGCGATCGTGAACGAGGTCACGATGGCCACGAGCGGCCGCAGCCTGCGGATCGGAATGACCAGGCAGGCGAGAAAAAACAGGTGATCCAGGCCGTCGACGATGTGCTGGAACCCCAGTCTGAGGAACCGGGCCGTCGCATCGATGAAGCCGGGATCGAGCCGGACCAGGCCCGGATTGCCGCGATAGTCGAACGTCCGCACGGTCCCGTTCGGCAGCTCGACGCGGAGCACGGTGCGGGTCCGCTGCCCGAGCCGGGCCAGTTTCGCGTCGATGGCGAAATCCGAGCCCTCCGACTGGATCGGGTACTCGAAGAGGGTGTCGAGGACGACCTGCTGCCAGACAATCTCGGTGTCGTCCGGCAGTCTGGGTCCCAGGACGTGGGCCAGCGCCTGGTCGTAACTGTCGAACGAACGGTCCGACGGGAACGAGGCCATGACCGCGGTCAACTGCTGCCCGTCCAGCCGCCGGTCGCCCTCGTAAACGTCGATTTCGTGGGCGATCCACCCCGTCACCGCCTGCCGGAGGGTCGGGTCGGCATCGGGAATATTGAGGTACCCCGGACCGCGCTGCGGGAAGTCCACATCCTGGAGGGCGACGAGCGGCGCGCGGACGAGCACCCGGAGGCGGTTGCCCTGCGGCTTCACCAGCACCCGGACGACGACTTCGTTCGGCACGTCATGGCCGCTCGCAACCGAAGAGGCGGCGAAAACGGTCAGAAAAACGACAAAAAGAACTTGCGAAATCCGGTACATCGGGAAGGGGTCGCCATTATACTTTCCGCCCATCGTCATCTGCGGCGTTTTGACGCATCTTCGAGGAGGAACGACGAATGAATCGGACAGTCAATATCGTGGTCGGAGCAGCACTGCTCGGACTGACCGTCGCGTGTGCGGCCCCACAGCCTGCGGCGACGACCGAATCGAGTAGCAGCGGCGCGAACATGAGCCTCCCGTACTCGACGCCGGATATGGTGCCGATCTTCGAAGTCGATCCGTTCTTCCCGAAGCCGTTGCCCAATCACTGGTTGATCGGGCCGACGATCGGTGTCGACGTCGACTCGACGGACACCGTCTGGATCATCCAGCGCAACACGCCGGATCAGTTCGTGGCGACGACTGAAGTCGGCGCGATACAGAATCCACCGCTAAGCGAGTGCTGCGCGATCGCGCCCCCGGTGCTCGCCTTCAATCAGGACGGCAAGCTCCTCAAGAGCTGGGGCGGCATCGGCAGCGAGACCGGCGACTACAAGTGGCCCTCGTCCAACCACGGCATCACGATCGATCACCAGGACAACGTGTGGATCGGCGGCAACGGTCCGGGCGACTCCCACCTGCTGAAGTTCACCAAGGACGGCAAGTTCCTGGCGCAGTACGGCAAGCCCGACGCGCGCAAGACCGGCACCTCGAAGGAGGGCAACCCGGTCTACACGCGCAACAGCAGCGATCCGGAGAGCTTCGGTCGCGTCGCGAAGATCGGCATCGACGGTCCCGCCAAGGAGGCGTACATCGCCGACGGCTACTTCAACCGCCGCGTCGCGGTCGTCGATACCGACACCGGCAAGATCAAGCGCTTCTGGGGCGCCTTCGGCAACAAGCCGGACGACGGCGATCTGCCGCGCTACACGGCTGGCGAAGAATCGCAGAAGACGTTCCGCGGCCCGGTGCACTGCTCCGAGATTTCGAAGGACGGCCTGGTCTACGTCTGCGATCGCAACGCCGACCGCATCCAGATCTTCCAGAAGGACGGCAAGTTCGTCAGCGAGCACATCATCGCCTCGCGCACGCTGTCGCAGGGATCGACCTGGGACATCGACTTCTCGCCGGATCCGGAACAGCGCTTCCTGTATCTGGCCGACGGTCAGAACATGAAGGTCTACATCATCGAGCGCAAGACGATGAAGGTGCTGACCGCGTTCGGCGACGGCGGCCGTCAGCCGGGTTCGTTCTTCGCGGTCCACAGCATCGCCGTGGACAGCAAGGGCAACATCTACACGACGGAAACCTACGAGGGTTCGCGTCTCCAGCGCTTCATCTACAAGGGGATGGGCAAGGTTCCGGCGGGCGCCGAAGGCGAGAAGAGCCAGGGCGTGCTCTGGCCCGGTGGCAAGGCTAAGCAGTAGACCGTCACGTCACCGTTGTGGGCTCCGGCTTTAGCCGGAGCTCAGAGTTCCTCTGACGCCCGCTCGACATCCTGTCGGGCGGGCGTTTTTCGTTTCAGCAAGGTGACTGCGTATGTCGCGAACTGTCCTCATCAAGATCGTCCTGGGCGCCGTCGCGATCGCGGGGTTGGGATGGCTGTTCGTTCGCTCTGCGCAGAACGTCCAATCGACGGCGTACACGGTCGCGTCGAGTGCCACGACGCCGTGGACGCTGGCGCTCGAGGCGCCGTCATCGCCTTCCGGCGCGCTCCTGGTCCTGCGACCGCCGCCAGCGATGGTCAAGGATCTCTTCAGCCAGGTCTTCTCCAGGATGTCGGAGTCTCTGACCGGACCCACGCCCGCCGCGATGCCGCTCCTGCTGCGCAGCGAGTTCGACCGCGCGCTGTCGGGCAGCGCCACTCCTGACGCGCTGCTCGCGCTGGCGCGCGAGATGGGACTCGAATCGAGGCCGCCGGCCCCACGCTGTCTCGTCTCCAGGCGTATCAGCGAGCCGGGCGTCACGCGACAGATGTTCGCCGCGGTGTTCGACTTCCCCACGTTTCAGGAGTTTCGGCAGCGGGTCCGGACGCGGGCGTCCGCGTCACCGGCTGACGCCGCATTCGATCCGCTGGCGCTGTCACCCGTTGTGCTCGTCGCCTCGACCGATGCCAATTTTGACTCGTGGTATCCAATCCGGGTCCAGGAGTCCGACTGCCTCGCACCGATCGCCGTTCAGTGATCAGAGCTCGACGCCAATCCATCCATGCCCACCCGGCTTCATGGCTCGAACGCGATCCGCCTCAAGACGCCAGCGAACGCAGCCGTGAGAAGATCTTTTCCTTCATCCCGACGTTGGAGTTCGCGATGAACACGAAGTTCTCAATCCCTCGATCATGGAACGGCGTGTCCACGTCGCGCAGCGGATTCAGCCGCCCGTCGTGAACGAAATGACCTTCGTAATCCAATCCTTCCAGATACGTTCGCAACTCTTGCACCGCGCCGGGATGATATTTGTCGTTGGCTTCGATCAGGAGCGTGGGATGACATTCCAGCAATGACTCGCGAGCCCCATGCACGACGGCGAGCTCATGACCTTCGACATCGATCTTCATGAAACCGATGTTGGCGATGTGAAAGTCATCCAGCCGTCTGACCGCGACTTCGACTTCGCGAATGGTCGCCACGTGCGGGGAGTCCAGCGTGTTGTGTTGATCAATCGTCGACAGCCCGTATTTGGGCGTGCGTTGCGGCGTAAAGGGAATGCGCAACGTGGCCGTTCCGGCGCAATCCGAAAGAGCGACGTTCTCGATGCGCACCGTTCGTCCAAATTGTTTGCGCAGCAGATTGGCGAGTTCTGGAATCGGCTCGAAGGCCCACACCGCTTTTGAGTGCCTGACAATGCGATACGTGTACATGCCGACCTTGGCGCCGACATCGATGCTCAAGGCTCCGGGCTCGCACAGCACATCCAGCAGCGTCATTTCCAGCTCATAGTTGGCCCGCGTCAGCCGGGCCATCCAGAACGCGACGCGCGGAAACGTCCTGTAGAACAGGACGATGACATTCACGGTCGGATTGTGGCGCAGAACCACCTCTGGTCTTCGGTTTATTTGGGCCCAAGCAAAACAGTTGGCTGTGCCATCATGCCCAGACCATGTCGGCCACCGACGACGAAGCGCGGGCGTTTCTGACCGTCGCGCATCTCTATCAGCTCGGCCACCTGGTCACTGAGGGGCGACACCGGCTGACAACCGAATTGTCGGACTGGGCCGCGCGCGATCTGCCGCGTGCGTACGAGGTGCTGACCGCCATCGATCATGGCGCACTGATGACGCTCGCGGGCGCGGCGCCGTCGATTGCCGCGCTCGGCGCCGACCTCCGCTCGACGCTGGCGCACGGCGGACGCGTGTTCCTGTGCGGCTGCGGCGCAACCGGACGGCTGGCGCTCCTGCTCGAGTCGCTGTGGCGGGAGGCCCACGGCGCCGACGACGATCGCGTGTGCGCGTTCATGGCCGGCGGCGATGTGGCACTCGTCCACTCGCTCGAACGCTTTGAGGATCATCCGGCCTACGGCGCGCGGCACTTGCGCGATCTCGGCTTCGCAGAGGGCGATTGTCTCGTCGCATGCAGCGAAGGCGGCGAAACGCCTTATGTGCTCGGCGCGGTCGAGGAAGCGGTCCACCTCTCGCGCCGGCCGCCGTATTTCCTCTACTGCAATCCGGACGACGCGCTCGTCAGCATTCCGCGGTCGCGCCGGATTCTCGAAGAGCCGCGCGTGCGGACCGTGAACCTCACCGTCGGTCCGATGGCGCTCTCTGGCAGCACGCGGCTGCAGGCAAGCACGGTTCTGCAGCTCGCCGTCGGCTATGCCCTGCTGACGCCGCATGATGCGGCCACGATCGCCGCGCGGGTCGCGGCGATGGCTGACCGCTTGGAAACCGGCCTCGCGTCGCATCTTCAGCCGTTCACCGAACGGGAAGCCGAGGTCTACGCAAACCGCGGATTCGTGCTCTACTCCGTCGAGACCTGTCCGATCACAGTGTTCACCGACACGACGGAACGGGCGCCGACCTTCAGCCTGCCGTCGATGTCGCACGCGCTCGGGGACGAACCGGCGCGCCCTTCGAGTTTGAGCTACGTGACGCTCCCGTCGGCGGCGTCCGCGGACGAGGCCTGGCGAACGCTGCTCGGGCGGGCACCGCGCGCGCTTGAATGGCCCGAGGTTGATCCGCGAACCACGCGGAGCTATGTCGAGGCGTTTGATTTCGGCGCCGGCGCGCGATTGTTTCGCGACCGGCAACTCCGCGGCGCGAGCCAGGAAACCTTTCGCATCGCGGCACCCGGCATGGTGTTCGAGTTTCGCGGCATCGAACGGGAATTCGCGGTCCCGCCCTCATGGAGCGCGCTCGAGCGTCACACGCTGTTGAAGATGCTGCTCAACCAGCACAGCACGCTGGTGATGGGACGGCTCGGGCGCTACGAACGCAACATCATGACGTGGGTGTCGCCGACCAACGGCAAGCTGATCGATCGCGCGACCAGGTACGCGCGCCACCTGCTTTCCGATCGCGGCATCGAATGCTCGTACGAGACGGTGGTCTTCGAGCTCTTCCGCCAGCGCGCCGTGATCGCCGCTGACGAACCCGTCGTCATGCGCGTCGTCGAGAGCCTGTCGACGACGTAGGCGAGTTCACCGCCGAGCCGGGCGCGGCTCTTCCTTCGAATCGGGAGCGTGCTCGTCTTTGTCAGCGCGATTCGCGGCAGGCTTGTCGTCGCACGTGTCCGGCCCTTTCCCGGCCTGATTCATGCCCGGGAGACTGTGTTGCTCAATCTGTTCCTGCTTCCGGTCGTTGCGTGGCTCCTGCTTCATGTCCTCACCTCGTTGGAGCAGGATCGTGCAGGTTCCGTGCCGCTCAACGAGCGGCGGCCCTGATAGCCGCCGGATGTCTGAAACAGGGATGATTAAGAACGTGGCGCAGCAGATCATCGACGTCGCACGAATCTGGGACGAGGGGACACACAACGCCTTCACCGATCTGATCCGCTGGCGCGATCGCTGGTATTGCACGTTCCGCGAATCACACGACCACATTGGCGGCGACGGTTGCATCCGCGTCTTGACCTCCGCCGACGGCGCGAACTGGGCGTCGGCCGCGCTCATCGCCGAGGCCGGGATCGACCTGCGCGACCCCAAGCTGTCGATTACACCTGACGATTGGTTGATGATCGTCGCGGGCGGCTCGGTCTACGAGGGCGAGGAATACCGCGGCCGGCAGCCACGCGTGACGTTCTCGTCCGACGGCCGCGCGTGGAGCGCGCCGGAGCGCATCCTCGACGAAGGCGACTGGCTGTGGAGCGTAACGTGGCGCGACGGGCTGGCGTACGGCGTCACCTATCGGACGCCCGAGGGCGAGTGGACGATCACGCTCGTCTCATCGCCGGACGGCCGGACGTTCGAGGAAATCACGACCTTCGCCGTGCCGGGCTGGCCGAGCGAAACCGCGCTGCGGTGCCTGCCGGACGGCGAGATGATCGCGTTGGTCCGTCGCGATGCCGGCTCTCGCCTCGCCTGGATGGGCCGGAGCCATCCGCCGTACACGACATGGATCTGGCGCGAGACGGCGCACCGGATCGGCGGACCAAATTTCATCCGGCTGCCAGACGGCAACCTCTGGGCCGGCGGGCGCTGCATCCTGAACGGCGTGAAAACGTTCCTTGGACCGCTCACGCTCGACGGCGTTTTCGAACCGGTGCTCGAACTTCCTTCGGGTGGCGATACCGGATATCCCGGCCTGGTGTGGCACGAGGATCTCCTCTGGATAAGCTACTACGCCTCGCACGAAGGCAAGGCCGCAATCTACCTCGCCCGGGTGAAAATCAGTTGAAGCGATTGGAGGACGTATGAAGTACGTGAGACTGGCGGTCGGCGCGGTGGTTCTCAGCTTCGCCGCGACCGCGCTGGCGCAGGACCCTGGCACCCGGGTGTGGGGGGTCCGCGTGCTGGCCACGGACGTTGAAGCCGTTGCCGGGTTCTACGCGAAAGCCTTCGGGATGTCCGAGACCGCGCGGCCCGTCAACTCCGCGACGACGAAAGAAATCGTGCTCAACTTCGGCCAGACTCCTGAGATGGCCCGACGGGCCACGACGCCGCCGATCGTGATCTACACGCGGCCCGCCACCGCGCCGTCCGGCGCCATGGCGTCGCTCATTCTCCGGGTGACTGACCTCGACAACGCGATCGAGGCGGTGAAGGCGAACGGCGGCACCTTGATGCGGCCGCCGAATCGCAATGCGGTCATGAACCTGGCCTTCGCATTCGTCAAGGATCCGGACGGCAATCAGATCGAGCTCATCATGGAGGCGAAGTAATCGAACTCGCGATCGTTCCCTACGAAGATCGCCACGCGACCGCGTTCCGCGATCTCAATCTCGAATGGATCCAGCACTGGTTCGTCGTCGAGCCCGCCGATCGACGCCTGCTCGATCGGCCGCGTGAAGCGATCCTCGAGCCGGGCGGACGGATCTGGATGGTCGAGGTCGTCGACCGTGGGGTCGTCGATGATCGCTCAGGCCACCCTGAGCGGAGTCGAAGGGCCGTCGGCTGCTGCGCGCTCCTGCCGCACGGCGACGGCGTCTATGAGATCTCGAAGATGGCGGTCTCGCGCGAACTGCGCGGCGGCGGCATCGGCCGGCGCCTGCTCGACACCGTCATCGAGGACGCGCGACGGCTGGGGGCCCGCAAGCTGACGATCATCTCGAACACCGTCCTCGACGCCGCGATGACGCTCTATCGCCGCCGCGGCTTCCAGGAAGTCCCGCTGACCGACGGCACCTACGCGCGCGGCAACATCGCGTTCGAGCTGACGCTCGACGCGCCGCGCGCCTGAGGTCAACCGCAGGCGGTCGTCACTTCCTGAACGGCGCGGTCGGCAGATCGAGCCGGCGACTCCACTCGTCCCAGGATCCGAGGTAGTTCCTGAGACGGGAATAGCCGAGCAGATGAAGCGCAAACAGATCCACGGCGGAGCGGTGCCCCACCCAGCAGTACGCGATCACGTCGCTCGTGCGGTTGATACCCTGACGGTCGTAGATCTGCTGCAGTTCATCGGCAGACTTGAAGGTTTTCGTCGTCGGATCCAGGAGATCCTCCCAGTACACCGAGAGGGCCGACGGAATGACGCCGCCACGGCTGCTCAAACGCGTATCGGTCCCGTCCATCTCCGCCACGGTGCGAGCATCGAGGATCGTCGTGCCGGCTCGCCCGATGGCTGCCGCCACATCGTCGGCGGTCGCCAGCCATTCGCGTTGCAGCACCGCGGTAAACGACGCCTGCCGCGGCGGCGGAATGGCGGTGGTGACCGGGCGCTGTTCAGCGGTCCACTGCACCCAGCCGCCATTCACGAGTGCCACGTTCGCGTGGCCATAGGCGTTCAGCATCCACCACAACCGCGCCGCGAGCAGCCCGCCGCGGTCGTCGTAGACAATCACGCGCGTCTGACTGGAGACGCCGAGGCTGCCCATCAACTGCCCGAACGCCGGCGGCGCCATCATGAACGTCGGCAGGTTCGCCGCGTCGCGGATCGATTCAGGATCCAGCCAGAGCGCGCCCGGGATGTGTCCCTGCTCGTATCCTGAACGGCGAAGGTCCAGCAGGCGGACGTTGGCATCGCCGGCGTGGGCGGCAACCCAGGCCGTGTCCACGAGTTGTTCGGGATGAGCGTACGAAAGAGCGGCTGCCAGAGCGAGCGTCGCAATCATGGTGCAGTCTCCTAAAGCGCGACGAGCCAGGTCAACTTCGCGATGACCGATCGATCGACGAGCGCCCCCGTTGTCTCCAGGCGGCGCTCGTTGTAGACGAAGAAGAAGTCGCTGAGCGGGCGGTGAATCAGATTCAGCCGCGCGTTCGTGCTCCACTGCTTGGTATCGGTGTTGTACTGGAGCAACGCGTTGACGAAGAGCCGGGTATTCACGCTGTAGTTGAGTCGCGTGGCCACCAGCGTCGAGACGTACGAGGTTTCCGGGAGGTCGATGTCATTGACCTGCAACCCGACCGACGCATTGAAGTGTTCGTTGACACGCACCGCTGGCGCGACCGCATAGCCACGCCGGCTGCCATCGTAGAGCCCGCCGTCAGAGTAGCGCGCCTCGTAGGAGAAGCGCGCCGCATTGTTCGAACGGTACAAAGCAAAATACTCGTTGAAATGATAGAGACCCGGCGCAATCGCCACGCCGCGTCCGCTGTTCAAGATGAACGGCGCAACCGTCCCTTCGAGGTTGCGATTCACTCCGCTTTCAAAGAACCCGCTGTCGTTCATCGTCAGCACAATGTGCCAATCGAAGTATCGGGACTCGACGCCAGTATCGTCGCGGCGTTCGAACTGGTCGAAGTGCAGGTGCGGTCCGATCTCGCGGATGCCCCAGCGGGCAGCCCATGGCGGACGAAAATTCCGCCGCGCGTAGGCCGCCGTGTGATTGACGCCGCGCCGCGGGACGAATCCCAGCTCATCGTGAAATCCGCGGCCGATCGTCTCGTACGCACCCCTGGCCAGCCAGGTCCGGGATTGATAGTTGAAATTGGCGCGCACGGAGTCACTGTCGTCGGCGCCTGGCGTCGTCGCGGGCGGCCCGGTCGTGGTGACCGCATAGGCGCCCAGACTCAGACGTCCGAACCGGAAGTTGGCGTCGATTCCGCCGACGCGGTTGGACGCTTCGCCTGTGGCCTCAGTGTCGAGAAAGATGACGCCGACGTCAGAATTCGCGAGCACGGACCGCTGCAAACGAATGGCGGTGAAGTTCGTCGTCGGCACATTACCTTCGGATTGCTGCTGGACATTCAGAACGCCGGTCGAATAGGCGCCAACCCGCCCCGTGACACGGGCACCGGCCAGAATGGGAATCGCGTCGCCGGCCTCGGAAAGACCAATCTGGCGGCTGAAGAACATCCGCGCGTCGGGTGGGGAGTTCTGCCGGCCGGAGGCCGCCGGACTCGCCCCGCCGACGTTCACGGTGCCGGACGATGGCAGGCCGAATTGAAAAATGCCGGAGTTTTCAAGGAAGAAGTCGCGCTTTTCTGGAAAGAGCACGCTGAATCTCGTCAGGTTCACCTGCTGCTCGTCGGCTTCCACCTGCGAAAAGTCCGTGTTCACGGTCGCGTCGAGCGTCAGACCGCTCGTGAGCCCGTACTTCACGTCGAGACCGCCGTCGAACTCCTGGGTCGAGGAATTGGCCCCGACGGTACTCGAATTCGCCGTCGCGAACGGCTTCACACGGAGGTTCCGGCCGGGCCGCAGTTGCCGCAGATCGTCAATCGAGCCGGCCAGCGACACCCGTTCAAGCGAGTAGATCCGAGGCACCGGCGACCAGAAGCTGTCCTCGTTCTTTCGGCGCAGCCGCCGCTCGAAGTTGATCCCCCAGGTTTGCGGATCGCGATCGCCGAATTTCAGCGTCCGGAACGGAATCCGGATCTCGGCGAACCACCCCTCGCTGGAGATGCGGGTTCGCACGTCCCACACACCATCCCAGTTGGCGTTGACCTCCCGGCCCTCGTTCGACATCTGCGCGTCCCACTTGGCGCCGGCGGGATTGATGGCGAACTCGAAGCCATTGCGCTGGTCGGAGAACGTGTCGATGACGATCAGGAAGCCGTCGCTCGAGCCGGTGTTGAAATCCTTCTTGAGCTCGCTGACCACGATCGCGGCGGGGTCGTCGTCTCGCGCGAAGACGCCGAAATAGAGCGCCTGCTCGTCGTGGACGACCCGCACTTCGGTCTCGAAGGTCGCCGGCTGCCCTTCGCGCGGCTCGTTCTGGAGAAAGCCCGTGGCCACCGGCGCGGCGCGCCACGCCGCATCGTCGAGGGCGCCATCCAGCACGATCGGCTGCGCGACCCGTACCGCTGGAATTCGCCGCTCGAGCCGGGCGGCCGAATAGTCGATCGACGGCGACTGCGCACCGGCGACGGTCGCGCAGATCCAACTGAGCGCGAGCGTGACAGCCCCCTTTCCGATCCGCGCCATGATTCCCTGCATTATCATCCGCGCATGACCGATTCCGCCGCGCCAGACCTCTCCGCGTTCGTACCGATTCCCGGCGGCTGGTTCACGATGGGCACCGATCGCGGACAACCTGACGAGCGGCCGCCGCATCGCGTGTTCGTCGATCCCTTCGAGCTGGCGGCTTTTCCCGTCACGCGCGCCGACTACGAGGGCTTCATCCGCGCGACTGGACACGACGCGCCGAAAGACTGGATGAATCCGTTGTTTGCACGCGCCGACCTTCCGGTGGTCGGCGTCAGTTGGCTCGACGCGGTGGCCTACTGCGAATGGCGCTCAGCGACGGATGTCCAACCAGTCCGGCTGCCGACCGAAGCCGAATGGGAGTTCGCGGCGCGTGGGCGGCAGGAGGCACTCTTCCCGTGGGGCGACGTGATGCCGGCGTGGATCCCGAACCAGGGCCGCGGCCCGCTCGACGCGCCGTGGCCGGTGACGCTCGGCGACCCGAACGACTTCGGCCTGTTCGGTATCGCCACCAACGTGCACGAGTGGTGCGCCGACTGGCACGACAACGACTACTACGCGCAGTCGCCGGAGATGAATCCAGCCGGGCCGGAACAGGGCATCCGTCGCGCGTCGCGCGGTGGCGCGTGGCGACACGCCTACACGATGTGCCGCGTCACGCTGCGCAGCAAACTGGACCCGTCGTTCCGCTACAACGACTATGGATTCCGGCTCGCACGGAGTCTTGCAATGAACCCCTCGTCATAACGGAGCCCGCGCATGTCCAAGTCGATCGTCATTACCGGCAGTTCCACGGGACTCGGTCGCGCGACGGCGCTGCTGTTTGCCCGCAAGGGCTGGAACGTCATCGCCACGATGCGTTCGCCGGAAAAAGAAACCGAGTTCGGCGCGGTCCCGGCGATCACCGTGCTGCCGCTCGACGTGACCAATCGGGCGCAGATTGCCGACACGGCCAAGAAGGCCCTCGCACTCGGCCCGGTGGACGTGTTGTTCAACAACGCCGGGTACGGGCTGTTCGGCGCCTTCGAAGGCGCGAGCGACGAACAGCTGGTCGACCAGATCAACACCAACGTGCTCGGCGTGATGCGCGTGACCCAGGCCTTCCTGCCCGCCATGCGCCAGCGCGGCGAGGGCACCATCATCACCACTACCTCCATCGGTGGGCTGGTGACCTTCCCCTTCAACTCGGTCTACCACGGCACGAAGTGGGCGCTCGAAGGGTGGAGCGAGAGCCTGGCCTTCGAGCTGGCGCCTTTGGGTCTTCGTGTGAAGACCGTGGCCCCGGGCGGCATCGCCACCGACTTCGCCGGCCGCTCGCTCGTCATTTCGCCGCACCCGGCGTACATGGAGGCGATCAACAAAGTCGTCGCCGTGTTCTCCAACCCTGAGCGAAGGGCAAGGGGTTCTTCCGCCGATCAGATTGCGGAAGTGGTGTACGACGCGGCCACCGACACGAGCGACCGCGTGACGTTCGTCGCGGGGAAGGATGCCGCAGCCACGTATGCCCAGCGCCTGGCGGTGGGGATCGATGCGTTTCGCGCCGGCGTCCGGCAGACGTTCTTTGGGTGAGCCGTCGCGCGGCCCTCACGCGCCACCACGCGCGGCGTGATCAGACGAGCGCGCCAAAAACCTGTGATTTTCCTGGGGATCGCCTGGGACTACGGTCGGGAACGGTCGCTATTGTTCGCCACGCAACGGGGACGAACTTCTCGTTCCCGATCGGAGGCCGACCGTGAACACCGCAACTGCACTGCTCGCCGCTGGCTTGACCACGCTCACCGTTGCGGTCGGGTCCGTGTCCGGGACACGAATCGCCGCTGCCGCCCTCGAGGACCACGAGCGCTCCGATCGCGCGCGCTCCGAGACCGCGTGCGGTGGTGAGGCGTGTGACGCCGTCGTCCGCGGGACGCTGGCCTTTGTCGATCGCCGCCTCCATGGTCTCGATGGCAACGGCCGCTCCTGCGCCGACTGCCACATGCCCACCGATCACTTTCAGCTCTCTCCGGCGAGCGCCGAGGCCAGGTTTCGGCTGCTGCAGGTCATCCGCCAGTTTTTTCCCAAGGCCGACGATCCATTGTTCAGACCGATTGACGCCGATGACTTCCGCATCAATGGCGTGAATGCGAGCGACTACAGCAATCTGCGTCAGAACGGACTGGTTCGCGTGGTACTGCCGTTGCCGCCGAATGTACGGCTGATCGATCCGGCCACCAACCGGCCGTCGGCTCAAATGGACGCCGACCTCTGGCGCAGCGTGCCGAGCGTGCAGAACGTCTCGCTGACCGGGCCGGATGCGTCAAGCAACGGCTGGTTCAGAGGACCGAATGCATTTGGCGGCTATCAACTTGACGCGCGACTGGCGACGCTGCAGGAGCAGGCGCTCGGTGCACTCGTCAATCACGCAGAGGTCCGCACGATTCCGCCCCAGCGCCTGCTCGACGACCTGACCGCATTTCAGCGCCGGCTGTTTTCGAGCGACCGCGTCCGCGCCCTCGCTGATGCGATGCGCGACGGGACGCCGCTCCCGGATCCAGATCCGCCGCTGACCGAGCTCGAGGAGCAGGGGAAGGCGGTGTTCACTCGCGCGTGCGCCCAGTGCCACGGCGGCCCGAACCAGACGAGCGCCCAGGCGCCCGTGCCGCGCTATCAGGACATTCTGACGGCGTGTCCTCGCCCGGTCGACACGGCGACGCCGCCGCGCTGGACCTTCGCGGCGTGCCCGGATCGCCTGGCCCGCAACGTCAGAACCTACGAGTTCACCGTGAACGGCGCCACGATCCGCCGCAGCAGTTCGGATCCCGGTCGCGCGCTCCTGACCGGCGTGGTGGGCGGCCCGGCGCCGCAGGACGATTGGCAGAAGATGGACGTGCCGAATCTCCATGGACTCTCAGGCACCGCGCCGTACTTTCACAACAACAGCGCCGCGACGCTCTCCGACGTGATCGATCACTACATGCAGTTCTTCAAGCGCGTGCAGGCGCTGTCAACCGGCGTGCCGCCCGCGGTGGCAACGACCGACGGCGTGCACTTCGATCGGCAACCGGCGCCTGAGGAGAAGGGCGCGCTGCTGGCGTATCTGCGAAAACTCTAGCGTCTGCCGAGTTGGGGACGTCTTTTTCCTCTCGAGCTTGATTCCCAGTGGCGCCCCGATTGCAGGACGTCACTCCGGAGGAATTACATGTTTCGAACAATCACCGTCGCTGCTGCAATCGCCGCCGCGCCGCTTGCCACCTCAGTTGTGTCCGCTCAGTCGTCGCCCGTGACGCTGACGGGCTGTGTGTATGAAGAGAAAGACGTGCCCGGCCGCGCCCCGAACATCGCCGAGCGAGCCGGCATTCTCGAAGACTACATCCTGGCAGAGCTGTCGCCCGCGGAAGCGTCCAGACCAGTTGGGACGAGCGGGAGTTCGATCGCGCCAACCACCTATTCGATGTACAAGCTCGAGAAGGTCGCCGACACCCAGTTGAAAGCGATGGTCGGGAAGCGGGTTGAGGTGACCGGCTCCATCAACGTCGACGCCAAGGATTCGACGGGCCAGCCGTCAGCGGCGCTCGACACCAACAAGACCGACAAGGCCATTGGCCACGATCGGATCCACCTGCCGGAATTCGCGGTGACCAACATGCGCGCGGTTGCGGGCACGTGTCCGGCGAAGCCGACGACGGCTCGGTAACGGCTGCTCGTCAAAGAGAAGCACCACCATCCACGAGGCGCGTCGCCAGTCTGCTTGCGATCGGCAGCGCCTCGTGGAACGGCCTCGCGCCCTGGTTTCCTTCGAAGCGCAGGTATAATCCGCACGCTCCTCGAGTGCCCTCACTACGGCGCGACGCGCCGAACGCTACCAACCATGGCATCCACCACTGAAGAAGTTCTGCAGCGACACGTAAAGTGCTTCTTCGAGGGAGATCTCGAAGGCATGGTCTCGGATTACTCATCGGACGCGGTCCTCTTTACTCCCGAAGGGCCGTTGAAGGGACACGATCCGATTCGTGAATTCTTCCGCGCCTTGATCGCGGAATTCGCCCAGCCTGGGACAACGTTCTCACTGCAGCTGCAGTCAATCGACGGGGACTTCGGGTACGCGCTGTGGTCGGCGGAAACCGCCGACCACGTCTATGAGATGGCGACCGACACGCACGTCGTGCGGAACGGCAAGATCGTCGCGCAATCGTTTGCCGGGCAGATCCGGCCGAAACGATAACGTCCGACCCCAATCTCAAGCCGTCGGGAGATTCAGCCGTCGCGCGAGCGCTGCCCACTGACTCTGGGATCTGAGCAGCGGCGCCAGCATGTAGACCAGCGGCAGGAATCGCTGGTCGATTCCGCGAGCCGCCCACGCCGCGGCCTGCTCAACATCGCCGCGCATCGCGTGAAAGATGGCGAGTCCGGTCGAAGCTCCGTAGGCCTCGCCGGTCCCAAGCGTTTCGAGGAGCGCCTTCGAGCGCACCTGATCGCCGGCCTGGTCCAACAGGGCTGCGAGCTGTCCACTGACCGAGTGCGACCAGGGTGTCACCGCATGCGCGCGCTCGGTGAACGCGAGCGCGTCTTTCGCGTTCCCCTGCTGCGCGCACACCGCCCCGAGCGTCTCCAGCGCCCACGGGAAGTCGGGGTCGATGTCCAGGACGCCTCGGAGTTCGGCCGCCGCTTCGTCCAGCTTCCCGTCGTGTCGAAGCCCGCGCGCATAGAGATGGCGATAGAGGAGATTCAGCGGATCGTCCTGCAGCGCCCTCCCCATGGTCTCGACAGCTTCCGCGACGCGGCCGACCGGCAGGAGATAGTGATTACCGTACCAAAAGCGCACGTCGCGGGAAACCGGCTCGTGCGCCATCGCCAGCCGCCACTCGTGTTCTGCGCCGCGCCAGTCGTGCCCAAAACATCCCGCACACACACCGAGGATGGCGTGCGCCTCGGGCAGTGCGGGATCGACACGCAACGCTTCCTCTTCGGCCGCGCGCGCCAGCGGCATCACGTCCTTCGACGGCTTGAAGCCCAGGTTCGCCAGCATCGTGTAACACCCGCCCAACAAGCTGTACGGAAGTGCGAATTGCGCGTCGAGCGTGATGGCGTGCTCGAGCATGGCCTTGACCTGGGCGAACGAACCCGGCATCGCCGTGTACCACAGGTCTCGAGCCTTGAGGTATTCCTCATATGCGCGAAGGTTCGGCGTGTGTCGTCGCGGCGTCAACGCATCGGCCGCCAGTTTGACTCGTAGCGCCGACGCGATCGCGTGCGTCACCTCATCCTGGATCGCGAAGATGTCCGTCAACTCGCGATCGAAGCGTTCGGACCACAGGTGAAAGCCGTCGGCCACCTTGAGCAGCTGCACGCTCACCCTGATACGGTTGCCGGCCCGCCGAACGCTCCCTTCGAGCAGGTGCTCGACGTTCAACCGCCGGCCAACTTCCGCCGGCTCGATATCCTTCCCGCGAAAGACGAACGAAGAGGTCCGGCCAGCCACCTGCAGTCCCGGGACTCGCCCGAGCGCGTTGATCACTTCTTCGGCGAGTCCGTCGCCGAAGTACTCGTTCTCCTTGTCCGCGCTCAGGTTCGCAAACGGCAAAACCGCGAGCGACGCCGGTCGCGCGACCGGCTGCGGCCCGCGGTCGACCACACTCGTGCGGCTCAGCGCCGCTCCCGATTCCCAGGCGTGGCGCTGCGCCCTCAATTCGGACAGGACATCGATGGCCGTCTGAATCCGGTCGCGCGGCTGCTTCTCGAGACACCGGTCGATCAGGCGACTCACGTCTCGAGGAATGTCAGCGCGCCGTGCCGCGACCGATGCCGGGCGATCCTTGAGAATCGACGACATGAGCGCCGGCGAGGAATCGCCGGTGAACGGCCGCGCGCCTGTCGCCATCTCGTACAGCATGACACCGAACGAGAAGATGTCGGTCCGTGGGTCGAGCGGCTTGCCTTCGATCTGTTCGGGCGACATGTACGGCACCGTGCCGACAATCATGCCCGCCTTCGTGAGCGAGAGGTGGGTGTCGTCGGCCGCGGCATGTTCGGGCTCCACCGATCTTGCGAGGCCGAAGTCCAGCAACGTGACGCGTCCCTCGTCTGACACCATGACGTTGGCGGGCTTGAGGTCCCGATGCGTGAGATGTTTCCGATGAGCCGCGGCGAGTGCATCGGCCAACGCGATGCTGATGTCGAAGAATAGTGTCAGCGAGACGCCGTCCCGGCCGATCACGTGGTCAAGGGCGCGCCCCTCGACCAATTCCATCGTGAGAAACCGGACGCCGTCGGCCTCCTCAATCGAGAAGATCGTGACGATGTGCGGATGATTCAGGGCGGCGAGGACCTTGGCTTCCCTCTCGAATCGCGCGAGTCGTTCTGCGTCGCCGGCGAACGCATCTGAGAGGACTTTGATGGCCACGTCGCGGCCAAGCTTCGTATCATGCGCCCGGTAGACCTGACCCATGCCGCCCGCGCCGATGGCGGCCAGAATGTCGTACGAGCCGAGCGAGGCGCCAACCGCGAGAGCCACTGGGAGTTGCGAGATTATACGAGCCGGTCAGGGCGCCATCGCCCGAAGAAGCAGACGCCGTGCAACGTGATGGGTGTCTTAACGTCTTGTTGACGCGGCGCTCCGGCTGGGTCATGGTAGGCGTCAACGAGGAAGCGAGGTCTGCCATGACTCGTCGAATACTGCGTGTTGCCGGCGTCGCGTTGGCTGTCGCGTTCACGGTCCTGGTTGTGCGCCCCTCCGGCCAGGCGCCAGCGGCGCAACGCGCCACGCCGCCGAAACCCTCCACTTACAAAGCGCCGCGGACCCCGTGGGGCGATCCGGACATCCAGGGGACCTGGAGCAACGGCACGATCACGCCGCTCGAGCGTCCGCGCGGGGCTGGAGAGAAGGAACTCCTCTCCAAGGACGAGGAAGAAGCGATCAACGAGCAGTCCGACAGCCGCGCCACCCCGGAGAAGCGCCCGACGGACCGCGCGGCGGATGTCGAGCTCGCCTACGACCAGTTCTGGTGGGACCGCGGCAAATCGATCGGGCGGACCTCCCTCATCGTCGATCCGGCGGACGGCCGGCTGCCAGCGCTCACTCCCCAGGGCCAGAAACTCCAGGACGAGCGAGCCGCGGCGCGTCGCGAACGCGGCGCCTTCGACTCGTACACCGATCGGCCGCTGCAGGAACGCTGCATCATGTATCACGGCGTGCCGCCGCTCCCGACCGGCTACAACAACAACTACGAAATCACCCAGGCCCCCGGCGTCGTCGCGATTCTCCACGAAGAGATTCACGAGGTCCGGATCATCCCGCTCGACGGCCGCCCACACGCTGGCCCTTCGATCCGCCAGTGGCTCGGCGATTCACGGGGTCGCTGGGACGGCGACACGCTGATTGTCGAGACGACGAACTTCCGGCCGGACTCGGGATTCAGATTTCCCGTCGACTCCGCGACGCTGAAGGTGATCGAGCGGTTCCGCCGTGTGGCCAAGGATGCGATCGACTACCAGTTCACGGTCGAGAACCCGTCGTTCTACTCGCGTCCGTTTACGGCGGTGCTGCCGATGCGTCCCGCTGACGGCTTGATCTACGAGTACGCGTGCCACGAGGGCAACCACGCCATCGTGCACGTGCTGCAGGGACATCGCTACGAGGAGAAACAGGCGGCGGAAGCCCTGAAGAAATAAGAAAAAGCTTTCACAACGAGAACGCAGAGCCCACAGAGATTCTTTTTTGGAAAAGGATCTGCGAATTCTGCGGGCTCGCTGTGAAAGCTTTGGCTCGGCGTTGGGTTGACTACTTCCTGCGCAGGTGGCCGTACATCAGCTCTTCGACGAACTCGACGCACTTGTACTCGAAGAGCTGCGCGTTCTTCTCGGTTCGCCGGTAGAGCGGCATGCTCATCTTCCAGGGCCGCGTGAAGACCTTCGGATCCTCGATCGTCGCTTCGTACAGCAGGTGGTCTGGACCGGTGCGCGTATAGCGCTCGACCACGTGTAGCGCGTCACTGTGGAAGTTGCCGGCCCGGTCAAACCAGGTCTGATCGTTCTGGCCGGTGACGTCGACGACGAGCGTGTCGCCGTCCCAGCGTCCGCGCGACCATCCCATCCAGGACTCGAGCGGCGCTTCGCCGACCTCCTTCATGTGCACGATGCGGCTGGCGGTGGCGAACTCGTAGGCCATCAGAATCGTGTTCTGCGATTGCACGATCTGAAACGGGTGCGGGAGGTACGTCGCGCGCGGGACGCCGGGTAAGTAGCACTTGACCTCGGGATCGAGCGTCAGCCAGTTGGCGGCGTTGTCCTTCTTCTTCTGCGCTGCCCAGGGTTGGTACGGCAGCTCGTTGCCGTCGACGACGCCCGCGCCGCCGGGAATGCTGAACGACGCGCCCAGCGCGACCACCGGACCCTGTCGCGCCGGGTGATCCTGGATATCCCAGTTGGCCGTGTTCATCGCTTGCCAGATGCCGTTGAGATCGGCGTGGCCGTCGCCGGCGCGTGGCGCGCGGTATGTCGTCGCCGGCCCTTGCCCCGCGCGCGCCGCCTGCCGCCCGTCAACCGTCACGTGCCCCACGCCGAGGGCGGCCAGTGCCGTGACGATCAGGACAACGTTGTGCCTGGAACTTCGCTGCATCGCGCTTCTCCTGAGAGAGCGGTGTCAGACACGTGTCTGACACCGTGTCTGACACCGACTTGTGGTCAACCCAAAAAGTGACGCTACATGTAGCGGTTCTAGTCTCTACTCATGAGGTTAGTTGGCGACGCATCCAGTTTGACCCTGAGCAGATTTTGGCAAAGTGTCAGACGGGGTGTCAGACACGTGTCTGACACCGAGACCGAGATTATTACTGAGATGGCGGCGTGTCACGGCACCACTCGCGCGCCCACGAGTTGCGCCACCGCACCGAGCGTGGTCTGGGCGGCATTCAGTCCGAGCCTGAAGTCCTCGTCCTTGTAGGCGGCGAACACGTCGCCCGGTGTGTGACCGAGCGGATCCCATCCGCCGCCGATCTCGGACCCGCGCTCGGCCTCGCGAAGGCTGATCGCCGCGACGTGGTCCATGAAATCGTTGGAGTCGGTGTTCGTCATGTGCGGCCCGACCGACGCGGGATAGTCCTTCGCATAGGCCTCGTTCGCCGCTTTGAAGACGAAGGCGAGCGTCATCGAGTCGCCGGCCTTCGCTGACCGGCTCTGGAACTCGATGTTCACGTCGGCTTCGCGCCGCTGATTGGGACTGACACGACCATCAGGACCGGGTGCGCCATGATCGAAAAGCATCATGTCGTGCTGAATCATTCCGAGCCAGCGCGGTTCCGGATAACGCCCGGAGCCGGCGGGGCTCTCGACGCCCTGCAGCGGCGCGCGCTGTCTGACGTACGCGGCGGCGCCCTGGTGGCCGGTCTCTTCGTTGTTCCAGAGCGCGAAGCGGATCGATCGTTCGGTGCGAACGGCGGGGTCGCTGAAGATGCGCGCGAGCTCCATCACCAGCGCCGTTCCCGACGCATCGTCGTTCGAACCCTGATTGACACCGTGACCGTCCATGTGCCCGCCGATGATGTACATCTCGTCGGGCCGCGTGACGCCGACCTTGGTGCAGTAGACCTCCTGACGCTCGCCATCGACCGGCTGTTCCCGGTTCATCTCGCGGATGCGCGCGTCGGGCTGCTTCATCAAGTCGACGTTGACTCCCGGACGACGCCCGCGTCCGAAGATGGTCGCGCCACCTGGCCCCGATCCCTTGAACGCGTCGACGTTCGAGGCAGCCGCATCGCCGGATGCCGCCGGCGTGACGTAGCTGTACGTGAGACGCTCGACGTTCGCGCAGCCGTACGACGTGAGCTGCGCCTCGATCCAGTCCACGGCATCGCGGTTGCGCCGCGTTCCCTGACGGCGATCCCCGAAGCCGCTCAGCGACTCGATCGTCGACTTGTAGCGCTGCAGGTCCAGGCGGTCCACCAGCGTCCGGATATCCTGGTTGTCGACTCGAGTCTGCTGCCCGGAGATCGTCCCAGCCGGGCTGCCGACGACTCCGGTAGGGACAGCCTTTAGGCTGTCCGTCACGAGAATCAGAGCAAACAGCGACACGACGTGTTTCCGCATGGCGGCTCCCAACGTCAGGTGGCCAGGCCGTAAACAAGAAACGCGATCAGGAAGCACGCGGCCGCGAGGACAGCGAGCCCCACCAATCCTCGTTGCAGACT
Source organism: uncultured Bifidobacterium sp. (assembly GCA_964577955.1). Lineage (GTDB taxonomy): Bacteria > Acidobacteriota > Vicinamibacteria > Vicinamibacterales > CAVVIG01 > CADEEX01. The sequence goes on along the minus strand of CAZOAZ010000030.1, from coordinate 423 downwards.
TCCAGGACCAACCGAACGAGCGGCAAGACATGCCGGCGCCAATGCCAGCGGCCAGACCACGCTCATCACGATCGCGGCAGGCCACGCGCCGTCAGAGGAGATTGGCCCGCGCCCCCAACGCTCCATGAGCGGCTGCAGCGTTTCGAGAAAGGCCGCGCCCGGCAAGCCCAGTAAGACCAGACCCAGGACTTCGAGCACGCCAGCCGTGACGAACAGGCTCCGCCAGGAGAATTTGCCCCACACCGCTCCGCCGGTCGCAACCAGGAGCAGAACGACGACGATACTCGGACTCAGCATGCGCGGCGTGATTGTACGGCCAGGATTGTGCCGAAACTGCACAATTGACGGATCGCGCAAAGCGGTCTAGCCTAGTGGCCTGTCCACGCTGAAGCAGTACCGCCTGCCGGGCGGGGCATCCCGCCT
>CAZOAZ010000029.1:0-81118 GCA_964577955.1 uncultured Bifidobacterium sp. | reverse complement strand
CGATCTGTCAGATCTTCAATCGGCGGAACTGTCAGATTTTCGGCCGGCGTTGACACGCGTGGCACTAGCACCCGGCACCGAGCACTCCGTACACGGCCGAGCAAAGCGAGGCCGCACCAAGCACGGGGCACGATGCACCGATCACCTGCACCGTGCGCGGTGCACAGCGCACCCCGCACCCCGCACCGGTAATTTACACAGACGTAACACGCCTGAAGCATGCCCGATACGCACTGCAGGTACGTTTGCTGCACACTCTTTGACGGCCCGCAGGGCCTGAAAAGGAGTGTTCGTTTGCGACCAGCGTTGTGGCGGTTGGTGCGAGTAGCAGCAGGCAGCTTGATCGTGGTCGGTTCTGCGGTCCCGTCGTCGGCGCAAGTGCCCCCCGCGGCGGGAGCCGCGCCGCCCGACGACACCCCGTCGATTCGCGTCGGCGTCACGTTGTTCACGGACTACTCGTTCACGGAGAGCCCGACCACGACCGATGCCGACGGCAACACCATCAACAGCTCGGCCTACAACGTGTCCCGCGCCTACCTCAACGTCACCGGCCAAATCTCCCACATCGTCGCCTTCCGCTTCACGCCTGATGTGGCGCGCGAGAGCGGCGCGGGGAGCTCGTTGAACGGCAGCCTGACGTACCGCGTGAAATACGCCTACGCGCAGTTCAACCTGGACGACTGGATGACGCGCGGGTCGTACGCGCGCTTCGGCATTCAGCAAACCCCGTGGCTCGACTTCGCGGAAGGGATCTACCGCTACCGCTTCCAGGGGACGATGTTCGTCGAGCGCGAAGGGTATTTCGCCTCCGCCGACGCGGGCGCGAGCTTTCACTATCAGCTGCCGCGGAACTACGGCGACATCCACGGCGGCATGTACAACGGCGAGAACTACAACCGCGCCGAAGCCAACGACCAGAAGGCCTGGATGGTCCGCGGTACCGTGCGCCCGTTCGCGGCGTCGCCGAATCTGGTCGCGCGCGGGCTGCGGATCAGCGGTTTCTACGACGCTGATCATTACGTCCAGGATGCGCCGCGTTCCCGCGGCATGTTCGCCGCCACCTTCGAGCACAAGTACCTGAACGCCGCCTTCGAATACCTGACCGCGTCAGACCAGCCGCAGGTGACGCGAGGGAAAGTCGACAGTCAGGGCTGGTCGATCTGGCTCACGCCCAAGTCGCCGACCGGCTGGGAAGGGCTGATTCGCTTCGACCACCTGGTGCCGAATGACTCGGACACGTCGCAGACGCGCAACCGCACGATTCTCGGCCTCGCCTACTGGTTCCCGCATCAGGGCAACGTGCAGGCGGCGCTGATGTTCGACTACGACGGGCAGACGTTCGAGAACTTCACTCCCGAGCTGCCGGCGCAGCGCAAGCTGGCCGTGCACGCGCTGGTGACCTTCTAAGGACAGGAGTCCACGATGTTTCTTTCACGAACCACCCTGACCGCGCTGCTGGCTTCCGCCATCGCCGCCGCTGCGTGTGGCGGCAGCCAGCCGGCAACCGAGTCCGCGGCGCCGGCGTCCGCGTCAGCGACGATGAAGATCAACGGCGCCGGCGCGACGTTTCCGTATCCGATCTACTCGAAGTGGTTTGACGAGTACCACAAGGCCCACCCGAACGTGGAGATCAATTACCAATCGATTGGTTCCGGCGGCGGCATCCGTCAAGTCACTGCCGAAACCGTCTTTTTCGGTGCCACCGATACGCCGATGAGCGACGAACAGCTCGCGGCGGCGCCCGGAAAGCTCTTGCACTTTCCGATGGTGCTCGGCGCCGACGTGCCGGTCTACAACCTGCCGGACGTGAAGGAGGAGTTGAAGTTCACGGGCCCGCTGCTCGCCGACATCTTCCTCGGCAAGGTCAAGAAGTGGAACGACCCGGCGCTCCAGAAAGCCAACCCTGGCGTCAAGCTGCCGTCGACCGACATCACTGTCGTCCACCGATCGGACGGCTCCGGCACGACGTTCATCTGGGTCGACTATCTCTCGAAGGTGTCGCCCGAGTGGAAAACGAAGGTCGGCGCGGCGGCGTCGGTGAACTGGCCGACCGGCGTTGGCGGCAAGGGTAACGAGGGCGTCGCCGGTCTGGTCACGCAAACCCCGGGTTCGATCGGCTACGTCGAGCTCGTCTACGCGAAGCAGAGCAAGATCGCCTACGGCTCCGTCCAGAACGCCGCCGGCCAGTTCGTGAAAGCGAGCGAGGCTGCGGTGACGGCGGCTGCCGCCGGCGCCGTGGCGAACATGCCGGCGGATTTCCGCGTCTCGATCACGAACGCGCCGGGCGAGACCGCCTATCCGATCTCCTCGTTTACGTGGCTGCTTCTCTACGAGGACGCCAAGGACAAGGCGCAAGCGAAGATCATGGTCGACTTCGTGAAGTGGGCGCTCTCGGACGGGCAGAAGCTCGCGCCCGAGCTGGGCTATGCGGCGGTTGCTCCTGAGGTGATCACCAAAGAGCTTGCGGCGCTCGCCACCGTGAAGACGAACTAGCGGTCCGGGAGCCGTGCTGCGAAAAGATCTCGGTTTCAGAGTCGGCACCGGCTCTTTCGGGCTGGTGCTGATTCTCATCGTCGTCGCGATTGGCGTGGCGCTCACGCAGCAGTCGCTGTTGTCGATTCAGAAGTTCGGCCTCGGGTTCTGGGTCACGTCGACCTGGGATCCGGTCGCGGGCGACTTCGGTGCGCTGCCGTTCATCTGGGGGACGCTTTATTCGGCGATCCTCGCGCTGCTGATTGCGACGCCGGTCGCGCTCGGAATCGCCATCTTCCTTTCGGAGCTCTGTCCCGCCAGCCTGCGTCAACTGCTGGTCTTTCTCACGGAGCTCCTCGCCGCGATCCCGTCGATCGTCTACGGACTCTGGGGCATCTTCGTCCTCGTGCCCGCGGTTCGCAGCCTCGAGATGTCGCTGCCGGATTGGCTACGGGCGCTGCCGATCTTCAGCGGACCGCCGCTTGGCATCGGCATGCTGTCCGCGGCCTTGATTCTGGCCGTCATGGTCGTCCCGTTCACCTCGTCGGTGGCGCGCGAAGTGCTGAAGTCGGTGCCGATGACGCAGCGTGAAGGCGCGTACGCGCTTGGTGCCACGCGCTTCGAGGCGACGTTGACGGCGCTCTTTTACGCGCGCACCGGCATCGTCGGCGCGATCATGCTCGGCTTCGGCCGCGCGCTCGGCGAGACGATGGCGGTGACGATGGTGATTGGCAATAATCCGCAGGTGTCGGCGTCGCTCTTCGCGCCGCAGTACACCATGGCGGCGGTGATTGCCAACGAGTTCACTGAGGCCGCCGACGAACTCTACCTGCACGCGCTCATCGAGATCGGGCTCGTCCTGTTCATCATTACGCTCATCATCAATCTGCTCTCGCGGCTGTTGATCTGGAGCATGGCCGGCGGCGCCCGCCGCGCCGCCAAGGCCAGCCGTGCCGCGGCAGAACCGGTGACCGCCTGATGCATATGCTGTGGCGGAAGACGATTTCGTGGCTCTTCGTCGCGTTCTGCGCGGCATCGGTGCTCCTGGCGCTCGTTCCGCTCGTTCTCGTCCTGTTCTTTGTCGTGAGCCAGGGCATCCAGGCGCTCAACTTCGAGTTCTTCACCGCGATGCCGAAGCCCGTCGGAGAAGCCGGCGGCGGGATGGCGAACTCGATTGTCGGCACCTTGATGCTGACCGGGTTGGGATCGCTCTTCGCGATTCCGATCGGGATCCTGAGCGGCGTCTACATGGCGGAGTACGCCGGCAGCCGGTTCGCGTCGGCGATTCGTTTCGCCGCCGATACGCTGAACGGCGTGCCGTCCATTGTCATTGGCGTGTTCGTCTACGGCATTGCCGTCCTGCCGTTCAAGCAGTTCAGCGCCCTGGCCGGCGGCCTGGCGCTCGGGATCATGATGATCCCGATCATCGCGCGAACCACCGAAGAACTGTTGCTGCTCGTGCCGAGCACGATGCGCGAGGGCGCCCTCGCGCTCGGCGCGACGAGAGCGCGTGCCGTGTTCAGCGTGGTCCTGCCGGCGGCGGCGCCCGGCATCATCACGGGCGTCGTGCTCGCACTGGCGCGCATTGCCGGGGAAACCGCGCCGCTCCTGTTCACGTCGTTCAACAACCGCTTCTTCACCACGCAGGTCGATCAGCCGATTTCATCGCTGACCGTTCAGGTGTTTACCTACGCCATCTCGCCCTACGAAGACTGGCACCGCCAGGCCTGGGCCGGCGCGCTCGTCCTCGTCAGCATCGTCCTCACCTGCTCGATCCTCGCGCGCTTCGCGACCCGCAAGCTCGAGGGTATGACCCGCGGCTAGGTCTTCGTCAGGTTGGCCTTCAGGCGGATTTCCGCCAGGCTTTCCGCGCAGCCGCAGCCAATCAGAAGTTCCGCGAGGCGCGGTCCGACGTCGTGGACCTCGCCCTGACGGAAGCGTGACGTGTCGAAGGGAATCGAGTCGCGCCCGGACGGTGTTCTGACAATCCGGACGCGCACGAAGTGCGATTCTCGTGAAGAAGACATTGCGCCTACCGCCTCGGTCAGGAAATAACGCCTTTTCGCACGGCATAGAGGACGATTTCGGCCGTGTTGTGTAAGTTCAGTTTCTGCATCAGGTTGGCGCGGTGCGTTTCGACGGTCGACAGCCCAAGATCGAGTTCGGTGGCGACCTCCTTGTTCGATCGGCCTTCGGCGAGCAACTGAAGCACTTCCTTCTCGCGATCGGTGAGCAGATGGAACGAGTCGGCGAGTCCGCGGGTTCGCAACTGTCTGACGTAGTCTTCGACCAGCACCTGCGTGACGGCAGGGCTGAAGAACGGGCGACGCGCCGCCACGGCCTGCACGGCCGGCAGCAGATCTTCATCAGTGGCGCTCTTCAGCAAGTACGCGCGGGCACCGGCCGCCAGGGCACGGATGATGTACGACTCGTCGCCGTGCATGCTCAGGATGATGACGCCCGGGGGCCGCTCGAGTTTCTGGGTCCGCGCCGCCACCTCGATGCCGTTCAGCCGCGGCATGCCAATATCAAGAATCACCAGATCGGGCTGCTCCTCCTCGCACAGGCGGATCGCGTCGAGCCCGTCGACGGCTTCGGCGACGACCGAATGGCCCGCCTCCTCCAGCAGGCTGCGCAAACCGCGCCGGACGATGCCGTGGTCGTCAGCGAGCAAGACCCGCAAGGCTCACCTCATGTGGTACTGGCGTCGGCCAGGGCAGGCGAATCGACAGCCGCGTGCCGCTGTCTCCGGCTGGTCCGATGGTCATCTCTCCGTGCAGCTCGCGGACTCGTTCGCCGATCCCGCGCAACCCGAGACCCGGTCCCAGAGACACGCCGTCGAATCCCACTCCGTTGTCGACCACGTCGGCTTCGAGTGAATCGCCGCGGTGCCGTACGCTGGTGTGAATCGCCGCGGCCTGGGCGTGCCTCAGGCAGTTGGTGAGCGCTTCCTGCACCGCGCGATACAGGCAGATCCGATAGCGGTCGGGAAGTTGGTCGAGATCGCCGTCCATTTCGAGATCCACCTTCACTCGGGAGCGGCTGATGACATCGCGGACGTGCCATTCGAGGGCGGCTTGGAGCCCGAAATCGTCGAGCATGCTCGGACGCAGCCCGAGCGCCAGGTCGCGCACCGTGCTGAACATGCGGTCGACGAGTCCCTTGCACTCGACGACGGCGGTCGCAATCTGGCGATCGTGGGGACTGCGCTGGCGATCGATCCGTCCGAGTTCCATGCGGAGCGCCGTCAGTACCTGTCCGACGTGGTCATGCAGTTCGCGCGAGAGATTGCGCCGCTCTTCCTCCTGGGTCGCGACCAGCTGCTGCGAGAGCAGCCGCATCTGACGCTCGGCTTCTTCCGCGACGCGGCGCTGGTGGTCGGAGCGACGTTCCAGCGCCCGCAGGCGCCACACTGCGACGGCGGCAACGGACAGCCCGAGCAGCAGCGTCTGCCAGAGGAGTTTGTAGAGTTCCTGCCGGAATCCGTCCTGGCGCCGGGTGACTTCTAGTCGCTGGGCCGCCAGGTTCGCGTTGTTCAGCTCTTCGATTTCCTGGGCGATGGCCAGGATGGCTTCGCGGCGCGGCACGACCTCGCGCTGGAGAAAGCCGGCGCTGCGCATCACCTTCTCGCTCGCCGTCCAGTCGAACAGCGGCTCGAAGGCATGCCAATAGCCGTCCAGTTGCACTTCCAGTTTGCGGATGCGTTCCAGATGAGGGCTGGCGCTCTCGCGCAGATCGGCGAGCGCGGCGACGTTGTTGCGGCGGAACTCGGCGAGCCGCTCGCGGTACTCGGGGGCTCGTTCTCGAGCAACGTCGAGCAGATAGTCGCGGACGAAGATGCCGGACAGGTTGACGTCCGACCGGAGACGCCGCAGCTTCATGTCGACGTCCAGGTGATGGATGTTCAGGTCGTTCAGCTGGCCGTAGATCTCCTGGGCCTTCCGCGCCGAGGTCAACATCGACACGACGACCAGGATGAGGAGACACCCCAGGCCCAGTGCCGCGACGGGCCAGGTTCGGAAGCGCACGCGGCCCCGCCGGGAATGTCCATCCATGGCCACAGCCTACTCCCAGTGGCGGCTCAGTGACATCCGGTCAATCCGGGATTCGGAGCGTCTGAACCTCGGCCCGAACCTTCGCCGTTCCTCCTACCATGGCCCCATGGTGTCAGTGGCCTCTCCGCTCGTTCGACAGCTGATTGCCTGGAGCTGCGGCGGCTTCCTGCTGGGCGTCGGGTCGAGCCACTATCTGGCCGACCGCGCCCGCCCGCGGTTGGTCCTCCAGCCGTCGGCGCTCGAGCCGGGCCGGGCGGTGGACGCCCATCAGTTCACTGGCGACGCCGGGATCATGCTGAAGTTTGTCCATCCAGCAAAGACCGGAGATTTTGAAGCCACGATGGTCAAGCTGCAGGAGGCGCTGGCAGCCAGCCCCATCCCCACCCGACGGTTGCAGGCGCTGGGCTGGCGAGTCTTCAGATCCAGCGCATCGGCCAGGAATGGCGACGTGGTCTACGTCTTCGAGTTCGATCCGATCGTGCCGGGCGCCGACTACACCATCTCTCGAATACTGACCGAGGCGTTTCCCGCCGACGCGTCGGATCTCTTCGAACGATACGCGGCCGCCGCCGGCGGCGGGCAGTATGTCGTCGACCTGGCGCTCGTCGCGGCGTTCGACCGCTCCGTTCCTCCAGTGTCGCATCGATAAATCTCGGGCCTCGAACGGAGAGATCCTGTGTCGGGAGACTCGCTAGTCTTGTGCTCCGGCCGCAGGATGATCTCGGCGCGCCGGTCCTTGTCCTGGCTGGTCGAGATCGCCGCGGCGTGTGGAGAGGTCCGCTGGTCAACCTGCCGGCCAGGTTTCTGGGTCGTCGCAGACCGACGCGACGATTGTGGCTTTCTGGCGCATTCCGTGGCCGAGCCCTGGAGAATTCGAGGTCTGTCCATGGAGCCGCGAACTGCTGCGAGGCCTGCTGGCCAGCACGGTCATCGGCTTTCAAACCGAGCCGTGAGCATTTCATCGACACCGCCGAGTATGCCCTCGGCGCGCGGCCGAATCGGCGCCGGGACCTCGTCACCTTCACCGGCCGCTCAACGGTTCTTGGCGCGTATCCGGTCTGCGTCGAGCGCGCGCGCCAATGCGCAACAGTGGGTTCGGTCGATCCTGGGCGACGTCGAGCGCGTCCGGCATCCGCGACAACGCGTGGGGTGGGGCAACGGGCGGCGCATCGGCGCGTGCTTGGCCGCCTGCCAATGATTTGGAGGACGTTCAATGCGACGCATCATCTGTCTGACTGCCGTTGGCGCCCTGATCGCCGGCACCGCTGGCGCTGAGCCGTCGCGGTCTGCGGCGGCCGCGATGGCCCTCGCCAAGCGGCTCAGTGCCCGTCACATCGAGGCGATCGCCGTTCGCGATGGCCAGGATCGGGAACGTTTCGTGGCGGCGCTCTACTTTCCGGGCTCCCAGCTGCTCGTCGTGGCGGACCGGTTCAGTCAGCCGCAATATCTTGAGGATTTGCTCGCGCGCAAGGAGTACCGCCAGATCTACATTGATCTCCAGGGCGCTCCCGACAACTCGCGGCGAATGTTCGTGCACGACTTCAAGGCCGACGGATTAGTACGCGACGAGTCAGATCAGGTGGACATGTTTTCTGAAGCCGATCGCCAGATCGTGTTCACCAACGCGTGGCGCAAGCAGCAGCGGCTGAGCGACCGCGACTACCTCGAGGCATTTCGTCGTGCCGACGGCATCTATACCGCGCTGCTGACCCAGTTGCTCGATGCGGTGGGTGACGAGCCATGACGCGGTCTCGGCGCGGGTGGTCCACGGCTGTACCGCGATCGCCGCGATGCTGACGCTGGTCACCGACGCGGAGGTTGCCGCGTCCGCACCGCTCGTCTTCGACGTCATGGCCGATCTGCGGAACGAGGTTCTGTGGAATTCACAGGTCTGCCGTGCCGAACTCGTCTCAGTCGGTTCGATCGGCGAGGGCACACGGTTCACCTCGGTGACCCGGGGGGGCCAGTACGAAACGATCATCACCCAGTACCGGCCTTCCGAGACGCTGGCGCTCCATATCAAGGGTGCCGCGCTGGATGTCGTCGTGCGATTCCGGTTCGAGCCGCTCGGCGCCGCACGGACGCGGCTGCGGGCCTGCTTCTCCCTTCAGCTGCGCGGCCTGTTGCGTCTCATGGCGCCGGTCGTCCAGTCGCGCCTGCAACAGGACCTTCCCAAGCAACTCCGCCGCTTCGGACGGCTGTGCGAGCGGGTGGAGGCCGCCGTGGCGCGCGACGACGATCGGCAACGGCTGCAGATGTGATGGTCGCGCGGACACACTGGCCATTGCCGAGACCCCGCTCCTGCGGCGGGTGTTGACGGCTGTCTTGGCCGTGCTTGCGTGCGAGCCGCTTCGCTGGCGTTACGTCATGCTCACGCTCCTCGTCCTCACCCTGCTCGCAGTCGGCTGGCAGTCCTGAGTGCCACCGCCCACTGCCCGCCTCGGGCTCGGCAGGCGGCGATCTCCCGTTCGAATGTTCGCAATCTAGCCGGTCGACCGGAGTTACCTGTGGGGAACTCGTCGGTATCGTTCCGCTTCGCACCCGGGCAGGCACTGGACGGTTCGAACGCATACGCGTCTGGCCCGACGCCTGGGAGCGAAGGAGACGCACATGGCTCATCCGAGACTCGCGCTGCTGCTGTTCGTGCTCGCCTCGTTCTTCCTCGCGCCCGCGGCGGTTGACGCGCAAAGCGCGTTCGCCGGCGTCGTCAGAGACACATCGGGCGCCGTCCTTCCAGGAGTGACCGTCGAGGCCGCCAGCGACGCGCTGATCGAAAAGGTGCGTTCCGTGATCACCGATGGTTCCGGGCAATACAAGATCGTCGACCTGCGGCCCGGACTGTATATGGTCACCTTCACGCTCCCGGGGTTTGCCACGGTGAAGCGGGAAGGGCTTGAGCTGCCGTCAAATTTCACCGCTTCGGTCAATGCCGAGCTCCGGGTCGGGTCGCTCGAGGAATCGATCACTGTCTCGGGTGACACCCCGGTCGTCGATGTCCAGACTACCGTGCACACACAGGTGCTGGGCCGCGATACCCTCGATGCGCTGCCGACCGGTCGAACGATTCAAGGCCTGGGTCAGTTGGTCGTCGGCGTCGCGTTGAGCATCCCTGACGTGGGTGGCACCCGCGCGATGCAGCAGACTTACATGTCGACCCACGGCATGAGTGCGGCCAACAACACCGTCATGGTCGACGGCCTCATGGTGAACGGCCTCCAGTCGGACGGCGCCGTCCAGAGCTACTTCAACGATGCGATGAGCCAGGAAGTGAGTTATCAGACGAGCGGCATCGGCGCCGAGACCTCGTCGGGCGGCGTGCGTTTGAACATGATCCCGAAGGAAGGCGGCAACCGGTTCAACGGCGCGTTCTTCTCGTCCTGGCGGGACGGCGCTTGGCAGGCGGACAACTTCTCTCAGGACTTGCAGGATCGCGGACTGCCGAATCCGAGCCTCATCGATCGGATCTACGACTTCAACTTCTCGCAGGGCGGACCGATCAAGAAGGACAAGCTCTGGTTCTTCACGACGCTTCGCGCCTGGTCGGTCAACGCGCCGATCGCGGGCACCTTCGTGACGGATGGTTCCGGCCCGGCGCTGGCCGCTTGTCTGACGGCGGCGCGGAGCGGAACGCCGTGCGAGCAGGGGATCGACGATCAACGGATCAGGAGTGGTCTGGTCCGGTTGACATACCAGGCGAGTCCCCGGAACAAGCTGTCGGCGTATTTCGACGAAATCGACAAGTTCCGGGGACACGCGATGTTCGCCGGCGACGACTACAACACTGCCGCCGTGGTCTGGAATTCGCCGGCGTATCACACCGCCGCGGCGAAGTGGACGTCGGCGGTCAGCAACCGGATGCTCATCGAGGCCGGCTACTCGAACAATACCGAGGACTACACCAATGAATCGCTTCCGGGTGTCAATCAGCCCCGCTCGTCGGCCGCATGGTTTGCCGGTGCCGCGCGCCGCGATCTGGATCTCGTCTCGACGTCGGGGCAGCCGCTCCTGACCAGCATCAGCACCCAGAGTCCACTTCGTTACAACGTCCAGGGCGCGGTCTCGTATGTCACAGGCGCCCACAACTTCAAGGTCGGTGCGCAGCGGACCTGGGGACACTTCGGACACACCTACGACGGCAATGCGGATCTCGATCAGTTGTATCGGAGCAACTCGACCGGCATCCCCTTCACGGTTCCGGTGCAGGTGGCGGTCTACAACACGCCGCTCGACATCCGGGAAGAGCTCAGCTACGACGTCGGGATCTTTGCTCAGGATCAATGGACCTTCCGCCGCCTCACGATCAACGCGGGGCTGAGGTGGGAGTGGGTGAACGCCCGGGTGCCGGCTCAAACCTCGCCAGCGGGACGCTTCGTGCCCGCGCGCAGTTTTCCCGAAACGCCCGACGTGCCCGATCAGAGTGATCCGGCGCCGCGTTTTGGTCTGGCCTACGACCTGTTCGGTACCGGCAAGACCGCGTTGAAGTTCTCGATCAACCGCTACAACGCCTCGCGTACGACCGGAAGTGCGGCATCCGGGGCGCAGCGCTATAACCCGCTGGCGCGGGCCTCGCGCACGCTGACGTGGACCGATAGCAACCGCGACGACATTGCTCAGGGCGTCGCAGGGTGCGTCTATCTGACGGCCGGTTGCGAGATTCAGTTCTACTCATCAACCGGCGCATACCTGTTGGACGGGTTCGGGGACCGGGCGCTGACGACACAGGATCCCGACATCCGGCGGACGTGGAACCTCGAAACCGGGGTCGAGGTGCAGCACGAGATCCTGCCGCGAGTGTCGGTCACCGCCTCGTACTATCACGGCGACTTCCACAATCTGCTGCTGAGCGACAACCTCAACGTCGGTCTCAACGACTGGACGCCGATTCAGGTGTTCAACCCGATCGACGGCACGCCGATGACGATCTATGACATCACAGCCGCCGCGAAGGGGCGCCCGCTGGACATCTTCGATACCGCCACGTCCACGCACACGCAGACGTTCGACAGCTACGGCGTCCAGTTCAATGCCCGGCTGCCGCACGGCGCGACCGTGTTCGGCGGCTTCGGACTCGATCGGCTCTACGAGAACAGCTGCGACGAAGCCGACAATCCGAACCAGCTGCGTTTCTGCGACGATGCGAATCTCGACGCCCATCTGCCGGCCGGCGACCCGGCGCGCGGCTATCGACTGCCGTACCTGACGAGCGGCAAACTGTCGGGGACCGTCCCACTTCCGTACGGGATCACGTTGAGCGGATCATTCCAGAGCAACATGGGGTATCCGAATCGTTCGCTGACGACCTCGCGAACCAGCGGCGGTACCGCGTGGCTCTTGACCAGCACGTCGACCTACCCGACGCTGAATGGACAGCCGTATTGTCCGGGTTGCCCGAACGGCGTGGCACCCTGGACGGCGAATCAGCGCGTCGTCCCGGGCGGTATTCGTGGTACGGCGACGACGACCAGCCTGACGATCCAGTTGATTCCGTACGGCGCCGAGGAGCAACACACCGATCGGCTCAACCAGTTGGACATCAAGCTGGCGAAAACGTTCACCATCGGTCGGCTGAAGCTGGCGCCGCAGCTGGAGATGTTCAACATCCTCAATGCGAATCCGGTCATCCTGCAGCGGTCGACGCTCTACGGCCCGCCGCCGGTCGTCGGCGGCGTGGTGCAGCCGAACACGTTCAACCAGCCGTCCGGGATCTTGAACGGACGCATCATTGGCATCGGTGCGCAAATGCGCTGGTAGCTGTCAGCCTGACGTGGCCAGCGTTTCCGCCGAGGCCACGTCAGGTTCCTGCGGTCGCTCTACCCCATGGAGCGCCCACTGCGGGGTCGCACGTCGGGCAGGTCACGCCGGGCCCCTTCTCCGGCGCGGGTGTTGCGCGGATTCATCCGCCTCGCACATTCGATCCCCGGCGTGCGATCACGCAGCTCTCGAGCTGCTCTTCGATCGGTAGGCCATCATGTCGATCCGGTCGTTCTCGAAGGGGTGAGGCGCTCCCTCCGTGCGAGCGCCGGCTCAGAACGTCCAGCGCACGCCGACCCGCGGTCGCATCAGGAGTCCGCTGACCTCGCCGGCCCCGAAAGTCGTCACGTGAATCGCCGACACCAGCGCGAGGTGTGTCCCCAAGTCGACCCGCCCGTCTCCGCCGATGGTCGGCCCAGCGCCGTAATCGACGGACTCAACCGGGCGCGGGATGAAGGACGCTGGAATGCTGTCGGGAGCGAGCGCTTCGAAGTGTTGTCGCACGCGAAGAATGGTGATGCCAGCAAGGAACCCGAGTTGCACGCGACCCCGTCTGGTCGGGCGGAACCGAACGAGGGCTGTGGCTGACACGGCGCGGTTGTCGGTGATCGATTGGATTTCCGCCGTCGATCGCCCCAGGATGACGGAACGCTCTCGAACCGCTTGGGTGGAACGTGGCAGATCGAGGCCGACTTCCACATCCCATCGCGGTCCGCCTGCGGTCCCGAGCGTCAGCGACACTCCCACCGATTCACCGTCGAGGACGTTGTCCGTCGGGTCTCCGGAAAACCGTTTGAGGTCGACGAGCAGGCTCCCGCCAATGTAGACGCGGTCAGACAACGCGGTCTGCGCCACGGCACTCTCAGCGCAGCCCATCACGAGAAGCGTGCAACTGACGAGCAGGAGGGCGTGAGGTAAACGCGCATTTTGCATTGTCGGTTCGACGGCTATACTGGTCGCCGAGACCTGCGTTGTCAACTTCGGCGTGGATGGGCTCTGATCGAACCGGACAATCCAATCGTTGTCCCCCGGCTCTGATCATTGCTGCGGCGTGTTTCCTTGGAGTCGCGCTGTTTCTCGCTCGTACTCAATCGACCCGAGTCCACGCGCAAACCACGACGGTCGAACTTCGGCGCGTCGGTGATGCCGTTGTCTCCGCGGATCTTGACGAACAGACCTGGACTATCGGCAATAGTGAACTGCAGGTGAGGTTCCGCCTCACCTCGGCGAGGGACTTCGTTCTCGAGCAGATCCGGAATCCCGCGACGGGCCACGTGTTTCCCTTGACACCCGATGTCGACAGCGCCGTCGAGGTGAACGGCAGGAGCGTGTCGCCCGGATCGGCGGCGTGGAGCCTCACCGACGCCACCGCGTCCGAGTTCGGCACCGGTGTCCGCGTTGATTTCACGTTTCGTGCCCCCGCCCAGCCGCTCGTGGCCGTGCGTACGTACGTCTGTTATCCCGGGTCGGCCATTGTTGAAACGTGGACCAGGTTTCAGACCGCCGGCACGACTTCCGCGACGCTTGCGAATGAGGCCGTGTGGCGTCTCACCGTTCCGGCGGTGGCGCTGAACTATGTACAGGGTTTGCGCTCGAACGCCGATTTGGACAGTGCCTTCGCGCGGCGGACGATCCCGATCGACGCGGGAACGGCATTCACGCTCACGGAGCCGAATCGCTCCACCGAAACCTACCTCCCGATGATCACGGCCGACGTCGGAGGGGACGAATTCATTGGCGGTCTGCTCTGGTCCGGTTCTTGGCAGATCGATGTCCGAGGCGCCGCCGGACAGTCGCGCGTCAGCGCCGGATTGCCTCGCCTGTCCACGACCGTCGATGACGCTCGCCCCCATGAAACACCGCACGGATTCTTCGGCTTCGTCGAAGGGGGGCAGACTGCCGCGTCAGACACACTGCGAGAATTTGTCGTGCACGGCATCCGAAGCGGTCGGCCCTTCGAGCCGCTGGTGACATACAACACCTGGTTCGCCTACGGCACAGAGATCGACGAGCTGACGATGCAGGACGAAATGCTGTCGGCGGCGAAGCTCGGTGTGGAGTTGTTCGTCGTGGACGCTGGCTGGTACCTCGGCGCCCGCGGACCGGTGGATTTCAGCGCCGGGTTGGGCACATGGACGGTCGACCCGGCGCGATTTCCGAACGGTCTTGGCGCGCTCAGGGCCTACGCCCATGCACTGGGTCTGCGGTTTGGTTTGTGGGTCGAGCCTGAGCGCGTCGACGCCGCCACCATCGGTCGACCCGGTCTCGTGCGCGAGTCGTGGCTGGCGAGGAACAACGGCAGTTACGTCGCCCCAGCCACGCCTCAGGTCTGTCTGGCCAGCCAGGAGGCGCGTCAATGGGTGATCGACGAACTGATCCGTCTGATCGACGAGGTACAGCCGGACTACCTGAAATGGGACAACAACCTGTGGGTCAACTGTAATCGATCAGGTCACGGTCACGGCGCGAGTGACGGCAACTATGCCCACGTGGTTGGACTCTACGATGTCTTGAGCGCGCTGCGTGCTCGGTATCCCGGTCTGCTCATTGAGAATTGCGCGCAGGGCGGGAATCGTCTCGATTTTGGGCTGCTCCGCTACACCGATACGGCCTGGATGGACGATCGCACCATACCGGCGTCCCACGTCAGACACAACCTGGGAGGGCTGATGACGTTCTTTCCGCCCGTGCATTTGTTGTCGTTCGCGGCAAGCGGCACCGAAGAGGTGCTCGGCAGCGGATCGGACCTTCCGCTGTCCATGCGCAGTCGGATGCCCGGCGTGCTCGGTCTGACCTACCGGACCGTGGATCTGACCGAGGACGATCAGATTGGCCTGGCGAAAGAGATCGCTCTCTACAAAAGGATCCGCGATACGGTTCGCGATGCGAGCGGCCGGCTGCTGTCCGAACAGGCCGGGGATCAGGGCCCGCCGTGGGATGCGGTGCAAGAGATCGCACGGCCTTCCGGCAACACCATCATCTTTGCGTTTCAGAACGACGGCGGTGTGGGACGCGTGCGGCTTCAACCCGGCGGACTCGAGCCCCAGGCGACGTATTTGGTGACTCGCGAGGATGGAACACTCGTGGGCAGCGCCAGCGGGGCGGAGCTCATGGCCGACGGCGTGGAGATCGATGCGTCGCCCGAATCGGCCGCCCACGTGCTCTTCTTCGAGAAAGGCGGCGAGGGGGCGCGCACGTCCGACATCGTTCGAAAGGCGACGCCCCGACGATAGTCGGGGATCTGGACCGGTCAGGAGCGAGGCCGGTCCTAGTAGATGGGATAGCCGGTACTGAACAAGCAGACGATCAATCCGTGCCAGACGGACGAGACGATCAGCAACCCCTCGTGCAGGCGTCCCAGCTTGAGACTGCCGACCAACATGAAGACCGGAAAGAGAACCGCTGCGTACCGGCCGAGACCCTCGAGGGCGTTGCTGCTGAGCGGCACGAGCAGGCTGATCAGCACATACGCACCGAAGGCGACGCCCAGGCGTTTGAAGGTGGCCGGCGTGAGCATCAGGAAGATCAGCGCCGCGAGCCCATGCAGCAGGTAGAACGACGAGTTGGACGAGGAAAAGAAATAGTCGTAGGGTCCGTACCTGGCGACCCGGCCGATCATCGCGAGTATCTGCTGCCATGGTGGATGGCCGAGCGAATACCCCCAGTGCGCCTGCGCCGAGAGCCATCCGATCGGGTCACCTGAGAGCGAATAGACGAAGCCGCAGTAACCCATGAGCGCGATCGGGATCGGCGCGAGCGCAACGAATCGTCGCGGCAATTCGCGAATCGAGGGCCTTGTGTGTACGGCCATCAGCGCCAACGGCAACGCGATCAGCATCCCGTTCGGTCTGGCGAGCGCCGCGAACGCGCCCCAGACGCCGGCTCGCCCCCAGCGCCCTTGCTGCGCGGAACTCACGGCGAGTACGCTGGCCAGCAGGAAGACCGATTCCGCGTAGACGCGGGTGAAGAAGATCGAAAACGGAAACACCGCCAGGTAGAGGACGGTTCGGCGGGCCGCCTCACGATCGCCGAAGACTCGCTCGGTCAGCCGATGGAGTGCCACCATCGCCAACATGAACGCGACCCAGGAAATCGCGATGCCGGCCATCCAGATCGCTTTGTCGCTTCCGCCAAACGGCCACGCCACGGCTCGCATGAGCATCGGATACAGCGGAAAGAACGCGATGCTGCTCTGTCCGTCGGGATTGAAGTAGTAGCCGCGGCTCGCGATGTCGAAATACCATCCCGAGTCCCAGTCGGCAAAGAGTTCGGCGAACTTGCGGGCCTCGAACGGCATCGGGAAGGCGCGTTGACGATTGGGCGTGAACACCAGGTTCGCGATGAATCCGACGGAATAGTTCACGGCCCGGGTGGCAAGAATGGCGAATGCCACATCCTTCACCGCGGCCGGCACCCGATCTCGCAGCGCGGCCCGCAGCGCCGCGAGCGGTCGCGACAACCGTCGCAATACTCTCTGCAGGAAATCGGACGGCTCACCCAGTGCGAGGCGAATTGGAATAGCCAGCGCCAGGATGAGGAACGGTTTCTCGGCCCGTGTGAAGCTGATGACGACCAGGTCGGCGCCGCCGACGGCGAGAATCGCGAGCAGTCCCAACGCGTCGATGGCAATGAGGAGATCGAGCAGCAGTCGGAGCGCTTGCGGTCCCCGCAGCCGCAGCGCGACCAAGGGATAGGCCAGCACGAACTGGGGCCCGTTCACGGCCTTCGGTTCCATCGGGGCGCGGATCATACCCGATACCGACGAGTTGGGCCAATAGGGTGCGAAGTCCGCGGGGCGCGCACCCTCGCACGTCCATCGCACGTCGCACTTCGTACATCGCACGACACGCGTCTACCGCCTCGGAAACTGATCGGGATTGTTCGTGAAGAGCGCGTCGATGCCGAAGGCATAGAGGAACTGCGCCATTTCCTCGCGGACTGTGGCGTACCTGCCGGTGCTGCGCGCGCTGAAGGTCCACGACGTGACGGTGAGTCCCGCCGCGTGGGCGCGGGCGACCAGGTCCGGATGCTTTTCGATCACGGTCTTTTCGGGTGCAATCCCGGTCGCGAACGCCGCCAGTTCGCGCAGTCTGGCATCGGTGACGTCCTTCTCGTTCGAGGTCAGAAACACCCGCGGAATCGTCGGCAGCAGCGTCGCGACGCGCTTGACGGAGGCCTCGTCGAACGACTGAATGATCACCGGCGTCGCTTTGAGCGACTCCGCCGTGTCCAGCTTCATCTTCTTCACCGCGGCGACGAAGATCGTCACCATGTCCACGCCACGCGCGGTGTAGAGCGGCGGTGATTTGAGCTCGGGATAGATGCCGGCCTTGCCGCGCACCAGCGCGACCATCTCCTCGAACGTCGGGATCTGCGCGCCCGCGTATTTCGCGTCCATCCACTTGCCGGCGTCGAGCTTCTTGAGATCGGCCACGGTGAAGTCGTTCGCGACGTAGCGCCTCGGCCCGTTGTCGCGGGTCAGTTCGCGGCTGAACCGATCCGGAAACACCTGCGCGACGTTGCTGGTCCGCTCGAGCGTGTCGTCGTGGAGACAGACGAGCACGCCGTCCTTCGAGATCGCCAGGTCGGGCTCCACGAAGTCGGCCTTCTGTGCCAGCGCCATCTGATACGCCTGCATCGTGTGTTCGGGCGCGTAGCCGGAGGCGCCGCGATGAGCGATGAGCTGCTTGGGCAGGTTGGTCACAGGTGGACGTTGAGCCGAGAGCGACAGGCCGACCCCGCCAAGCAAGACCAGGAGGATGCCGGCACGCATGTATTTCACCATGGCCGCGATTGTACGGAGGAGACGCGACCAACCGGTAAACGAATCGCCCCCTTCAGCTGGAAAAACGCGGTTCGATTCCGTCTATCAAGACGTTACTCCGAGTGGGTAGGGATAGGGGTTGGCGATGGACAGCGACTGGGGAGCAGGCATGGAGCTTTTGGACATCCGGACGGCGTTGACCCGCATCCGGCTCGAGTACACGCAGATGCCAGAGATGCGGCTGTCGCGTTCCCAAGTCCAGCGTCTGCTGAACTTACCGGCCGATGCCTGCGAGGTCGGGCTGGCCGCGCTCATCCACTCCCGCTTCCTCGTCCAGGACAGCGAGGGCTTCTACCGCCGCGCGCAGCCGGTGCCGACCTCGGTGGCGTCCGGCTTCAGCCGGACTACCACCCCGCACCCCGCACCTCGCACCTCGCACTTGTAAGGTCCGGCTTCAGCCGGACCTCGGAGTAGTATTCCTACGCCGTGGGATCACTACACCGTCTCTGCACACTGGTCCTCGCCGCCGCGTTTGCCGCCGCCTGCGGCAGTGGCGGAACGCCCAACGTCACGGATCTCCGCGAGTCGTTCGCCGCGCAGCTCGGTGCCAACAAGTTCGTCCAGAACTTCACACGCAACGGCAGCGACCTGGAGTTTTCCGGACCTGGCGCGGAAGGCGGGACGGCGAAGTGGCGCGTGCACATCGACGAGGCGGCGGTTGAGCCCAACGAGGACACGGCCAAGCCGTTCAAGGGGGTCGTCAAGTCGTCGTGGTATTCCGACGGCCAGCTCGTGCGAACCCGCGGCCGCGATTCCAATCTGCCGCTCGAACTGACCTCAACGGGCCTCGCGCAGGAGTGCTGGGCGCTCTGGAACCCGGCCACGAAGAAGTGGGAATGGGAGTAGCCCGCTCCCCAGTCCCCGCGCTCTTCTGGGTCAGCGTCGCGCTGTTCCTTGCCGGCATCGGGTTCATCATTGCCGGCGCGCGCGCCAGCCGCGCTGCGAACGTGGGATCCGGCTTCAGCCGGAGTTCCTCCGGCGAAGCGCCCGCGGAACCGCGTCCGCCCGCGGTCGCCAGCCTCAAGCAGATCATGACCGGCATCGTTGCGCCGAACGCGACGGTCGTCTACGACTCGGTGGGCACGACGATCTCGAAAGAAGGGATCAAGGAGATCGCGCCGGCCAACGACAAGGAGTGGGCCGTCGTCAGCGACAGCGCGGCGGCTCTCGTCGAGTCCGGACAAATGATGCTGCACCCGGACCGTGCGATCGACAACGGCGACTGGATGCGGATGACGCGCGACTTCATTGCCGCCTCGCAAGCCACGTTGAAAGCGGCGACCGAGAAGCGGCCGGACGGGATCATGGACTCCGGCGAAACGCTCAATGCCTCGTGCGATGCGTGCCACGGAAAGTATGACCGCCGATAAGCGGCTGCGGCTCGTGATGCTCGTCGCGCTGCTGCTCGCCGGCAGTTCGATCGGACTCGACGCGCACGGCGTCTCGGGCAAGGACGCGGTGTTTCTGCAAGGGTTGGCCGGGCGGGCGATCGGGCCGCTCATTTATCTCGGCGCGAAGCACATGGTGACGGGCTACGACCATCTGCTGTTTCTGTTCGGGGTGATTTTCTTTCTGTATCGGCTGAAGGACGTCCTGCTCTACATCAGCCTGTTCACGCTCGGTCACAGCATCACGCTGCTCGGCGGTGTGCTGGGCGGCATTCACGCGAATCCGTACCTCATCGACGCGGTGATCGGATTCTCGGTCGTCTACAAGGCCTTCGAGAACATGGACGGCTTCAGGCAGACGCTCGGCTTTCAGCCCGACACGCGCCTGGCGGTGCTGATCTTCGGCCTCTTCCACGGCTTCGGCCTGGCCACCAAGCTGCAGGACTTCGCGCTCGCACCGCAGGGGCTGACCGCCAACATCGTGAGCTTCAACGTGGGCGTCGAGATCGGGCAGGGGCTTGCGCTCGCCGGCATTCTCGTCGCGCTCACCGCGTGGCGGCGGCATTCGAGTTTTGCTGCCCACGCCCTCGCCTGGAACGGCGTCGTCATGTCGGCGGGACTGCTGCTCGTCGGATATCAGCTCTCGGGATACTTCCTGGCGGCGGCATGAGCGAATCCACCTCCGGTCAACGGCTGGCGCTGCTCTTTGGCGTCGCGCTGCTCGTCGCCGGTCTCGTGCTGGTGATGTTCGTGCTGCCGGCGGAATTCGCCGTCGATCCCCTGGGTACGGGAACGATGTTCGGCCTGCTCGATCTCGGCGAGACCGGGAAGCAAGTCGAAGCGCTCAACGCCGCGGCGTCGACCGAGACCGCCCAAGGCGCGATCATCGCCGCCGAGCCGCAGGCGTTTCACGACGAAACCGTCACCTTCGCGCTCGCACCGCGCGAGTTCGTCGAATACAAGTACCGGCTGGAGAAGGGAAAGGCGCTGCTCTACTCGTGGAGCGCGACAGCCGCGGTCGATTTCGAGTTCCACGCGGAACCCGACGGCGCGCCGCGCGGCTACGCGCAGACCTACGAAAAGAAGCCCGCCACCAAAGAAGCGTCCGGCACCTTGACCGCGCCGTTCGCCGGCATCCACGGATGGTACTGGGAAAACATCACCGACCAGCCAGTCACGGTGACGCTCAAAGCCGCCGGGTTCTACTCAGTCACGCACGAATTCCGCAAAGACGAGCCCGTCAAGAACAAGTACTTCCGCTGACGGACCGGCTAAAGCCGGTCCCGACCGATGTCACGAACGCAATTCCGGTCGGGACAGGCTTTAGCCGGTCCGCGCACTAGAACGGCGCAATTGGAATCACGATGACGAACGACAGCGACCAGCGGCTGGCGTCGTCCAGGAATTCTTCGTGATCGAGTCGATCGCCGCGCAGTGGCGTGCCGGTGGCGAGATAGTCCAGCGACGTTTCGAACTCCAGTCCGCGGAGCCAGCGTCCTTCGGCCAGCCGCTTGAACGGATGGACGGCCGTATCGAGCTCGAAATCCAGCTTGTGCGTGTAGGAACGCGCGCTGCCCGGCCGCTCGGCCGGACTGAACTGATCGACGATGTCGACATGCGAGGTCACCCATCCGCGTGTCCACCGCTCGGGAAGCCAGTGGAAGTTCGCTTCGAACTCGAGCTCGACTTCGTTGTCGTCCGACAGCGGTGACGCGATCGCTTCGAAGGTAAA
The DNA here is from genome assembly GCA_964577955.1 of uncultured Bifidobacterium sp. Taxonomy (GTDB): domain Bacteria; phylum Acidobacteriota; class Vicinamibacteria; order Vicinamibacterales; family CAVVIG01; genus CADEEX01. The sequence continues at coordinate 59,896 of CAZOAZ010000029.1, read as the reverse complement.
CCCGATTCGAGGCAGACGCGTCGAGAAGTCGAGCGCCAGGACGGTCTCGAATACCTGCTCGCGCTCGGCGGATTCGGTCCCGCCGTCCTTCGTGACGACTCGATGCCGGTTGGCGAGGTTCTCGATCGTGAACGTCGGCTCGACCTTCCACTCGATCTCGCAGACGAACCGACAGGCTGGTTCTTGCGCGCGCGCCGGCGCGGCTGCGAACAAGAGCGCGACGAACGCAGCAGCGGTAGGGACAGCCTTCAGGCTGTCCGTCATTGACGCCAAGGCGAAATATTGGTCCATCCGCGCAACGCCTGACGCGCCCACTCGGTCGTGCGGTCGGTGTGGCACCCGGTGCAGGGATTCGGCACCTTCAGATCGTCGGTCATCCGCGGCGTGATGAAGTTGAACGTGTGGCTACGGACGTTCACGTTCGCGATCGTCTGCTCGATTGCCGGCATGTGGCAGGCGATGCACTGGCTCCCGGTGCTGCCGCGCGCATGATGCGTGTGCTCCTCGAGCGTCGCGCCGCGCGGTCCGTTGGGTGACGACGGCGTGTGGCAGGTGAGACAGATCTCGCGACTGGGTTTGAGCAGGTCCGCGGGATTGCCGCTGCCGTGCGGATCGTGGCAGCTGAAGCAGGTGACCCCGCGCCGGTACATGACGCTCTGGACGAAGTCGTTCCCCTGCATCCGGTTCTTGTGGCCCGTGCCGTCGGCGAAGTGCGTGAACGTCGTCTCGCCGGCTTTGTGTTCCTCGAGCTTCCAGAAGTCTTTGAGCTGACCGCCCTGATGAAAACCGGCCGGCCAGTCGACGTACTGTCCTTCGATCGGATTCCGCGTCGGTTCGCCTTGCGAATGGCACTGGATGCACGTGTCGTTGGCGCGGACGAAATCGAGCGTCGCGGGATTCACGATGTTGGCGGCGCTTGGCCGGGCGGCGTGGGCGCTGCCCGGCCCGTGGCATTTCTCGCAGCCGACGTTCCATTCGGTGACGGTCTTGGTGCGCAGGTCGTAGTTCACCGAATGGCAGCCGTCGCAGAGCGGTCCGGTCGGCCGCTGCATGTTGTCGGCGGGGTAGTGCGGCGCCCACCAGTCGGTGTTCGGCTGCACGAAGTAGGGGCGCCAGACTTTGTTGGTCACGTCCCACTGCGCGCCGAGCGGAAAGTAGTCGTTGCCGACCTTCTTGAAGTAGCGCTGCTTCCACCGGCTGCCGTAGGTGAACGCCACATCGTCCAGCGTGAAGTTCCTCGATGGATCGGGCTTCGAGAAATCGCCGAGCACCGCTTCTGGATGTGCCTTGGGATCGACGACGACGTTGGCCATCCGGGTCTTGGACCAGCGATCGTAGGTGGCCTGATGGCAGCGGCGGCAGGTCTGCGAGCCGACGTAGGTGGCCGCGCCGGCGGCGGGCGCGGGCTGCGGTGCGGCCGGCGTCTGCGCCGCGGTTGTCGTGAGCGAGCCCGCGGCAATCAGCAGCGCCGAAAGGAGAACGATCAGGAGTCCGGCAGCCCGGCGAATCATGCGTCCCAGAATACTCCGGGACGTGTGATGCCGGTAGGGACAGGCTTCGCGTGACATCGGTAGGGACAGGCTTCCGCCTCCGCCGAGGCAACGGCGGACAAGCCAGCCTGTCCGATCACGCCGTCGCGTCAACGCGTCGCGGCGCCGTGTTTTCCCAGTTCGTTGACGGCCGCCTTGAAGCCGGCCGCCAGCGTCTCGGCCGGACCGGTCCCCCAGTAGTGCAGGAAGATGATCATCGGGCGGTCCGAAGTCATGTGGTGGTGGATGGCGACGACGTCGAGCCCGTTCTGGCGCAGCACCTTCAGCACCGGCGTGACTTCTGATTCCAGCATCGCCACGTCGCCGGCGATCGCGGCCTTGTCGTTGGTGCCGGTGAACGCGGCCCAGGTGTTGAGCCCCATGCGCGCGTTGATGACGGCTCCCATCTCGGTCACGGTCAGATCGCTCCGGCCGATCGTGATCTTGTAGACGGCGCCGTTCTGCTCGCCAGGCGTGCCGACGATTTGCGCGAGCCGCGCCGAGTCGAGCTGGTTGGCAGGTGCGGCTGCGGCAGCTGGCGGCGGTGGCAGCCCCTTGCCAATCAAGTCGAGCGCCGGCTTGAGATTGCGCGCCATGTCCGCTGGCGTGCCGTGACCGTGGACGTGCATGTAGAACATCCGCGGCTGATCCCAGAAGAAGTGGTTGTGGAGGGCGGTCACATCGAAGCCGTGCTCGAGGAGCGCCGACATCACCGGGTTCACTTCGTTTTCGAGCAGCACGAGGTCGCCCATCAGCACGTCGTGCCCGCCGGTGCCCTTGGTCATCGCGACCCAGCCGCCGAAACCGAACGGTGTCGGCGTGTCGATGCCGGCAACCGTGACCTTGACGTCGTTGCGCGGGATGTTCACTTTGAGAACGTTGTCTTTGAAGTCGCCGCTCTTGCCGAGCGACGTCAGCACGTCCTTGTACGGCGCCGGCATATCTTGAGCGACCGCGCTGGGCCCGAGCGCCAGCGCGGTCAACACGAGTGTGATCGTCCTCAGCCAAACGCGCATGATTACCCCCTTACGCCTTCACCAACGATAGCGCGGTTTGCCGCGCCGTAAACTCGGCCATACCGCAAGTACAACGTTGGCAGCACGAACATGTTCAGCAGCGTCGACGTGGTCAGTCCGCAAAGAATGACGATCGCCATCGGCGTCTGAATCTCGCTGCCGGTCTTGCCGCCGCCGAGCGCCAGCGGAATCAACGCGAGCCCGGCGGCCATTGACGTCATCAAAATCGGCACGAGCCGTTCCTCCGCGCCGCGAATCACCGCCTCGCGGAAGTCGGTGACCCCTTCGACGCGCACCAGATGTTGAATGTGGGAGACGAGCATGATGCCGTTTCTGGTCGCGATGCCGAAGAGCGTGATGAAGCCGATCGTCGACGCCACGCTCAGTACGCCCCCGGCCAGAAACACGCCGCCGACGCCGCCGATCAGCGCCAGCGGCAGATTGACCATCGTCAGGATGGCGTCGCGCGATTCGCCGAGCGCGAGGACGAGGAGCATGAAGAGTCCGGCCAGCACGCCGACGCCGAGAATCAGGAGCCGGTTCGACGCCCTCTGCTGGCTCTCGAACTGGCCGCCGTACTCGACGCGGTACCCGGCCGGCATCGGCACGGACGCCGCGACGGCCGCTCGAATGTCGTTGACGACGCCGCCGAGATCGCGACCAGAGACATTGCAGGAGATCACAATCCGACGCCCGACGTTTTCACGAAGGATCATGTTCGCGCCTTCCTCACGTCGAACATCGGCGAGCAGTCGGACCGCGACCGGCCCCGATCGGGGCGTATCGACCGGCAGGTCGGCAATGCGCTCGAACTCCGCCGCGCCGGCGGGATCGAACTTGACGACCAGATCGAATGCCGTGCCGCGGTCGAAGATTCGTCCGACGGTCGCGCCCGCGAACGCGGTTTCAATCGCCTCGGCGACGTCGTCGATATGCAGTCCGTACCGCGCGATGGCGGGACGATTCAGCACGAAACGGATGAACGGAATGTCCATCTGCTGTTCGAGCGAGATGTCGACCGCGCCGGGGACGCCAGCGACGGCATCACGGACGCGGTTGCCAAGACGCCGCAGGGTGGCCAGATCGTCGCCAAAGACCTTGATCGCGATGTTCGCGCGCGTGCCTGACAGCATGTGGTCGATGCGGTGCGAGATCGGCTGACCGATCGTCACATTCGTGCCTGGCAGCGTCGCGAAGCCGCGCCGCAGCGAGGCGAGCAATTCGTCGCGCGAGCGCCCCGTGTCCTTCAAGCCCACGTCGATCTCTGCTGCCTCAACGCCTTGCACGTGCTCGTCCAGTTCCGCGCGTCCCGTCCGCCGGGCCGTCGCGACGACTTCGGGTTCGGCCAGGAGAATCTGCTCGACGCGCCGGCCGATCTCGTCGGACTTGACGAGCGACGTTCCCGGCAGCGTGTTGGCCTGAACCGTCAGGCTGCCTTCGTGAAACTCTGGCAGGAAGGCGGTGCCCAGGCGAGTCATCGCGGTGCCGGCCGCGACGAGCAGCGCCAGCGACGACGCGACTACGAGGCCCGGGTGGTTCAAGGCGCGCGGCAGTACGCGCCCGAACCCGGACTTGAGGGTCCGGGCCAGCCACCCGTCGTGCCCGCGCTCGATCGAGGCCGCGGTCGGCAGGAACGCGTACGACAGTGCCGGTGTGACGACGATGGCGACGGCGAGCGACGCGAGGAGCGACGTGATGTAGGCGAAGGCAAGCGGCGTCATCAGCCGTCCCTCGACACCAGCCAGCCCGAAGATCGGGAGGAACACGAGCACGATGATGACCGTCGCGAAGACGATGGAGGTCCGGATCTCGAGCGTTGCGTCCTGGACGATGTCCGCGGCCGGGCGGCGCTCGCCTTCGGGTCTGCGGCGATTTTCGCGCAGCCGCCGCACCACGTTCTCGACGTCGATGATCGCGTCGTCGACCAGCGCGCCGATGGCGATGGCCATGCCGCCAAGCGTCATGGTGTTGATCGTCGCGCCGAAGGCGCCGAGCACCAGCACCGCCGTCGCCAGCGAGAGCGGCATCGCCGTCAGCGTAATGGCCGCCGCGCGGAGGTTGGCCAGGAACAGCAGCACGATGACGATCACGAGAATGCCGCCGTCGCGAAGCGCCGCGACGACGTTGTCGACCGCCACTTCGATGAAGTCGGACTGGCGGAAAATCTTGCGATCGATGGTCATGCCCGCCGGCAGTTCGATCTGAATCCGATCGAGCTCGTGATCGAGCCGGCCGGTCAGCTCGAGGGTGTTCGCGCCGGGCTGCTTCTGGATCCCGATGATCACCGCCGGCTTGCCACTGCGTGAGCCCTCGCCGCGCTTGAGGGCCGCACCTTCGCGGACCTCGGCGAGATCGCGAATCAGAACCGACCGCTCGCCGCGCAGCGCGATGACGCTCTCGCCGATTTCGTCAGGTGTGCGGACCCGGCCGATCGCCTGGAGGATGTACTCTTGCGGTCCTTCCGTGAAAATGCCCGCCGACGTGTTCGCGCTGGCTCCTCGAACGGCGTCGAGGAGCTCGGTCAGCGAGACGCCATTCGCGCGAAGCAGGTCCGGATGCGCGATGACCTGGTACTGGCGCTCCGCGCCGCCGATCGGCGTCACCTGGGACACCCCGGACACCGCCAGCAGCCGCCGGCGAACGACGGCATCGGCCACGGTTCGCAGCTCCAACGGACTGTGCTGCTCTGATGACAGTGCGAAGAACAGGATTTCGCCCATGATCGACGAGACCGGGGCCAGCACCGGTCGCTCGACCTGCGGCGGCAGCGAGCTGCCGACCAGCGCCAGCTTTTCGGCGACGATCTGACGAGCGAGGAAGATGTCCGTACCCCAGTCGAATTCCACCCAGACGACCGCAATGCCGAGCGCGGTGGCGGAACGAACCCGTCGCACGCTGGACGCGCCATTGATGGCGCTCTCCAGCGGGAAGGTGACGAGCGCTTCCATTTCTTCGGGCGCCATGCCGCGGCCCTCGGTCAGGATTGTCACGGTAGGCGCCGTGAGATCTGGGAAGACGTCCACCGGCATGCTGCGCGCCGTCCGCAGTCCGGCAGCCAGCAGCAGGACGGAGAACACGAGCACCATCCAGTGGTGGTCGATCGACCAGCGAATCAGTCGTTTCATCACCACACCTCAGTGCACGTGCCCTTCGGCGGGCAATCCCTTGGCCGCCGAGGCCAGCTGGACTTCGTAGGCGCCCCGGACGACGACCCGTTCGCCGGTTTTCACGCCGCCCTTGAGTCCGACCCAGTCGCCGTCGCGTGTGGCAATGTCGACGTAGCGGCGTACGAAGCGCTCGCCGCTGACGTGAACGAAGACGTACGGCCGGCCGGCTTCCATCAACACCGCCGTCTTCGGAAGCGCTGGCACACGGGCGCGTTCCTTGTGGTAGAGCAGCGCGCTTCCGCTCTGGCCGATCAGTAACTGTCCGTGTGGGTTCTCAACCTCGAATTGCAGCGGGAGAGAGTGGGTGTCGGGGTCGAGCACGCCGGCATCGTGCATGTGATGCGCCATGAGCGGAAGCGGATCGGCGCGGCCCGGCACTTCGAACGCCAGATCGCCCGTATTGCGGGCGGCGGCGACGTCGGCACTCGGGACCAGCGCGCGCAGTTCCACGCGATCGGTGCGCACGATCTTGAAGAGCGGCGCGCCTTCGCCGTACGCGGCGCCGAGGGTGGCCATCACGCCGGCGATGCGTCCGGCAATCGGTGCTTTGAGCACAAAGACATTGCCGCTGGCGCCGCCGCCGCCGGCACCCAGTGTTTCGTCACGCTGGGCGAGTCGCGACTCGGCCGCACGGACGCGTGCCTCGGCGACCGTCCGCGTCCGCTTCGCGTCTTCGACGCGGCGGGCGGGGATCGCTCGATCAGCCAGCAGCTGTTCGGTGCGACGTTCTTCGGCCTGTGCCCCATCGAGCGCGGCGCGGGCTTCAGCCAGGGCCGACTGCAGCGCCGCCCGGTCGTCCGCAGCCCCGAGCCGTGGCTCGAGGCGACCCAATACGGCACCGGCTCGGACGAACGCGCCGACGTCGGGGAGGGCATCGGCGGCATAGCGCCCCGCCGCCGGCGCGGCGACCAGCGCCTCGCCGCCGCTCAGCGGCTCGATGGTGGCTGCCACGCGCGTCGCCGTCCGCAGTTCACGGTCTTCGGCGAGATGCGTGCCGAACTCGTTGGTCCACTGTTGCTCTTTGAGATATGAGATGGCGGCTGGATCTTCGGGTCCGTGCAGATCCGGCGCCGCGGCCGCGGACTTTTGATCGGGAAACACCGTGACCGTACCGAGGTCGTGACGATCGGTCAGATTCGGCGCCTGCACGCGGAGCGCCCAGCGGTAGCGGCCCGCCGCCGGCGGAGTGCCTTCGATGCGAAACGCGCCGGGGCGAGACGGATCGTTCCCAGGCAGCGTTGTCGCCGTGCCGCCGGCCTCTGGTATGAATTCAAGTGACGGCTGTCCTGCAGTGAGCGGCTGGAAGTCTTCGAGCCGCGTGAGGTGAACCGCGAAGCGAGCGCTCTGGCCAGCGACCAGGGGCGGGTATTCCATGAAGAGTTCGCTGCGATCGGTCCAACTGGTCACGTCGAGCGAGATCTCCTCATTGGCGTGCTCCCGTGGTGCCGGGCTGGAACCGCATGCCGGAAGACCCACGGCGACGACGAGCATGATGAGACGAAAGCGATTCATTACGGCATCTCCCAGCCGCTGGCGAATTCCAGCTCGATTTCGGCTTCTTTGACAGCGAGGTCGAGAGTGGACTGGCGGGCGGCGGCGGAAGCGCCGGCGCGATAGGCGTCGAGGAGTTCGAGAATCCCTCGTTCCCCGGCCTCGTAGCTGACGCGCGCGATCCGTTCAATCTGCTCGGTGCCGCGCACTGCGCTGTCGCGGTAACGCGCGGCCACGTCACGACGCTGCAAGACGGCGTCGCGGAGGCCGGCAATCTCCGCGGCGAGCAGCTGCCGGAACGCCTCGGCGCGGGCGACCGCCTGGCGATCGCGGGCTTCCGCGACGGCGCGTTCGGGCCGTCCGCGATCGAAGATCGGGACGGTCGCTTGCACGCTGACGACGACCCCCAAATCGCCAGCGCCGTTCGACGATGATTTCGCGCCGGCGATTACCTCCGGCTCAGGGATGCGCCGCTTGTCTGCAGCCTCGGCTGCCAGTCGCGCCGCAGCGCTTTCCTGCCGGAACGCGACCAGTTCGCCGCGGGTGGTCTCGGCGCGTGCGAGGAGTGCGGCAAGTGGTGGCACGTCGGGAGCACTGAGTGCAGCCACCGCCACGATCGCCGCCGGCTGGACGCCGACGAAAAAGCCCGAGAGCGCAGCTTGCGCGTGGCTCCGGTCCGCGGTTGCAAGCGCGAGGTCGGCGTCGACGTCGAATAACTCGTGTTCCGCGCGTAGCCGGTCGAACCCGGCCGAATCCCCGGCCGCCTCGCGGCGTTCGAGGATCCGTACGACTTCCTGCAGTCGCGTCCGCGCCGCTTCGAGTGCGCCAAGCCGCACCTGAACGCTGACGAGTGCCGCGAAGGCCAGGCGCAGATCCGCGCGCGCTCGCCGCACGCCGTCGTCACTCCGGCTGGTTGCGGCGTCGACGAGCGCGGACGCCGCCTGGACCTCCAGTCCCCGCCGGCCGCTGATCGGCAGCGGCTGCGCGAGGGTGACGATGTGCTCGGTGGTGCCGGCGACCGACTCGCGATTGAACACGACACGTGGGTTCGGCCAGCGTCCGGCCAGCAGCGCATCCGCGCGGGCCACATCGATGCCGGTGCGCAGCGCCCGCACGCGAGGACTGTCGGTGGACAGCCGCGCCAGCGCGTCGGCTTCGGTCAACGTCAAGGATTGCGCGCCCGCGTGCGACGGCAGAACGACCGCCAGCAGCGTGGCGCCAAGCACCACTATGCGCATTGCGACCTCGAATGAACGGAGTGCGAGACAGACGACGGGTGAACCCGTCAGTTCAGATCAGGCGGCGAAGGAGGGAGGGCCGCGGAGGCCGGGCGTTTGCCGCGGGGGACCGTGAGGAGGTGCCGTGTCGTAGTCTGGCTGCGCCGTCCAGCGGACGAGCGGAACGGCAACCTTGACCGCAGCGATCGCGCGTGCCGATGGCGCCGTGAGCTGAACGCAGCCCGGACAGACAGCGGTCGTTCCGTCGAGCCACACGACGTGGTCGCCGTCTTCGGCGAACTCCGCGTGATCGTCGTCGTGGATGTCGGCCGCGTGCGGTTCGAGATGGCGATGGACGGTGGCCTGCGGATGATCCGCGTCGGCTTCGTGAGCGTGCTCCGGTACCAACGCCGGCGACAGCGTCAGACAAGGAGTCAGCACGAGCGCCGCGAGCGAGCGGAGCACCTTCACGACGCGGTCATTATGTGGCGAAGCGGTCCTAGACTCCAAGCATTAGCAGCAGCTCCGCTTACCTGTACGCCTGCGAAACGCTACTTCGCGCCGCCCATCTGTTTCATCATCTGTTCGTGCATTTGCATCATCATCTGCCCCTGCATCTGCACCATCCCGTCGCGCATCGCCTTGTGCTGCTCAGCCATCGCCGTCACCAACTCGGCGATCGCGTCAACCTTGGCGTTGCCCTGGGCCGCCTTCATCTTGGCCAGGAGGTCCGCGATTCGCGCGTCTCGAGCCTGCATGTCGGCCATCATCTTGCCCTGCATGGCTGACATGCCGTCGGCAGGTTTTGGCGCCGGCTCGGCCTCAGGATGATGGGCCTGATGATCCTGTGCATCCGTCTGCGGCTTTGCGGCCGGCGCGCCCGATGATTGCGCGTGTGCCACGAATCCCGAAGCGGCCAGGCCGGACATGGCGACGGCGACGGTCAACATTCTCAAACCAGTCATGGTGTCCTCCTCACGAAAGCGTCTGTGACGATCACCGAGGCAAGCGGTACGCCAGCCTGGATTCGCCCGATGTCGTCAAACGGCGGTCGTTTTGCGGCCCTTGGAACCACACATGGGCCCGGGTGGTGGGGGAATTAGCAGTTCGCGGGAAAAATCCCGCACAAGGGCTCTAGCCGCAGCAGCCACACCCTACGCACGGGTGTCTCGACTGCACGGGTCGTCAGCCATAGCGGGCGAGCGCTCCTCGGAAATTTTCGCGAGCGCGGGGATTTTTCCCACGTCCCGGGCAACCCGCTGTGGCGCTCGGCTGGCAAACCGACGAACTATTGCGCGAAATCGCCTGACGCCGACTGGCCCGGGTATGGCACCAACCGTGCCAGATCCCAGGCATTGATCGCCGCCTGTCCGATCATGCACTTGCTGATGCACCGCCGGCATGGCGGGCACGCGCATCATTCGCGCGGCAACGACCAGGCCGCACTCTTGAGGGACGACCGATGAGCGCGCGTCAACACTACGAACGCAGTCAGGTCGTCGACGCACCGATGAAAGCGGTCTTCGACTTCGTGGACGACCACGAGCAGTTCTCGGCCCACATGGGGAAGTCCTCGTGGATGATGGGCGGCGGACACATGACCGTGGACATGGACGAGCGGCGAGGACAATCCGTCGGGTCGCACATTCGCATGGCGGGTTCGATGATGGGCGTCGAGATCTCTCTCGACGAGGTCGTCACGGTCCATGATCGGCCCTCTCGCAAGGAGTGGGAGACCGTGGGCTCGCCACACTTGATCGTCATCGGGTCGTACCGGATGGGCGTTCATCTCGCGCCAGCCGATCGAGGCACGCTGGTCCGCGTGTTCATCGACTACGACCTCCCGTCCGGAAGCGTCACCCATGAACTCGGGCGCCTCTTCGGCGGCGTCTATGCGAAGTGGTGCGTCGATCAGATGCTGGAGGGGACGGCGCAGCGCTTTCAGGGACCTCGCTGAACCGGCTCGGCGGACGGGCGGGTTCGCTGTGAAGCTTCTTGTCTTTCAGAATCTCGCAACGAGCCCGATGTTCAGGCGCCAGTACTCGAAGTGGGTGAGAGCCAGGCCTGCGCTGTCGACGACGAGCGAGTTCGAGTCGAAGCCGTAGGCGCGGAACCAGCGCACGTCGCCACGGACGCCAAGGTGGTCGATGAAGAACCCGATCACGCCGCCACCGGCGCTCAGCGCGAAGTAGTTGTTGAACGCGCTCTCGGGATCCAGGCCCACATAGCTCGCGACCGAGGCGTTCAGCAGCAGGTCGCCGAAGCCAATCACACCGTACGGTTTGATTGGGCCGATGGTCGGACCGATGAGAAAGTTCTGGAAGAAGCTGAACACCCGCTCTTTTGACACGACTCCGGGCGTGCCGCTAATCAGCGTGGGGTAGTACGCGAGCTCTGTTTCGCTGCTGCTGATCTTTCCCAGGCGCCCAAACGCCAGGCCGAACGCCGGCGTGGTCGGATTGGGGGTGTCGGACGGCGAGTCGACCGTCGCCCCGAGGATGGGGCTGATGAACGCCCGCGGCAGGTTCTGCGCTGTTGGCATCTGGAACTGGGCCGTGGCCGCGCGGGGGAGGAGACACAGAAGCACGACAATGCCGAATCGGCCCGTCATGGCGACCTCACAAGGTGAGCGGACGCGCTCGTCTCCTTACGCGCTGTTGGTCGACAAAACGGCTCAAACGCGGCCAGCGAACGTCAGAAGCAGAGCGATGCGCCGGTTCGCAGAGCCGTTGGAAAAGCACCTGGCTCTTCTGTAGAATCTCGGCCCGCGTATGGGAAACCCTGCGCCAGCCCGTCACGCCGAACGCCGCCAATCGATCTGTCCATCGTGTGGAACACGCGGCGAACCGCTTCAAGTCTGTCTGCGGGAAGGCACGAAGACGATCTCATACGCGTGCCCAGCCTGCAGCCGTGAATGGGACATCACCACAGCGAGTAGCGCCGACCTTCTAGCCAGATCGGCTGGTCGCTAGATTTGGAACTCCGCAGCACTTGATGGCTTGGGCCGATGGGCAGCGCTGTTCGCTGTACGAACAGAACACACAGCAGTCGCCGGGGAGGGGCTTTAGCACCCCGTGACAGCCCAGACATTGGTAGAAGAACAGACAACAGTCGACCGGCATCGGTTCGACCGCTGCGTGTCGACAGGCCGGGCAGGTAATCGTCGCGGTGGCGGGCGGCATCAGCAGTCTGGCTGACCGACGAGCAGAGTGTGGCCGTCCGGATCGTGGACCTCGAATTCACCCGCCGTCGCGTACGCGGGAGTCGTCAGCGCTGACACACGGATCCCGGCGCGGGCGAGCTCTTCGTGAAGCGAGCCCACGTCTTTCACGTAGAAATAGAGCACCGCGCCGCGAGGCTGCGGCGGACTCGAGACACGCGCCAGCATCAGTTCTGCTGCCGGCGTGTTCCCACTGGCACAGACGTTCACCCAGTAGGGATCCGAGTCCCCTTCCCGGCTCTTGACGGTGAAGCCAAGGCGTTCGTAGAAGGCGATCGCGCGAGCGACGTCCGTCACGTGCAAGAGAGGGACGAGAGCCGGTGTCAGGTCCACGTGTGAAGTCTACGACAGCGTCTGCCGACTAATCACGCGCGGCGCCGGAAGCGGGAATATTGAAACGACTGGGTGCTTCCCCACGGGGTGCGATGCGCGTGTGTTCTCGACTCGAGGAGGTCGAATTCGTCGCCGAGTTCAGCGGACAGCGTCTCGGGCGAGTAGCGCGCAACCGGTAAGCCGCTACAGCGGGTCGGACCATCCAGAGCGAACGTCGCGATGATTGCGCTTCCGCCCGGCCTCAGCGTGCGCGATAGATGCGCGCGGTACGCGGCTCGTTCCCGCGCGTCAACGAGGAAGTGAAACACTGCGCGGTCGTGCCAGATGTCCATCGGTTCGATGGTCCAGTCGCCGGTCACGTCGGCTGCGACCCATTTGACCGTCACAATTTCGCCGAGTCTCATCCGAGCGCGCGCCAACGCCGCTTCTGATACATCGAACACGGCGAGGCAGGTCAATCCCTTGGCCGCAAGCAGATCCACCAGACGTGAATCACCGCCGCCGATGTCGATCACGCAGGACTTCGCGGTCACTCCGGCGGCTTCGATCATCCGAATGGATTCGGCCGGCAGTGTCTCGAGCCAGCTGAGCTCGGCCTCGCGTTTCGTCAGGTAGATCTTGTTCCAATAGGCGTGGGCGTCCATGGCCCTGTGCTCCCACTATAATCCGCCCATCGTGCAGCGGCTTGCCCTGACGCTCGTCCTGGTTGCCCTGACGGTTCCAGTCGGTGCCCAATCGACTGACGCAACCGCAACCGCCGACCGCTTCGCTGCGCTTCGGTTCATGATCGGAACCTGGAAGGGTGAGCAGGCTGGAGAACCCGGACGGGGCACCGCGGAGCGCACGTATCAGTTCGTGCTCGACGGACGTTTCATTCAGGAAACCAATACCTCCAGGTACCCGCCAGAGGCAGGAAAGACCAGCGGCGAGATCCACCATCACTTGAGCATGATCGGTTACGACTCGGCCCGGAAGCGATTAGTCTTTCGGCAGTTTCACACCGAAGGGTTCGTCAATACCTACGTCGAGGAGCCGAATGCGGATCCGAAGACAATTGTGTTCACCAGCGAAGCGATCGAGAACATTCCCGCCGGATACCGCGCGCGGGAAACGTATCGGGTCGTCAGCGACGACGAGTTCGTCGAACGTTTTGAGATTGCCGAGCCCGGTAAGGATTTCGCACTCTATTCAGAGGCGCATCTCAAGCGGGTGAGGTAGCACGCGGCGGTTGCGTGAGGATGTGGCGATGACGAGATTTCGCAAGTTTGCGACGACGGCGACCTTGGGATTGTTGACGCTGGTCGCGCCATCTTTTGTGCTGTCGGGAAGCAGGGCCGCCGGACCACCGTTCAAGCTTCGCGTCGTCGATCGATCCGGACAACCGATCACGGGCGTGTCCGTCGTCGCAGACAACGGGTTGAGGTGTCGTACGAACGCGAACGGCGAAACATGGTGGTCGGAAGCGTCAATCCGCCGGCGGGGCGTACGCTTCGAGCTGCAAGGGCCTCACGTCGCGACAACCGTCGCGATGGTCGATGTCGTCGGTGGCACTCTTGAGACGGTCACCGCCGACCGACGCCAGAGCAGCGGGCTGTAGACGACTGCGCTGGGGCGCGGCTGGGAATCAGGGCATCATCGGTCGAAGCCCGAGCCGCTCCCGCTCGGCGCGAATCGAGAATGATCCCTTCGATACGACAGCGTCACCGGCGGCAACCCCCGCACGGACCACGACCAAATCACCGGTCCTGTCACCAAGCTCGATCGTGCGTTCGATGAACGTACCAGGTTCCTGCGGTTTGACCAGATAGACGACGCTGCGTTCGCCGATCGTCTGAACGGCGGTCCGCGGCACGACCAGCTGCGGTTCTGACGTGCCAGCCATGATTGCCTGCAGGTCGACGAACATGCCAATCCGCAAGTCAGTTCCGGGGTTGGCGATCTCGACACGGAGTTGCCCCGTTCGCGTCTCTGGCTTCATCTGCGGATCCACGTAGCTCACCTTTCCGGTCCATGTGCGATCGGGGTAGGCCGGAATGGCCACCGTGACCGGACTGCCGACGCCGATGCGCGCAAAGTCGCGTTCGAGGAGTTCGCCGACCACCCATACAGTGGAAAGGTCCGCGACGGTGAACAACGCGGCGGCCGCGTCGACATTGACGCCAGCATTGGCGTTCCGGGCCGTGATGACGCCGTCCCGCGGCGCGGTGACGAAGATCGTCGCTGAGGGCTCACCTCCGGCGTTGAGCCTCGCAACGCCGGTTCCCGGTACTCCCAGGAGTGTCACACGTGCGAGCGCGCTGGCTACTGCCGTCGTTGCGGTGGCGTGCTCGGCGTGGACTCTCTCCAGTTCCTGGCGGCTGGCGGCGCCGATATCCACGAGCTTCTCGGTTCGCCGAAGCATCTGCTCGTGGGCCTCGAGTTCGGCGCGCGTCGCGAGATAGCGAGTCTCTGCGTCGGCCAGCTCAGGGCTGTAGAGCTCGGCCAGCGTTTGTCCTTGTTTGACGCGGTCGCCCAGTTCGGCCGATACCCGCGTGACCCTGCCGGCCGCGAGCGAGGTGACGACGACGGTTCGATACGCGTTGGGCTGCACGGTGGCCGGAATCCGGACCGTCGCCGGCGTCGCGATCGCTTCTACCGCTGCGACTTCGATTCCGGCGCGGGCGATTTCCTCGGGCGACAGAGTGACGGTCACCTCAGCGAGCGGTACGGCGCCAGGTGTTGCGGCCGCGCTCGCTGCGGGAGCTGATTGACCTACTGCTGGAGCGGCCGAACTGGGCGGCCGTTGCGACAGCGCGAGATACGACGCCGCGGCCCCCAGGGCAACCAGCGCGAGTCCGCCAACGATCAGCGTGCTTCGGCCCAGCTCGATTCGAGAATCGGACGCCATCATCGTTCTCCTCTCGCGCGCCGCAGCGCCGCATCCGTGTCGTACACGCTCTTGAGCGTGTCGGTGTAGACCTGCTCCATGTCCAAGTAGCGCCGCTGCTCGGTCAAGACTTCGCTGATGGTTGCCGCACCCAGCGCGTGCGTCTGCCGGACGATCTCGAGATTCTGTTTTTCGAGTGCGAGACCTTCGGCGATCGCGGAGAGCGCCTCGTGGCTGCGCGCCCATTGGGAAGCGGCGGCCGCGATCTCGGATTGCGCAGTCAGCCGCACGGCTTCGGTTCGTGCGCGCGCCGCGGTTCGTCCGGCTTCAGCGGCCGCGACATCGCCTTGGTTCCTGTTGCGAAGCGGCAGGGTCACCATTGCGCCCACGGACGCGTAGTGAAAGACATCGGCAATGGGTTCAAGGCGACCGGCGCGGTTCACGCCCAGTTGGGGGAAGGACTGATCCATCCGCATGTACGATCCAAAGAGCGAGACCTCGAAGCGTCCGTTCGCGCGTGCCTTGCCGGCGCGCGCCTCCGCCACCGCCTCCTGCGCGTGGGCCTCCTGCACGTCCGTGCGCGACTCAGTCAGCGAGTCGGTGGCGCCACCCATCCGTGATTCAGCCGTTGCGGAAGCGACGAGATCTTCCAGAGGCTGCTTGAGTGTCAACGGTGCGTCCGGCGGCAGACCGATGATGCGACGCAGTTCGACCATCGCGGCTTCGGCCCGGCCGACGGCAAGGAGTCGCGTCGCCTCGAGACGGCGCGACTCAACGAGCAGTATGTCGCGCTCGAGCGGCGGGGCCGCCCCGGTGTCGACGCGGCCGCGGGCGAGCTCCACCTGTTGACGCAGTGCTTCCGTCTGGCCTGCTGCGACGATGACGGCACGGACCGCCGCCGCGGCATCTCCATACCGGGATCGGACATCAGCGGCCAGCAGGCGAGCGCGATCGTCCACCGATCGCTCGATGGCCTCGCGCTCGCGCACCGCCACGTTCACCCGTGCGTCGCGACGAAAGAGGTCGAGTGGCCATTCGAATTGGGCGAAGGTCTGGTTGTCTGTCCCGTTGACCTGCTCACGGCGTTCGAACGTGATCCAGGGATTGGGCCGTAGCCCGGCTTGCTGCTGCGCGCCCTGCGCGACGCCAATCTCCGCGCGCGCCGCTTGAAGGCCCGGCTCGGCCGCGAGAGCCCGCTCGATGGCTGCCGATACCGAGAGCCCGTCGCGCGGATCCAGATACGCTCCTGCCGACTGGGCGACGGCGATGCCGCGGCCGAGCGCCCACAGGACCACCACAAGGGTGCCGATGCCCGGCGATTTCATTGGACGCTCCCTTCGAACGACACTGATCCCTGGCCCTTGGGGCCAGTCCACTCGATACCCATCTGCCACGTACCGGCCATGCCGAAGTCCGCGGTCGCCTGATAGCGTCCGGGCGCATCGCCCGCGTGCACCTCCATCCCGCTCGACATCACCATGCCGGGCATCGGCATGTTGCCGCTCGCGCGCACCGTGCCCACGTCAACGAGATCGTTGTTGGCGGTGCGGAACTCCACGGTAAAGGCATTGCGCCCGAGCCGCAGCGCGCCGCCGGAGGCCCGCAGCAAGATGGTCAGCTCGCCGGACTGCACCTGTCGCACGATGTCAGCGGCTCGACTGCGTTCTCCGACCGGCGCTCGAGCTCGCATCCATGTGCGCGCGCCCCAGATCCCGAGAGCGGTCAGGCCGACGAGAGCGATCACGCCCACGGAGACGCGGACATTCAAGCTCGAAGTCCGGGCTGGTTCGGGATCGGTCTGCGTGAGACCGAGTTGCCGTTCGCGCAGCCAGCAGAAGATCACCGGGGTCACGATGAGAACGTGAACGAGAGAGGACACCATGCCGCCGAGAACCGGTGTGGCGAGCGGTTTCATGACTTCGGCGCCAACGCGCGTGCTCCACATCAGCGGCAGCAGGCCGGCGACGACGGTCGAGACGGTCATGACTTTGGGCCGTAGTCGCAGCAGCGCGCCTTCCATCACGGCCTCGCGCAGGCTGGACCGCGTCAACGCGCCATCCGCGTGCCGGCGGCGTTCGACGGCTTCCTCGAGGTAGATCACCATCACCACGCCGGTCTGGACGGCCGTGCCGAAGAGCGCGATGAAGCCGACCCAGACCGCGACGGAGAAGTTGTAACCAAGCAGCCAGAGCAGATAGACGCCGCCGGTCAATGCGAACGGCACGGCCAGCAGGACGTGCGCGGCTTCGAGCGCCGAACGATAGGTGAAGTAGAGCAGCACGAAGATCACGACGAGGACGATCGGCAGGACGACCATCAGCCGCTGCCGCGCATGTTCCTGGTTTTCCCAGCGGCCGCTCCATCCGAGGTAGTAGCCCGGAGGCAGCGCGACATCTCGACCCACGACCGCTCGCGCCTCGCGCACGAAGCCGCCGACATCGCGCCCCTGTACGTTGAGCAGCACCGTGGCGAGCAGCAGGCCGTTCTCCGACGAAATCATCGCCGGACCTCTGGTGTTCGCGATCGTGGTCACATCCGAAAGCGGAATCTGTGCCCCAGACGGCGAGGCCACCAGTACGCGGCCGAGCCCTTGCGCATCGGTCCGATATTCCGGCGCATAGCGGACGCGCACGGGAAAGCGCTGGCGCCCTGCGATGGTCGTCGTCAGGTTGGTTTCGCCGACCGCGGTGGCAATGACCTGCTGGATGTCGCCGACGCCGACGCCGTAGCGGGCTGCGGCCACGCGATTGATGCTGATGTTCAGATACTGGCCGCTGGTCACTTGTTCGGGATACACATTGCTGGCGCCGGGGACGGTGCGGAGGACGCCGGCCACCTGGCGGGCCAGCGCTTCCAGCGTCGGCAGGTCCGCGCCGAAGATCTTGACCCCGACTTCCGATCGGATCCCGGTCGTCAGCATGTCGATGCGGTTGATGATCGGCATCGTCCAGATGTTGGAGACGCCAGGAAACTGCACCGCGCGGCCCATCTCGGCGCGAAGCGCGTCCAGGGTCAGACCCCGCCGCCACTCCTCCCGTGGTTTCAAATGCACGATGGTCTCGGTCATGTTGAGCGGCGCCGGGTCGGTCGACGTCTCGGCGCGGGCCACCTTGGCAACGACGTACTCGACCTCCGGGAAGGCCTGTAGCGCGGCGTTCTGTTTCTTGGCAATTGCGGTGTTCTCGTCGAGCGAGATGCTGGGATCGGCAATCGGCATGAACATCAGGTCGCCTTCGTTCAGCGGCGGCATGAACTCGCTGCCGATCCCACGTGCGAGCAGGAGTGCGCCAGCGAACAGCAGTGCGGCGGTTCCCACGGTCCACGCGCGGTGCCGCAGCGCCGATCCCAGTACCGGTTCGTAGACGCGTCGCAGCAGGCGCATCACCGGGTTCGCGTCTTCAGCGTGGAACCGTCCACCGAGCAGCAGGGAACACAGGACCGGGACGAGCGTGACCGCGATCAATGTCGCTGCCAGAACCGCGAACGTTTTCGTAAACGCGAGCGGATGAAACAGTTTGCCTTCCTGGCCGGTCAGAGCGAACACCGGCACGAAGGCCAGCAGGATGATTGCCATCGAGAAGAACACCGGACGCCCGACCAGGCGCGTCGATTCGAGCACGGTCTGCCAGACTTTCTGGCGGTCTCGCGGGTCGACGTGGTGTTGCTCCACAAACCGGAAGGCGTTCTCCGTGACGACGATGCCGGCGTCGACGAGGACGCCGATGGCGATGGCAATGCCGGCGAGGCTCATGATGTTCGACGACAGCCCCGCGTAGTGCATGCCGAGAAACGCCGTGAGCACTGCGAGCGGCAGGGGAATCGTGACAATCAGGATCGAGCGAACGTGCATCAGGAACACGATGTGCGCTAGCGTCACCAGGACGATTTCTTCGATGAGTGCGCGGCGCAGCGTGTCCACCGACTGATCGATCAGCTGTGAACGGTCGTAGAACGGAACGATCGTTACCCCTGGCGGCAGTCCCGGCTGAATCTGCGCGATGCGTGCCTTTACGCCGTCGATGACCGCTTGCGTATTCACACCCGACCTGGCGACAACGACACCGCCCACGGCCTCGTTGGTGCCCTTCACCAGCGCGGCGACCCGGAAGGCGTTGCCGACCTGCACGTTGGCGACCTGTTCGACATAGATCGGTACGCCGTCGGCCGCGCCAATCGGAATCTTCTTGATGTCTTCGGCGGAGGCGATCAGCCCGACGCCGCGGACGATCAGCCACGCGCCGTTCGCGTCGAGCACGTTGCCGCCGACGTTCAGGTTGCTGTCGCGGACGGCGGAGACGACCGTGCTGAGCGGGATCCGGTAGAGCCGAAGCCGGTTCGGATCGACATCAACCTGGTACTGCTGGACGAAGCCGCCGACCGACGCCACTTCCGCGACGCCTGGCACGGCGTTCAGCTGATAGCGAATGAACCAGTCCTGGATCGTGCGCAGGTCACGCAGGGTATGACTCGGGCTTTCGACCGCGTACCAGAACACGTGACCGACACCCGTGGCATCGGGCCCGAGCGTCGGCGTCACATCCACTGGCAACGTCTTCGCGACCAGACTCATTCGCTCGAGGACGCGGGCGCGCGCGAAGTAGAGATCGACCTCGTCGTCGAAGACGACGTAGATCATCGAGAAGCCGAAGGCCGATTGCGAGCGGACGACCCGCACGCCGGCCAGCCCTTGGAGGTTGACCGTGAGCGGGTAGGTGATCTGGTCCTCGACTTCCTGCGGGCTGTGCCCGGTCCAGTCGGTGAAGACGATCACTTGGTTGTCGGAGAGGTCGGGAATCGCGTCGATCGGCGTCGCGCCCAAGGCCCACCAGCCCCAGCCGGCGAGCGCGGCATAGACCAGTAGGACCAGAACGCGGTTCTTGAGCGACGCTTCAATCAGTCGGTTGATCATGCGCAGTCGTCCTGGCGCGCACGCGCGCGCAGCAAAGCCACTGAGACGCCCGAAGGCGTCGACGGCCGTGTCGGCGGACTGCGATCTAGATCAGGAAGACGGAGAGGAGGAGATGGCGCGGCGGCGAACTGCGAAGAGCGGGAGCAGGGAAGTCAGCGGCGAGCGGCAAACCCGCGACAAGTGGTGCCGCAGCCAGCACATGTTGCGCAGCCACCGCCAGTGGGTTGGCCCACGCGATCCGCGACTCGTGTTGCGACGATTGTGATCGCTCGCCCGCGGCGCAGCAGGCATCAGCGTCCGCCTGAGTGATCGTCTTCGTCGTGTGATGCTTCGCGCCGTCCGACTTGTGCATCGGACAATCCGCCTCGTTCGCGCAGCAGGCCATGCGCGCGTCCGGCGTCGCGAGCCAGCCAGCGCATAGTGCCGTTTGCGCCGACAGCAGCGCCAGCACGACAACGACGGACGAAACGGGCCTCAGGAGAATCCCCACTCTGAACGTAGGATGGCGAGGTTGCTCGGCGCTGTCAACTAGGAAGCGGTCAATCGTTGCGAGACTGACGGTAACGACAGCCACAGGCGAATCCGCGTCAACAGGTGATGCGCGGTGTGATCGAACGCTCGCTGGCGTTCCATCTCGGTCCCTGCGACGACGGCCGGATCCTCGATTCGCCAGTGCATGCGTTCGGGATCGCTCGGCAGCGTCGGACAGACTTCCTGGGCGCGATCGCACAGGGTGATGACGTAGTCGTGTGTCGACTCGAGGAACGGCTCGAGCGGCTTGGGATGCTGGCCGGTCATCTCGAGGCCAAGCAGCGTCCGCACCGCGCGGCGCGCCATCGGATGGATCTCGTCGCGCGGCGTGCTGCCGGCGCTGATCACGTTGACCCGACCGCGGGAGAGCGATCGCAAGATGGCTTCCGCCATCTGCGACCGCGCCGAATTGCCGGTGCAGAGAAACAGGACTCGCAGGGGTTCGGGTGCCATGTCGTGCCTTCGGTGCCTGGTCCGGCTAAAGCGGACCCCGACCGTTGTATGTGTGAAGGCGAATATAGTAAGCGCGTGCTATATTTGTCAACGCACATATGGCCGCCAGGCAACTGACCGACATGGAGGCGCTGTTCAAGGCGCTCGCCGACGCCACGAGGCTGAGAATTCTCGGCCTCCTGCTCTCGGGCGAGGTCTGCGTCTGCGACATCCATGAGAGCCTGAAGATTCCGCAGTCGAAGGCCTCGCGCCACCTGGCCTATCTGCGGCGCACGGGTCTCGTGCAGACCAGACGCGAGGGACTCTGGATTCACTACCGTCTGGGCACGTTTGCCGATCCGGTGATGGCCGCGATCAGCGATGCCGTGCGCCATGCGCTGACCCACGTCGACCTGGTGCAACGCGACGGCGACCGCTTGAGCAAGCGCACCGGATGCTGTCTCCCAGCGCCTGGCGAGGTGGGCACCGGGTCGTGCTGCGAGCCGATCGGTCAGCCAGGATCGGTGTCGGCCCGGCAGTCGGCGGGCAGCCTGTCGCCCGTCATGAGCCGCGAGTCGCTCCTGGCGACGCGGCGCACGGCTAACCGTAAGGTGAACTGACGCTCCGGCTGAAGCCGGAGCCCACACCAGGGACCAGTAGCGACCTTCACCATGTCCACTCGCGTCGGCATCAACGGCTTCGGCCGGATGGGGCGTCTCGCACTCCGCGCCGGCTGGGGCCGGCCGGATCTCGAGTTCGCGCACATCAACGAGATCGTCGGTGGGCCTGAAGCCGCCGCGCATCTACTCGTCTTCGACTCCGTGCACGGTCGCTGGCCGCACGATGTCCGCGCCGAGACTCACGCCATCGCGGTCGACAATGCGCGCGTCAGCTTTTCCGCTGAACCCAAGCCGGGAACCGTGCCCTGGGCGGCGCACGGCGTCGACATCGTCCTCGAGTGCAGCGGCAAGTTCAGGACCCCCGAAGCGCTCGAACCGTATTTCGCCGCTGGCGTGAAGAAGGTCATCGTCGCCGCGCCGGTCAAGTCCGGTGCGCTCAATGTCGTCGTCGGCGTGAACGATCACCTCTACGAGCCAGGGGTTCATCACCTGGTGACCGCGGCGTCATGCACGACCAACTGCCTGGCGCCGGTCGTGAAGGTCGTCCACGAGACGTTCGGCATTCGTCATGGTGTGATCACCACGCTGCACGACCTGACCAACACCCAGGTCGTTGTCGACGCGCCGCACAAGGACCTGCGACGGGCGCGGGCAAGCGGCGTCTCGCTGATTCCGACATCAACCGGTTCGGCGACGGCGATCGGGCTGATCTATCCGGAACTCCTCGGCAAGCTGACCGGCATCGCCGTTCGCGTGCCGCTGCTGAACGCGTCGCTTACCGACTGCGTCTTCGAAGTCGCCCGGTCGACGACCGTTGAAGACGTCAACGCGGCCTTCGAAGCGGCGGCCGCCGGTCCGTTGCGCGGCATTCTCGGCTACGAAACGCGGCCGCTCGTCTCGGTGGACTTCAAGGACGATCCGCGGTCAGGCGTCGTGGACGCGCTGTCGACGATGGTCGTGGACGGGACCTGCGTGAAAGTTCTCGCCTGGTACGACAACGAAATCGGCTACGTGCACCGGATGATCGAGCTCGCGGAAAAGATCGGCGCCTCGCTGTGACGCCGAGCGGCATCAGCATCCGCAACTACGCCATCGTCACGGCCGCCTACTGGGCGTTCACGCTCACCGACGGGGCCCTGCGGATGCTCGTGCTCCTGCACTTCAATCAGCTCGGTTACTCGCCGGTGCAGCTCGCGTTTCTCTTTCTCCTCTACGAGTTCTTCGGCATCGTCACCAACCTGGTCGGCGGGTGGGTGGCATCGCGGACCGGGCTCCGGTTCACGCTGGTGCTCGGTCTGTTTCTCCAGACGATTGCGCTGGCCGCACTGGCCATGCTGAATCCCGCCTGGGCGGTCAGCGTGTCCGTCGCCTACGTGATGACCTGTCAGGCGCTATCGGGGATCGCGAAGGACTTGACCAAGATGAGCGCGAAGAGCGCGGTGAAGGTGCTCGTACCGAAGGGCGACGACTCGGGCCTCTTCAAGTGGGTCGCGGTCCTGACCGGCTCGAAGAACGCGTTGAAAGGCGCGGGCTTCTTCGTGGGCGGCGTGCTGCTGTCGTCGTTCGGGTTCCGCGGCGCGTTGTTGGCCATGGCCGCCGCCGTCTTCGTTGTGCTGCTCGGTGTCGTGACGGCGCTGCCGGCCGCCATCGGTCAGGCGAAGAAGAAGGCGGCCTTCGCCGGCATCCTGTCGAATTCCTCGGGCATCAACCGTCTCTCTCTGGCGCGCCTCGCGCTCTTTGCCGCCCGTGATGTCTGGTTCGTGGTCAGCGTCCCGATTTTCCTTTCGAGCGTCCTCGGGTGGTCGTTCGCCTATGTCGGCGGGTTCATGGCGGTCTGGGTGATTGCCTACGGTGTCGTCCAGGGTGTGTCGCCGGCGATTCTTGCGAACGTCACCGGCGGTCACGCTCCGGGTCCAGGACTTGCGGCGACGCTCGGCTTCGGCCTGGCAGCGGTGACGATGGCGATACCGATCGGTCTTCGCTTGCAGACGCCTGCCGCACTGACCATGGTCGGCGGGCTGGTGATCTTTGGCGTCGTGTTCGCGCTCAACTCGTCGGTGCATTCATACCTGGTGCTCGCCTACTCGGAATCGGATCGCGTGTCGCTCAGTGTCGGCTTCTACTACATGGCCAATGCGTGCGGCCGTCTGCTTGGTACGCTGCTATCCGGCTTGCTGTACCAGACGGCAGGCGTGGCCGGTTCGTTGTGGGGAGCCGTCGTGCTCGCAGGTCTTGCCGGCGCCGGTGGGCTGCTGTTGCCGCCCGTGCCGACCGGAAACGTCTCGTGGTCCAACGCGAAATCGGACGAATAGGACACAAGTCATGCCCAAAACATCTGAACACGATCGTGGGATCCGGCTTCAGCCGGATTCTGCTTCACGCCGTCAGTTTCTCAAGTCCGCTACTCTCGTTGGCGCCGGCGTGGCCGCCGGTTGCTCGCCGGCCGCCCCTCCGCAAGTCAGCGATGTCGCCGCGCCGGCAGCTCCTCGCACCGCCTCGATCGCACACGATCTGACGAAGCATTCGGGGGCGCTCGAGGCCGACGAGGTCGTCAATTCCGGCTGTCAATTCTGCAACTCGCTTTGCCGCATCAAGGTTCACAAGAAGAGCGGGCGGATCATCGACATCCGCGGTGAAGCGGACGATCCGGTGCAGGCGGGACAGTTGTGCGTCAAGGGACCGATGATGGCGGAGCTGGTCTACAACCCGAAACGGTTGACGACGCCATTGCGACGGGTGTCGGGAAAGAAGGGCGATCCGAACTCCCGCTTTGTTCCCGTCTCGTGGGACGAAGCGCTCGATGCGATCGCCAAGAAGCTGATTCAGATCCGCGATACCACCGGCCCCGAAGGGATTGCGAACAAGACATCCGGCCGGCTGCCGCGTGGGACGGGATCGATTATCGGCCGCTTCTTCGATCTCTACGGCTCGCCGAACGCCACCGACGTCGGTCCGGTGTGCAACGACGCGGGCGGCAATGCGCTCGCCTGGACCTTCGGGCTAGGCAATTTCACGAACGGTTACGGTGTCGACGGATCGACGGGCCAGGAAGACCTGGGTAGTTCGAAATACTTCTTCTTCCTCGGCACGAACCAGGCCGAGACCCATCCCGTCACGTTCGAATACCTCCTCCGCGCGCGTGAACGGACCGGCGCGAAGCTCGTCGTCGTCGATCCGCGACAGACGCCGACCGGCGCCTTTGCCGATCGTCATCTGGCGATTCGACCGCACACCGACATGGCCCTGATCTACGGCATGCTCGCGCATATCATCCAGCGCGAGCTGTACGACAGGGCGTTCGTGTCGCAGTGGGTGCTCGGCTTCGAGGAGTTGAAGGCCCACATCGCGTCCGAAGGGTTCTCGCCCGACTGGGCCGAGCGCATGACCACGATTCCGGCGGCGACGATCCGGTCGATCGCCGAAGAGTTCGCGGCCGCGAAGCCGGCGTCGATCTTCTGCAACGCGGGCATCTCGCATCAGTTGAACAGTTTTCACACCTACCGGGCGCTGGCCTTCTTGTCCGCCATCACCGGCAACATCGGCAAGCCGGGCGGTGGTTGCAACTTCATGCACAACACCTGGCCCGGCGGTTTGAACCTGCCGCCGATCCAGGGGACGACGCCGGCGAAGAAGGCGGCGCTTCCGGTTGGACCCGACTGGTTTGCCACATCGATTCTCGAGGCGAAGCCGTACCGGCTGCGTGCCGTCTTCATGGCAGGGAATCCGCTGGTCGACAGCGCCAACAGCAGCCGGGTGAAGAAGGCCTACGAACAGCTCGAGTTCTTCGTCTACGCGGGTTTGTTCATGGAGGAACCGGCGCACTACGCGGACTACATCCTGCCGGTGCCGAGCGTGCTCGAGATGGACACCATCTACATGCGCCGGGACGACCGCGCGATCCGCTGGTGCAACCGCGCCGTGGCGCCGCTCGGAGAGTCGCGTCCGGACATCCACATTTGGATCGACCTCGCGGCGAAGATGGCGGCGCTCGACAAGAAGAACCCGACCGCGTACTGGACCGGCAATCTCTCAGCCGCATGGAAGGACTATCGAACACTGTGGGACGACGTGTTCTGCAAACTGACGCCGGGCGTAGGCGGGATGACCTCGGCGCGCATGAACGAGCGCGCCGAACCACTGCGGTGGCCCTGTCCAACCGCGGATCATGCCGGGGTCAGCACGCTCTATCTCGATCATCCGTCATGGTTTGCGGCTGCTGAATCGCTCGGGCACAAAGGCAAACGCTTTCTGACACCGAGCGGAAAGATCGAGATCTACACGAAAGAGCTGGATGCAAAGCTGGAGCCGGCAGGGCATCGGGCGCTGCCGCCGTTCTACTCGCACCCTGAAGTCGTTGGTGGACTGCCGTCGCTCACCTATCAGACCGAGCTGGTCGACAATCCGATCAACCCGGGGTCGCTCACGCCGAAGGTGGCGCTCGGTGCGACGGTTGCGCGTCCCGCCGAGTTTCCGCTCATGGGCATCATCGGCCGGCCGAGTGTCGTCCATTTCGCCACCATCACGCACTGGACGCCGACTGGCCAGCAGTTGAACGGGATTCGCCTCGTGCAGATTCATCCGGCGACGGCTGCCAAGGCCGGCGTCAAGAACGGGGATGCCATTCGCGTCGAGAGCCCCCGCGGCGCCATCACGGCGACGGCGCTGCTCTTCGACGGTATCAGAGAGGACACGATCTTCGTGCCCAATTTGTTCGGTCCGCATCAGGTGATGGCGACCGAAATCGGCCTGCCGCTCTACGAGCCCGCGAACACGCTCGTCGACGATCGCTACTTCGACAACCTGTCGGGCCAGCAGGCTTACAAATGCTTCGCCTGCCGCATCGTGAAGGCTTAGTCGCGTCCTCCGTTCAACCTGTCCGTCTACACGAACAGGAGTGAGGATCATGGCGACATCGAGAACAGGTTCAACCGAGACCGAGAAACCGGGACGTGAAGCCGCCGCCGGCGGATGTTGCGGCGGTCCGGCGCCGAAGCCGGCGAGTGCCTGCTGTGCGAAGGATCACGAGATCAAGGCCGGCGGTGGAGTAGGATGCGGCTGTCAGACCGCTCCGAAGGCGAAGCAGTGTTGCTGACGCGTTATCGTGAAGCTCGAAGCATCACGGCCCAGGCCACCGACGCGCCGGCGAACAGCGCCGAGATGGCCATGAACGCGACGGCGTAGCTCGTGCGCGCGGCGAGTGTGGCCGCGACCACCGGACCGGCAGCGCGCGCCAGTTGCTGGGCGCGGGCCAGCCGGCCGTTGAGGGCGCCCGCCTGTTCGAGCCCGTACAGACTCTGAACGAGATGCGGTCGCGCGAGCGTCGCGAGCCCGGAGCCGACCGCGAAGACCGCGATGCTCGTCGCGAGGAGCGTCACCGACGACACGGTGGCGATCGCGAGTAGCCCCACGCCCTGCAGGAGCAGACAGCCAAGTACCAGACGCGTGGGCGACGCGACGAATGCGCCGCGCATCAGCAACGCCCGGCCTGGCACCTGCATGAGGCCGAGCAGTCCTCCGAGCGATGCCGCCAGCGCCGGAGAGACGCGGCGTTCGCCAAGCGCTGGCACCAGGTTCGACATCAGCGCGGCACTGCCAAGGCTGGCCAGCGCAAACACCAGCGTCATCAAACCAAGATGCGGGCGGGGCTGCGTCGCTTCGCCAGCTCCGGTCGCGCCGGTGGTGTCCGCAGCCATCGGTTGCAGCTCGGTGAGGACCAGGCGTCGGGTCGCGTACGTCGACAGCGCGAGCGTCAGCGCCAGGACAATCACAGAGGATTTCCAGCCAAGCCGTTCGACCAGCCAGGCCGTCGCGGGGAGTGCCGCCGTGCTCGCAAGTCCTCCGAACACAGTGATCGTCGCCAGCGCGCGAAGCCGCTGCGCCCGGTCGCCGTGGGCCCGCGCGACGATGGCGAATGCCGGCTCGTAAAGCGTCATGGACATGCACAAACCGAGCAGCGCCCACACGGCGTAGAGGGTGGTCACGGTCGGTACGACCGTCCAGATCGTCAGCAGCGCCGCTCCCGCGAAGCCTCCAATCTGAAGGACGTGTCCGCCGTGTCCCAGATCCGCCCAGCGGCCGATGCGTGGTGCCGCGGCGGCAGAGATGAACAGCGCCAGCGAGAAGGCCCCGGTGCCGACCCACGGCTCGATGCCGAGTTCACGGCTCACCGGGAGAAGCAGCACGGCAAAGGCGTAGTACAGAATGCCCCAGTTGATGCACTGACTGATGCCGAGGACGGTGAGCGCTCGTGTCGACATCGAGCGCTAGCAGCAGCCGCTCTTGGACTCGGTCAGGACGGCCAGCAGCTTTCCGGATCGCGCGGCAGCACCGACCGCGATCGGCCCGTGGGGTTCGCTCGCGCAGCAACCGCCACCATCCGCGACGTCGGTGGAGCACACACCCGTTTCGGGAAGGACGAGTTCAACCCGCCGCGCCGACTCCCAATCGCCGGCGATCGCACTGACAACCGACCGTGCCTGCTCGTAGCCGGTCAGCATCAGGAACGTGGGAGCGCGGCCGTAGCTCTTCATGCCGATGACGAAGAGATTCTTTTCCGGCTGTTGAAGCTCCTCGGCGCCGTGCGGTCTGACCGTGCCGCAACTGTGGATGTTCGGATCGATCAGCGGAGCGAGGGCCCGCGTACTTTGCACGGCCGGGTCCACGTCGAGACGCACCTCCGAAAGAATCGACCAGTCGGGACGGAATCCGGTGGCCGCCACGATTTCATCGACCGGACCGATCGCACGTTCTCCGCTGATGACGACGACGCCGTGTGGTCCGGACACAATCCGATTGACCCTGAAGTCGGTGACCAGCGTGATCCGCCCGTCCGCGAGCAGTGCGCGAACGTTCGCCCCCAGGCGGCCCCGTTCTTCGAGTTGATCCTGACGCGATCCGCCCAACAGTTGTCCCAGGGTCGCTCGGCGAATCGCCCAGGTGATTCGGGTCCGGGTTTCTTCGGCAGCCAACCGGGTCAGATCGAGCAAGACGTTCAGCGCCGAGTGTCCGCTGCCGACCACCAGAACGTGCCGGTTCGCGTAGCGCGGGCGCAGCGCCCTCAACACGTCAGGGATGCCGTAGAAAATCCGATCCGCCGCGGCCTGCTCGCCGAGCGCGTCGATACCCGACGCGCCCAGAGCGTTGGGTGTGTTGATCGTGCCCGTCGCGTCGATGACGGCACGCGCGCGGACGTCTTCTTCACCGGCGGGTCCCACGACGCGCACGACGAAGGGCGCCTCGTCACGGCCGGCGTCCTTCATCAGGTCGTGGTCTTCCCGTGTGACGCGAACGACGCGGGTGTTCGTCCGGATTGCGGGCGCGAGCGCGGGGAGATTCGCCAGCGGCTCCAGGTAGTGCTCGATCAGTTCCGCGCCGGTCGGGTAGGCGTCGCCGTCCGGCATCGACCACCCGGCCTTCTCGAGCAGAGCCGCCGCCGCCCGGTCGACGTTGAATTTCCACGGCGAGAACACGCGCACGTGTCCCCACCGGCGGATTCCCGCGCCGACGGTGGCGCCCGCCTCGAACACGACCGGCGTCAGGCCGCGGGACAACGCGTGGGCGGCCGCCGCCAGGCCGACCGGGCCAGCGCCAAGAATCGCGACGGGGAGGGACGGTTTCATCTGAGGCTCCATGAGGTGACGTTCACTGTTGACGACGACGGGTGCGACGGGTGGTGGCCGGATGCGAATCGACTGGCGGTTCCGGGGTGGCGCAGCACGCCGGACCGACCGAGACGAGGGACCGGAATCGGGCGTCGGCCGCTTCCGCGAGGCGGCGAATGATTGTGATCACGCCGGCGCGAACATCGGGCGCCAGATCCCCCAGGAGTTGCCGCTGTTGTTCGACCAGTCCGGCGGTGATCGACGCGTAGAGCCTCCGGCCGGCACGCGTCGCCTTCAGCAGCACCGCCCGGCCGTCAGCCGCGTCGGGCGTTTGCTCGATGTAGCCCTTTCTGATCAGCGTCGAGACGACCCGGCTGGTGGTGCTCTTGTCGAGGAAGACCCGCTCGGCCAGCGCGCCCTGGCGCATCGGCCCATGCTCGACGAGCGTTTCGAGCGCGTAGCACTGGGTCACCGAGACGTCGTAGCAGCAGATCCGGTCGCGGTCGCGGAACTGGTAGACCCGCACCAGTTCGGCGACCGCGGCCTGCAGCGCGTGGGCGTCTTCGTCGAGGTGGTTGATCACGGCGGTCACGGGGCTCATAGTTGGCACTGACAACTATATGTGCTGATGCCGTCCGCCGGCAAATGGTTTCGCGCCGCCGGATTCCGCGCCTGCTTCGTGCCATTTCGTGCCGTTGCGTCCATTTCGAGGGAATGGCGTCTTTGGATCTGAAGGGGAGCGAGTTATAAGGGTGCACATACCAGCGATGGCTCAGGATCGTTCCGACCCGATCGACATGCCCGACGTACGGGATCCGGCAGCGCTCTGGGCGGACTTCGCGCCGCCCCTGCGGTCGTTTCTGGCGAGGCGGGTTCCGGCCGGCGTCGAGCCCGACGACCTGCTGCAGGACGTGTTCCTGCGCGTCGTCAGACATTCCGGCAGCCTGCGGGAAACCGATCGCCTGGAAGCCTGGCTGTTCCAGATTGCCCGTAACGCGCTCAACGATTCACTGCGAGCGCGGCAACGCCGCGACAGTCGCACGGATTCGCTGGATCTGCTCGAGACAGAACTGGAAGCGCCCGCAGACCCGGAGGCCGATCGCGCGGCGGAAGCCGAACTCGCGCCCTGCTTGACCGCGATGATGGTCCGGCTCGAGGAGCCCTACCGATCGGCGATCGAAATGACGACGATTGGCGGGCTGACGCAGACCGAAGCGGCCCGTCAGGCGGGCATCTCGGTGTCGGGCATGAAGTCACGCGTCCAGCGTGGGCGCGATCAGTTGCGCCAGATGCTGGTCGGCTGCTGCGAAATCAACGTGGATGCGCGCGGCGGCGTCTCCGATTTCCATCTCCTTTTCGACGGCGCCTGCGGCGAGCGCGACTCGCCGGTCAGCGAGACCGGCGGCTGCGGCCCGAACCCCGGCGCCAAATCGTCCTGTAACTGACCACCGCTTGGCGCTGACGCTATCGCTGACGCAGGCGCCGGCTGCGTGCGCCGGCGTAGGCGAGTCCGGTTCCCAGCAGCAAAAAGAGAGAGCGGTTCAGGCACCGCCTCGCCGGTGATCGTCGCCGTCCCCGCGCCGTTGAAGCCAGTCAGGAAGCCGCCGCCCGTCGTCACGTTCGTCAGCGTGGTGAGGTTGAGCGTGAGCGTGATGGGCGTGCCAATCACCAGTCCGCCTGGCAGCGCCTGGCCGAAGATGCTGCTGGCCGTGCCGGTTCCAGTGGCGGAAATGCCGCCGCCGCTGTAGGTGACCTGGAACGACGTGAAGTCGAGGCCGAGACCGTAGCCGGCGTTGCTCGTCAGGAGGTCGAAAAAGCCGCCTGACGCGGTGACCGTGCCGCCCGCCGCGGGAATCGGCGGCAGGAAGAAGCCGAAGTCCGCGTAGATCTGCGAGCTCAACGTCCCAACCGGCGATCCATCGATGAGGAAGTCGAACGAGGTCAGCGGATCGGATTGCGCTGGAAGCTGACTGCCACCGAACGGGCTCGTGGCGTCGTAGAGATCGAGGCCGTCGTAGACCGCGTTGACGCCGGAGAGATTGATGGTCAGCGTCTTCGCGGCGGCGTTCGAAGCAAACGCCATCGCGATCGCGACGGCGGCACACAGTGTTCGTGACGATGTGATCATGGTCTCCTCAATGAGCTAGTGGCCTGTCCACGCTGAAGCAGTACCGCCTGCCGGGCGGGGCATCCCGCCTCGCGGCGTTGCTCATCGCTCACTTATGCCCAATAAGCTCGCTCTTCGCGCCTTGCGATCCGGGCGCCGCGCTCCGGCAATTGGTACTGCTTCAGCGTGGACAGGCCACTAGAGCGCGCCAAGGCCCCATGGGCCGGTGATGGCAAACGTGATTCCCGGCGACTGGATGTTGACGAACAGCCACTTACCGTCAGGGCTGTAGGTCGCGCCGGCGAATTCGCTGTCGGTGAAGTTGCCGGTGAAGCCGCGCTGGCCGCTGAGAATCACATTGTTCTGGCAGAACTTGAAGATCTCGCCTTGATTGGTGAGACCGTGGAGAAACTCCGAACCGTTGCCGTCCCCGCAGAGCACCAAACCGCCACGGGGGCTCACGCAGATGTTGTCAGGCGCGTTCAGGATGTTCGAGTTCGGCGATTCGAACAGCAGCATCAGCTCGCTGGCGGTTGGGTCGTAGACCCAGATCTGTCCCTGGCCGGCGTTGCCGCCGCTGGTCGACACGAAATAGATCACGCCGTTGCCCCACCACGCGCCCTCGAGCCGCCCGAATTGCGCGCCGCCGAGATTTCGCCCCTGCGTGTACACGCTCTGCTGACCACTGCCGGGATTTGGATTCGCGATGTCGAACCATTCGGCGGCGAGCCTCACGAACGGCGTCTCGTTGGTCAGCGTGCTGTAGCGGGGCGTGCCGACGACGCCCAGCATCTGCAGGCGTCCGCCGAGATGGAGCTGACCCGGCTGATTCGGGATGAACCGGTAGAAACCCGAGTTGGCCCCGTTGTCCTCGGTCTCGTAGACGATGCCGGTGTTCGGATCGACGGCGACCGCTTCGTGCGTGAGACGCTCCATGTCGATGAGCGGCTGGGCGGTTGCGGTGCCGAAGGCCGGCACTTCGTAGATGTAGCCATGTCCCGCCGCCGGCCTTGTTGTCGTAGACCGAATCGGGGCTGAACGGCGTTCGCACGCCATCGATTTCGTGATTGCGAATCAGCCGGCAGTAGCCGCGATAGGCCGGGAGGGCGCACATGCCGTCGTGGTTGCTGGGCGTCGGCGTCCCGTCGGCAAGGGGGTCGCCAGTCCATCCGAAGCTCACGTAGCTGAATCCGGACGGCAGCATCAGGAGCGGCAGGCCGGTGGTGCCGTCGTTGATGGGAACCAGCGAGCCGTAGCCCGCGCCGGCGGCCACGCCTACCTGGGCGCGGGCGATGAAGGCATTCCAGGGTGCGGCCATCGTGAGGCCGCCAATGGCGGCGGTGTGCCGAAAAATGGCGCGGCGATCGAACGTCCGCTCGGTTATGAATCCTCCTGGGTGGGCGTGCAGCGGTCACTGCACTGTGCCAGCGGGTCATGACGATGAGGTGCGCGAGACTGTGAAGGTCGCGCAAAGTCGGTGGTGGTGGCCCGGTAACGCGTGGCGGGCGGAGGCGAGGCGAAAATGTTACAACGTCCGTGTAACAGGGAACGCTACAATCGGGTAACGCGCATGATTTGAGTGCGCTCGATCGGACTGGAGAGACGCCATGACTCGAACTGCGGCGGTCGTCGTCCTTCTTACCCTGGGCACCTCGACACTGTCGCCGGGCGTTGCAACCGAGCGTGTCAGCCTCCGCGTGACGCCGGTCGTGGCCCTCGAGCCTGCACTACTCACCATCCGCACCACCATCGAGCCGAGCGACGAGAACCGTTTGCTCAGCGTGTCGGTCGTGTCCGCCGACTACAGCACGAGCAGCGAAATGACCCTGGCCGGAAGGCTCGGCGCGCGGCTGAACGTTCTCGAGGTCAGGGACGTGCCGATGGGCGAGTACGAAGTCCGAGCCGTCCTTGTTGGCGTGCACGGCCCGATCGCGAGCACGGCGAAGGTCGTCAAAATCCAGCCAGCTCCAGGGCGCACGCGCTGACGCTGAATCTGTTCCGGGATCAGTTATTGCGTGAGCACCCGTCGAGGTGATTCATGCTTCATAAGCTCAGCGCTCTGGTCGGCTATCACATCGTTGCGACCGACGGCGAAATCGGGCACGTGGACGACTTCCTCGTGGATGAGGCGGGTCAGACTCTTCAGTACCTGATCGTGGACACCAGCAACTGGATTGGCGGGAAGTCGGTGATGATTGGCGCCGGCACGCTCACCAACATCGATTCACTGGCGCAAAAGATCCACGTCGACCTGACCCGCGCGGCTGTCGAGCACGCACCGCGCGTCGAGGCTGCGGACATCGATCCTTCCGAGACGCTTCCGGCGGTCTGGATCATGTAGTTGAGGAGCTTGCATTTCAGGATTTCAGGAATTTAGGAATTCAGGATTTCAAGAGCCAGCGGCCCAAAAGCAAAAAGGCCGGCCGAGCCGGTCCTCCTCTGTGGTCTCTAAATCCTAAAATCCTAAAATCCTGAAATCCTGAAATCCTGAAATTCCCTTTGGTTCCCGCCCCGACAACATGTGTGCCGGGGCGGGTGGGACGCCTGGCGCGCGTGCCTATAGGCGCACCAGAAGCTCGCTGTTAGAAGGTCAGCCGGAATCCCAACTGAATCTGACGGTTGGTGCCGAGACCGACCGTCTGCTGCACCGTGCTCGACAGACGGCCGAACGAAGTGCCGGCTGTGGTTCGGTCGTATGCCTGTCCGGGCGCCAGCGTCCCGATGACGTTGGGCAGGACCGCGGCCGGCAGCGCGAAGTTCGTCTCGTTGAACAGGTTGAACACTTCCAGGCGGAATTCGGCGCTCGGTCCGCCCAGATTCACTCGCTTCGAGACGACGAGGTCGATCTGCTTGAAGCCCGGGCCATGGATCGCGTTACGTTCGAGGTTGCCGTACGTTCCTGGCTGCGGCGTCGCGAATGCGGCCGGGTTCAGGTAAAAGAGCCCGCCGTCTTCGAGAATCGGATCCACTCCGGCCACCAGATCGGGGCGTCGCGTGGAGCGTGAGGCGCCGCCGCCCGGCACGTTGACAATCATCGTGCTCCCAGCCACAGCGCTGTTCGAGAGTCTGCCCTGGCCGTCGACGAAGACCACATCCGGTCGGGTAATCGTCACCGGAATCGGCAGGCCGCTGCGGGCGTTCAAGATGCCGCCGACGCTCCAGCCGCCGGTCAGGGCGCCGCTGCCCGGCAGGTTGTAGAGCGCGCTGAAGTTGAACGTGTGTCGGACGTCGAAGTTGTTGTAGCCATTGTCGTACTCGAACTCGTCAAGCGTCCGGGCGTTGTTGCCGGCGGTCACCGCCTCGTTGGAACCGCCCGTGTTGCCGCGGCTCGAACCGAGTGTGTATTGCGCGTTCATCGTCACGCCGCGCGAAGAACGGCGGGTGAGCGAGAGCTGCAAGGAGTTGTAGCTGTCGTGTCCGCCGCTCGTCTTGTAGTCGACTTCCGCGTACGGACGCTGGATGCTGCTGATCGTCGCCCCGTTGCCGCAAGGAACCGCCGTGAGTGGCGACGCCAATCCGCTCACCACCGAGCCGTTGGCGCAGGTCAGGATGTCGAATTCGCGGACCTGCACCCACGTGCCGTTGGTCTGGAGACCGGTGCCGATGGTGCGGTTGGCGATACTGCGAAGGAACAGATTGCGTCCCTGCGCCCCGACGTACGCCACTGTCGCGCCGAAGTTGCCGGGCAGCTCCTGCTGGACCGAGGCGGTGTACTGATAGACCTTCTCGGGAAGCGTGTAGTCGTCGGAGTATGCGCGCGGTTGATACGACCGGTTGTTCGGGTTGTTGGTGAAATTCAGCCGGATGGCCGCCGGATCGGCTGGATAGGCGGCGAGCGCGTTGCCAGCGGACACCGTGGTGCTGATGCGCTCGGCCTCAACCGGCTGAATCTGGTCCTCGGTCTGACCAGGTCCGACGAAGATCCCGACGCCGCCCTTGATCACCGTCTTGTCGGCGGGCGACCAGGTCGCCGAGAAGCGCGGCTGGAAGTTGTCCTTCTTCGACTGATAGAGCGGGGTGGTGTTCGGATCGATCGCGCCGGTCACGATATTGAACTTGACGATGCGGTTGTCGGCCTCGCGCAGCGGCGCGTAGTAGTCGTAACGCACGCCGTAGTTCAAGGTGAAGTTCGGGCGCACCCGCCATTCGTCCTGGATGTAGCCAACGTAATATTCCTGCTCGATGTGCTTCAGGCCGGTTGCGCCGTTATTGAACGGGCTCGGCTCGCTGAGGTCGCCGAAGTACTGGACGCTCTGAGCCGCGTTGGCGAGGAAGGCGTTCAGGTTCTGGTAGGTGTAGGTGATGCCGCCCTGCTGGTCGGTGCTCATCCGGATCAGGCGAACGTCGCCGCCCATCTTGATCAGGTGGTTGCCCGACACCCGTGAGAGTGAATCGGCGAACGTGAGCGAATAGGGATCGTAAGGCGCGGCGCGTCCATTGCCGGCGCTGTTGACCCGGACGAGGCCCCCCGGCACTGCGAGGCCCGAGCTGCCCCCCTGGCCCGGGATGCCGGCGTTGGCGACGCTGCCCGAAATGTTGACGAGAATCCCGTTCATGATCGGAGACGGCGTCGACGCGCCAATCGTCGTCGGCGCGGCGTTGTACCCGAACTTGAACTCGTTGATGGTCCCTTCGCCGAACAACCCCTGGAGGTTGAAGACCGCGTTGGTCGGGTTGGCCGTCATCTGGAGCCGGCGGCCGCTGACGCTGTTGGGGTCGTCGTTGGTGCCCTGGTCGTGGAAGACACGCGTGTAGAAGGACCATTTGTCGTTCAGCCGCAAATCGAAGCGGCCGCTGAACGAGTTCTCGGTGACATGCTGCTCGTCCTGGAGCTGCATGATGTCGAGATCGGGATTCGAGGACTGCCCGGACAGCAGGACTGCGTTCGGCGCGGTGAAGCCGGCGCGCAGCGGCTGCACGGCGGCGACGGCGCGTGACCACGCCGCGGCGCTCGGCACCGCTTCGACGAGGTTCTTGCCGGCGTCGAGGCGGTAGCCTTCGTAGCTCGCGAAGAAGAACGCGCGGTTCCGCATCACCGGACCGCCGAACGATCCGCCGAACTGATTCTGGTTGAGCAGCGACTTGTCGGCTTCAGAAATGACGTTGTCGCTGTTGTCGCGCAGGCTGTCGAAGTGATTGCGCGCGTCGAGCCGGTCGTTGCGGAAGTACTCGAAGAGAGCGCCGCGGAACGTGTTGCCGCCCGATTTGGTGATGACGCTGACCTGGCCGCCAGTGCCGGTGCCCATTTCGGCCGCGTAGCCGCTCGACTCGACCCGGAACTCCTGCACGTTCTCGAGGCTCGCCTGCAGCTTGAACGGCGTCTTGTTCTCGCCGTTGGCGTTGCCGGGCGAGGCGTCGATGATCGCCGAACCTTCGATCCCGTCGTACTTGATGACGTTCTGCTCGTTGGCGCGGCCCGAGAACCGGATGTCCTGCCAGGTGCCGTCGCCCGCATTCTGTGAGCCGGGCGCCTGCAGCATCAGTTGCGACATCTGGCGGCCGTTCACCGGCAGGCCGCCGACCTCGCGCTCGCTGACCGTGGCGCCGATCTTCGCCGAGCTGATGTCCAGCACCGGCGCCGTCGCGACCACCGTCACGTTCTCCTCCACGCCGGCGGGCCGGAACTCGAAGTCGAGCGCCAGTTCCTGCCCGACGGTCAACGGCATCGCGTCGTAGAGCACCTTCGCGAAGCCCGGTTTCTCAGCGGCGATCGTGTAGGTGGATGGCTTCAGCGACGTGATGATGAAGTAGCCTTCCGCGTTGGTCTCGGCCGTTCGGGTTTCGCCCGTCTTCTCGTTCCTGACGGTGACCTTCGCTCCGACGACCAGACCGCTGCTCGAGTCGCGGACGATGCCGCTGACCCGGCCCGAGTCGGTTTGAGCGATCGCCATGCCCGGCAGCAGGCTGCACCACGCGGCCACCGCTACCCATCGAAACAATCTCATTGAATCCTCCTGCGCTCCGGTTCGTTCCGGACGGCACGAGCGTAAGAGGCTGCTGTGATCGGGCTGTGACGGTCAGGTTACGGCAGTGTTAAGAGCGAGGACGCGAATTGAGAATTGACAATCCTCAATAGTAAATTCGATGTAACTGCTACACGACCGTGCCCGGCTTGATGATCCCGTCCTTCGGCACGACGATGACGCCGTCGCGGATGTAGTAGCCGTCGCCATCCGCGTGTTGCACGCCGGCTTCGTTGACGAGGCGGGCGCCCTCGCCGACGCGGGCGTTCTTGTCGACGATCACCTTGTCGAGGACCACATTCTTGCCGATGCCGATCCGCGGCGCATCGCCGCGCGCCGGCGCGGCGTCGTCGGACTCGTAGTAGTCCGCGCCGAGCAGCACCGAGCGGCGCACCGTCGAGCCCTGCTGAATCACCGAGCGGATGCCGATCACGCTTTCTTCGACGCGGCACTGTCCGAGGTACGACCCTTCGGCGATGATCGCGTCACGCACGGTGCAGTCGCTCAGCCTGGAGCCAGGCAGAAAGCGCGGGTGCGTGAAGATCGGCCGGTGCGGATCGTAGAAACGGAACGGTGCCCGCGGGATCGTGAGCAGCATGTTCGCATCGTAAAACGACGCGATGGTGCCGACGTCGGCCCAGTAGCTGCGGAAGAGAAACGGCTGGACGGTGTACTGGTCGATCGCGGCGGGAATGATTTCCCGGCCGAAATCCTTGGCGGTGCCCGAGGCAAGAATCTCCAGCAGCACTTCGCGCGAGAAGACATAGACGCCCATCGACGCGACGAACGGCTTTTCCGCCGAGTGCGCGCCGAAGACCGATCCCTTGGGAATGCTCTGGCCGATCTCCGCAAGACGCGTAGCGTCAGGCTTTTCCTCAAACCCCACGATCTGGCCGCCCTGATCGAAGCGGAAGATGCCCATTTGCGTCGCGTCTTCCGGCGTGACCGGCTGGGCGGCAATGGTGATGTCGGCGCGGCGTTCGACGTGCGTCTCGACCATCTCGGCGTAATTCATCCGGTACAGATGGTCGCCGGCCAGAATCAGGTAGTAGTCGGCGTCGTAGCGCACGAAGTGGCGCGCCGCCTGGCGGACCGCGTCGGCCGTGCCTTGAAACCAGTTCGAGCTCTCCGGCGTTTGCTCGGCGGCCAGGATTTCAACGAAGCCCTGGCTGAAGAGATCCATGCGGTAGCTCTGGGCGATATGCCGGTTGAGCGACGCCGAATTGAACTGCGTCAGCACGAAGATCCGACGAATGTCGGCATGGAGGCAGTTGCTGATCGGAATGTCGATCAGCCGGTATTTGCCGCCAATCGGAACTGCGGGCTTGGATCGGAGCTGGGTGAGGGGGAAAAGACGCTTTCCCTGGCCTCCGCCCAGGATCAGGGCAAGGACTTCGCTGTTGACCGCCACGTTGCCCGCATCTTATGACAGCTTTGGGCTTTATGCGCACGCCGGCCGACCGTCCGGAGCCGTCGCGTGTAACGCAGAAGTAACATCCGTGTAAATCGATCTGCTACAATCCCGGCGCTTGCCTGCCTCTTGCAGCCCGTCCGTCCGACAGGGAGAGACCGTTTGGCTTTTCGTCTGATTCCCCGCGAAGAAAAGTTTTTCAGCGACTTCATGGCCCTCGCCGACGAAGTGCACCATGGCGCGGTGGTGCTCGAGCAGATGCTCACACCCGAGCGTCCGGTGTGGGACAAGGCGGATGAGATCAAGGAAGTCGAGCACAAGTGCGACTTCCTGACGCACGAGATCATCCAGCGCCTGAACCGGACCTT
Source organism: uncultured Bifidobacterium sp. (assembly GCA_964577955.1). GTDB lineage: Bacteria > Acidobacteriota > Vicinamibacteria > Vicinamibacterales > CAVVIG01 > CADEEX01. Next base: position 21,115 of record CAZOAZ010000029.1, on the reverse strand, counting down.
CGTGACGCCGCTCGACCGCGAAGACATCCACACGCTGGCGCGGTCGCTCGACGACGTGATGGACGCGATCGACGCCTCGGCGACGCTGGTCCGCCTCTACCGGCTCGAGAGCGTCCGCTTCGGGGCTCGCGAGCTGGCGCACGTGATCACCGCGTCCTCGAAGGAAGTGCGGCTGGCGTTCGGCGCGCTCGCCGAGGGCAAAGGACTGATCGCACATGCGGTCGAAATCAACCGGCTCGAGAACGAAGCCGACCGGGTGCATCAGGATGCGGTCGGACGGCTGTTCGAGTCGGAGCAGAATCCGATCATGGTCATGAAGTGGAAGGAAGCGCTCGACTTCCTCGAAGCCGCGACCGACCGCTGCGAGGACGTGGCCAACGTCCTCGAAGGCGTCGTCGTCAAGCACGGTTAAAGCGGCGCGAATGGCCATCATCGTCGGGCTGATTCTCGTCGCCCTCATCTTCGACTACATCAACGGTTTCCACGACGCGGCGAATTCGATCGCCACCGTGGTGTCGACGCGCGTGCTGTCGCCGGGCCGCGCCGTCATGTGGGCCGCCTTCTTCAACTTCGTGGCCGCGTTCGTGTTCGGCACCGCCGTCGCCAAGACGGTCGGGGCGGGGATGATCGACATCAAGATCGTCACGTTCGCCGTCGTCTTCGGCGGACTCGCCGGCGCGATCATCTGGGATCTGATTACCTGGTACCTCGGGTTGCCGACCAGTTCGTCGCACGCGTTGGTCGGCGGTTACGCCGGCGCGGCGGTCGCGAAGGCCGGGTTCTCGGCGATCCTCTGGAGCGGCTGGACCAAGACGATCATCTTCATCTTCCTGTCGCCAATCATCGGCTTGTCCGCCGGCCTGGTGCTGATGACGAGCATCTTCTGGATCTTCCGGTGGATGCCGCCCTCGCGCGTCGACCGCTGGTTCCGCCGCCTGCAGCTGCTCTCGGCGGCGTTTTTCAGCCTGAATCACGGCGCCAACGACGCGCAGAAGACGATGGGGATCATCACCGGCATTCTGTTTGCCGGCGGGTTGATCCAGACGTTCGACATTCCGTTCTGGGTCGTGCTGATCGCGCACACCGCGATCGGCCTCGGCACCCTCGCCGGCGGCTGGCGCATCATCCACACGATGGGATCGAAGATCACCAAGCTGCAGCCGGTTGGCGGCTTCGCCGCGGAAACCGGCGCCGCCATCGCGCTGATGATTGCGACGCTGACCGGCGTCCCGGTCAGCACGACGCACGCGATCACCGGCGCCATCGTCGGCGTCGGCGCCACGCGCCGGCTGTCGGCGGTCCGGTGGGGCGTGGCCCGTCAGATCATCTGGGCCTGGGTCCTGACCATCCCGGCGGCTTTCGCGATCGGCGCCGGCACCTATCGGCTGCTCGCGCTGACCGGCGCGAACTGATCGAAATCACGGAGAACCCGCGTTTTTTCACGCCTTCAGGTTGACCGTGAAGTGCGCGCCGCCGTCGGGGCGATTGCGGACACCGACGCTCCCGCCGTGCAGTTCGATCAGGTGCTTCACGATGGCCAGCCCGAGACCAGTGCCGCCCGGATCCCTCGCGCGCGATTTGTCGACGCGGTAGAAGCGTTCGAAGACGCGCGACAGTTCGGCGTCGGGCAGACCGGGACCCTGATCGAGCACGTCGATCGCGACCATGCCGCCGTCCCGCCGCGCGACCAGTGAAATCGTCGTCTCTTCCGGGGCGTACGCGCTGGCGTTCGTGATCAGATTTCTGAGCACATCCTGAAGCTTGGCGTTGTCGCCGTGCACGGTCTCCGCGCCGGGCCGCACGTCGATCGTGGCGGTCTGCCGGCGGGCATCGAGCGAGGGCTGAAGATCGGCAATCGCCGCCTGAAACATCCGCCTCACGTCGCAGACCGTCATCTCCAGTGTTTCCTGACCGGCGTCGAGGCGCGCGAGGCGGAGCAGATCGCGCACCATGCCTTCCATGCGGAGCGCGTGGCGCGTGATGATCTCGAGAAACTTCCGCGACTCTTCCTGGCTGGCATCGCCTTCCGACAACGCTTCGACGTAGCCGCGGATCGCGGTCAGCGGCGTCCGCAGTTCATGCGAGACGTTGGCGACGAAGTCGCGGCGAATCCGGTCGACCCGCTTCAGTTCGGTGATGTCGTGGAGCACCATCACCATGCCGCCGGCGGGATCGGCCGAGGATCGCGCGGCGCGCGCCATCACCGTCCGCGACGGATCGCGCGGCGGCGCCAGCTCCACCGACTCCGGCGCCTTTCCGGCGAGCGCCTGCGTGACCAGATCGGCAATGGCCGGATGGCGGATCATCTCGATGTAGTGCCGCCCAAGCGTCAGGTCGTCCAGTTTCAGCATGCTGCGCGCCGCGTCGTTGGCCAGTTCGAGCCGGCCCTGGCCGTCGACGACGATGACGCCTTCGACCATGCCGGCGAGGATCGCCGCCATCCGTCCGCGATCGCGCGCCAGCTCGCCGAGCCGGCGGCCCAGTTCCTGCACCGAGGCGTCCAGTGTCCGGGCCACCGCTCCGAGCTCGTCGTCGCCGTAGTCGAGCCGCGGCGGCGTCAGGTCGCCGCGCTGGTAGCGCGCGGCCACTTCGGCGACCGCGCGCACGCGCTGGCCAATCCGCCGCGCCAGGATCACGCCGATCCCGATGCCGCCGGCGAGCGCAATGCCCAGGGCGGTCAGCGTCGCGACGAGCACCGTACTCAGTTGCTGACGAATGTCGGTGAGCGGCAGCGCGACGCGGACGAACGCGATCGCCGGGTGCGCGACCGGCAGCGCGACGTAGAGCATGTCGGTCTTGAGCGTCGCGCTGTAGCGGCGGGAGCGGCCCATGCCCGACTCACGCGCGCTGATGACCTCCGGGCGACTGGCGTGGTTCTCGAGCGTGCCCAGGGCCTCGAGCGTTTCCGCCGAGTCGCCGACCACGCGGCCGTCGGACGCGATGAGGGTCACGCGCGCGTCGAGCAGCGTGCCCATGCGCTTGGCTTCGTTCTGGAGGTCGGCGAGCGCCACATCGGGTGTCGCCGTCGTCAGGGGCGTGGCGCTGAGCAGCTCCGAGGCGAGCCGCGCTTCGGCGACGAGCGTCCCCTCGATGCGCGCGTCGATGTCGCGCCGCATCGTCGTCGCGAACAGCGCGCCGGCGACGACCAGCGCCAGGACCGCCGCGGCGACGGCCGAGAGGATCAGTTTGGTTTGAAATGAAGTTCGCACCCGCGCCAGCCCCCAGCCCCCAGTCCCCAGCCCCCAGCCCCTAGTCGCAGCCCCGAGTCCTAGCTCCCGCTTTCCGGCGGCGGATCCTGCAACTTGTAGCCAAACTGCTTGACCGTCACCAGCGCGCGCTCGATCGTCGGCAGCTTTTCGCGCAGCCGCCTGACATGGACGTCCACGGTTCGCGTCCCGCCCGTGTACTTGTAGCCCCAGACATCGGTCAGCAGCAGATCGCGCGACAGCACGCGGCCGCGGTGGGCGATCAGGTACTGCAGCAGAAGAAATTCCTTCGCCGTCAGGCTGATCAGCGCGCCGGCGGCGGTCACCGTGTGCTGATCGATGTCGACGACGATGTCGCCGTAGGACATCGACCCGCTGCTGATCGGCTTGCGCTCGGTCCGGCGCAGCAGCGCGCGGACCCGCGCGACGAGTTCGTTGGGGCTGAAGGGCTTGGCGATGTAGTCGTCCGCGCCGACTTCGAGTCCGGCGATGCGTTCGCGTTCCTCCGCTCGAGCCGTCAGCATGATGATCGGGATGGCCGCGGTCGTGGGATGTGCGCGCGCGGCGCGGCAGATCTCGGTGCCGTCGACGCCCGGCAGCATCAGGTCCAGGATCAGCAGGCCGGGCGGCTGATCGAGCAGACGCTGCAGCCCCTCGCGTCCCGACGTGACGAGATCCACGCTGAAGCCGGCCTTCTCGAGATAACGCGCGACGAGAGCGGCGATATCGCGGTCGTCTTCGACAACGAGAATGCGGGTGGCGGACACGTCGGCGCCCCATTCTAAGTCCGATCTTGCTGGGCCTCGGTAGGGACAGGCTTTAGCCTGTCCGCTCTTATGTGGACGACGCCCGAGTAAAATGCGTCACATGCGCTTCTGGACGGTCGGACTGGTGTTCGTCGCGTTGCCGTGGCTCGGACACGCGCAATCGCTGGCGCCGCGTCCGTCGCCGCAGTACGTCACGATCGCCGCGTCCAGCAGTAACGCGGCCGTTTCGCCGGGTGGCAGCGTGACGCTGTATCTCGATGTCACGCCGAAGCGGAACATTCACGTCTATGCGCCGGGCGCGAAGGGGTTCACGCCGGTCTCGCTGGTGCTCACGCCGAATCCTGCGGTGACGCCGGCCACGCCGCGCTATCCAGCGGGAATGCTGGCGCCCACGCTGGGCGTCCCCGAGCCGGTCCCCGTCTACCGCGAACCGTTTCGCGTTGCCCAGCCGGTGACGATCTCGCGCACGGCCACGTTCGGACAGACCCTGCGGATCGCCGGCGCGTTCAACTATCAGGCCTGCGACGAGACGCTCTGCTATGTCGCGTCCTCGTTGCCGGCGTTCTGGACGATTACGATCAAGTAGAGTCGAGCAATCCGGCTGACGCCACAATCCGGCTAAAGCGGGATCCCGCAGATTGAGGGAACGACGCATGACTTGGATCGCAGTACTCGCTGGCGGCGCCGCGGGATCGCTCGCGCGGCACGGTGTCAACGTGCTGTTTGCGCGGCTGCTCGATCGGCCGGTGCCGTATGCCACGGCCGCGGTGAATCTGGTCGGCGCCGGCATCATCGGCGTCCTGGCCGGCCTGACGGCTTCGGGCCGTCTGCAGCTGTCGGAGCCGGTCCGGACGTTTCTCTTCGTCGGGATTCTCGGCGGCTTCACGACGTTTTCGAGCTACATGCTCGACACGCTGACGCTGTCGTACAGCGGCGAACCCGGGCTGGCGTTCATCAACGTCGCCGCGCAGACGCTGTTTGGCTTCGCGGCCGTCTGGGCGGGATATCAGCTCGGGGTCGGCGGCTGAAGAATTTTCAATTCTCAATGGTCAATGGTCAATGCGTGCACGCAGTGGAACACTGCGGCAGACGCCACGCTTTGGCGCGTGCCGAGAACCCCGCGGACGCATTGATAATTGAGAATTGCAAATTGATCATTTCTCGAATCTAGGTGTCCCATGCATCCTTGGCATGACTGCTACATCGACAACACCGTCGTCAAAACGTCCTTCCCGGCGGTGATCGAGATCCCGAAGGGGAGCACCAACAAGTACGAGCTCGACAAAGAGACCGGATTGCTGCGCCTCGACCGCGTGCTGTACAGCGCCGTCTACTATCCGGCGGACTATGGGTTCATTCCGCGCACGTTCTGCGACGATGGCGATCCGCTCGATGTGCTGGTGCTCGGGCAGGAGCCGGTCTATCCGCTGACGATTGTCGAGGCGCGCGCTGTCGGCGTGATGCGCATGCGCGACGAAAAGGGCGTCGACGACAAGATCGTCGCCGTCAGCGTCCGCGATCCCTCGTTCTCGCACTACACGCACCGCGAGCAATTGCCGGCGCACATTTTTCGACAGGTGCGACGCTTCTTCGAAGACTACAAGGTGCTCGAGAACAAGCAGGTCGTTGTCGAAGATTTGCTCGGGCCGGATGACGCCCTGCGGATCATTCTCGAGGCGATGGAGCTCTACCGGAAGCTGCGGCGCGGTGAACTCTCGAAGTAGAAGCGACGAATTTTTAAGCGAGTAATTTTCAATAGTGAATGGTCAATTTTTAATGCGTGCTCAGGCTCGGGACGTCATGCCGATCGATCAATCCGGATCTTTCGAGATGTGTACGCATTGGCCATTGACTATTGATAATTGAAAATTTCTAGATTTCCCGTATGCCGTGGCTGCGCAGCAGAAAGTACGCCGCGACGCCGATGAGCAGCACGCCGTTGATCTGCAGGACGCTCGGGGCACTGATGTAGGTGGCGAGCCAGCCGCTGGCCAGGCTGCCGAGCGGCATGCCGCCGCGGAACGCGACCATGTAGATGCTCATGACCCGGCCGCGCATCTCGTTGGGAGCGATGAGCTGCACCAGCGAGGTGACGGTAGAGAACACCACCATCAGCGAGGCGCCGGTCAGGAACAGCAGCACGTCGCTCAGCCACAACGTCCGCGACATCGCGAAGGCCACGATGAAGCTGCCGTAGACCGCCTGCGTCAGGAGCGCCGTCAGTCCCATCCGTTTGAACTTGCCCAGCCAGGCGACGATCAGCGCGCCGACGACCGAGCCCGCGCCGGAAAACGCCAGCAGATGGCTGTACGTGGTCGCATCGCCCACGAACACGGTCTTCGTGAACACCGGTAGAAACGTCAGCACGGCAAAGCCCAGGAACGTCGTCGTCGCCGCGAGCACGATGAGCGCGACGAGTTCGCCGCGCTGGCGGACGTACTCGATGCCGCCTTTCATCTCATCGCGCATGCTGCGGTTGCCGGTCGGCGGGATGTGCTTCACATGAAGCGCCATCAGCGTGTTGATGACGACCACGAACGACACCGCGTTCAGCAGGAAGCAGACCGCCATCGACTGCCGTTCGGTGAACAGCCAGTTGCCGGTGACGGCCAGCGTCTGGGCGAAGAGCAGCGGGCCAAGGACGCGCGCGATGTTGAACTGAATCGAGTTCATCGCGACGGCGTTCGGCAGATCCTTCTTGTCGACGAGCGACGGGATCAGCGACTGATACGCCGGGCCGCCGAAGGCCTGGGCCAGCCCGGTCATGAACGAGAGCGCCAGGATGTACCAGATCGTGACGAGGTCGAAATAGACGAGCAGCGCCAGCGTGGCCGCGGTCGCCATCTGGATGTACTGCGACGTGAGCAGCGTGCGCCGCCGGTCGCGGCGGTCGGCGAGCACGCCGCCGACCAGCGTGAAGAGCAGAATCGGCAGCTGCTGCAGGAACGAGTCGAGCCCGAGGAAGAACGACGAGCCGGTCAGCGAGAGCACCATCCAGTTCTGGGCGGTGATCTGGACCCAGGTGCCGATGCTCGAGGTGCAGGCGCCGAACCACTGGAGTCGGAAATCGCGGTAGGTGAAGGCCGCGAGCATCCGTCCTAACGCCTTGGACTTGAACAGGATCGTGGGCGCGGGCTCGGTCGGGGTCGCCGGCGCTGCGGAAGCGGGAAGGGACTCGGCCACGGAAGACTGATTGTGTACCAGGTTCCAGGTTCAAGGTTCTAGGTTCTAGGTGCAAGGTTCTAGGTCCAAGGTTCGGTTCGAGGGTCCTGCATCTGCACCCGAACCTAGAACCTTGCACCGAGCACCTAGAACCATGCTATATTTCGCGCGAGCGAATAAAAAGCGAAACATGGGAGCCCCTTCATCTCGACCCGATCGCTCGGCTCTGGTAGCTGCGCTGGCGGCCCGCCGGCTCGATCGCACGCTCACGTCGGCTCTTCCCGCGCTCGATCCCCGGGACGAGCAGGCGGTTGGCGCTCTCGGCGTCAACGCCCTGGATATCGGTCTGGGGGGCGGGTTTCCTCGCGGTCAACTGTCCGAACTCGTCGGGCCGATGTCGTCGGGCCGGACCAGTCTCTGCCTGCGCGCGCTGGCCGAGGCGACCGCGCGGGGCGAGCTGGTGGCGCTGGTCGATGTGCTCGATCGGCTGGACGTGGCGGCGGTGGCGGCGGCTGGAATCGATCGCCGGCGGCTCCTCTGGATCCGCGGCCACGTGGTCGCGAATCCCGGCCTGTGTCACGACACCAACCGGCGCGCGATGGATCAGGCGATGAAGGCGCTCACGCTGGTCCTGCAGGCGGGCAACTTCGGCCTGGTGGTCTTCGATGCGTGCGGCGCGCCGGCTGAAGCGCTGAAGGCGCTGCCGTTCACGACCTGGTTGCGGCTGCAGCGGATGGTGGAAGGGAGCCAGACGATCTGCGTGCTCATGGGCGACACGCCGATGGCGAGAAGTTCGGCCGGCCTGACGATCAAGCTGGACACGCGTGCCGCCACTGCACACCACTTTGCCGGCCGGCTGTTCGCCGGCCTCGAGGCCGGCGCGCAGGTGATTCGCGCGCGCGCCCGATCGCTCGAGCAGGGCACCACGACGATGAAGGTGAACACCGAGGTTTGTCATGGGTGATCGAAAGGGGACTGGGGACTGGGGGCTGGGGCCTGGGGGAACCCTTCAGTCGTCAGTCGCACGTCACAAGTCGCAAGTTCCCAGCAGTCCCGAGCCCTTAGCCCCCAGCCCCCAGTCCCTAGCCCCCAGTCCCCAGTCTCTAGCCCCCAGTCCCCAGTCTCTAGCCCCCAGTCCCCAGTCCCTAGCCCCCAGTCCCCAGTCTCTGTATGCGGCCGTCTATTGGCCGCCCGCGCCAGGGACCGTGCATGTGGATCGGGCGGCGGCCGGAGATGCGCCATCGACGCCGGCTGACTCGCCGCTGGTACCGCTCGCCGAAGAATTTTCGCCGCGCTATGAGTTGCCGCGCCCGGATCTCCTCACGATCGACATCCGCGGCCTCGAGCGTCTGCTGGGATCGCCGCGGACGATCGGCGAGGAGATCCGGCGCGAAGCCGCCGATCGCGGCCTCCGCGTCCATGTCGCCGTGGCCGGCACGCGCACGGCGGCCATCGTGCTGGCGCTGGCCCGGCCTGGTCTCACGGTCGTGCGCGCGCGGGAAGACGCCGCGATGTTGACGACGCTGCCGCTGCGGTTGCTTGCACGGGTTCCCGCCGATCGACCGGACGCCGATCGCGAGCCGGCGCTCACGGCGGTGACCATGCTGACGCAGTGGGGGATTCGCACGCTGGGTGAACTGGCGGCGTTGCCGGACGCCGCGCTGATGGCGCGGTTGGGGAAAGGCGCGCGCCGGTGGCAGGCGATTGCGCGCGGCGAGGATGCGCGGCCGTTGATTCCGCTTCGTCCCGAGGAGCGGTTCGAAGGCGACGTCGAGCTCGAATGGCCGATCGAGGGGCTCGAGCCGCTGTCGTTCGTGCTCACGCGGCTTCTCGAACCGTTGTCGACACGGCTCGAGCGCCGCGATCGCGGCGCGGCGGCGCTGCAGACGGTCCTGCACCTCGTCACCGGCGAGACGCACGCGCGCGTGGTGCCGCTGCCGGCGCCGTTGCGCGAGGTCCGCGCGCTGCGCACGCTGGTGCTGCTCGATCTCGAATCGCACCCGCCGCCGGCGGCGATCGACCGCGTCACGCTCAGGATCGATCCGACGCCCGGCCGCATCTGTCAGCATGCGCTGTTCACGCGGCCGCATCCGACGCCGGAGCAGTTGTCCACGCTCGTCGCGCGCCTCAACGCGCTCCTCGGTCAGGACCGCGTCGGCTCACCGGATCTCGTCGACACCCATCGTCCTGGCGCGTTCGCACTAATGGCTTTTGAGGTGGATCACGATCGCCGTCAGGACCGGCGTCCCCAGTCCCCAGCCTCTAGCCCCCAGTCTCCAGCCTCTAGTCCCCTGTCTTTAACCTCTCACCTCCAACCTCTCACCTCTGCCCTTCGCCGTTGCCGTCCGCCTGTCCCCGTACGGGTAACGGTTGACGCGGAGGCGCGTCCGATTCGCGTGCAGTCCGATCGGCGCGGCTATCCCGGCGGGATGGTCACGAGCGCGGCCGGCCCGTGGCGCACGTCAGGCGAGTGGTGGCAGTCAGACTGGGGGAGCCAGGCGGGATCGGACACCGGCCTTCGACAGGCTCAGGCCGCCCTGAGCGAGCCGAAGGGCGGAACGATCGCCGGGTGTCTGACCCCGGGCGAAAAGGCGCGAAAGGATGCGGGCGGCTGGGATCGCGACGAGTGGGACGTGGCGCTCGCGGAGGGAGTGGTCTACCGGATTTTTCGTGATGGTGTCAGTGACAAGTGGTTTCTCGAGGGGATCGTTGACTAGCGGTGCGGGGTGCGCGGTGCACTGTGCACGGTGCAGGTGCACGGTGCGCACATGCGGAGTGCGCCGTGCGACGCGCGGCTTGAAAGCGAGAGCGGCCGCGCGTCGCACCAAGCACCATGCACCCCGCGCTTAGCACCAGCACTGTGCACTCTGCACCGCCCTCCGCGCACTGTTGTTGCCGATGTCTTTCGTCGAGCTCCACACCGCCTCCGCCTTCAGTTTTCTCCAGGGCGCCTCGCTCCCTGAGCGGCTGATCGAACGCGCCGCCGATCTCGGCTACCCCGCGCTCGCGCTGCTCGATCGCGACGGCGTATACGGCGCGCCGCGCTTTCACAAAGCGGCGCGCGCGGCCGGCATCAAGCCAATCATCGGGGCGGAACTGACGATCGAGGCTGGCGAGGCTGGCAGGGCAGGCGGGGCTGGCAGAGACAAGGACGCGGATGGATTCGCGCGCCGGCCGTTGCCTGCCCAGCCTGCCGCGCCCGCCCTGCCCGCCTTCACGCTATCGGTGCTCTGTGAGAGCACCCAGGGTTACCAGAATCTCTGCCGGCTGATCACGCGCCTGAAGATGAGCGCGCCGCACGGCAAGAGCGGCGGCGCGCTCACGTTGAGCGATCTCGACGGCATGACCGGCGGACTGGTGGCGCTGGTCGGACGCCCGGCGCTCGATACGCACCGCTTCGGCGTCGGCGGGCTGCTCGACCGGGTCGTCGGTCTCTTCGGCAGAGATCGCACGTTCGTCGAGCTGCAGCGCCATGGCCGCCGCCAGGACGAAGCCGACCTGCAGACGCTCGTGCAGATGGCCGCGGCGTTCCGCGTCCCGGTCATCGCCACTGGCGGCGTCCGCTTCGCGACGCCCGCCGAACGGCCGCTGTTCGACGTCCTCACCTGCATCTATCACCATACCGATCTCGCGCGGGCCGGGCGCCGGCTGGCGCCGAATGCCGAGCGGTATCTCAAACCGCGCGAGGTGATGGCGGCGCTGTTTCGCGACATTCCCGGCGCCGCCGAGCGGACCGTCGATCTCGCCGATCGCCTGCAGTACACGATGGCGGATCTCGGCTACCGGTTTCCCGACTATCCGGTGCCGCCGGGCGAGACGCAGAGTTCCTTTCTGCGCCGGATGACTGAGGTCGGCGCCCGCGATCGCTACCGGCCTTATCACGACAAGGCGCGCGCGCAGATTGCCCGCGAGCTCGATCTGATCGAGAAGCTCAATCTCGCCGGCTACTTCCTGATCGTCTGGGACATCGTCAACTACTGCCGCCAGCATGACGTCCTGGTGCAGGGGCGCGGGTCGGCCGCCAACAGCGCCGTGTGCTACAGCCTCGGCATCACGGCGGTCGATCCGGTCGGCATGGATCTCCTTTTCGAGCGCTTCCTCTCGGAAGAGCGTGGCGAGTGGCCGGACATCGATCTCGATCTGCCGAGCGGCGATCGCCGCGAGCTGGTGATCCAGCACGTCTACGAAAAATACGGCCGGCTCGGCGCGGCGATGACCGCCAACGTCATCACCTATCGCGGCCGGAGCGCCGCGCGTGAAGTCGGCAAGGCGCTCGGTTTCGAGGCGGCGCAGATCGACCGGCTCGCCAAGATCATGAATCAGTTCGAGTACGTGGACGCGGCCAACGAGACGCTGACCAATCAGCTGTCCGCGGTCGGGTTCGATGTCCACGTCGATCGCGTGCAGTGGTTCGCGCGGCTGTGGCACGAGATGCAGGATCTGCCGCGCCATCTCGGCCAGCACTCCGGCGGCATGGTGGTCTGTCAGGGGCGCCTCGACGCCGTCGTCCCGCTCGAACCCGCCAGCATGCCCGGCCGCGTCGTCGTGCAGTGGGACAAGGACGACTGCGCCGACATGGGGATCGTCAAGGTCGATCTGCTCGGCCTCGGCATGATGGCGGTGCTCCAGGACACGCTCGCGCTCGTCAACGGTGACGTCAAAATACGGAACGACGTCACGCTGAACGCGGAGGCCGCAGAGCACGCCGAGTCTTCTTCAGGAAAAAATCCCTCCGCGCCCTCGGCGACCTCTGTGTTCAGCGTGACACGCGTGGATCTTGCGCATCTACCGGCCGACGATCCGGCGGTCTACAAGATGCTCTGCGAGGCGGATACGGTCGGCGTGTTCCAGGTCGAGTCGCGCGCGCAGATGGCGACGCTGCCGCGGCTGAAGCCGTCCACCTTCTACGATCTGGTCGTCGAAGTCGCGATCATCCGTCCCGGTCCCATCGTCGGGCAGATGGTGCACCCGTATCTGAATCGCCGCGCCGGCCGCGAGCCGGTGCAGTATGCGCATCCCTCGCTCGAGCCGATTCTGAAGCGGACGCTCGGCGTGCCGCTCTTTCAGGAGCAGCTGTTGCGCATCGCGATGGTGGCGGCGGGCTTCACCGGCGGACAGGCGGAGGAACTGCGCCGCGCGCTCGGCTTCAAGCGCTCGCAGAAGCGGATGCAGCAGATCGAAGTCCAGCTGCGCGCGGGGATGGCCAGGAACGGCATCATCGGCGAGGCCGCCGAACAGATCGTCGTCTCGATCCGGTCCTTTGCGCTCTACGGGTTTCCCGAATCGCATGCCGCCAGCTTTGCGCTGCTGGCCTACGCGAGCGCGTACTTCAAGGTCCACTATCCGGCGGCGTTTTACACGGCGCTGCTCAACAACCAGCCGATGGGGTTCTACCATCCGTCCACGCTGGTGAAGGATGCGCAGCGCCGCGGCGTCCGGTTTCAGCCGATCGACGTCCAGGTGTCGGACTGGGAGTGCACGGTCGAAGCCGACGGCGCGATCAGGCTGGGACTGAGGTATGTGAGCGGGTTGCGGCAGGAGGTGGGGCGGCGGATTCCGAGTGTGAAGGCCGGCAGGGCAGGCAGGGCAAGCGAGGCAGGCGAGCTTCGCTGTCCAAAATGTGGATGCGATGACGAATCGATGCTCGAACGTGTAGAGAGCCCCAGTCCCAATAGATTCTTTTGTAACAACTGTTCGCACGATTGGCGGGACGGCGTGCAGCGGCCGCAGCGCTACGCCTCGCTCGAGGCGCTCATTGCCGCGACCGGCCTGCGCCGCGACGAAGTCGTGACACTCGCCGACATCGGCGCGCTCAATTCGTTCGGCTACGATCGCCGCGCCGCGCTCTGGCAGGCCGAACGCGCGGTCCGTCCCGCTGGAGAGATGTTTGAAAACGATGTCACGCTGAACGCTGAGGTCGCAGAGGTCGCGGAGTCATTCAATGAGGAAGATGCCTCTGCGCCCTCCGCGTTCAGCGTGACGTCGCCGTCCAGCGAGGAGTCTTGTCCATTGCGCCCGATGACCGAGTCCGAGCGGATCGTCGCGGACTACGCCGGGACCGGGCTCTCGGTCGGCCGGCATCCGATGGCGCTCCGCCGCGACGAACTGGCGATGCGCGGCATCATGCGGGCGATCGATCTCCGTTCGGCGCGCCACGGCCGGCGGGTCCGCGTTGCCGGGATGGTGATTACGCGCCAGCGCCCCGGGACCGCCAAAGGCTTCGTGTTCCTCACGCTTGAAGATGAAACCGGCATTGCCAACATCATCGTGCGTCCGGATCTGTTCGTCCGCGAGCGGCTGGTCATCGTCGAAGAGCCGTTTCTCATCGTTGACGGCGTTTTGCAATATCAGGAAGGCGTCGTTTCGGTGCGCGCCGAGGCCGTGCAGGGGCTGAAAAACGTCTCCTTGGATTTCGATGCGCACGACTTCTATTAGGAAAGGGATAGCAGGAATGCGGCTGGTTCCTCCGCCAAGCCCGCAGGTATAATCGGGCGCTTCATTTCTCATGGCGTCTAGAACAGACGCCCCTACTGCAACGGAGTCAGACGATGTTGTTGGCCTTATTTCTGTCGATGGCGATGGCTGCGTCCACCGTCACCGGCGTCGTGAAGGACTCGAACGGCGGCGTGATTCCCGGCGCAACCGTTGCCGTCCGCACTCCGGCCGGCGCCGAACAGATGGTTGCCGTGACCGGTCCCGACGGACGGTTCACGACTGAAATCACCGCCACGGACGTGACGTTGATCGTCCGCCTCGATGGGTTCGCCGACAAACGCGTCCCCGTCACCGGTTCGGGCGAATTGCAAATCGTCCTCGAGCCCGCGAGCGTCTTCGAAACCGTCGTCGTGTCGGCGACCCGTACCGAACAACGGCTCGGGAACCTGCCCGCCAGCATCAACGTGCTGACCAACGAGGCCATCGAGTCGTCGCCGGCCGTGCTCGCCGACGATGTTCTCCGCCAGGTGCCGAGCTTCAGCCTGTTCCGCCGGACCAGCAGCCTGGTCGCCCAGCCGACGACGCAAGGCGTGTCGCTGCGCGGGATCGGCCCGAGCGGGCAAAGCCGGACGCTCGTCCTGCTCGACGGCGTGCCGTTCAACGATCCGTTCGGCGGCTGGGTCTACTGGACCCGCGTGCCGCTGATGTCGGTCGACCAGATCGAAATCACCGAAGACACGGCATCGAGCCTGTATGGCAACTACGCGATGGGCGGCGTCATCAACATCGTGACCAATCGTCCGACCAGCCGCACCATCGAGATCAAGCCGCAATACGGCAATCACGGGACGCCGAAATTCGATTTCTTCGCAAGCGATCGCTGGAACAAGCTTGGCGTCGCGGTCGAGGGCAGCTTCTTCGACACCGACGGCTTTCCGATTGTCGCCACCCGCGAGCGCGGTCCCATCGATAACAACGCCGACGTCGAATACAAGAACGTGACGGCCAAAGTCGAGTACGACCCGACCGAACGCTTCCATACGACGTTCCGCGTCAGCCGCTTCACCGAGGCCCGCACCAACGCCAAGGTCGGCGAGTTGAACGACACCAGGTGGACGGCGGCGAGCGGCACCGTGCGGGCGCTCCTGCCCGACAACAGCACGCTCCAGGGGCAGCTCTTCTTCGACGCCGAGGATTCGCACTTCAACTTCCTGGCGGTCACCAACGCCGCCACCACGCGCACTGCCGTCCGTCTCGCGACCGATCAGCGCGTGCCGGTCAACAACCTCGGCGGGTCGCTGCAGTGGACGAAGGTGGCGGGCCGGCAGCATGTCCTGTCGGTGGGCACCGATTTGCGCACCGTGAACGGCGAGAGCCAGGAAGACGCGTACGTGGCCGGCACGCCAGCCGTCGTTGGCGCGGACGGCGTGACGCTGCCCGCAACCCTGTCGCTCCGCCGGCTCTCCGGCGGCGCGCAGAATAGCGTCGGCGCGTTCATCTCCGACATCTTCACGCCGGTGGACAAGCTCGTGGTCACGCTCAGCGGGCGCCTCGACTACTGGAAGAACTACGACGGCCACAATCGTGAAACCAGCGCGACCACCGGCGCGCCCACGGCCAACTACCGCGATGCCTCCGTGAATCCGATCCTCGACAAGACCGACACCGTGTTCAGCCCCCGCGTCGCGGCGCTCTACCACTTTACCGAGCAGCTCACCGCGTGGGGGGCATACAACTCTGGATTCCGCGCCCCGACGCTGACCGAGCTCTACCGGCAGTTCTCGGTCGGTGCGGTCACCACGCGCCCGAACGATCAACTCGATCCGGAGCGTCTGCAGGGCGGCGAAATCGGTGTGAATGTGGCGCCGGTCCAGAACCTGACGGCCCGGGTGACCTGGTTCGACAACCGTGTCGAGAACCCGATCTCGAACGTCACGCTGAACGCGACGACGGCGCAGAAGCAGAATCTCGGACGGACGCGGATCTGGGGCGTCCAGACCGATGTCGAGTACCGCGTCAACACCATGTTGCGAGTGAGCGCCGGGTATCTCTACAACCAGGCCAAGGTGCTCGAGGCCCCCGCCGTTCCGGCGCTCGTCGACCTGTTCCTCGCGCAGGTGCCGGAGCACCGGGGTTCGCTGCAGGCGACCTACACGAACCCGAAGATTGCCACGCTCTCGATCGGCATGCAGGTCGTCGGCCGGCAGTTCAACGACGATCTGAACGTGAACTTCATTCCGGTGGCTACGCTGACCGAGGCCGGTTACGCCGCGGATACGCCGCCGGGACTCCCCGGTTATACGACGCTGGACTTCACCGCGTCGCGCAACTTCGGGCCGAACCTGCAGGTGTTCTTCGGCATCCAGAATCTGGCGGACACCGTGTACTTCGTGCAGACCAACCCGTCGACGATCGGCACGCCGCGCCTCATCAACGGCGGCGTCCGCGTTCGCTTCTCTGGCCGCTAACCGTACCCGACTTCGGCGCAGGTTCTAAAATGCGCCACGAAAACACGAAGGCACGAAATCTTTACGGGATCAAGGCCAAGATCCCTTTCGCGTTTTCGTGCTTTCGTGGCGAATTTGTTCTAAGTGCGCGTTTGAGGAGTCTGTCTAAACCGCCGATTCGCTGAGGACGTGCTGCCGGCTGCGCCAGAAGTCCATCGTCGAGACGCGGTGGACGCAGCCGACCGTGCAGTAGGGAGCGCACGGCTTGGGCGTGTCGAACTCGCGGCGGATGTCGCCGACGGTGTAACCCTCGAGCGGGACGCCTGGGTAGCCGCGCTGCTGCGAGCAGTAGTGGACGAGGCCGTTCTCGCAGATGTACAGATACCGGGCGCCGGCCCGGCATTTCCATTCGTTCGGCTTGCCGTCCGCCAGGTTGTCCTGGAAGTGCGAAATCCCTGAGTACAGGTTCTTCACGACCTGCCACGGGCCGCTGATCGCCGCCGACACATCGTCGTAGACCTTGTGTTCGACCGGACCGAGCGGTTTCAGCCGCCCCTTGCCGTCGTGGATGATGCCGATCGAGGTCGAAAACCCGAGCTGGCGGGCGCGGGCGTTGATGACCCGGGCATCCTCCGGGTTCTTGATCCCGCCGCCGAGCACCGAATTGATGTTCACGTCGAAGGTGGCGTAGTCCTTCAGGTGCTGCAGCTTCTTGTCGAGCACGCGGAGGCTCTTCTTGGAGACCTCGTCAGGTTCGACGTTGTCGATACTGATCTGCAGGAAATCCAGGCCGGCGTCGTTCAGCTCCTGGATGCGCTTCGGCACCAGGAAATAGCCGTTGGTAATCAGCCCCGCGAGCATGCCGTGCGAGCGGATGTGGCGGATCAGATCGTCGAGGTCGGGATGCAGCATCGGCTCGCCGCCGCTGAAGGCCACGACCGATGTGCCGAGCTCGTGCAGCTTGTCGATCCGCCGCATCATCACGTCGGTCGGGATGGGGGGCGAGGTCTTGTCGTACTCGTTGCAATAGCCGCAGTCGATGTTGCAGCGGCGGATGGGAATGATCTGGACCAGGAGCGGATGGGCAGTGTCGGTCAGGCCGCGGACGAACTCCCGCAGCGACCGCGCCTTCCGGCTGGCGTTGGCAACAAACTTCATCCAGCCTTTGATGATAACACTCAGGCGTGGGATCCGGCCGGCCGCAGCCTCCGGGCGTAGTCCCCGACACGTACCGACCCCGTAAACAGCGTGCCGACAGGAATGAAGCCCCACACCTGGTGGCGGCCCAAGGCGGCCAATCCGGCCGAGGCGATGCAGCCGCAGTTCGAGCAGTCCGGGGTGCCGCCGAACTGGCACGGCGTGATGCGCGTCTTCAGATCCGCTGACACGCTGGTCGTGACGCGCGCGAAGACGCATTCGTCGGGCGACTGCGGCGGCTCCTCGTACGCTTCGACCAGCCCTTCGGGCGCCTCGAGCTTCGGAAACCGGACTCGCAGCGCCCGCAGATCGGCCACGATCCGGGTGCGATCGGCCGGCCGCAGAATCTCTTCCGACACCTCGCCGACCTGCGGCGTGTACAAGCTGACCCAGATCTTCTTGGTGTGCACGTTGGCGGACCAGAAGCGCAGGAATTCCTCGAGATAACCCGGACGGTTCACCTGCTGCCGCGTCACCGTGCAATGAACGATGATCTGGTGTCCGACGATGTGCTTGAGGATGCGATCGTAGGTGGCCGGTGTGCGGCGGACGTCGTGCTCGGGCTGCAGCCCGTCGATGGAGACGCAGATCGTCAGTTGCGGAATCTTCGCCCACTCACTCGGGATCTCGCGCACCGCGCTCGTCACCAGCTGCGTGTGGATGCCGCGCTCCGCCAGAAGGGGGAGCAGCGTGTTCAATTCCTTATACCGGACGAGCGGCTCCCCGCCGACGATTGAGACATGGAGCGGCTTGCGCTCGTCGACCAGCGCGAGCACGCCGTCGATCAATTCCTGTCCTTTGAAATCGCGGACCTGGCGCAGCGTGAGATCGCCGCCGAGGTGATCGTCGCCGTACGCGTAACAGCCCGGACACCTGAGCGGGCATTCGCGCGTGATTTCGATCGAAAGGGCCGGTTGATAGCCCGAGAGGATCCGCCCCCATGCCTTGAACACGCCCTTCATGGCCTCAACTATAGCAGTGACATCGGGTATCGTAGAGACGATGATCGAGCGTCGGAAATCACGGATTCATGGATGGGGCGTCTACGCAACAACGGCAATTCCGAAGAATAAGAGAGTCATAGACTACGCAGGTGAGAAGATCTCCAGTCGCGAAAGCCTGAAGCGCGAACGCCGCTACCTCAAGCAGGGACATATCTGGTGTTTCGCCCTCACCCAACGGACCGTGGTTGATGCCGGCGTCGGCGGCAACATCGCGCGATTCATCAATCACTCCTGCCGGCCCAATTGCTATGTGGACATTCGCGACGGCGTCATCTGGATTCGCGCAGCACGCCCGATCCGGCGCGGGCAGGAATTGACCTACAACTACCACACCGACGGCGAAGGCCAGATCCACTGCCGGTGCCGTCCCGGCTGCCAGACGCTGCTGTGATCGTTTACCTGCATGGCTTCGCGTCGTCGGCGAAGTCCACGAAGGCCGGCTATTTTGCCGAACGCTTTCAGGCTCGCGGGCGGGCGTTCGTCTGTCCCGACTTCAATTCGCCCGACTTTCGATCCCTGACGATGACGCGGATGCTCGCGCAGGTCGACCACGAGATCGCGGCCGCCGGCGGGGGCCCGGTCACGCTGATGGGATCGAGTCTGGGTGGTACGCTGGCGGTGCTGGCCGCGGCCCGGTTCGGCCCCGTGGTCGATCGCCTGATTCTTCTGGCGCCGGCGGTGATGTTCGCGAAGCCGGGGCACCATCTGCTCCCGCCCGAACGCATCGCCGAGTGGCGGCGCAAGGGCGCGCTGCCGTTCTTTCATTACGCCTACAACGAGGAACGCGAGCTGGACGTGGCCTTTCACGAGGACTCCCTCCACCATGACGCGTTTGGCGCGGCGTTCACGCAGCCGACGCGGGTCTTTCAGGGCCGGCGCGACGCCTCGGTGGACTATCGCACCGTCGAGCAGTTCGCGGCGACGCGGCCGAATGTCTCGCTCACCGTGCTGGATGACGACCACCAGCTGATTGCCAGCCTGCCGAGGATCTGGCGTGAGGTGGCCGCGTTTCTGGAGCTGCCGCAGTGAAACCTGGCCCCGATGTGGGGTCCGGCTTTAGCCGGACCCTCGTAATCCTCGCTACGTTAACGATCGTCCTGGGCGCCGGCCGTTGGCCGGACGCGCCGCTCACGGCGCAGACCCAGTCGCCGACCGATACCATCCGGATCGGCGCGCTTCGCAACGGCAAATACGAAGTCACGACGCTGCAGCTCGAGACCTACGTTGCCCGCGTGCTGACCGGCGAAGCGCTGCCGGGCAGCGAACCGGCCGCGCTCGAAGCGCTGGCCATCGCGATTCGCACGTACACGCTGGCGAACCGGGCGCGCCATCGCGCCGAAGGCTTCGATCTGTGCGATCAGACGCATTGTCAGGTGATGCGCGACTCGGCGCTCGCCAACGAGAAGGCCGCCCTCGCCACCGCCGGACAGGTACTGCTCTTCAACGGCGCGCCGGCGACGATCTACTACAGCGCGTCGTGCGGCGGGCACACCGAAAAGCCGTCCAACGTCTGGCCGGACTCCGACGATCCGCCGTATCTGCCGTCGCGCCCAGACGACGGTTGCCGGGGATTCCCGCAGTGGAGCACCGAGTTGAGTACGCGGGATCTGCAGCGGGCGCTTGACGCGGCCGGCTTTCGCGGCACGCTGCGGAATGTTCGAGTCGCGACCAGGAATCAGGCCGGCCGGGCGCAGGACATCGCGCTCGAGGGGCTCACGCCGAATCACATTTCCGGGCAGGATCTCCGCGCCGCGATCGGCCGAACCCTGGGGTGGAGGTTTCTCCAGAGTACCGATTTTGAGTTGAGCCGCTCGGGCAGCGCCTACCGCTTTCGCGGCAAAGGTGCCGGTCACGGCGTCGGGATGTGCGTGATCGGATCGACCAAGCTGGCGACGGCCGGGGAGAGCGCGCGCGAGATTCTCGGACGCTACTATCCGGGCGCGACCCTCGGTCAGCTTGGTTCGCGGATCGGTCCGGCCCCGCCGGAGCGTCCGTCGATTACCGCCGTGCCGCCGCGGCCGTCAGTGCCCGCCGCGGCTCCGGCGCCGAGTGCGGCAGCCGTGCGCGTGCCGGACATCAACGTGCTGCTGCCTGAGGGCGACGAGGGGGAGCGAGCCGCGCTCTCCGCGCTGGTCGCGCGCGAGCGCGACGCGTTGGCCGCTGCCCTCAACGTGACCGCGCCGGCGCGGTTGACCCTGCGGTTCCATCCGACCACGACGGCGTTCGAGCAGCAGGCCCGCCATCCCTGGTTCGTGTTGAGCGCACCAGGCGCCGAGGAACTGCACTTCGTGCCGCTCGTCGTGCTGCGCGATCGTGGGGTGCTCGAGCGCGCCGTGCGGCGGCAACTGGTGCACCAGCTCGTGGATCCGGTGCTGACCGATCGTCCGGCATGGGTGCGCGAAGGCGCGGCAGTCCACTTCGCCGAAGGCACGAACGGTCCGCCGGCGCGCGCCGCATGTCCCACGGACGCGGAGCTCCTGAACCCCACCTCGGTCGGCGCGCTGGGCGATGCCCTCGCCCGCGCCCGCGCCTGCTTCGAGCGTCAGCTCACCGCGGGTCGGCCGTGGAAAGAAATCCGGTAGGGACAAGTTTCAGCTTGTCCGTCTATCGTTGACACATTCGTCGGCCGTCGATCAGAAGGCCGCACGTTCTCATTCGCGACATCAAAGCTTTCAACACGGAGCCCGCCGAGTCCGCGGAGCTATCTCGGTATGGCAGTCATTCCTGACAGCTGCCGCTTCACACGCAGAAGCTGGATGACCAGGCAAGCGTGTTTTGGATCGGAGCCGTTGACGTCACCGATCGACGTGGTCGCCGCGCGGCGGCGATGGCCGGCCAGTGTCGTGGGGCCCAAAATAAAAACGAGACGGGGAAACGGGGGGGTGAATGGAGGGCGA
>CAZOAZ010000028.1:0-81390 GCA_964577955.1 uncultured Bifidobacterium sp. | reverse complement strand
TCTCGAGCGCCTGCTCGACTTCACTGAGCGCATATGCGAAATCAAACCGCATCAACCCAGACGCACGGGCGCCTCTGGATATAAGGTCATCTTCATCGAGAGGCACTGCGGCCACAACCAAGTCACGCACCGAAGCTTTCGGATGCAACGTGCGAAACACGCGCGCCAACGCAGCCCAGCACTTTGCGCAGCTGCGCTCTTCAACAATCGCTGCCTTGTAGCATTCAGATGCTTTTGAAAGTCGCCCTAGTTCCTCAAAGAGCTCCGCGCTGTATTGATAACAGAAGTGTCCGTACTCGGGCTCAAGCTTTGTGGCCAATTCGAAATCAGGAATAGCACGAGCGTCGCCGAGCGCGGTATAGGCTCGTCCCCTCGTCATCAACGCATAAGCGGCTTTCGGATCAAGCTCCAGCGCCTTCGAACAAGCGTCGATTGCAGCTTGCGGTCTCGACAACTCCAATAAAGTCGTCGCGAGGGTCCGCCAATAGTAGGAGCGATCCGGCGCGAGCTCGACAGCAGACGCAAGCATCCTTTCTGCATCTTCGTAGAGTGAGAGTTGCTGGGCTAGGGTCCCGAGCGCGAAATACACCTTGGCTCTTGACAACGGTGACAATCGCTCGTTGACCGCGAAGGGCAACAATGCGTCTGATGCCTGATGAAACTCAGTGCTGACAAATGCTTCGACAGCTTTCAAGACGCCTTCACCTTGGTCGACGACGGAAGACTCCGCGGTATCTCTGCCAGCTTGAACAATCGCTCTCGCCAATTCTCTGGATACTTCACTCTTCGCAGCCGCGGCTCCGATGGCGCGTTCCGTGGCCTTGGCTAAGGCATCTTTGGGGTCAACACAAACGGAGTGATAGATGGCATCCGCAACATCGCCATTCGAAGGCCGACTCGAATACAAATCGCGCAACTTCAGGTGTAGTTGGCGCAGCCGACCAGGAGCTTCATGGCGCAGCTGCCGGATAATGTGAGATCGAACGACATCGTGATATTTCAGGCCGCGCTCGGATTGCGAGACGAACGGCAACGTTTTGAGCCACTCGAACCCCTCTACGCTGTGATCGGGGGCCAAGATCGAGATCACATCGAAATCAAAATGCCTCGGTACAGCCGCGACTAGAGCGAGCTCACGACGCTCTGGCGATTCGACCCATTTCAGGAAGCGTTTTACTGCGGTATCTGCTGATGCGCCGGCTTGACTCTCAATCGGGGATGGATGCTCTGAAGCCAGCGTGGCGACCAAAAGCGGCAGCCCACCCGAAAGCTCGGCAATCGTGCCGACAACTCGATCATCGACGATGGCGCGCTTCGACAAGAAATCTCTAACTTCATCAGTCGTAAAGGTCGCCACGGGCCAGCGAGTTACGATGCCCTCAAACGGCGCCCAAAGATTCTTGTCGAGTTCCGCTTGGCCTCCCACCACAACCACGACGTCGGAGGACACATCGCCGAAGCCTCCTTCCAACACTTTTCTTAACCAACCGTCAAGAAACACTCCTGTGCGTTCGAAGGTATCGAAAAGGAACACTATAGGCCGGCGAGCCGTCAACGCGTTGACTTCAGACACCCACAAAGGCGTCAAGACATCGGTTGGCGACAGGACCAATTGAACGTCGTCCTTAGTGCTCAGCTTCTTGTGCAGGTACCGTGCAGCATCGGCAACGAACGTTCCTGCCGCATTCTCATCGACTGCTTCAGCAAACAACCCCGCGATCGGCACCTGCTTCGCCAACCGGAGGGTCTCACGAGCGAGAGTCTTGCCCAACAGTTCTGGGAAACCGTGCGGCGCTTCCGGGTCAGCTTCGACTTCGTTGCGTTTTGCTCGATAGGCCTTGTATCGAGCAAAGAAATCAGTGAAGCCGCCCTCCACGCCCGAAAGCTGCTTTGCTGTTGAGTTCAGGACACCGGGGACATCCAATGCAGATTCGTCGGTCCATACAGTCAGCCAGCCGCAGGACTCGGCCAGCAACTTTAGTCTTCGTAGTAGGAACGTCTTCCCGACACCAGCAGGTCCAGACGCCGCAAACACGTACCGACGTGCGTCAACATCTGGCAGCTCAAGATTGGCCTTGAACGCCGCCATTTCTTCGACTCGACCAACAAACGAATCACGCTGCCGATCTCGAAGGACTCTTTGAATCGAAGAATTCATCGTGCGCGCCAAGAAGCAACGTAACCGTCGCCCCGCCAAGATTGGGGCAAGAAGGACCAGAAAGACACCAGGTCCGCGACACTCGAAATGCGTTTCCGGACTACTTCATTGCTCAACTGCTGAGGCAGACGTGACACAACCGATTGATCTACTTCATCGGCGAATAGTCGGTCGCCGTCATCAATTCCGCTTCGATCTGGACCTGCACCTGCATCTCGGTCCGGGTCTTGACCCAGTCCGGGTCAACGTTGAACGCGGCCCAGGCCGCATCGCGGGCGACGTTGTCCTTGTAGGCGAGGAGATAGATCATCGTGTTCGGCTTCGACACCGACTGCCAGTAGCCGATGATCGTCATCCCATTCTTCTTGAACAACGCTGACGTCGAGTCGCGAAACCGTTTGTGCAGCAGTTCGATCGAGCTGCCCTCGCGGACGGTGTAGGTCCTGAGCTCGAAGCAGCGCGACTGCTTGTCCACGCTCTGGCTGGTCGTCGGCAACCCCGCGCCGCACGCCGGCGACGGCTGCGGTCCACGCCCCTGCGCCTGCGCCTCGGTCACGGCCGCGAACACCCCACCGACCATCAAGAACGTCACTACTCCTGCCAGCCTCATCGTCCGTCTCCCTGGTGAAGCGCCCCCGCGCGCACACGGATTCTACTGCTGCGAACGAGCGGTGCGAAGTACGACGTGCTAGGTGCGATCGGAGGTGCGAACCCGCACCTTGAAACCTTGAACCTTGAACCTTGAACCTTGAACCTTGAACCGGCGAAAGCCGTATAGGTTGACAGCCCACCCATGTACAGGTAGTCTGGCCACCCATGACGAAGGAACAACGCACCGACGTCCTCTACGGCACCCTCGCGCTGCTGATTCTCAAGACCCTCGACGCGATGGGGCCGCTGCACGGCTACGCGCTCGCCCGGCGCATCGAACAGATCAGCAAGGACCAGCTGACGCTGAACCAGGGCACGCTCTATCCGGCGCTGCGCAAGCTGCAGCACGAAGGGTGGATTACCGCCAAGGCCGGCGAGACGGACACCGGCCGCGGCGCAAAGTTCTACGCGATCACGCGTGCCGGACGGACGCAGCTCCTGGCCGAAACCGCCAACTGGGACCGCGCCACGGCGATCGTCGCACGCTTCGTGAAGGACCTGTCATGAGAGCGCTGCTTGCACGATGCGCGGATCTCGTCAGGCGCCGGACGCTCGACCGCGAGCTGGACGACGAGATCGCGACGCATCTGCAGCTGGCCGAAGCCGATTTCCACGCCCGCGGGCTGTCGCGGCACGACGCCAGACAGGCGGCGCTCCGCGAGTTCGGCGGCGTGACGCGCACCAAGGAACACGACCGCGAAGTCCGCGGCTTCCCTTTCATCGAAAGCCTCTGGGCCGACCTCCGCTACGCGGCGCGCGGTTTCCGGCGCAACCCGGTTACCTCCGTGACGATCGTCCTCACGCTCGCGCTCGGAATCGGCGCCACGACGACCATCTTCAACGCCGTCGACGTTGTGTTTCTCCGCAGCATGCCGATCGGGGCCCCCCAGCGCGTCGTCGACGTCTTCACGCTCTATGCGCCAGAGGCGACGACCACCCTGAACGGCGGCAGCCAGATGTCCATGTCGTCGTTCCCCGACTACGTGGACCTCAAGTCGAGCGGCGTGCTGCAGGACCTCGCGGCCGTCGCGCAGACGTCCGTCATTCTGGATCTCCGCGACGAGACGGATGCGATCGAGGCGCTGATTGTCACGGGCAACTACTTCGAGCTTCTTCGGAGCCGCGCGGCGCTCGGCCGCCTCCTGACACCGGCAGACGATCGGCTCGACGCCCCGACACGCGTCGCCGTCCTGTCGCACCGCGCCTGGCTGCGGCGATTCGGCGGCGACCCGGCGATCGTCGACCAGCAGATTCGTCTGAACAATCAGCTGTTCACCGTCGTCGGTGTCGCACCACGCGGATTCGACGGGACCGAACTCGGCGACGTCGCGGAAGTCTTTGTCCCGATGGCGCTGCAGGAGGAAATCCGTCCGCCGTCGGCCGGGCTGCGGCGCCAGCTCGGGACCGGACGGATGCTTGGCGCGCGGCAAGTACGCTGGCTGAGTCTGGTCGGACGGCTCAAGGACGGCGACAGCGTGACCCGAGCGGCAGCGGCGCTCGAAGTCGTCGGCAAACAGCTCTCGACGGCCTATCCTGATACGAATCGCGCGCTCAGCTTGACTGCCGTTCCGCTCGGCGCTGGTCCAGGCGTCCGCATCAATGCGCGGCCGATCCTCCAGATCCTCGGCATTGCCGTCGCGCTCGTCCTGCTCATTGCCTGTGCCAACGTCGCCAGCCTGTTGCTCGGCCGCGCCGTCGCGCGGCGACGCGAAGTCGCCGTCCGAACGGCACTCGGCGCCGGACGCGGCCGTCTCGTTCGCCAATGGTTGACGGAGGCGTTGCTGCTTGGGCTGCTCGGTGGAACCGCCAGCGTGCTGCTCGTCGCGGCAAGTACTCCCATCCTTCGTGGCATCGCCCCGCTCGCCGACATCGAACTCGGCGTCGATCGGCGCGTGTTTGCGTTTGCGCTCGCCTGCGGATTTGCGACCAGCCTGATCTTCGGCGTCGCGCCGATTCTTCAGCTGCTCCGCCGCGACGGTTTGTCGGCGCTCAGAGATGAGGGCGGCGCCGTGGTCAGCGGCCGCCGATCGACGCGCCTGCGCAGCGCATTCGTCGTCGTCCAGGTCGCGCTCAGTCTGATCCTGCTGGTTGGCGCAGGCCTGTTCATCCGGACGTTCCAGCGCACGCTGGCGGTCGATCTCGGCTACCGCGTCGACGGCATGCTGCTCGCAAATGTGTCTCCAGGTTCGAGCTACGCACCGGAGCGGGGCGCCGTGTTCTATCGCGAGCTGTTCGATCGGCTGAATGCCTTGAGCGGGGTTCGATCGGCGGCCGGCGCGCGGGTCACGGTCCTCAGCGGCTCGGCACGAACGATGCCTCTCAGCAACGACGGGCAGCCGATCCGGCCGGATCGGAGCAACGCGATGCCGGTACGGGCCAACGTCGTCACCGAACGCTACTTCGAAACCCTCGGCATGCCGATCGTCAACGGCCGCAACTTCCAGGGGTCGGAAAGCCCTCGAGACCCACGCGTCGCCGTCATCACGCAAGCCCTGGCCAAGCGTCTCTTCGGCAACGACGATCCGATCGGACGTCCTCTATTCGTCGGCGATCGGCCAGTCAACGTCATCGGGGTCGTGCCCGACACGGTGTATCGCAGCGCCACCGAACGCGACCCGCTGCCGGTGGTCTACCAGCCGCTCTCGCAGAACTATGAAGACGGCATCACGCTGCACATTCGTACCGATCGCGATCCGCTCGCACTCCTCCCCGCGGTACGCCAGGTCGTCCGCGATCTCGAACCGCGCGTCGCCGTGACGCAACCGCGGCGTCTTATCGACGAGTTCGACAATTCGACGCAGTCGCAACGGACGATGGCGCTGCTCGCTGGAGCGTTGAGCGGCATTGCGCTGCTGCTGGCCGCGATTGGACTCTACGGCGTGATGGCCTACGGCGCGCGCCAGCGGACCGCTGAAGTGGGCGTCCGTCTCGCGCTCGGCTCGACCCGCGGCGGCGTCGTGCGGCTGATCATGGCGAGCGGCGCGAAACTCATCGTCTGGGGCTCGCTGCTCGGACTGATCGGCACTCTCGCATCAGTGCGGTATGTTGAAGCACAGCTCTTCGGAGTCACGCCGTCGGATCCGTTCACGTGGATCGCGGTGGCAACCGCCCTGCTCGTCGTCGGGCTCGTCGCGTGTATCGTCCCGGCAGTTCGCGCGACTCAGATCAGCCCGCTACAGGCGCTGCGGAGTCTCTAGAGAGTCCACACATCTCGGCCCGCCGCGAAAGGTCTTGCAATCCGGCTGAAGCCGGACGCCACCGAGAGGTTTACATCTGCCGCTGAAATTCTCCGCGGTGAAACGGTTCCAGCCGATCGATCGCGTCGGGGCTGTCAGTCTTGACGTCCCATTTGAAGAACTGCATCGCGATTCGGTTGGAAGAGAAGTCGATCAGCGTGAAGCCGTGCTGTTCGATTGGCGGGAGCAACTCCTGCAGGTCAAGATGGGCCGGACGTTTCGGTCCGATACCGCGGAACGCCGACGGCCAGCCGCGCGGGCTGGTGCCGAGCGGACCGGCGAGCGCGATCGGAATCGGGTGCGCGCCGAAATTCTGCCGTCCGCTCCGCTGCATCAGGGCCAGTCCGATCGCGTGCAGATCGCCGCTGACGACGAGCGGCGAATGGCCGGGCAGATCGCCGAGCGACTTCATCAGCCGATCGTGCTGCGCCAGCCAGCCAGATTGCCAGTACGGTTTCGCCGTCGCCGTCGTCAGCTGGCCGTCGGCGCCGAGCACATCGGGATACCACTCGCCCCACTTGCCGGCGCTCCACCCAGGCGGATTCGACGGCACATGAACAAGATGCGCGGCGTCGGTCGCCGCCGCGCGCGACACCAGCCAGCGCTCGACCTCCGGATCGACGAACACGGCTGACGGACCAGCGAGCGTCATGGTGCGGCGCACGTCATAGAGCAGGATCTCCGCGAGCCGTCCGAAGCGCAGTGTGCCGAAGCTCTCGGACAGCCCGCGGCCGCGATCGCCAGACGATGACCACGGCAGGCTGGCGGGACGCGTCGCATCCGGAAGGAACTCCGGGTAGTACATCCGCTGCGTGGCGCGGGCGAGCTGGAGCATGAACCACGTCGGTGGAAACGTCACGATCTCGTCAGTCGCTTCGTCGTTCTCGAAGTAGTCGTGGTCGTCCTGGAGAAAAAATACCGGCGTCGAACGCAGTTCCGCGCCGTACACCGGCACGATCTGCGGCGTGACCGCCTGTTTGAGCACGGTTTCGTTGGTGTCGCCAAAGACAACGGCCGAGCGTTTGAACGTCCCGGCGAGCCGCACGGCCTCGGCACTCGCTCCAAGCCCGCGGGATCCCTGCGGCGACAGCAGATCCCAATACACGTGATCGCCGTTGGCGATGACCGCATCGGGCTGAAACGTCATCGCGCGGCGGATCAGGCGATGGCGAGTGGCCGAAGGAAGATAGCCCAGGGCCTCGTGCCCGCCGGCGCATGTAAAGACCAGAAGCCGAAACCGATCCGGGCGCGCCGTGGCAGACGGGAGCGTCGAGAGCGGCCACGGTTCGCAGAGCGATCGGCCGCGCAGCGAGAGCGACAGCATGTAGCGTCGCCCCGGCTGGAGGTTCGGGAGGTCGAACTGCCAGAACGCTCCGGCGGTATCCGTCATCACGCCGGTCGCCGTCTGAGAACCGGCACTCAGCGTCGGTGCGCTCGTCAAGGGCGCGGCGAAAGACGCCTTGATCAGGACCCGCGTATCGCTCGCGGTCGGTAGCAAGTGACGGACCTGGCCGGCGTCCCAGACCGTCGATTGGACCGAGCGGGCACTCTGCGCGAAGAGCTCGGCCGGCAGCGCCGCAAGGACGGCGGCGCCGAAATGGCCGGCAAGAAACTCGCGGCGATCCATGTCAATCCTCCCGCGACCGGTGGTATTCTCCGCCCACCAGGAGCGCCCTGATGCAGCCGCCGAAACCGAAGATTCCCAGCGAAGCACTCGAACTTTACAACCAATACATCCACGGCGAGATCAACCGGCGTCAGTTTCTGGGTCGCGCCCGGCGTTTTGCGGTCGCGGGGCTGACGGCCGGCGCGATCGTCGACGCGCTGATGCCGGACTACGCCGCCGGTCAGCAGGTGTCCAGGACCGACGAACGGATCAAGGCGAGCTACGTGACGGTGCCATCGCCGCAAGGCAACGGCACGATCAAGGGCTACCTGGTGCGCCCCTTCAGCGCCGACACGCGCGAAGCGACGGTTGCCAAACTACCCGGCGTCATCGTTGTCCACGAGAACCGCGGCCTGAATCCACACATCGAAGACATCGCCCGGCGTTTCGCGCTGGCCAACTTCATGGCGTTCGCGCCTGATGCGCTGACTTCGGTTGGCGGTTATCCCGGCAACGACGCCCGGGGCGGCGAGCTGTTCGCCAAGGTCGACACACCGAAGAAGTTCGAAGACTTCGTCGCCGCCGCGCAGTGGCTGAAGAGCCGTCCCGATTGCACCGGCACGATCGTCGCTACTGGATTCTGCTATGGCGGCAGTGTGGCGAATCAGCTGGCGGTCAGGCTCGGCGCGGACCTCTCGGCTGCGGCACCGTTCTACGGCGGCGCGCCGCCAGCAGCCGATGTCGCCAAGATCAAGGCGGCGATCCTCGTCCATCACGGCGCCCTCGACACACGGCTCGTCGAAGCCTGGCCGGCGTACGAAACGGCGCTCAAGGCGGCGAGCGTGCGCTACGAGGGGCACATCTATCCGGGCGCGGTGCACGGATTCAACAACGACGCGACGCCGGAGCGCTACAACAAAGCGGCCGCAGATCAGGCGTGGAACCGCACCATCGAGTGGTTCAATCAGTACGCGAGAGCGTAAACGGTGGCGTCCGGCTTTAGCCGGATTGGTGGTGGGATCCGGCTTTAGCCGGATTGCCGCATCGGGTCCGGCTGAAGCCGGACCCTACAGAAGAAAGGGAGTCGGGACATGAGCAGCCGGGACACATCGCGGCGTTCGTTCCTCGTCGAGTCGCTGTCGGGTCTGGGGGCGGTGTGGTTCGCCACGAACTACTCCGGCATCCTCGCGACCGGCGACTACGTGCTGGAAGCGGCCCAGTCGGGCCGGCCGGCGGCGTTTCAGTTCTTTACTCCCGAACAGGCGGCCGAAGTCGAGGCGATGGCCGCGCAGATCATTCCCACCGACGAAACGCCGGGCGCGCGCGAAGCGCGCGTCATCTACTTCATCGATCGGGCCCTGGTCACCTTCGAGAAGGAGCGCCAGGCCGATTACGTGAAGGGGATCGCGGATCTCCAGACGCAGGCGAAGCAGCTTTTCCCGTCCGCGGCGCGGTTCTCGGCGTTGTCGAGCGACCAGCAGATCCAGGTGCTGACCGCCTTCGAAAAGACACCGTTCTTCAATCTGGTGCGCACCCACACCATCAGCGGCTTCTTCGCCAGCCCGGTTCATGGCGGAAACGCCGAGAAGGTCGGCTGGAAGCTCGTGAGCTACGACGATTCACTGAACTTCAAGCCGCCGTTCGGCTACTACGACGCCCAGTCAACCCGCCGCTAGCTGGAGAACCGTCATGATTCAGTTCACGCCATCGACAGAGGTCGACTTCGTGGTGATCGGATCGGGCGCGGCCGGCGGCATCATGGCCAAGCAGCTCACGCTGGCCGGCTTCACCGTCGTCGTGCTCGAGCAGGGCGGCTGGGGCAAGTACGGCAAGGAACACGAGTACAGCAAGGACGAATGGCTGAATCGCAATCCGACCGACGACGATCGGTTGATGAGCGATCCCGTGCGGCAGAAAAACACCTTCCGGCGTAACGCGTCCGAAAAAGCCGTCCAGGGATCGCATTCGTACGGCATGGTCGTCGGCGGCGGCACCGTCACCTACGGCGGCAGCAGCTGGCGCCATCTGCCCTGGGAATTCCGCGAGGCTTCGCACGTCGGCACGGTCGCGGGCTCGGCGCTCGCCGACTGGCCGATCACCTACGAAGAACTCGAGCCGTACTACGTGCAGGCCGAGTGGGAGATGGGCATTTCCGGTCTGCGCGTGAACTCGCCGTTTGTCGCGCCGATGTCGAAGGACTACCCGACGCCGCCGATGCCCGAAAAAGCGTCCGGCGCGTTGTTCAAGGTCGCGGCGGCGAAGCTCGGACTGAATGTCGTGCCCGGCCCGATCGCGATCATCTCGAAGGACTATCAAGGCCGATCGGGCTGTGTGAACTGCGGCATGTGCTCCGGGTTTGGCTGTCAGGTCAAAGCGCGCTCGAGCTCCGCGGTGACGGTGCTGCCAATCGCCGTCGCCACCAACCGCTGCGAGATTCGTCCCAACAGCTACGTGCACGAGATCTCGACCGACAGCAGCGGCCGCGTCAACGGCGTCGTCTACTTCGACAGCGAGCGGCGTCAAGTCCGTCAGCGCGCCAAGGCCGTCGTCCTTTCGGCGAACGCGTCAGAAACCGCCAAGCTGCTGCTCCTCTCGAAGTCGGCGCGGTTCCCCGAGGGGCTCGCGAACTCCAGCGGCATGGTCGGCAAGCACCTGATGCTCGGCGGCATTGCCAGCGCCAGCGCGCTCTTCGAGCATCCGCTGAACGACTACAAGGGCGTCGTCACCGGCGCCGGCATCGTCGACTACGTGCCGTCGGATCCGAAGCGCGGGTTCTACGGCGGCGGCCGCATGACGGCGCGCGGCTACGACACGCCGATCAGCTACGGCTTGAACGGCCTTCAGCCCGGCGCGCCGCGCTGGGGCGCCGCGTACAAGAAAGCGCTGCGCGAAGAGGCGAACCACAAGATGACCGTCACCTGCTTCGTCACGCAGTTGCCGGTCGAAACCAACCGCGTCGATCTCGATCCCGAGGCCAAGGACATGTGGGGCCTGCCAGCGATGCGGATCACGTCGACGAGCCATCCGGACGACTTGAAGAACATGGAGTTCTTCCGGCAGAAGTCGATCGAAGTGCTCCAGGCGGCAGGGGCGAAGAAGGTCTGGGCGCCGCCGGTCAACGACAGTCGCGGCAGCGCGCACAACCGCGGCACGTGCCGGATGGGCAACGACCCGAAGACCTCGGTCGTCAACAAGTACCACCGCGCCCACGACGTCCCGAATCTCTACATCGTCGACGGCAGCAACCTGGTCACCGGCGGTCGCAATCACCCGACGATGACGATTCAGGCGCTGGCGTTCCGCGCGGCGGAGCATCTGATTCGCGCGGCGAAGACCGGTGAACTCAAGACCGGCGGATAGCATCGCCACATGCAATCCGGCTGAAGCCGGACGCCACCGTTGGTCGCAAATGCATAATCCAACCCGTCGCGATGTACTTCGCACCGCGCTTGCCGGCTCCCTTGCCGCTGCGTCGGGACTGCGCGACGTCCTCGCGCAACCCGGCGCACGGCCACCCAACATCGTCTTCATCCTGGCCGACGACCTCGGATACGCCGATGTCGGCTGTTACGGCCGGCCCGACCTGACCACGCCAAACATCGATCGGCTGGCGGCCAACGGCGTGCGCTTCCTTCAGGCCTACGCGAATTCGGCGGTGTGCACCGCCACGCGAGTCGCGTTGATCACCGGCCGCTACCAGTACCGGCTGCGGCTGGGACTCGAAGAACCACTTCCCGTTGGCGGCGACGCCGGCCTGCCACCTGAGCATCCAACCCTGCCTTCCCTGTTGAAGAAGGCTGGATACAGCACGACGCTCGTTGGCAAATGGCACCTTGGAGAGCTGCCGCGTTACGGTCCGTTGAAGAGCGGCTACGACCACTTCTTCGGTTTCCGCGGCGGCGCGATCGACTACTACACGCACCAGGGGACGGATCATAAGGACGACTTCTGGGATGACGACGTGCCGATCGAGCGAGCCGGCTACATGACGGATCTGCTCGGCGACCGCGCGGTTGAGGTCATCGATCGCGTCGCGCGCGCTCGCGATCCGTTTTTCATGAGCCTGCATTTCAGCGCTCCACACTGGCCATGGGAGGCGCCGGGCGACCAGGCCGAAGCAGAGCGGCTCCGCACGGCGAGCCTCTTCCACTATGACGGCGGCACGCAGAAGACCTACCAGCGGATGATTCAGCAGATGGACCTGCAGATCGGCCGCGTCGTGACCGCGCTCGAGCGCAACGGCGTGCGCGACAACACGATCGTCGTCTTTACGAGCGACAACGGCGGTGAACGCTTCTCCGACACCTGGCCGTTCACCGGAAGGAAGACCGAACTGCTCGAAGGTGGGTTGCGCATCCCCGCGATCATCTCGTGGCCGGGCCGAGTTCCGCGTGGCCGCACCAGCGAACAGGTCGCGATCAGCATGGACTGGCTGCCGACGCTCCTCGCAGCGGCCGGAACCGCGCCTGACCAGAATTTTCCGTCTGACGGTATCAATCTCCTCCCGGCCATTCTGGGTCAGCGGCCGCCGGCGGCGCGCACGTTGTTCTGGCGCTACAAGG
Organism: uncultured Bifidobacterium sp.; assembly: GCA_964577955.1. Classification (GTDB taxonomy): domain Bacteria; phylum Acidobacteriota; class Vicinamibacteria; order Vicinamibacterales; family CAVVIG01; genus CADEEX01. The sequence continues at coordinate 69,177 of CAZOAZ010000028.1, read as the reverse complement.
GCAACGGGCAACGCGCCATGCGCGACGGCGACGACAAGTTTCTGAAGATTCTCGACAACACGTTCCTCTTCAACGTTGCCGACGATCCGATGGAGCGCGCCAACCTGAAGGATCGCAAGAAGGCGCTGTATCAGCGGCTGGAGTCGGCGTGGCTCGCCTGGAACGCCACCATGCTGCCAGAAATCGACGAGAGCAACACCGGCGGGTCCAGCGGCTCGACATGGGCCGACCATGTCGGGTCCCCGGGGCCGACCCGCAAGGCAGACAACCCGCATCCGTAGGCATCTATTGCCCCTCCCCTTGGGGCAGAGTGCATACTCCTGCCGATGACGTCCGCGGCCTCCTATCGCGCGCGCGCCTTTGCGAAACTCATGGGCCTGACGGTCAAGGCGCTGCATCACTACGAGCGCGTCGGACTGCTGAAGCCGCGGCGAACGGCGGCGGGACATCGAATCTATTCGGCGAAAGAGCGTGAGCGAATCGAGCAAATCGTCGCGCTGAAGTTCCTCGGCCTCCCGCTCAAACAGATTGGGAGCGTTCTCAATGGCGCGACGGGGCCCTTGCGGACGGCCTTGCGCGCACAACGCCAATCGCTCGAGGCGCGGCAGCAGTCGCTCGTCCGCGCGATTCGGATCCTCGAGCGCGTGGAAACCAGCATCGAGGCGGGAACAGCGGGCCCGGCGATCATGCGCGCACTTGCGGAGGAGATCGCGATGCAGGGCATCGAACCGATGCAGAAGTACTTCGACGAGGCGAGCTGGCCTGAGGCGCGCGCGCACTACAGCGTCTGGCCCTCCGTCGAGTGGCGGGCTCTCCTTCACGACATTCACCAGGCAGTCACCAGCGAACCGGCCTCCGAGCATGGCCGGGGCCTGGCGACGAGATGGCAGGCACTGATCGTACAGGACGCCCCGCAACGGAACATGCTGCGCGCCGGATACTTCAAGGCGTGGATGCACGCGGACGAATGGCCGCGCGCGCTGGCCGATCGTATTCCCGGACTCGACCTCGATGCGATCGGTCGGTTCATCAACGAGGCGACGTGGTCAGCCCTGCAGATGCAGCAGGTACCGGTCGACCCGCGCGTCCGGGCTCCGGATCGCGTCGCGCCCACCCGCTTTCAGCTCTTCGCGGACATCGCCGCGACCGAACCGCTGGATCCCGCGAGCGACGATGGCCGCCGCTTCGTCCAGCGCTGGCGCGCGCTCGTCGACGCCGAGTGTGCAGGCGACGAAGAGGCGCGCGCGGAGATGATGGCGGGGTTTGCGAGGCGTCATCGCTGGCCATCGGGTCTGCGTCAGACGATTGCCGAGACCTACGACATGAACGTGGACACCTGGACGCGCGTCACCGATTTCATCGAAGCGGCAAACACCGTACACCGGTAGGGACAGCGTTCAGGCAGTCCGTGAACGGACCGGCTAAAGCCGGTCCCTACCGATGTCTAGTGAGTCGCCACGGCCGCCGGCGGATCGATGTCCGGCACGTGATTCACGACTGGCTTGATGCTCCGGAGATACGCGAACACCGACTTCAAATCGTCGTCGGTCGCGTTGCGGAACGCCGGCCACGGCATCGGCGGCAGGATCTCGCGCGAGGTGCCCATGTGCTTCCCGGTGCGAAGCGCCGTGACGAACATCTCTTCGGTCCAGATACCGAGGCCGGTGTTGCGATCGGGCGTCAGGTTCGCCGTGTAACTCACGCCCCAGGGGCCGGCGAACGCGGTGTTGGTTGCAGCGCTCGACGCGATCCACAGTCCTTGCGGCTTGGGCGCCGGCGGCATCTTGCCGATCTGTTCGGGGTGCCCCGACAGAAACCGGGTCATGTCGGACTCGGGGCCGTTCGGTCCCATCTTCATCGGCGTGTGGCAGTCGTTGCAGCCCATGATCTTGACGAGATACTCGCCGCGCTCGACCTGCGAATTCCTGGTCGCGGCCGACGCCTTGGCGACGACCTCGTTGCCCGTACACCCCACGCTCGCCATCGCCGCCATCACCGCCGCCGCCGTCATTACGCCGATCGCCATTCCATTTCTCATCGCTCTCTCTCCTGTTTAACTCGCGCTCCTTGCGACAGGACCAATGTAGAGCGTTGGGAAAATCGCGGTTGCTAAATGGTCGCTACACGCATCCGAAGAATTTCCTAGCGGAACCGAAACGGGCCGGAATGCTTCCTAAGCAGATCCTAAGTGGGGCATAATCCCGAAAACCTGCCTCCTTCCCATGACGGACCAGCGGACCCTCAGGTGCCTCGAACCAGGCGCAGCCATCCTCGTTGCCACCGTTGATACGCAAGGCGCACCCTGGTCCTGCCGCGGATTCGCGCTGAAATCAGATGACGCGCTGGCCAGCGTGACGGTCTACGTGCCGATGGCGACCAGCCAGCAACTGATACAACACGTGGCAGTTACGGGACGGCTGGCCATCGCGTCGGTGCTGATCATCGAACACCTGTCGTTTCAGCTGAAGGGGACGACGCGGGCGGCGCGAGCGGCCCGCGAGGACGAGGCGCCGTTCGTACGCGCGCGGCTCGAAGCGTTCGCCGACGTGCTCGAAGAACTTGGCGTGCCGCGGCGCCGGACGCGCAGCTTCACCCACTGGCCGGCGTTTGCGCTCGAGATGAACGTCGACGAGATCTTCGACCAGACGCCCGGTCCGAATGCCGGCGCGAGAGTGCGATGAGCCAGGTCCCCCGTCTCGCCGATCTGCAGCGCTGCTTTCAGGGGATTGTGCCGTGCATGATCGCCACCGCCGACGCCCGCGGCGTCCCGAACGTGACCTATCTCAGTCACGTGTACTACGTGGACGAACAGCACGTCGCGCTCTCCTGCCAGTTCTTCAACAAAACGCGGCGCAACCTCGACGAGAATCCGCGCGCGGCCATCGAAGTGATCGATCCGGTCACGATGCAGGGCTATCGGCTGCGAATCAGATTTCTGCGCTCGGAAAAAAGCGGACCGCTCTTCGACACCATGAAGCTGCGGATCGACGCCATCGCCTCGCACACCGGCATGGCCGGCGTCTTCAAACTGATCGCCGCGGACGTCTTCGAAGTGCAGTCGGCGGAGATGGTCGATGGATTCCTCACCGACCCGCCGACCGAGCACGTCGTGAGCGGCGCGTCACCCGACGGGCTGCGGACCGAAATGCGCGGGCTGCAATGGATCTCGGACCGGATCAACCGCGCGCCCGATCTCGAGACGCTGCTGCACGATGTCCTCGAAGCGCTCGAGCAGTACTTCCAGTTCTCGCACACGAGCGTCCTGCTGCTCGACGAGCCGCGCCGGCGGCTGGTCGCGATGGCCAGCCGCGGCTACGGGCGAAGCGGCGTCGGCGCCGAGGTGGCGATCGGCGAAGGGCTGATCGGCACCGTCGCGCAGAACCAGCGTCTGTTGCGGCTGACCACCCTCGAGGCCGACTTGCGCTACGGCCGGGCGATCAGGCGCGAGGCCGCCAGCCGTCCCACCCCGCTCGACGCCGAAATTCCGCTTGTCGGTCTGCCCGATGCGCAAAGCCTGCTGGCGATTCCGCTCGTAGTCGGCAGCCGGCTGGTCGGCGTGCTGATGGCGGAGGATCGCGATCCGAACCGCTTCAGCGAATGGCACGAAGCGTATCTGCTGATCATCGGCAACCAGATCGCGCTCGGCATCGACCGCATGCTGGCGCGCGACGACGAGGCCGAACCGGTCGCGGCATCCGCGGACGGTCCCGGTCGCCTTCCAGCTCCGGTCGCGGCCGCCGCGGTGCCCGAGCGCTGCCGCCGCCGCTTCACCTATTACCAGAGTGACGATGCCATCTTCGTGGACGACCAGTACCTGATCCGCAACGTGCCGGCGCGGATTCTGTGGAAGGTGCTTCAAGAATCGATGCGAACCGGCCGGACCGAATTCTCGAACCGCGAGATGCGCCTCGATGCCTCGCTGGGCCTGCCGCCGGTCAAGGACAACCTCGAAAGCCGCCTGATCCTCCTGCGGCACCGGCTCGAGGAAAAATGTCCAGACCTTCAGATCGTCTCGACCGGCCGCGGCCGTTTCGCCTTGAAGGCGAATGCCGGCATCGAGCTCGTCGAGCGCTGACGGCGTCCGCCTTTAGGCGGATTGCCGTGTCACCGGCCCGAGGACATCCGGCCGGATTTCGCGGGGAACCAAGGACCAGGTACGGACCAAGACCCAAGCACGAAGGACCAAGGACTGCCGAAGCCAAGTATGATGTCGCCACGATGCCTGCGGCGAATTGCCGCACCCGACGGCATCTGGAGGCCTTTATGAAACGAATCTTCGTGCTCGGGGGACTGCTCGTCGCGAGCGGCCTGACGCTGACTCTCAGCGGTCAACAGCCGGCGCCGATGGTGGTGGAAGTCGACAAGATCAAGGACAACCTGTACGTGATGAAGGGCGGCGGCGGCAACTCCGCGGTCTTCATCGGCGCCGCCGGCATCACCGTGGTCGACACCAAGAATCCAGGGTGGGGCGCGCCGCTCCTCGAGAAGATCAAGTCGGTGAGCAGCAAGCCGATCGTCCGGATCATCAACACCCACACGCACGGCGATCACGTCAGCGGCAACGTCGAATTCCCGGCCAACATCGAGGTCGTCACGACCGAAACGACCAAGGCCCTGATGAACGAGATGAAGCCGGTCACCGGCCTCGCCGCGCCGCCGCCCGGACCGAACATCTTCCAGCGCAATAGCGGCCGGAACCTGCCGACGAAGACCTTCCGCGACAAGATGACGATCGGGTCGGGCGCCGACCAGATCGATCTCTACCACTTCGGCCGAGCCCACACCGGCGGCGACGCCTTCGTGCTGTTCAAGGCGCTCCGCGTGCTCCACGCCGGCGACGCGTTCCATACGCGCGACCTGCCGATCATGGACGCCAACAACGGCGGCAGCGGCGTCGAGTTCTCGGCGACGCTCGCCAAGGCCCACACCGCGCTCGCCCGAGAAGCCGACACCATCATCAACGGCCACAACGCGACCACGACGACCCCGGCGGACCTCAAGACCCAGTCCGAGTTCATCGCCGACTTCGTCAAGTTCGTCCAGGATGCCAAGAAGGGCGGCAAGACCGTCGACGACGTGGTGAAGACCTGGAAGACGCCGGCGAAGTACGCCGGCTACGCGAACCCGGCGGAAGGCCGGATCCGATCAGACGCGCAGGTGATCTTCGACGAGACGAAGTAATCCGGCTAAAGCCGGACGCCACCGGTATCACAACCGATTTCGCAACGCTTCACACTGAGAACGCCGGGCACACTGAGGATTGATCTCAGCGGTCTCGGCGGTCTCGGTGTGATGCTCTTTTACAGCGTTTTTACTGCTGCGGCGCCGGAGTCGGGCGCGGCGGCGGCATCGGCGGCGGATACTGGACGCCGAGTTGTTCGAGATACGTCTTGTACTTCGTCGGGTCGTAGTAGAACTTCTTGAGCTCCGGCCGGAACCGGTCCATCGTGTCCTTGTTCAACCAGATCGCCGGTTTGTCCTCGGCGCGCATCAGCGGCTTGTAGACGCCGGGCGCCTTCTGCACGTTCACGAAGTAGTCCTTCGCCGCCGTCACGAGTTCAGGCCGCAGCAGGAAATCCAGAATCGTCATCGCGTAGACCTTGGCGGCCTGCGTCGTACCTTTGTGCGCGACGGGCGTCGCCATGGCCACCGCGCTGCTCCAGTGATGGCCGGTCGCACCGGGAATGTTGGCCGGGAAGCGGAGCGTCGCGGTCGGCACCGTCCACATGATGTCGCCGATGTCGTCGGACCCGCCGCCGGTCTGCTCGTTCTCGGGCACGGATTCACGGCCGCGGAGCGTCTTTGACGCCTCGGTGACCAGGCCGCGCTCGGTGACGCCCATCGAGCGCTGGAACGCCTTGGCGAACTGCTGATCCGCATCGCTCCAGGCCGGCATCCCGACGGTCTGAATGTTCTGATGGAACGCCTCGGCAATCGGCCGGTTGCCGTGCTGTGGCCACGCCGAGCCGAGCACGCGCGATTCGACGGTGGTGCCCGTCATCATCGCCGCCGCTTTGGACATCGTGTCGCCAATCTCCCACATCTCCTTGATGCGAGCGTAGGTCGCTTCGCGGAAGTAGTACCAGACCGTCGCCGACGGCGGCACCACGTTCGGCTGATCGCCGCCGTTGGTGATCACGTAGTGTGAGCGCTGCGCCAGCCGGAGATGCTCGCGCCGGAAATTCCAGCCGATGTCCATCAACTCGACCGCGTCGAGCGCGCTCTTCCCCAGCCACGGTGAGGCCGCGGCATGTGAGCTCTGGCCCGTGAAGGTGTACTCGACAGAGACGAGACCGCTGCCGCCGGCGCTCTCGCCCCAGCCAGTGCCCATGTCGCTGCCAACATGCGTGTAGAGGACGAGATCGGCGTCCTTCAGAATGCCCGACCGGACGAAGTGCGCCTTGCCGCCCAGCGCTTCCTCGGCGACGCCCGGCCAGAGGACGAGCGTGCCCGGAATCTTGTCGCGGTCCATGATCTTCTTCACCGCGAGCGCGGCGGTAATGATCAGCGCCTGTCCGGCGTTGTGCCCTTCGCCGTGGCCCGGGCCGCCAGGAACCAGTTCCTTGCGCGTGACGACACCCGGCGTCTGATTCGCGACCGGCAATCCGTCGATGTCAGTCCCGAGCGCAATGATCGGGCGGCCCGACCCCCACCGCGCCACCCACGACGTGGGCATCCCGGCGACCGCCCGCTGCACGTCGAACCCTTCGCGGACGAGCGCGTCCGTCACGTAGCGCTGCGTCTCGGTCTCCTGGAAGCCGAGCTCGCTGTAGCTGAAGATGCTGTCGATCATCTGCTGCGTATAAGTGCGGCGCGCGTCGACATCCGCGGCCGCTTCCCGCTTCAACGCTTCGAGACGAGGATTGGCCGGCGGCGGCGACTGGGCATCGAGCAGCACGCCGGTGACGGACACGAGCACAACAGCCGACAGCATGCGAGAGAGGCGAACAGACATGGCGGGTCTCCGGGAAACGAGTTCAGCGAGCGCCGGAATGACCGCGATCTTACGACGGTTGGCATCCCGACATCATTGTTGGTTGAATAGCAGGATGCCCGGCTGCCCCTTGTCCCCGCGCCTCGCGCTTTCCGTGGCCCTGTTGGCGCTTCCCGCGGGAGCGCACGCCCAGGCAGCGCACAGCGTCACCGTCGACGCCTCGGGCGGCACGCTGTTCTTTGCCGACGACGACATTGTGAGAGAAGCGATAGTGGGCGGTGCGGCCCGGCTCCACGTGACGCCGCGGCTCAGCATCGGGCCCGAACTGCTCTACGTTTCGGGCGCAACCCACAGCCATCTGATCCTGGGACGATGAATCCGCTCGAGCTCGTCGCCGTCATCTTCGGCATCGTCAGCGTCTTCCTCAGCGTGCGCGAGAACATCTGGAGCTGGCCGACGGCGATCGTCAACGTGTCACTGTTTTTCGCGTTGTTCTATCAATCCGGTCTGTATTCAGACATGGGACTGCAGGTCGTGTACTTCTGCCTGTCGGTCTACGGGTGGTACGAATGGCTGTACGGCGGCGAGGGGCGCACGGCGCTGAAGGTGTCACGCACCACACCGCGCCTCTGGACCGTTCTGGCCGGAATCAGCGTGGTTGGGTGGGTGGTGGTGTCCCGCATCACGGCGCGCCTCCCGGGCGCGTCGTTGCCGTATCTCGACGCGGCGACTGCGACGACCAGCCTCATCGCGCAGTGGATGATGACGCGCAAGCTGCTCGAAAACTGGACGGTGTGGATGGTGGTCAACACCGTCTACGTCGGGATGTTCGTCTACAAAGGGCTGTACCTCACCGCGGCCAACTACGCGGTCTACTTCGCGCTGGCCGCCGCCGGCTCCAGGCAATGGAAGCGATCCCTCACCGAACCCGCGTCGTAAGAGTCGTCCTGACCGGATCCGAATGCACCGGGAAGTCGACGCTGGCGGAGGCGCTCGCCCGTCACTACGGCGTCGAAGCGGTCCCGGAATTCGTGCGCGCGTTCGCCGAGCAGAAGGGCGGGACGATTCTCTTCAGCGATCACGGTCCGATTGCCAGGGGCCAGATGGCCCTCGAGGACGAGTACTGCACGCGCGCCGCGGGGCTGCTGATCCAGGACACGGACCTCCTGAGCACCGTGGTCTACTGCCGCCACTACTTCGGCCGCAGCCCGGCGTGGATCGAGGAAGAGGCGCAGACCCGCCGCCCGGATCTGTATCTCGTCTGCGAGCCGGACATTCCGTGGATCGCCGACGGCGTGCGCGACCGCGGTCACGCGCGGGAGGAGATGCAGGTGCTGTTTCGAGACGCCGTTGCCGGGTCGGGCGTCGCGAACGTGACGATCCGCGGTTCGCGCGACGAACGGCTCCAGGCGGCGACTGCCGCGATCGACGGTCTCAGCGGTAGGGACAGGCTTTAGCCTGTCCGCTTTGCGCCGACGGACAGCCTAAAGGCTGTCCCTCCCAGCATCGCGCGCCCTCGCGTATCCCGGCTTGATGACGTCGTAAATCAGCTGCAGACGGCGGTTGTAGGGGATGAACGCGCTCTTCATCGAGTTGATGGTGATCTTCTCGAAGTCGTCGAGCCCCAGCCCGTACATCCGCTGCGCGACGGCGAATTCCTTGGTCATCGTGACATCGCTCATCAACCGATCGTCGGTGTTCAGCGTGACGCGGAACTTGTAGCGGTAGTAGATCGGAAACGGGTGCTTCTCGAGGCTCTCGACCGCGCCCGTGTGGACGTTGCTGCTCAGGCAGATCTCGAGCGGAATCCGCTTGTCGAGGATGTACTGCGCGAGGTCGCCCATCTTCACAATCCGGGTCGGATCGTGCTTGTCCAGACCGATGTCGTCGATGAGCCGCGTCGCGTGCCCGATGCGGTGGGCGCCGCACCATTGGATGGCCTGCCAGATGCTTTCCTTGCCGAACGCCTCGCCGGCGTGAATCGTGATGTTGAAGTTGGCGCGCTGGATCAGATGGAAAGCGTCGACGTGCTTCTTCGGCGGGTAGCCGCCTTCTTCACCCGCGAGATCGAAGCCGACGACGCCGCGATCGCGGAAGTCGACGGCGAGCTCGGCCATCTCTTCCGACAGTTTCATGTTGCGCATGGCGCAGACGAGGACGCCGTACTCCACACCGAACGCCTTGCGGCCGCGCTCGAGCCCCTTCAGCACCGCGGTCAGTACTTCATCCCAGTGCAGTCCCTTGTCGGTGTGGAACACCGGGGCGAAACGGGTCTCGACGTAGACCACCCCGTCGTCGCGCATGTCTTCCATCATTTCGTAGGCGACCCGTTCGAGCGCCTCGGCGGTCTGCATCACGCCGCAGGTATGGACGAAGCCCTCGAGAAAGAGCGGCAGGCTGCCGCGCTGGGCGCCGCGTTGAAACCACTGGGCGAGCTCGCCGACATCCGTGGTCGGCAGCCCCTTGTACCCCTGATCGCGGGCCAGTTCGATCGCGGTGGCCGGCCGCACGCCGCCGTCGAGGTGATCGTGCAACAGCACTTTGGGCAGGGCGCGCAAAACGGAATCGGTCAACGGCATGTCTGGATCTTAACGCGTGTCCCTTCACGCCACCTGTTGAGCGTTCGGGCTTTCGTGGCGCATTTCACAACCTGTAAGGCGTGCTACTTGATCCGTATAATACGAGTACCGTAGTATCTACGGCGTGAACGACCTCGCCCGGCTCGAAGAACTGCTGACCGCGCTGGCCACGCTGTACCAGTTCCGCAGCCTCGAGGCGCGCGGCTACCGCGGCCTGAGCGTGTCGCAGTCCTATTGCCTGCGCCTGCTCTTTCTGCACGGTCCGCGGGCGATGGGCGCGCTCGCCGCCGACCTCGATCTGCGCCTGAGCACGATGACCGGCGTCATCGACCAGCTGGAAAAGAAGGGGCTGGTCGAGCGGATCGATCACCCGCGCGATCGGCGCAGCTGGCACGTCAAGCTGACGCCGCGCGGACAGAAGCTGTACGGCGGCGGCCGCGCCGCCTTTCTCGCGCATCTCGCGCCGCTCCTTGATCGGCGGAGTCCGGCGGCACGCCGCCACGTCCTCGACTTTCTCCACGAACTGGTTCCCGCCATTGAGCGCTGGCGCCGTGAGGTCGCCAAACGATGAAGCGGATTCGCATCCGTCCCGTGCGTCCTGGCGACGCGGCCGCGGTACGCGAGATCTACGCGCCCTACGTCTCCGACAACGTCACATCGTTCGAACTGGCCGTGCCGACGGCCGAGGAATTCGAGCAACGAATCCAGGCGCAATGTGCGCAGTTCCCCTGGTTGGTCGCCGAATCCGACGAAGCCGGCGTGCTCGGGTACGCCTACGCGTCGCCGCACAAGACGCGCTGGGCCTATCGCTGGTCGGTCGACGTCACCGTCTATCTGAAGCCGCAACTGCAGCGCCGCGGGGCAGGCCGGGCGTTGTATGACGCCCTGTTCGCGCTGCTCCGACGCCAGGGCTACGTCAACGCCTATGCCGGGATCACGCTGCCCAACCCCGGAAGTGAAGGCCTCCACCGAGCCATGGGTTTTACGGAGGTGGGGATTTACCGTGGGGTCGGGTTCAAGTGCGGGGCGTGGCGGGACGTCATCTGGCTGCAACTGCGGCTGGCCGACCCGAAAACGCCGTCCGATTCGCTGGCGCCGACGACCGACCTCTGGAACGACCCGGCCGTCCTGGCGCTCATGGACGCGGCCGCCCGGAGGATCCGACTCGGGCCATAATCTGGGGCTGGAATTGCACAGTGCAAATTGCAAAATGCAAATTGGACTAACCGGACAAGTTTGCAATTTGCATTTCGCAATGTGCAATGCGACCGTCGTGCTCCTGCTCGGCGTCGCGCTGGACGCGCAGGCGCCGGCACCGGACGTCGTCTACATTCCGACGCCACGCGCGGTTGTGACGGCGATGCTGCAGATGGCGAGAGTCGGAGCCGGTGACGTGGTGTACGACCTGGGGTCCGGCGACGGGCGGATCGTCATCGCCGCGGTCAAAGACTTCGGCGCCCGCCGTGGCGTCGGCATCGAGATCGACCAGGCCCGCGTCCGCGAAGCCGACGTGAACGCGCGACGCGCCGGCGTGTCAGACCGCGTCACGTTCCTCCAGGCCAACATCTTCGACACCGACTTGCGCGACGCAACGGTCGTCGCGCTGTATCTGCTGCCATCGGTGAACCTGGCGCTCAGGCCGAAGCTGCTGCGCGAGCTGAAGCCGGGCACGCGCATCGTCTCGCATGCTTTCGACATGGGCGACTGGGCCCCGGCTGAAACGCGCATCGTCGACGGCCGCGCGGTCTATTCCTGGACCATGCCGCAGAGTCCGTAGCGATGCGGGCGCGCCTTCCGCTCGTGCTGCCGGCTGCGCTGTGGCTCTCCGGGTGCGCGCTCCACCACACCACGGCTCCGCCGGCGCCCGGCATCACGGCGTGCGCACCTGCGGCTGAACACGATCTGCTGTCAGCCGGCGCGCTGCAATGCTGGCTCGAGGCACCGCACGGACGCTGGCGCATCCTCTCGCACGAATCGCACTTCGACGTCCTCGTGGTCCATACCGAGGCCCACGATCGCCGCGACGCAGCGGACATTGCCCACCGGATCGTCGATCACCTGCGCGCGCGCTTCTCGGAGATTCTGGTCTACACGCAGCAGCCGACACGCGAGGCGAACGCGCGCATTCTGCGTGTCGAGTGGACGAGGGCCGGCGGCTTCGACACGATCGAGTTCGTGGGACCCGCCCGACGCTGAGGGGTCGGACACCGGCCTTCGACTGTGCTCAGGCCGCCCTGAGTGCCATCGAAGGGCGGAACGGGTTCTGACGCCGGGTGTCTGACCCCGGCCGCGAGCCGACTCACACCGTGATCCGGTAGACGCGGCTGGCCGTACCGCTATAGAGCGCGGCCTTCTCGGACGCGGAACATCCGGACGTGATGCGCTTGAACGCGTTCCAGAGCGCCGGATAGGTCGCACCGAACCGATCGACCGGAAAATTGCTCTCGAACATGCAGCGGTCGGCGCCGAACGCCTCAATGCAGGTCTCGATGTACGGCCGCCACCATCGGGCGAGCGTTTCCGAGGTTTCGTCAGGGCCCGCCATCCGTTCACGCCAGCCGCCAAACGGCATCGGCAGTCCACCCAGCTTCACGTTGACGTTCGGACACTCCGCCAGCGTCCTGATGTGAGTCCGCCAGATCTCGAAGCGCGACTCGCGCGTTCCCGCATGACGGCCGATGCCGAGGGGCGTGCCGACGTGATCGAGGACGATCGTCGTGCCGGGAAACGCTCGCGCGAGATCGATCAGATCGGGAAGCTGTGGTTCGAGCAGCCACGAGTCGAACGACAACCCGAGCGGCTGCAGGTGCGTGAATCCGGCGCGGAATGCCGGATCGAAGTACAGACGCGGCGGGTTGCGCGTCGCGAGCGGACCAAGCACCGACGGATCTTCATCCCACGACGCGCTGTGGCGAATCCCGCGAAACCGTCCGTTGCCCGCGGCGAGGTGAGCGTGCAGCACCGCTTCGGCCGCATCGCCCATCCGCAGATCCACGTGACCGACGATGGCCGCGGCAATCCGGGTCTCGCCGTAGATGCCGCTGGCCGACATCGCGGCGATGCCATTGACGAACTCGGTCTCACCGACACACCCGAAACCCTCGGGCGCGTCGGCGCGGTACATCGCGCGGCACTCGATGAAGACCGTGGCACGCACGTTGTGCCCGGATCGCAGGTCGACGAGGAACTGATCGAGGAGATAGCGCGGAATCGTCCGCAGGATGTCCATGAACCCGTGCTCGAGCGGTGGCATCCGCTGCACCATCTCGGGCGTGCGGTCCCAGAGATGGTGATGCGGATCGACGATCGGCAGGTCGGGTTCGAGAATCGGTTCGGGCATGAGAAGACGCGTGTAATCCGGCTGAAGCCGGACGCCACCGACATCAGAGTCAGAAACCGGGAGTCGCGCCGCGAGCTGGCGGCGGAGGCGCCGGCGGCAGCGTGCCACCTTCAGCAAGAATCTTCATATTCTCGAGCGCCGTGGTGAACGTCCGGCGGCGCTGCGCCAGGTTGGCCTCTCGCGCGGCGTCGTCGGCCAGCATCGAATTGTCGAACATCAGCGTGTAGACCAGCTTCGACGTCGTTGCGGTCACCGGACGCGCTTCAAGCGTGCCGTGGTAGAGGTCGTACGGGCGGCCGGCCCGCACCGTCTGCGTGTAGGTGTACGAGAGCTCGGTCTTGCCCACCAGCACTTCGCCGGCGACCGTTCGCACCGCGCCGACTTCGCCGTCCTTGCCCGACGTAATCGTGCACCCGGCCGCGATCCGCAGCCACTCGGCGATGTCGCAATACTTGCCGACGCGCTTCCACACTTCCGCCGCTGGCTTGTTGACGGTGATCTCGAGCGGGATCGTCACATAGGTCGGATTGGTGACGACGGGGCTGACCTGGGCGCCGGCCGGGGCCGCCGCGGGCGCCTGGGCGTAGGCCGCGCTCGCAAAACCGGCGATCGACAACAGCGACGCGGCAAGCACACGGCAAACGGTGGTTCGCATGGAATCCTCCAAATGAGTGCCCGAAGACTGGCGGCACATCTTGGCACAGCGGGTCGACCGGAGTCGATACGGAGAGCGGTGCGCCGTGCACGGTGCACGGTGCCTGGTGCTGGTGCCAAGTGCACGGTGCGCAGTGCCGGGTGCAGCGCGCGGCCAGTTCGTTCGGTAGAAGCCGCGCGCTGGCGCGCCGCATCGATTGTCCAGCAGTAGAGGCGGTGCGCCGCACCCGGCACTGGGCACTGTGCACCCGGCACCTGCACCAGGCACCGTGCACCGTGCACCCCGCACCGTTGTCAGGTGCGTGGGCCGTCGTCGTCTCACGGACGACCACCCGAGATCCGCTGCTAGAATCTCGCGCATGACGAAGCGGATGTCGCAACTCGGTGCGCTGCTTGCGCTCTTCGTTCTGGCCTCGGCCGCCGAACGGTACCTGACGCAGGCCTCGCACGCGCAGCAGCCCAATCCCGCGCCGCGCTTTGAAGTCGATCCGTTCTGGCCGAAGCTCCCCGAGCGGTGGATCCTCGGCCAGGTCGCCGGTATCACCGTGGACGCGCAGGATCACATCTGGCTGATTCAGCGGCCGTGGTCGCTCAACTCCGACGAAAAAGCCGGCAACCCCGAAGCGGTCTGCTGCCGCGAAGCGCCGCCGGTGATGGAGTTCGACGCCGCCGGCAACTACCTGCAGGGCTGGGGCGGCGAAGGCGCCGGCTTCGAGTGGCCGAAGGACGAGCACGGCATCTTCGTCGACTACAAGAACAACGTCTGGATCTCGTCGGCCGGTGGTCCGCGGCTGCAGGAGCGGACCGAGAACATGATCCTGAAGTTCACGCGCGACGGCACATTCCTGCTGCAGGTCGGCCGCCGCGGCCAGAGCAAGGGCAGCCTCGACACGGCGAACTTCAATAACGCCGCCGATATTTTCGTGTATCGGAACACCAACGAAGCCTTCATCGCCGACGGCTACGTCAACCGCCGCGTCGTCGTCCTCGATGCCGATACCGGCGCGTTCAAGCGGATGCGGGGCGCGTACGGCAAGCCGCCCGACGACAGCGTGCCACAGCAGCGCCAGGTCGAGGGGCCCGGCCCGGCACAGTTCAACACGGTCCATGGCATCCGCGTGTCGAACGACGGCACCGTCTATGTCGCCGATCGGATCAACAACCGCCTGCAGCTCTTCGGCCTCGACGGCACGTTCCAGCGCGAGGTGTTCGTCGAACGGAAGACGCGTCTTCTCGGCACGGCGTTTTCGATCGCCTTCTCGCCGGACGCGGCGCAGGAGTTCCTGTACCTCGCCGACGCCGGCAACGGCAAGATTCACATCTTCGAGCGCCAGTCGATGCGCGAAGTCAGCAGCTTCGGCCGCATCGGCCACTACGCCGGGCAATTCGTCTTCCTCCACAATGTCGCGCTCGATTCACGCGGCAACCTCTATACCGCCGAAGTCGGAACCGGCCGCCGGGCACAGAAATTCGTGCGCGTGCCGGCGCGATGAGACGGACACGCGCGCGTGCCTGAACTGCCGGAAGTCGAAGCGGTCCGGCTCGAACTCGAGCCGGCGATGCGCGGTGCGCGATTCGTCGCCGTGTGGCTGCGCCGTCCGGATCTGCGCCGCCCGTTTCCCCGCGACTTCGCCGCCCGATTGCACGGGCGCACCGTCACAGCGCTGCAGCGGCGCGGCAAGTACCTGGTCGGTGTGCTCGATTCAGGCGACACACTGGTGATGCATCTCGGGATGTCCGGATCGTTCCGCGTCGATCGGCTGACCGCCGCCGGCGAGCCCGACGTGGTCGAGCGTCACGACCACGTGGTCTTCGACCTGTCGTCTGGACACCGGGTGACGTTCAACGATCCGCGCCGGTTCGGCGTGATGGACCTCGTCGCCGCCGCCGGAGGATCGGCTGATCCCGGGCTCGAGGCGATGGGCCCCGAGCCGCTGTCCGCCGAATTCGACGCCAAGCGGCTGGCCGCCGCATGCGCCGGCAAACGGACCTCGCTCAAGGTCACGCTGCTCGATCAGCGGGTCGTGGCCGGGCTCGGCAACATCTACGTGAGCGAAGCGCTCAACCTGTCCCGGCTCTCGCCCAGACGCCAGGCCTCGACCATCGCGACCGCCACCGGGCTGCCGCGCGAAGGCGCCCGCCGCCTGGCCGCGGCCATCAAGACTGTGCTGCGACGCGCCGTCGCGCTCCAGCAGAAAGCCAACTACCGGCAAGGACGCTTCCGCGTCTACGAGCGCCACGGCGAACCCTGCCCGAACCGCGGCTGCCGCGGAACCATCAGGCGCATCGTTCAGGCGGGCCGGTCCACCTACTACTGCCCGACCTGTCAGAAATAGCCAGACGCCTGTATCAGATTGCCCTTGCAATCCAACTACGTTTGTAGTTAGATCGACGCCACTGGTAGTTACCTATGGCGTCACCGAAGCTGACCAAACTCGAACTGCAGATCATGGACACGCTCTGGACGCGCGGAGCCTGCTCCGTCCGCGAGATCCACGACGCGTTTCCGGGCCGTGACAAGCCGGCCTTCACGACCATCCAGACCACCATCTACCGGCTCGAGAAGAAGAAGGCCTTGCGCTGCGTGAAGCGGATCAGCAACGCCAACATCTTCGAAGCGATCATCTCGAAGGGCGATGCCCACGACCGGTGGGTCGACGAGCTCCTGAGCCTCTTCGGCGGCCACGGGCGGCCGGTGATGGCGCGTCTGATCAAAGCCGGCTCGCTCACGCTCGACGACATCAAGGACGCCGAGGACACGCTGAAGCGGCTGACGAAGAAGGAGAAGTCCAAATGAGCGCCGACCTCATGACGCCGCTGCTCCATCATCTCTGGCAGTCCACGCTGTTCGCGGCGCTCGCCGCCGCGGCCGCCTTCGCCCTCCGCAGCCACGCTGCCGCGGTCCGCTATCGGCTGTGGCTGGCGGCATCGCTCAAGTTTCTGCTGCCCTGGTCCTGGCTCGCCGCGCTCGGCAGCCAGTTCGCCTGGCACACGACCACCATCGACAGCCGCACGCCATGGTCGTTCGCGATCGAACAGGTCGTGGCGCCGGCACCGCTCGCCGCACTGGCACCGGCGGCAACCGTGGTCGCTCCGCGCTGGCCGGCGGTTCTCACGGCCCTGTGGATCGCGGGCGGCGCCGTCGTCTTGTGGTCCTGGTGGCGCGAGTGGCGTCCGCTGCGGAATGCGCTGCGTGCCGCGGCGCCTGTGCCATCACACTCCCTCGGCGTGCCGGCTGACGTGCCGGTGCTGGCCTCGGACGCCTTCATCGAGCCGGGCATCGTCGGACTGCTGCGTCCGACATTGCTCGTGCCGTCGGGGCTGACCGATCGGCTCACCAGCGACGAAACCACGGCGGTGGTGCTGCACGAAATGTGTCACGTGCAGCGGCGGGACAACCTCGCCGCGGCCGCGCACATGCTCGTTGAAGCGCTGTTCTGGTTTCATCCCGCGGTCTGGTGGATCGAGCGGCGGCTCGTCGACGAACGCGAACGCGCGTGCGACGAACAGGTCGTCGCGGTCGGGACCGAGCCACACACCTACGCGGAGGCGATTCTCAAGATTTGCCGTCTCTACACCGAGACTCGTCTGGTTTGCGCACCCGGCGTGACCGGCTCGAGCCTCACCGCACGAATCGAGGCGATCATGACCAACCAACCCCGGCTCAGGCTGTCACGCCCGCTGACGCTGCTCCTCGCTCTCGGTATCGCGGCCATCATCGCAGCGCCGGTCTGGATCGGTGCCTCGACGGCCACGCGCGTGGTCGTGCAATCGACTCCGTCACCTGGCGCCGAGGCCCTGCCGGTTGACGCGGCGTCAATCAAGCCGGACACCTCGAACGAACCAGGCCCGAGATTTCGGCCGTACGGCAATGGCGTCAGGGCATCGGGCATCACCGTCCAGATGATGATGCAGGTCGCCTACGGGGTTCAGCACTACGAGCTGATTGGCGGACCGTCGTGGATCCGCAATGAACGCTTCGACGTCGCCGCCACTCTCGATCCGGCGTTCGCAGGCAGGCCCGAGTTGACGCACTCGCACATGCCGGGCATCTTCAAGACACTCCTGATTGAGCGGTTTGGGCTGCGGGCGCACTCTGAGACGCGTGAAGGAAGCGTCTTCGAACTGAGAGCATCCGATCCGAGCAAACTGGGAATCGTCGATGGCTTCAGGCCGTACAACGTGAGCGCCAGAGTCGACCGGGGCTTCATCTCGGGCACGATGGACCTCCGCATCCTCTCGCAGTGGTTGTCGTGGCGTCTCGAGCGGCCGGTGCTGGACAAGAGCGGGTTGACCGGCGTCTACGACATCGCGCTCTCGTGGACGCCCGAGCCCGGACAGACGTCGGGAGACTATTTGCCAGCGCACGCTCCCCCACCGCCACCGCCGCCGCCACCCCCACCGCCCGCGCCGGGCGCGCCCTCAGTCGCGGCGCCGACGATGCTCCCGGTTCGGACGGCACCGCCAGCCGACGCCGGCGCTCCGGCGCTCTTCACGGCGATTCAGGAACAACTCGGCCTGAAGCTGGAGGCGGTCAAAGGTTTGATGAACGTCGTCGTGATCGACGATATAAGACGGCCGTCAGTGGACTGACGCAGGACATTGCACAGTGCAAATTGCAATGCAAGTTTGAACTTTGCAGTGTGCAATCTGCAATTTTGAGCGAGCGGTCAGATCAGTCCGGCGAGCTCAGCGGAGAGGATTCGCTCGCACTGCGGGCAGATGAGCACGCGGCCGCTGCGCGGCAGGGTCGAGGTGAAGGCGACTTGCGTCCGGACCAGTCGAATGGCTCTCAGCGTCCGAATCGCGTCGCGGCAGTGGGGACAGCGGACGGGCGCTTCGAGCGTGTAGATCCCCGCGCTGCTCCACTCTGAGGGGATTTCGGCGTCGAGCGTCGTGATCTCGTAGACCTCGTCGCTGGCGGTTTCCTTCAGTGCCACATCTGTGCAGTCGGCCAAAACCGGCCGCACGTTAATCCCAGCGTACCGATGATTGTGCTCGCAGGCAGTCGTGTGCACACCGCAGGACGGAGAGGCTAAAGCCTGTCCCTACCGCGGTGAACTAGTCGCGCTTGAGAACGGCGGCCGGATTGGCGCGGATTGCGCTCACGGCCGGCACCGTGCTGGCCACGAGCAGAATCGTCAGCAGCATCGCCGCCGAGACGGCGAAAGCGACCGGGTCGAGCGCCGCAATGCCAAAGAGCAGCGCGGACACGAACCGCACTGCGACCGCGGCAACCGCCACACCGATCACGAGACCAGCGACGCCCAGCTTGAGGCCGTGCGCAAGGACCAGGCTCAGCACGTTCACGGGCGTAGCGCCGAGCGCCATCCGGACGCTGAACTCGCTCGAGCGCTGCCGCGCCAGGAAGCTCAGGACGGCATAGAGTCCGACGCCGGCGATCAGCAGTGCGCTCACCGCAAAGGTCGCGACCAGCTGCGCGCGCAGCCGCGGTGACGCGGTCGCCGCCGCGCCAATCTCATCCATCGTCCGCACCTGGGTAATCGCCAGCGTGGCATCCTGCCGGGCGACGATCTCGCGAATGGCCTTCGTGACGGGCGTCGCGTCGTTCGCGGTGCGCACGACGATCGTGCCGGTCGGCCACGGATTCTGCGCGAACGGCACGTAGATCTCGGGAACGCCGTCGCGCTCGCCGGCGCGGAGGGTGACCTGGCGGATGACGCCGACGACATCGCGCGTGACGGCCACCGAGTCGGACACGCGGGCGGTGAGTGAGCGAACGACCAGGCGCGCGGTCAGTGGATCGATTCCCTGAAGGTACTGCCGTGCGAAGGCTTCGTTCACGATACAGACGGGCGCGCCGGTCTCGGTGTCGCTGGCTCCGAAGTCGCGGCCGCGCGCCAGCGTGATGCCGAGCGTGTCGAAGTATCCCGGATCGACGAACTGAAAATGCGCCACGGGCTGATGCGAAGGATCGATGGTCGGCGCGCCGACGACTTCGAACAGCTGGCTGCGTGAGTTGCCTTCGAGCGGCAGGTCGCCGGACAGGAGACCTGCGGACTGGACGCCGGGCAGCCGGCGGGTCTCCTCGACCACCGACGCGAAGAACCTCCGCATCCGCGCGGCTTCGCCGTATCTGACGAACGGCAGGCCGACGGTCAGCGTCGTGACATGGTCAGGGGTGAATCCGTTCTCCGCCCGGCCGAACGCCGCGACCGTGCGCACGAAGAGCGCGCCGCCGACAGTCAGAATGAGCGCCGCGGCGATTTGCACGAGGATGAGCGCCGTCCGAAGGCGACCGCCTCCGGCGGCTACGGTCCGGCTGCCGGCGCCGAGCGACGCCACGAGCGGCAGCCGCGCGACCTGCCAGGACGGAATCAGTCCGGCGAACACCGCGGCCGCACCCGTCACGACGAGCGTGAACAGCAGCACACGCCAGTCGAGCATCGGCGCGATGCCCGTCGGCAGCGTGCCGGCAGGAATCAGTGACGGCGCGATCCGTAGAGTCATCCACGCCAGCGCGAGGCCGGCGGCGCCGCCCAGGCCGGCAAGCAACAGGCTTTCCGTGGCCAGCTGACGAACCAGGCGCGGCCGCGTGCTCCCGAGCGCGGCGCGGACACCGATCTCCCGCACCCGCGCGAGGCTCTTCGCAAGCACCAGATTGGCGACATTCGCGCATGCCATGAGGAGAAGAAAGAGGACGCCGGCCAGCAGCACGAGCGCGGTGCGGCGCAAGTCGTCGCCGACGAGCGCGCGCTGCAGCGGTTCGATCGTCACGCCCCACCCGGCGTTGGTGACCGGATGGCTCTGGCTGAGTCGATCGGCCACGATCTGGAGATCGCTGCGCGACTGCTCGATCGTCACGCCAGGTTTCAAACGCCCGATCACATCGAGGAAGTGCACGCGGCGCGCCTGTTCGCCTTGAGTCAGCGCGCGCGGCAGCAGCGTCCAGATGTCGGCGCGATTGAGCATCATGAACGACGCCGGCACGACGCCGACAATCGTCAGCGGCGGACCACCGGCGAGGCTCACCGGCCGGCCGATCGCGGCCGGATCGGCGGCGAAGTAGGTCCGCCAGAGCCGCTCGCCGATCACGATGACCCGCGCATCGCCAGGGTCGCTGTCCTTGAAGGTGCGGCCAGCCACCGGGACAACGCCGACGAGATCGAAGAACGATTGGGAGACCGCCTGCGTCGCCGCCACTTCGGGCGCACCGCCGTCGCTCGCGAGCGTCGTGAAGCCGGCGCCGCCGATTCCCGCCAGTCCGGCAAACGAACGCGTCTGGTCGATCCAGTCGCTCATGTCCGCCATCGTGACGGCGACGCGCCCTGCGCGCGGCGAGCGTTGAAAGAGTTTCACCAGGCGTTCGGGTTCGCGGTACGGCAGCGGCCGCAGGAGCGTCGCGTCGACGAGCGCAAAGATCGCCGCCGTCGCGCCGATGCCGAGCGCGAGCACCAGGATTGCGCTGCACGCGAACGCGGGCGTCCGGCGCAACTGCCGCCCGCCGTACCGGACATCCCGCAGGAACTGCCGCGTCCACTCGCCTGGCCGCATGTCTCTCGCCTCCTCGCAAAGCGCGGTGACCGATCCCACCGACAATCGGGCCGCGCGTAGCGCCGCCGGCGCGGACATCCCGCGCTGTTCGTTCGCCTCGGCCTGCTCACCAATGTGGCAACGGATCTCGCGGACGAAGTCAGCGTCAAGTGCGGACGGTCTAAGCCACGCGAGTCCGGCAAACTGCAGCACGCGGCTTGTCCGCCGTAGCCTTGGCGGAGGCCGAAGGGTTGTCATCCCGCGCCTTAGATGACGGGCTGCCGTCAAAGGTTGTCAGTGACAATGCACTGGGGACTGGGGACTAGGGGCTAGGGACTGCGGGGGGACGGCCGGCCTCCGGGTGTAATCTTGGTGGAACATGACGAGATGGATTCGGCACCCGGCAACGTCCACTTCGGCGCTCGTGCTCCTGCTCTCGTTCATGCCGGATGTCCGGGCCCAGACGCGGCACCGCACACCCGACGGTCACCCCGATCTCCAGGGCACGTGGGTGAACAACACTGCCACGCCGCTCGAGCGCACGCGGGATTTCCTGAACAAGGCGTTCTTCACCGAGGCGGAGGCTCGCGACTACGAAAGCCGCTATCAGATTGAGCGCACGGCGGCAGCCGCCAACGGCGACTCCTTCGAGCTCGAAGTGGCTTCGGATATCGACACCTACGAGCCTGGGCGTGTGCTTCCGGACATGCGGACCTCGCTCATCACCGATCCCGCGGACGGACGCGTGCCGGCGCTGACACCGGCCGGCCAGGAGCGCAACTCGGCGCGCGCGGCGCAAACCCGCGGCCGCTACGCCGAGAACCCGGAGAACTTCACCAACGCCGAACGCTGCCTGATGATTGGCAACACCGCGGGTCCGCCGATGCTGCCGGCGTACTACAACAACACCGTCCAGATCGTACAGACGCGCGACTACGTGATGATTCACAGCGAGATGATTCACGATGCGCGAATCATCCCGCTCAACCGTCAGGCGCACCTGCCGCCGCAGATGCAGCAGTGGAAGGGCGACTCGATCGGCCGGTGGGAGGGCGATACGCTGGTCGTCGACACCACGAACTTCAGCGACAAGACGACGTTCCGCGGCTCGGGAACCAGGCTGCACATCGTCGAGCGCTTCCGCCTCGGCGATGCCAACACGCTCCAGTATCAGTTCACGATCGAGGATCCCGAGACGTTCGTCCGTCCGTTTACCGCGATGAGCGCGATGTCGCGGAGCGACGACGATCGCATGTTCGAGTGGTCCTGCCACGAAGCCAACCACTCGATGGAGCTCATCCTTCGCGGCGCCCGCTTTTCAGAACGCCAGAAGTAAGGTGCCAGGTCGGTGCCAGGTCGGTGCCAGGTCGGTGCCAGGTCGGTGCCAGGTCGGTGCCAGGTCGGTGCCAGACTCCAGGCTGACCCCGGTCGGTTGACCGACACGAGCCCTGCCGAAAGTTAGTCGCTCCTCCTTCCCGCCTCACGGAATTCCGTCACATTCTGCAGTTGAGCTAATCGATCCCAGCCGGTATCATTCTTGTAAATCCTCATCCTTTGAACGGGAGTTCGATGTTCAAACCGTCTCCGGCGTGGATGCAGCCGCTCGAACCGGTGCCTGGCGTCAAAGTGACGCACCGGATTCATCTGAAGGTCTGGCGGATTCAGACCGGGCAGGGCATCGTCGTCGTGTCGTTCGACTGGCAGTCGGGCGAGATGGTCGCGAGCCTCGCGGAGGGTCAGACCGAGTGACGGCACACTGGATCCGCTGTTCGGGCCTCACGATCGGGATTCTCGTCGACAGCTCAACCGGCATCATCGTCTCGGCGCCGCCGCTCGTTGAACAGTTCGTCGGACAGCCGATGAAGAATCTCCTGAGCTGGCTATCGCACTTCGAACTGAGCGACGCCGACTTCTAGCACTTCGCACGTCACACCTCCTCCGCACTTCGCACTTCGCACCCTCGCACTTCGCACTTTTTTGTTCGGTCGCGGTTCGTTCCTCGTTGATCGCGATCGGACTTCGCGCTACCGTCAACGCTCACATCGAAACGGGACCCCGATGCTTCGTCAGAGCTCAGCTGCAGATGCGCAGCCGCTGGAGCGCCAGCGCGGTCTCCGTCGCGCTGCGCCGGTGAGCGACGACGACATCGACGCCATCGAACAGCTGGCGCGCGATCTCGAACACTTCGCCGGCGCGCTGCGCAGCGCCAGCCCTGAAACACTTCCCGATCTGCTGCGGCCGGCACAGAACGAGCGGCCCGCCGACACGTCGATCCTCCCGGCCTGGATGATCCAGGCGCTGCAGATCAACGTGCTGCACCGATCCAGCGATTCGCGTCTCGATCGCGCGCTTGCCTACATCCGCACCCACTGCCCGCGCTCGACGCTCTCGCTCAGCGACGTCGCGGACTTCGTGCGCATGTCACGCTGGCATTTCAGCCGGCTCCTGAGGCGCCACGTCGGCATGAGCTTTCGCGATCTCGTGCGCGCGCTGCGCATGGAGCGCGCCGTGGCGCTGCTCGACGCGGACGTCCTCACGATCAAGGAGATCGCCGGCGAGCTCGGCTTCGCTCACGCCACGGAATTCGACCGCCAGTTCAAGCAGACCTTCGGCGTCACGCCGACGACCTGGCGCGCGCGACGCAGCGATCGCGTGTAGTCCGGACCCCCACGTCGCGCACGTTCTGTTGATCAATCGCTCAAACTGTCAATCGCATCGCCACGCACGTTGTGATGTAGTGGCTTCCTTCTCGATTCCGCATCCGCGCCGTTCACTGCGCGTGAAGGAGCTCAACTCATGGCGAAGCTGAATCTGCGTCAACTGCAATCACAGATAGCCTCTTCCTCCGCGGCCACGTGGCGGGCCGGCACCACCACGATGTCCGGCTTGAGCGAAGCCGAACAGGACCGCCGGCTCGGCGTCATCGTTCGCGACGAGGACCGCCGCCGCATTGAAACCGCTCTCCAGCTCGCGCGGACGCGGACGTTTTCGTTTGCGCCGGCGCGCGACTGGCGGAATGCCGACGGCAAGCAGTGGACCACGCCGATCCGCGATCAGGGCAACTGCGGATCCTGCGTCGCGTTTGCGACGGTGGCGACGCTCGAAGCACAGGCGCGGATTCAGCAGCGAACCGCGGAGCTCGCGATCGATCTCTCGGAAGCCGACCTCTTCTTTTGCGGCGCGGGGAAGAAATGCGCCGAAGGCTGGTGGCCCGCCGATGCGCTCGAGTACGCCAAGACCAAAGGCGTCGGCGAAGAGTCCTGCTTCCCGTATCAGGACCACGACATGGATTGCCAGACCTGCGGCGAGCGGCCCGACCGTCTGCTCGAGGTCGTCCAGTACGAAGAGATCATCGAGCCGAATGCGCGCAAGGAGTTCCTCGACACCGTCGGACCGATGATCGCGTGCATGGCGGTCTACCGCGACTTCTTCTACTACCAGGGCGGCGTGTACCGCCATGTCACCGGCGATCTCGCCGGGTATCACGCGATTTCCTGCGTCGGCTACAGCGAGGCCGAGCAGTGCTGGATCTGCAAGAACAGCTGGGGCCCGGACTTCGGCGAGAACGGCTATTTCCGGATCGCGTATGGCGAGGCCGACATCGACACGCAGTTCGCGATGTTCGGCGTCCGCAAGGTCGCCGGCACGCTCCTCGACGGCACTGACGACGAAGTCGACACCGGCGACGACTGGGCCGAAGCCGTGTTTGCCGAGCATGCGTTCAAGTCGAACAAGAACCTGATCTGGGCCTTCGTCAAAGGCAAATGGCGGTACCAGGAGGTCACCGAGCAAGAACTCAACGGGCTCGGCGGCACGCTGTTCGAAGCCGAGTCGGTCCGCGCGTTCTACACCGGCGAGAAACTCGACAAGCTCGTGGGCGCGAAGAAGTACTGACGCGTGTCGGACAGGCTGAAGCCTGTCCCCACAGGAGAAATCACATGAGTCCACAGGACATTTCCGAAGCGATGGTCAGAAGCTACGCCGACGCCTCCGCGCAGGCGGCAACCGCGACCGCGACGACCGCGCCGAAGCCTGCCGCGGCCGAGCGGCTGCGGATTGCGCTCGACACGGAATCCGGCAACCCGATTGCCGCCGCCAAAGCCGACGCGATTGGCGCCGTCACCACCGACTACTACGGCGCCTTCAGCGTCGAGAAGTTCGCCGCGGCCAGCGATCTGAGCTACACGCACGAAGACGCGCAGGGTTGGCTGAACTACGTCCAACAGTTCCAGGCCGCCAACTTCTGGTACCGGGACGCCGGCGTCGCCCCGTGGGCGTACTACGAGCAGTACGACAACTGGCAGGACACCTACGGGCTCGACGCCGTGATGGCCGCCTACCACTCCGGGCACGGCGCGATGGACGGGAACGGGGTGTTCTACGCCGCGATGGGCGCGAACTGGGGCGGCCTCGGCACCAACGCGATGTCGTCGCAGATGAAACTTGGCAACGAACAGGCGCGGTATCTCTTCTGGTCGACCTGCTTCTCGCTGCGTGTGCTTGGCGGCCACAATCCGATCCGCACCTGGAATGGCGCGAATCTCGGCTTCCGCATGCTCTTCGGCTACGAGACGACGAGCATTGATGCCGGCAACTACGGATCGGACTTCTGGAAGCAGTGGAACCGCAACAAGTCATTCAGCCAGGCGTTTCTCGATATGAGCTGGTACGACGTCTCGACGCATCAGGCGCCGTCGGTCACGGCGTGCGGAGCGACCGCCGCGGAAGCGCAGAATCGGCTCTACAACGAGCGCTTCTTCGATTGGGGCGCCGTCAGCCGCAACTACTGGCACTGGCGCTGGTACTACGCCGCCGCCTCGGCGCTTGGTGCGCGGGCGCTCAATCAGCGCGTGCCGGCGCGAATCGCGGCCGCGCAGCTCGCGCTCGAACCAGTCAGCGCCCGGTCCGTCCGCACGATCGCGAACCGGATCCCGATCGGCATCACCATCCCGGGCGAAGTCACCGCCAATCCGCTCGGGATCATCGTCGTCGCCAACGGCGATCGTTCTCTGGCGATCGATCGGAACGGGACCTACGAGGCGCAGATCGCGCCGCCCAACCTCGAAAGCCGGAATGAATTGCCGCTCGGCACGGCAATCCGCCGGGCGCAGGACGCGATCCGGCAGTTCGGCCTGGATCGCAACGAGATCACCTTCGATCGCGTGCTCCACAAGTACGACTGCGCCGGCTCGACTCAGGGCAGCGGCAGCATCGGCACGCCGCGACTGTGTGAAACCGTCGTGCAGTTCACGCAGCTCATCGACGGTGTCCCGGTGATCGGCCCGGGCGAGGGCAAGGTGTCGGTGACGCTCGACAACGATCAGAACGTCACCGCGATCGTGGATCGCAGCCGGACGATTGCACGGGTGTCGCCGGGCCTCGCCGCGCCGCCGGTCGATCCGTCGAGAAGCACGCCGACGCCGACCGAGCCGGATCGCCACACGATCGATCCGGAACGGCTGCTCGCCGCGCGGTGGCAGGACCGGATGCGGTCGTGGGCCATCGGCGGACAGATGCCCGAGCGCTACGCCGTCGTCCCGGGTTCGTTCGAGGTGGGTTATGTGATTCGCGGCAATGCCGCGACGCTCGTGGCCCGTCAGGAAGTCGAGGCCGACTGCGGCGGCGGCTTCCTGAAGCGCTTCGTCGTCGAAACGCCGATTCAGGGTTAGAGGTCGACGCGTGCAATCCGGCTTCAGCCGGATTACTGCGATCCATGGATACTCCTCACACTGAAGCGCGTGCCGTCCGCGTCGGCGAGTCGATTACGCTCCGGTTGCCCTCGAATCCGTCGACCGGCTTCGGCTGGCAGGCGATCTTCGACCCGGCGACGGTCGCGCTCGACTCGCAGACCTTCGATCGCGGTGCACCGAATATCGGCAGCGGCGGCGAAGAAGTGCTGACGTTCCGCGCGATTGCGTCCGGGCGCGCAGCGATTACCTTGGAGCTGCGCCGCCCGTGGGACAAGGGCGCGCGCGAATCACGCCGCTACGACGTCACCATCGAGCCGGCGTGAACACGCGGGGCGCCATCGCGCGTGCGGTCGCCGCTGGCATTGAGAACGGTTTCAAGAACCGGCAGCATCATCCCGGCGCGCTTCATGCGAATCGCCAGATCCCAGAGCGGCTCGAACTTCTTCCAGCCCGAGGCGTACGCAAAATGTTTCAGGCCGCCGAGGATGGAGTCGTGCGCAGCCGCGCCACGGACAATCGACCCCCAGCGATAGAAATCGCGATAGGCCCGCCAGTAGCCCGCCTCGAGCGCCGCCGCCGACATGCGCGCCGGCTGAAATACCGTGTGGCGAGTGTCATAGAGATCCCAGTCGTGAGTCGTGATCCGCCGTTCCGCTGCGAGGCGGCGATAGAGATTGGTGTCCGGATACGGGGTGAGGATGTGGAACGTCGCGGTCTCAATCCCCTGCCCAATCACCCACTCGACCGTGCGATCGAAGACGGACTCGTCGTCGCCATCCATGCCGAAGACGAAGCTGCCGTTGATCATCACGCCCAGATCGTGCAGGCGGTGAATCGCGGCGCTGTAGTCGCGGTGGAGATTCTGAAACTTCCGCTGCTCGACGAGGTTCTCGGGCGTCAACGACTCGAAGCCGACGAACAGACTGCGGAGTCCGCACGCGACGGCGCGCTCGAGGAGGCTCGGCGTCAGGATCATGTTGATCGTGCCGGCCGCCTGCCACAAACGGCCCATGCCGCGCATGGCATCGAAGAGCGCCGCTGCGAACTGCCGATCCCCGAACAGGTGATCGTCCAGGAAATAGAGATGGCGCCCGGGTAGCCGCTCGATCTCGGCCAGCGCCGCGTCGACGGTCTGGGTGTAGAAGCTGCGTCCACCCTTGAAGAAGGCGTCCTTGTAACAGAAGTCGCAGACGTGCGGGCAGCCGCGCGAGACCACGATGGAATTCGGGACGAGATAGAGCCGCCGCTTGATCAGGTCGCGCCGAATCGGCGGCAGATCGACGAGGGTGCGGGTCTGCGACTGATAGACCCGTGCCGCCCGCTTCTGCCTGAAGTCGTCGAGGAATCGGGGCCAGGTGTCCTCGCCGGGTCCGAGAAAGATGACATCGGCATGAGCGGCCGCTTCCTCCGGCAGCGAGGTGACGTGCAGGCCGCCGAGCGCGACGAAGATTCCACGGCGCCGGTAGTCATCGGCGAGCTCGTACGCCCGCCGCGCCGAAGTGATGTAGACCTGAATCACCACCAGGTCGGGCGAGTCGTCCGTGCTGAGCGCTTCCACGTGCTCGTCCTGAATCTCGACCTCGTCTTCATCCCGGAGGTAGGCGGCCAGGGTCGCCAGTCCCAGCGGCGGGAAGAGCGAGTACTTGATCGGGCGGAAGAACGGGCTGGTGGCTTCGGTCAGGGCAGGCAGGATCATTTTGACGCGCATGGGCGGAAGTCTTGGCGTTCAGGCCGCTTCGTGTCTTGAGCGGAGGATGAGCGAACGATGAGATAGGGGTGAGGGGCATGCCGCGTTCGAGTTCATCGAGACCGCCTTCGGCAAGCCGGCCATTCGAACATTTCGTCGAGTCTGGGCCAACCGAAATGCGGGCTCGAACGTCGATCCCTATGAGCTGGCGTTTGGTGTGCGCCGGGAGTCGTTCGACCGCGCGCTTCGCGGATTCATCATCGAGCGTTTCAGATAGCGAGGTGCGAGCGTGACGGGTCGGCTCCTTCTCATCGTGGTGTTCGCCACGGCCGTTGGCGCGCTCCAGGCGCAAACACCCGCGCCCGATCACTTTGACGTCGTGTCGATCAAACGACTCACTGACGCGCCCAATTTCGCGTCCATGCGAATGCTGCCGGACGGCGGCTACACGATGACGGCCGGAACGTTCAGCTCGCTCATCATGTTGGCCTCGCCCGTTCCGGTTCGTGAGGTGGTCGGCGCACCGGACTGGATGAAGAACGAGTTGTACACGGTGACGGCCAAAGCTCCCGAAGGTTCAACCCGTGAGAACGGCCGGATCATGATGCGCAATCTGTTCATCGACCGCCTCAAACTGCAGGCGCATGTCGAAGAGCAGGAACGCGATACCTTCGCGATGGTGCTCGCGCGTCGTGACGGCCGGCTCGGACCGGACCTCAAGCCATCCGCGCTCGATTGCCGGCCACCGGCGCCTGGCGCACCTCCGCCGCCAATGCCGACAGCATTCGATACCGGATGCGGCATTTCCGGCCGCGGGAACACGATGATGTCGGGTGGCGCGACGCTCGACGCGCTCGCCAGGAGTCTTGGTGGCGTCGCCGGCGGACTGATCAACAACCGGACAGGGCTCGACGGTCTCTACGCCTTGACACTACGGTTTGCATCGCCCCGCATGGCTCGCACCATCGAACCCAATCCGGACGATCCTCCGGAGATCTTCACCGCCCTCCAGGAGCAGCTTGGCCTCAAGCTCGAGAAGGAAAAGACGATGGTGCCCGTGCTCGTCATCGATCACATCGAGCGGCCGACGCCGGACTGACTGGCTGCCAGTAACAGTGGCGTCCGGCTTTAGCCGGACAATTGCCATGACATGCTTCGGTTTACGTTGCGGGCACGAGCTGTGCACTTGTCTTCTCCATTGGAGGAGACGATGTCCAGGTTGCTCACATCATCCACCGCCGCGGCCGCGCTTTCGGCCGCCCTTGCGCTGGTCGCCTGCAAACAGGAAATACGCGATGCCCACAAAGGGGCGCTGATCAATCTCACCGGGTGCCTGCAAAAGGGCGACGATGCCGGCGACTACTTGTTGACGGTTGTGAACAAGCCATCTGAATCAGTCGGGACGGCAGGGGTTTCGAACGCCGACCAGGTCGTGCGCGAAGAAACCCGCGCCGCGAAAAACACCTACCGCGTCGACGGTAAAGGGTTCGACTTGGAGTCGCTCGTCGGCAAGCAGCTCCGGGTATCGGGCACGCTCGAACAGGGCTCGGACGTCTGGCAAAAGGCCCGCGATGCGAAGCGCGACTCGGCCGACAACGGGCAGCCGCAGGTGCCCGAAATCAAGGAAGGAGACCTGGCCAAGGTCAACGCCACGAACATCGAGAAGATCAACGAGGTGTGCCGATAGGTCCGGCTCAAGCCCAACCCATGTCCCCTTTGTAAGGTCCGGCGCGAGCCGGACCTTACACTTCAAAAGTGTCCTAGAATGACGCCGGTCGGTCGTGTTCTAACCAAGGAGATATGCCAGCCATGCGATCCCTGCGCGTCAGATTCGGACTGCTCGCCGCTCTGATCGTCGTCGTTTCGCTTGCTCCCTCGTCGGCCCTGCAGGTGTCCCACACCGGACAGGGACCGTCTCTTGCGTCGATTGGTCCGCTGACCTTTGGTCCCGACGGCACGCTGTTCGCCGCCGACAACCAGGGCGCGGCAATCTTCGCGCTCGACCTCGGCGCCGCGGCCAACGGCGGCGCGCCGGGCACCAAGAGTCTCGACGCGATCGACGAACAGCTGGCGGCGCTCCTCGGCACGGGCGCGAAAGAGATCGCCATCACCGATCTCGTCGTCCATCCGCGGACGCGTAACGCGTACGTGTCGGTGATGCGCGGTCAGGGCGCGGGCGCGGCGCCGACACTCTTCCGGATCGACGGCGCGGGCCAGATTGTCAACGTGGCGCTGCTGGCGCTCAAATTCCAGAAAGTCGAACTGCCCAATCCGCCGGCGGTCAACGCGACCGCACGCACCAATCCCCGGACGCAGGTCGTGACCGACATGGCGTTCGCGGACGGCCGTCTGTGGGTCGCCGGGCTCTCGAACGAGGAATTTGCCTCGAAGCTGCGCGCGATTCCGTATCCGTTCGCGACCATCGACCGCGGCGTCAGCGTCGAGATCTACCACGGCAACCACCGTCAGCTCGAAACCCGCTCGCCGGTGAACGCCTTCGTGCCCTACACGCTCGACAACAAGCCGTATCTGCTCGCCGGCTACACCTGCACGCCGCTCGTGAAGTTCCCGATTGCGGACCTGAAGGGTGGCGACAAGGTGCGCGGCACGACGATCGGCGAGTTCGGCGCCGGCAACCGTGTGCTCGACATGATCGTGTACCGGAAGGGCCAGCAGGAATTCCTGTTGACCGCCAATAACAGCCGCGGCGTGATGAAGATCCCGACCGCGACCTTTGCCGCCGCCACGCCGATCACGGCGCCGGTGACGAGCGAGACCGGTGGCGTGCCGTTCGAAAAGGTCACGAGCATGAAAGGGATCGAACAGCTCGACAAGCTGGACGACAACACCTCGCTCGTGATTGCGCGGAACGAGTCCGGCCACATCAATCTCCAGGCCGTTCCGCTCCCGTGAGTTTCCGTTGCATCGGTGGCGTCCGGCTTGAGCCGGATTGCGCGTGATGCCTTTTTCCTTTCTGCGGGCGGCGGCGGCGATCGGTTCGCTGATCGTCGCCGTCGCCTGCAGCTCCTCTTCGAACTCCTCCGCACCTCCGTCCATCCAGCTCGCCACCGCCAACGGGACCGGTGTCGTCGAAGTCACCGGACTCTCGAGCAGCACACTGCGCGCGCTCGGCTCCCCCGAACTGACGCCGGATCAATGGCCGCGCATCCTGCGCGTCGCCGTGGACGACGCGGCGTTGCCGATGCTGGGTCACTACGGCGTCAACGGCGGCGTGCTGCGCTTCACGCCGGCGTTCCCGCTCGATCCGGGACGGTCGTACCGCGTCCGCTTCGATCCGGCCGCGGTGCCTGGCGCAGAAGGCGCGGCGGCACCGCTCGTCGCGACGATCACTCGCCCCGCTGAGCACACCGTCCCTTCGACGGTCGTGACGCGTGTCTATCCAAGCGGCGACGTCGTGCCGGCCAATCTGCTGCGCCTTTACATCGAATTCTCAGGGCCGATGGGTCGTCCGAGCGGCGTCCCGTTCCTGAAGCTGCTCGACGATCGCGGGGAGGAAATTCCCGGCGCGTTTCTGCCGCTCGACTACGAATTCTGGAGCCCGGACCACCGCCGTTTCACCGCGTTTCTCGATCCGGGACGCGTCAAGGAAGGCATCCTGCCGAACCAGCAGATGGGACGGCCGCTCAAGTCCGGGCAGACCGTCACGCTCGTCGTCAGCCGTGAGTGGCGGGACGAACACGGCCTGCCGCTGAAGGAAGAGTACCGGCGCGTGTTTCAAGTGGGGGCGGCGGATCGCCTGCCGCTCGATCCTGCAACGTGGCGACTGCAGCCGCCGGCCGCGGGCAGCCGCGACGCCGTCGTCGTCACGTTTCCGAAACCGCTGGACCGCGGGCTGCTGACGCGCGCGCTCGGCGTCACTCACGACGGCAAGACACTCGACGGCGACATCGTCGTTGACACAGCAGAAACCCGCTGGCTCTTCACGCCGCGCGAGCCGTGGCGCCGCGGCGGCTATCAGCTCCTGGCGCTGGACATCCTCGAAGACGTGACGGGCAATCAGATCGGCCGCGCGTTTGAAGTGGACAACTTCGACACGGTCGACAAGAGCCCGAACCCCAAGAGCATCACGATCCCATTCCAGATCCCGTAGATCAAAAGCTTCACAACGAGACCGCAGAGTTCGCAGAGAAACTAATTGGATTTGATCTCTGCGGGTTCTGCGGGCTCGGTGTGAGAGCTCTAGTGGTGGCGTTCTAACGATTCGGGCAGTCGCCGTCGATGCGGCGCCAGCCTTCGACGTCGATGAAGATCTGATGTCCGGTCGCGGAGCCCCGACCGCCGGCGACCGGCGAGGTGCCCTGCAGGATGCGGATCGGGTTGCCGCTGCCTTCCAGGTACTGTCCCTTCAGCACCAGGCCGGTGATCTCGATCATCG
Source organism: uncultured Bifidobacterium sp. (assembly GCA_964577955.1). Taxonomy (GTDB): domain Bacteria; phylum Acidobacteriota; class Vicinamibacteria; order Vicinamibacterales; family CAVVIG01; genus CADEEX01. The sequence goes on along the minus strand of CAZOAZ010000028.1, from coordinate 36,403 downwards.
CCCCCTGGTGGGCCTTGATCTCGGCCATCAGCTTCTTCGGACCGTTCATGCGCAGGTGCGTCCCCTCGGGCACGACCGTGCGGCGCGTCTCCTGCGTGTTTCGCGCCGCGGTGAAGATGTAATCCTTGGAGCAGCCGGGAATCGCGACCCGCTCCGAATCCTTGGGAATCGGTTTCTCATCCTGCGCGAACAGCAGCGCGCCGGCAGTCGCGACGGCGAGAACGGTGGCGACAATGGTCTTCATGAAGGACGCTCCACCTCTATTGTGCGCCGATTGGAGACGGACAGGCTAAAGCCTGTCCCTACCGGAGCGATTTCAGACCGACGAAGGCCTGGTCCTACCGGAGCGATTTCAGTTCCGGCTCGCTGCCGGCGGGAAGCGGATAGCGATCGACGTTCAAGAGCATCGACACCGTGCCATACCAACCCATCACGTTGATCAGCTCGACCACGCCGCGTTCGCCAAACAGGTTCTTGGCGGTGGCAAACGTCGCATCGCTGACCTGCTTGGTCTCGAGCAACTCCGTGACGAAGTTGTAGACCGCGGTCTCGTCGGCGGGCATCGAGGCCGGGCGCCGGCCTGCGGCGATGGCGTCGCAGGTCGCCGCGCTGACACCGGCCTGAAGCGCACCGCGATGATGTGCCGTCCACTCGAACTGCGCCGTCCAGTGGCGCGCGGTGATGATGATCGCCAGCTCGTACAATCGCCGCGGCACCGTCGTCGAGAACCGGGTCGACGCGCCGAACTGCTGGGCAAGGTCGCCCATTTCCGGGCTTCTGGGCAGGACATTGAACGGTCCTTCAGCACCGCCGCCGCGCGGGCCCGAAACCACGTGCTCGAGCATGGTGCGCTGCGCCGGCGTCATTTCGTCGTAGGTCAGCGGCCTGAACCGATCGCCGCGCAACCGGATGGTGCGCGGGTCGGGCCGCTGACTGGGCGCCTGAGCGTAGGCGCCAGCGATGGCCATCACGGCAAGAGCAACCGTCAGCAGTCGTGTCATGGAGCCTCCTCACGTCGGACAGACAATCTGGTGCGGGGTGCACGGTGCACAGTGCATGGTGCAGGGGCGCGGTGCAGCGGGCGCGGTGCCAGGTGCAGCGCGCGGCCATCTCCGCAAGTCAAAGCCGCGCGCTGGCGCACGACTCGATGATGCGAGAGGTCGTGCGCCGCACGCAGCACTGCGCACTATGCACCCTTTACCTGCACCATGCACTGTGCGCGGTGCACCGCGCACCGCGTGCCGACTACGGCCTTACTCTGACGTATTTCTGCAACCGCTTCGGCGCCGGCTCGCCGCCGTAGATGTTGCCCTCGCGGTCGACGGCCACGAATTCGGCGCCGTTGCCCGCGGTCGTGCGCGGATCGCCCCACGGAAACTGGATGAAGGCGCTCACCCAGCCGCTCTTCGCATCGCCAATCCGGATGCCTTCTTCCCAACCGGGATTCTGCACATCGTCGGACTCCGAGTCCGCGACGTAGATCTGATCCTTGCTGTCGAAGGCGATCCCGCTCGGCTTGCCGAACTGCGTCCAGGGAGTGGTCAGGGCCTTGCCGTCCTGATCGAAGAGCTGAATCCGGTTGTTGCCGCGATCGCCAACGAAGATCCGGCCGCGGCTGTCCATGGCGATGGCGTGGATGGCGTGAAACTCGCCTGGCGCCCACCCGCTCTTGCCCCACGTTTTGACGAAGGTGCCGTCCTTGGCGAAACGCATGACGCGGTTGTTACCGTTCTCGTTGTGGCCGTCGGCGATGAAGACATCGCCGCTTGGCGCGACAACCACATCGCTCGGTGAGTTGAAATGTTTCGTGTCGCTCCCGGCTTCACCCGGCACGCCGAGGGTCAGGAGCACTTTGCCCTCTGGGCTGAACTTCACGACCACGTGACCGCGCTTGTCGCCTTTGGGAATCCGGTTGCTGGCGACCGCCTCGGTCACCCACACGTTGCCGTCCTTGTCGACGTCGAGTCCGTGCGGCCAGATGAACATCCCGCCGCCGAAGCTCTTGACGACGCGTCCTTCCGGACTGAACTTCACAATCGGATCGGCCTTCGAATCGCGACACTCGTCACCGAAGCGCGCCTGCTCTTCGAGACGCTCGCAGCGGACCACCGCCCAGATGTGCCGTCCGTCGGGGTCGACCACGACTTTGCCGACCGCGCCCATCGGTCGGCCGTTGGGCAGCTGCGCCCAGCCTTCGGCGATCCGATATGGATTCGGCAGACTTTGCGCCTGCAGACTGATCGCTGCGCTGACGAGACCGAGGAGAGCGAGACAAGCAAGTGGTTTCATGATTCGCATGGAATTCTCCGAAATCCGCACTCCGGCTACAGCCGGACGCCACCGAGAATCGTGCCGCTGGGAAACAAACGCTGCTGACCAGTCCGAACATTTGAGAAATTGTCGACGAATTCAAACGAGCCGCGGCGGAGTTCGAGGATCGCCACGTCCGCGGGAGCGCCGACGTTGAGGGTTCCGCGATCGCGGAAGACCTCGAAGATGCGCGACGCGTTCACCGTCGCTCGCGCGACGACCTGTTCGAGCGTCATCCCGAAGTCCAGAAACTTCGACATCACGTTCGGGAAGTCGAACACCTGCGCGGTCCGCCCCTCCGCGGTCCAGTCCGTGGAAAACGTATCCGGCCAGAACCCGGCCTGCAGCACCTTCTCGACGATGTCCCAGCGCAGATGGCCGGTGCGGCCGTTGCCGAGATCGAACCAGACGCCGCGCCGCCGCGCCGCCAGCACTTCGGGCAGAATCCGTCCGTTATCGTCGACGATGCTGTTGGGCGGCGGGGCGAACATGTGCGTGACGATGTCGCCTGGCTTCAACAGGTCCAGCTTGCCGAGCGGTGACATGGTTTGTCCCATGTGGATCATCACCGGAAGGTTGAACGGCGCCACCACCTCCTGCGCGCGCTTCAACACTTCGTAGTCGTTGGGACCGGCGACATCGCGCGACAGCCGTGCCTTGACGCCGACGACCAAGTCGCGGTTCTTCGCGATGGCGTCGCGCGCCGCCGCGACGTCCGCGCGCGCCAGATCCATCGTGTCGCCGCCGCCGAGAATCCCGGCGCGGCCGATGTTGACGAGCGCCCGGCACGGTTGCGGCGCGGCGCGCAGCGTCGCCAGGACGTCGGCAATGCGGTCGGCGCCCTGTGAGCCGGCGTCGATGAATCCGGTGACGCCGTCGGCAAGATTCTGGGCGGCGCCGTTTGCGACCCGGGCCGCGTGCGAGTGGACGTCGAGCAGGCCGGGCACGACAATCTTGCTCCGTGCGTCGATCGTCTGGGTCGCGGCCACGGTGATACTCGGCTCAACCGCAGCGATGCGACCGGCGGCAATGGCTACGTCGCGAACCGCGTCGAGACGAAGCGACGGGTCGACGACTCGCCCGCCCTTGATCAGGAGGTCGTACCGCGCCGGCTGACCGAGCAGCGTCGCCCGGGATGCCGCCACCGCTGCGGCCGACGCACTCGCGACCCGGATGAACTGCCGCCGATTGACCATGCCTCCTCCGCGCGGCCGATCTTGCGCGGGTTTGCATCCCGGTTCAATCGAAATTCGAGCGGAGCAACGCCGGCGACGATAGACTCGAAGAAGCGCCGATGTTCGAAGAACTTTCCTACACTGCGCCCGCACCGGTGCGCGAGGCGATCAACGCGCTCGGCCGGACGGAAGACATCCGCCTCTCGCCGGACAACCGGCGGCTGGCTGTCGCCGGCTTCGCCCGGAACCGTCTCTCGGTCTTCGACATCGAGATCTCGTCGACCGGCGCCCGGCCGCGGATTACGTTGACCGGCGGCGTCGTGCTGGCCGCGAAAGCGCTCAAGCTGCCGCATGGTCTCGACTTCCTCGACGACCACACCCTGATCGTCAGCAATCGATCCGGCGACGTCACGACGTTCGCGCTGCCGCCGGGGCAGCCGTCGATGCCCGTCGTGGACGTGACGCCGCTTGCGACCTGGCCGGCTGGTGGACAGAACCTCCTGAGAGCCCCCGGGTCGGTCTGCGTGTCGCAGAATCCTGACGGCACGATCGACGTCCTGATCTGCAACAACACCGCGCATACGGTGACCGCGCACGCGCTCAAGAATCCGCGGGCCACCGCGGACGACGGCCGCGTGCTGCTTCGAACCTTTCTTGATATTCCTGACGGTGTCGCGGTGAGCCACGACCGCGAATGGATCGCCGTCAGCAACCACGGGCACCACAACGTGCTTCTGTACTCGCGGGCGTCAGACCTCGACGGCGAGAGCCAGCCGCGGGCGATTCTGCGTCCGGTGCGCTATCCGCACGGGCTGCGGTTCACCCGTAACGGGCGGTTTCTGATCGTCGCCGACGCCGGCACGCAGTACATCAATGTGTTCCGTCAGGATCCCGACGGCTGGCAGGGCGTCCATCATCCGCTGGCGAGCATCCAGATCATGGAGCGCGAGAGCTTCCGTCGCGGCAATCACAACCTTCAGGAAGGCGGACCAAAGGGACTGGACATCGACAGCGCTGAATCGGTCCTCGTACTCACGTCCGAACATCAGCCGGTCGCCTTTTTCGATCTGAAGGCGGTGCTCGAATTCGCGACAACCAACGGAACGGCCGCCGACCAGCGAGCGTTGGATCTCGCGAGCGAATTGAGCGTGCTGCAGGAATACCACCGCATCAACGTCAAGGCACGCGACACGAAGGAAGCGATTCAGGACATGCGGAACAGCAGGTCGTGGCGGGTGACCGCGCCGCTCCGGCGGCTGGACGACGTGCTCCGCCGCCGCCGCGCGTAGACTGCCTTCTTGTGGGATCCGGCCTGAGCCGGACCCCACCACTCGGATCTCGCCCTACTTGAACGACAGCGCGCCCGCCACCATTCCGACAAAGCCCGCCGTCAGCACCGCACCACCCACGACCTTGAAGCCGTAGCCGCAGCCGTTCAGGTACGACCGGCCACGGCATTCCGGGCGATTCGCGTAGACGAGCAATGCTCCGCCAGTGATTGACGCCGCGGCACCAACGGTCATCGCGATCAGCGCGGCGCCGGCGCGTCCGACCGCGCGTCCGCCGCGACCGCCACGGCGGCCGCCGCCATAGCCGCGCTGTTCGAGCACCGTGCTGTCGGTCGCGAGCGCATGCGACCAGACATCGACGGTCGTCGACGCGAGGAGCGGGCTGGCATCATGGATCGCGTCGCCGATGGGCGTTGGCGGCAGATCCATCGCCGTGCGCACGAACGAGACGTCCACCGTCGACGCGTCCACGACAACGGGCGCGGCGTCGAGATCGTTCTCGCTCGCGAAGGCGGTCGCCTGGGGTCCGAGCAAACACACGATCAGGGTTCCGGTGGTCCAGAGACGATGGGCTGCGGTCATGTCGTACTCCTGCGGCAGGCGAGGTCCGCGAGGGCGCTGGCATCCACATCCTAAACGATTCCTGAGCGGCACTAGCTGAGCATTGGCGAATAGGTCGTAAAATACGCTTCAAGCACCATGCGGACGCTGCGGGCCCGCCGATCGCTGATTCTCGTCGTCCTCGTCGTCGCGGTTCTCACCGCGTTCGCGCCGGCGCTGTCTTCGAGCACCGCTGCAGCCGTCCTGGCCTTCGCCGGGCTCGTGATCCCGATCGTCGCGACCGTCATCGTCCGCCGCATCGCCGCGCAATCTGACGAACGGCCAGTCGCGCTCCTCTCGATCGACTTCTTCCGCGCTCCTCCCTCAATCGCTTGAGCGGACAGGCTGAAGCCTGTCCCTACCGAAGTTCGGACAGCCTAAAGGCTGTCCCTACCGAAACAACGAGGCACCGATCCGTCCGGATCGGCGTGACACATGTCACGAGGGAGGACATCGTGGAGGAGAAGATTCGCCGCTCCGTTAGAAACCCCATCGGCTGGCGGGAGCGGCTCGCGCGTTTGCAGGGCACGCCCGTCCATTTCGACCTCAGCACGTACGACGGGCAACTTCGTGAGATCGACGCTCACGGTCCCACGTTCGCAGGCTACAGCGACGACACGCTGACTGACCGCGCGCGGCAGCTATGCCGGCGAGCCATTCAGGAATCAGTCCGTCTCGAGAGCTTCCGCGCCGAATTCTTCGCGCTGGCGCGTGAAGCAGCACACCGCGCGCTGGGATTGCGGCCGTTCGACGAACAGATCCTTGGCGCGCTGGCGCTCGACGACGGCCGGATCGTCGACATGCAGACCGGAGAAGGCAAGACCTTGGCAGCGGTCCTGCCGGCGGCGCTCGAAGCCCTCGCCGGGAAGGGCGTGCACGTCCTGACGGTCAACGACTACCTTGCTCGACGCGACGCGGAATGGATGAAACCGGTCTACAACCTCCTCGGCCTCTCCGTGGCGTTCGTTCAACACGACACGCCTGCAGCCGAACGGCGCGAGGCTTACGCCGCCGACATCACCTACGTCACTGCCAAGGAGGCGGGGTTCGACCACCTGCGGGATCTGCTGGCGACCGATCCGTTGGCTCTCGTCCATCGTCGGTTTCATGTCGCCATCGTCGACGAAGCGGATTCGCTCCTCATCGACGAAGCGCGGGTCCCACTGGTGATTGCCGGCAGCATCGACCGCGAAGAGTCGCCGACACGTCAGATGGCCGCGCTCGTCGCATCGCTAACGCCTGGCGTGCACTTCGATCTCGACGAGTACAAGCGGAACGTCGAGCTGACCGACGCCGGAGTCCGGTTCGTCGAACGGCAGCTCGGCATCGGCAACCTCCACGGCGCGGAGCACCTGGCTCGCCTGACCGAGCTGAATTGCGCGCTCCACGCGCGCGCGCTCCTCAGCCGCGACGTCGACTACATCGTGCGCGACGGCCGCATCGGCGTCGTCGACGAGTTCACGGGTCGTGTGGTCGCGGACCGCCACTGGCCGGATGGCCTCCAGGCGGCGCTCGAAGCCAAGGAAGGGCTCGAGCGTCAGGGCGATGGCCGGATCCTCAACTCCATCACCACCCAGCATTTTCTGCAGGGCTACGAGTGGATCTGCGGGATGACTGGGACGGCGCAAACCGCCGCGCGTGAGCTGTACCAGATGTACGGCCTGGAAGTCGTCGTCGTCCCGACGCACCGCCCGATGATTCGCGTCGACCATCCCGACGTCGTGTTCGCCAGGCGCGACGTGAAAGAGCGCGCGGTGGTGGCGGCGGTCGTCGGTGCGCACGCCGGCGGCCGTCCGGTGCTCGTCGGCACGCTGACGGTCGAAGAGTCCGAGCGCCTTGCCCAGCGACTTCGCGAGACGGGCGTGGCGTGCCACGTGCTGAACGCCAGAAATGACTTTGAGGAGGCCCGGATCGTCGCGGCGGCGGGCGCTCCAGGCGCGGTCACCATTTCGACCCACATGGCCGGCCGCGGCACTGACATCCGCCTCGGCGACGGCACGCCCGAGAGTCACGCCCGCGTGGCCGCGCTTGGCGGACTCTACGTCATCGGCACCAACCGGCACGAAAGCCTGCGCGTCGATCTGCAGTTACGCGGCCGGGCCGGCCGGCAGGGCGATCCGGGAGAGTCGCGTTTCTTCGTCAGCCTCGAGGACGATCTGCTGGTGCGATATGGCATCGCCGGCCTCCTCGGCGAGCGCGTCTCAAAGCTGTCGCGCGAAGAGCCCATCGACGACCCGGCGGTCACCAATGAAGTCGCCCGTGCGCAGCGGATCATCGAGGGCCAGAACTACGAAATCCGGAAGACGCTGTGGCGCTACGCCTCGGTCATCGAGCGCCACCGCCAGGACATCATGGGCTTCAGACAAGGCATCCTCACGGGTGAAATCCACCCGGGACTGTGGGGCGATGACCAGGTGCGGCACGGTGCGCTTGTGGCGCAGGTCGGCGAAGCGGCCGTCGACGACGCTGAGCGCCGCGTTCTGCTCGCGACCATCGATCGAGTGTGGCGTAACCACCTTGCGCTTGCCGCCGACCTGCGTGAGGGCATCCATCTGGTGGCGCTGGGCGGCCAGGATCCGTTGAGCCGATTCACGACCGAGCTCGAACTCGCCAACCAGCGGCTCAGGCTGGCGGTGCGTGAAGAAGGCGCGACGGCGCTGGAGGCCGTGCGCGTGCACGACCGGCGTCTCGATCTCGACGCCCTCGACCTCAAAGGGCCGTCGTCGACCTGGACGTATCTCGTCAACGACGACCCGTTCAAGAACCAGATCGGCATGATGCTCACGGGAGGCGGGCGGACGACGATCGCGATCTATGCCGCCGCCACCATGGGGCCGCTCCTCCTGCTTTGGGGCCTTGTCGAGCGGCTCTGGCGAAAGCGCCCGCCGCGCCGGATATAATTCACATTTCCCCCACGGATCGAATGACACGCACAGTTGACCCATCGGCGGAACCGTCGTCACAGGACTCGTCGGAATTCGCCGAACTCGAGCGCGAAGTCGGCCGGCGCCGGACGTTTGCGATCATCTCGCATCCCGACGCCGGCAAGACGACGCTGACCGAGAAGCTGCTGCTGTACGGCGGCGCGATCGAGCTGGCCGGCGCCGTGCGGGCCCGCAAGAGCCGCCGTCATGCGACTTCGGACTGGATGGCGCTCGAGCAGGAGCGCGGCATCTCCATCGCCTCGGCGGCGCTCGAATTCGAGCTGCGCGGGCGGCGCCTGTCGCTGCTCGACACACCCGGCCACCAGGACTTCAGCGAAGACACCTACCGCGCCCTCATCGCCGCCGACAGCGTGGTGATGGTGATCGATGCCGCGAAAGGCGTCGAGGCACAGACGCGCAAGCTCTTCGACGTCTGCCGCCGCCACCGCCTGCCGATCCTGACCTTCATCAACAAGTTCGACAGCCCGGCGCGCGATCCGCTCGAACTTCTCGACGATCTCGAGAGCAATCTCGGCATCAGCGCAGCGCCGGTCAACTGGCCGATCGGGAGCGCCGAGCGGTTCCGCGGCGTCTACGACCTGAAGCAGCAGACGCTGCTCCGCTACGAACGGGAGGCGCAGGGGCAATTCCGCGCGCCCGTGGAAATGGCGTCGCTCGACTCTCCCGAAGCCCAGGAGATGATCGGCGAGGATCTCTACGCCCACTTCCGCGAGTCCGTGGACTTCATTCGCGGCGTAGGCACGCCGTTCGATTCGGCCGCCTATCGGTCCGGCACACAGACGCCGGTCTTTTTCGGCAGCGCGTTGACCAACTTCGGGCTCGAACCGTTTCTCGACGCCCTGCTGGAACTGGCGCCGGCGCCGCAGCCGCACGTGAGCGATGTCGGCGTCATCGAACCCACCGACGAGCAGTTCACCGGGTTCGTGTTCAAGATCCAGGCAAACATGGACCCGCGCCACCGCGATCGCGTGGCATTCGTGCGCGTCTGCTCCGGCCGCTTTACGAAAGACATGGCGCTCGTCAACGGCCGCCTCGGCAAAACGCTGCGGGCCTCGCGCGCCTACCGCTTCTTCGGCCGCGATCGCGAAACAATCAACGTCGCATATGCCGGCGACATCATCGGCCTCGCCAACCCCGGCGCCTTCGCCATCGGCGATACGCTGTTCACCGGCACACCGCTGCGTTACCCGCCGCTCCCCCGCTTCGCCGCCGCCCACTTCGGACGCGTCCGCCTGCTCGACGCCCGGGTCAAGCAGTTCGACGACGGGCTGCAGCAGCTCGAAGAAGAAGGGCTGATGCAGGTCTACTACGTCAGCCTCGGCCGGCGCGAACCGATCGTCGGCGTCGTGGGTGCCCTGCAGTTCGACGTCATCGTCAGCCGCATGAAGAACGAGTACGGCGTCGAGATTGCCGTCGATCAGGCGGGCTACACGTGCGCGCGCTGGCCGGAGAACCGCCAGGTCGAGATTCCGGCGCTGGGCGGATCAAACGTGGTCGCCACCGACCGCCAGGAACGCCAGGTCATCCTGTTCGCGTCCGAGTGGGACCTGCAGTACTTCGAACGCCGCAATCCCGAGTTCAAGCTCGTGGACGAATCGCCGAACGACGGCGGCAAACCTTCACGGTGATGGAACAGACGACGCCGTCTCTCCTCGACCGGCTGACCGTGCACCGAACGCTGGCCGAGGTCCCGCGCCCGCAGTTGGAATGGCTCGTCGCGCATGGCACTGAAGAAATCCTCGAGGTCGGGGAGGTCATGACCGCGGGCGGCGGGGTCGTTCGCGGACTGTTTGTGGTCCTCGACGGGCATCTGACGATCAAGGTCGATCGCGGTGGCGGTCCCCGGATGGTCATGGAGTGGCGCGGCGGCGACGTCACCGGCGTGCTGCCTTACTCGCGCATCAAGTCACCGCCCGGCAGCGTCGTCGCGCAAGTGCGGACGACGATCCTGCACGTCCCGCGCGATCTGATGCCGCAGCTGATTCACGACTGCCCGGATCTGACCGCCGTGCTCGTCCACGTGATGCTCGATCGCGCACGCGTGTTCAAGTCAAGCGAGCTGCTCGACGAGAAGATGCTGTCGCTTGGGCGTCTGGCCGCGGGCCTCGCGCACGAACTCAACAACCCGGCGTCCGCGGTCGCGCGCACGGCCAAGACGCTGGCCACGCAGTTCACGGCGCTCGAAGCGGTGACGCGGCGGTTCTGCACGCTGAATCTCTCGAACGAACAATGCTCGGCGATTGACGCGCTGCGGAATCGTCCGCCGGTCGCGGCCGCCACACTCTCGGCCCTCGAGCGCGCTGACCGCCAGGACGCGCTCGCCGACTGGCTGGATGCGCACGGCGTCTCCGGCGTCGAAGTCGAGGCGCTGGTCACAGCGGATGTCGGCGCCGCCGATCTCGAATCGCTCGACCGGCTCGTCGGCCGCGAGAAACTTGGCACCGTGCTGGCCCACATCGCGGCCGGACAGACGGTGCGCGAACTGGTCGCCGAAATCGACACCGCTGCCACGCGCATTCATTCGCTCGTCGCGGCAGTGAAGGGTTTCACGTACGTCAATCAGCAGGACACGCTGCAGCCGATTGCGATCGGGCAGGGGCTGGCCGACACGATGACGGTCCTGCGCTCGAAGGCCAGGGCTCGATCCGTCACCATCGAGCTGGAAGTCCCAGCCGATCTCCCGACCGTCGAAGGCTACGGCGGCGAACTGAATCAGGTCTGGGCGAATCTCGTGGACAACGCGATCGACGCCGCCCCCGGCGGCCACGTGCTGATTCGCGCCGTCCTCGAAGACCATCACGTGGTCGTTCGCGTGATTGACGACGGCCCCGGCATTCCGCCGGAGATTGCCGCACGGATCTTCGATCCGTTCTTCACGACCAAGGACATCGGTCAGGGCACCGGCCTCGGTCTGGACATCGCCCGCCGCATCGTGCAGCGGCATCACGGCGTCATCGAGGGCAGCTCGCATGCCGGCCGGACCGAATTTCGCGTGACGCTGCCAGCGGTGACTCGATGAGCAAACCGGTCATTCTTGCCGTGGACGATGACCATGAGGTCCTCGGCGCCGTTGAACGTGATCTCCGGCAGCGCTACCGTCAGGCGTATCGGGTCATGACCGCGCCGTCGGCGGCCGAGGCGCTCGACACGGCGCGCGAGCTGAAACGGCGCGGCACGCCGATCGCCCTCTTCCTGATCGACCAGCGCATGCCGGGCACGACCGGCACCGAACTGCTGCGCGAGCTGCGCAAGCTCTTTCCGGATACCAAGCGCGCGCTCCTGACCGCCTACGCCGATTCGCAGGCGGCCATTTCCGCCATCAACGACGTTGGCCTCGACTACTACTTCATGAAACCGTGGGATCCGCCCGACCAGCGGCTCTACCCGGTGATGGACGACCTCCTCAACGACTGGACGGCGCACGCCCGCGTCGCATTTGAAGGCGTCCGCATCGTCGGCTCGAAGTGGTCGCCGCAAAGCTACGACACGCGCGACTTCCTCGCGCGTAATCAGATTCCGTATCAGTGGGTCGACATCGACCAGGATGCGGCCGTCCGGGAGCTGGTCGTCTCCGCCAACGGCGATCTGCAGAAGCTGCCGGTCGTGCTGCTCCCCGACGGAACCATGCTGACAATGCCGTCGCACGCCGAGCTGGCGGCGAAGTGCGGTCTCCAGACGGTGCCCGAGCGGCCGTTCTACGACCTGGCGATTGTCGGTGCCGGTCCGGCCGGTCTGGCGTGCGCCGTCTACGGTGCGTCGGAAGGGTTGAAGGTGGTGCTCATCGAGCAGAACGCGCCCGGCGGGCAGGCCGGAACGAGTTCGATGATCGAAAACTACTTGGGGTTTCCCAACGGCGTGACCGGCGCGGATCTCGCGCGGCGGGCGGCCACGCAGGCCAAGCGTTTCGGCACCGAGATTCTGGTCGGCTGTCCGGTCGTCGGGCTCAAGCGCGTGGATCCTTACAAGATCGTGCAGCTTTCGAACGGCCAGGAGATCGCCTGCCACGCGCTGGTGTTGTCGTCGGGCCAGACGGTGCGGCAGCTGGAAGTACCCGGCGTGAAGGAGCTGCTCGGAGCCGGCGTGTACTACGGCGCGGCGCTGTCGGAGGCCGCCCTGTATCGCGGACAGCACATCTTCGTCCTCGGCGGCGCGAATTCCGCGGGCCAGGGCGCGCTCTTCTTCTCCCGCTACGCCGCGAAAGTCACGATCGTCGTGCGGAAGCCGTCGCTGGTGCCGGCGATGTCGCAGTACCTTGTCGATCGAATCAAGGCCTCCGACAACATCACGGTGATGGGCCATTCGGAAATCATGGCCGCGCACGGTAGTGGTCATCTCGAAGCGCTGGACATCAAGAACGTCGAGACCGGCGAGACCGCGCGGATGGAGGGTCAGGCGCTCTTCATCTTCATCGGCGTGGCGCCGAGAACCGAATCATTTGCCTCGCTCGTGAAGACCGACGCGAAGGGGTTTATTCTGACGGGCGCCGATGCGAAGGCCGCCGCCGGCGCCAGCTGGGGCCTCGACCGCGATCCGATGATGTTCGAAACAACCGTGCCCGGCGTCTTCGCGGCCGGCGACGTGCGTGCGAACGCCAACCGCCGCATCGCCGCGGCGGTCGGCGAAGGCTCGGCCGCGATTTTCTCGATTCACCAATACCTGCAGAACAGCTAGCTCTACTTATTGAGGGGTCTTACACAGCTTTACCGCTTGCGGCAGCAATTCGTACAGCTTGGCGACCGCAGCTTGATCGGTCGCGAACAGAAATGCCTGTGTTCGTGGATAACCAGTATCCAGGTTGGAGGCCAACCCAAAGACTCCCCAGACATTTCTGGATGCTTGAACCGAGAGCAGGTTCTCGTCAGTTCTTCGAAGATCAATCGTGTAGTTGGCGCTGGCATTATCTGGCCTGGCAACACTCAACAGGCATCCGGCGACAAACACGTTCTGCGTCGCGTTTTTCCCCAGAGTTGCGCCATTCACCAGCCCGTGGATCTGACTGATGATGTCCGCCGCCTTTTGTTGGGGCGTCCGCATCGCGTCCAATCGAGCTTTGGCAAGGGGCGCATACAGTCCATTCGGGTACACCGCCAGGTATCCTGAAAAATCGGCTGGGCTCGTGCTCTTTTCGATCGTCTTCCACAGCACGATCTCCGCTTGCGTCGGCGCGGCCGACCCACCCGTCGGAGGCGAAGGCATTGGCGGCGCCGCGAGTGCACGGCGCGTCTCGTTGAGGGCATCGATAATCAATGCCTTGCGAGCCTCAGGCGCTCGGACGAGCGCCGCCTGCAACATGGTCGCGGCCGCTTCGAACCTGCTCTGTGACGAATACGCGCTCGCCGCGGTCACGTACGCCTCGTATCGTCCCTCGTCCAGCCTCCTGGCCTCCTCGCTCTTGGCCCAGCGCTTCGTTGAACATCATCCGTTTGAGCAAGTCGCGCGCTTCGTTGACGCGGGCTTCATAACCCACGGCTGCAGGCGCGGACGCAGCCGTCGGCGGCGGGGGCGCGGACCTTGGCGGCGCGGCCACCTGGGCGAATGCATTCGCCGTCACCAGCCACGCGGTCACCGACATTGCCATTCGCATTGTTCGCTCTCCGTTGACGCTACTTCTCTTCAAGCGGCCGAAAGTCGAGAATGCGCTCGATCTTGTCGTTGACCACGCGGAGGATTTCCAATGGATACTTCAGCGGATTCGCCAAGTTCCATCCGTTCGTCGCACTGTCCAGGTCCGACACGTGCCCCGACACCGTGTCGTCAGGGCTGCCGACCGTTCGCATCGGTGATTGCGGCGCCGGGGCTAGGGCGCCGAACTGATCGAGGATCCGGTCGAACAACGACGGTTCAGGCGCGGAACTCGGCATCGCATTCGACCCGCCGTCGGCTGCAGACGTTGTCTGCGGCACCGACGGAGGAGCAAAGCCTGAACCGATTGGAACCGGTGTCACCGTGGCTTGCGGCACCGTACTCGGCGTCTTCGGCGCGGAGTCGAGATCGAGAGCCGCGGCTGGAATCGCCGGTGACGGAGACGGCGTGACGCCGATCACGACGCGATCGATCGCGCTTGGTGGGGCAGCTGGGAAATCGATCCGCGACGGAATATTCGAGCCGTCGATGATGGTCTCGAGGTTGATGACCACTGGACGCGAGACCGGGCCGCGGCCTTGCTCGTACGTCGACAAGCGTCCCAACTCGGTTTGACATGCGGCCGGGACTGGTGGTGGCGTCCCGCTGTAGTAGGTCGACATCAAAGCGATGCAGTCCGCGCTCGTTAGTTTGGCACCGTTGAGCAGCCGGGCCTGTTCGAGCAGAGCGTTCGCTTCCAATTGTTCTCTCGTCGGACCGGGCGGCGGCGGAGGCGGAGGCGCGACCGCCGAGCGCGTCCCAGCAGGCTCAGGCACTGCGGCCGGACGCGAGGAAGCAGGCGGCGGAGACGGTGCGGCCGCCCGCGAGCGCGTTTCGCCGCGCAGCGCCCTCAGAAACGCCGAGCACGCAGCCGCGCTCTCGCACGCGACAACCACGCGATCGGAGTCGAAGGGCCCCAGCGATGAGTCAATCGGCACGCGATTGAGCCTGGTCACCCTGCCGTGGACGCACTGCCGTCCACCCGCACACAGCAACATCATGCTGTGGTCGTCAGCGCGAACCGGTGTCAAGTCGAGATCGTCGACGCTCGCGGAAAACGTCCCCCCGTCACGGCGTGGATCGTTCCAGTCGCCGCTCACGGTCGATCCATTGAAGGAGACAGACCGTCCGTCGTAGCTGATGCTCTGGGCCGCAAGCGGCAGGGCGGCGAGCGCGACCAGCACTCCTGACCCGGCCAGGGTGGTGAGCGTCCGAACAATCGGCCCACGATGAGCGCTCATCGTTCTCTTTTTCCGTTCCGCGACGGGTGGCGGACATTCTACGAGATCCACGCCCAAGATGCCGAGCTTCATAGGTCATCCGAAATGACGACTGGCGCGCATTCTGCACTACCACTGCGGCATGAATGCCGGGCGCGTAAGACCATTACTGCTCTTACTCACCATGTTCCTCGCAGTGGGAATGATGGCACCTCGAGCGGCGGCTCAGGATGCGTTTCCGAACGAGCCGTCGTACTTTAGTACCGTCGACCTCCATATCTGGGGGCTGAGCTACCACATCGCGCGCGACCGCGGCTACAACGAGAACAACTGGGGCATCGGGCTTCGCGTCCAGCGCCGTCCGCCGTGGGAATGGCTGGGCGACAGACGCACGACCCGGGTGTTCCTGGAAACCGACGTCATGGCCAACAGCTACGGCGGGGTGATCGTGCCGACGTCGATCGGCTTGGACTATGCGATTGCCAGAAGCCGGCGCTGCGCACTCTATATGAGCGGGGCGCTGACGCTCGCCTACTATCACAAGCCGACCGACGACTCGACCGAGTTCCGTTACGGACCGGTCCCGGGCTTTGCCGTGGGCTGCGGCCGTCTCAAATCAAACGTCGTCGTCCTCTTCAGCCCGTCGAGTCAGATCCTCGATGGCTTCGCGGGCTTCATCACCATCGGGCTCCACTGACAAAAGCTTCACAATGAGACCGCAAAGATCGCAGAGTCTCTTGTTAAGAAGAAACTCTGCGCGCTCTGCGAGTTCGTTGTGAAGAGCTTTTGGCAAGCGTCAGGCGGTGTGACATCGCCAGTACGTCGCGAAGCGTTTCGCGATCGATCGTCGCGAGGCGGACGAGGACGAGCGGGTACTTCGCGTAGTAGTCGGTGACGTAGTACGTTTCCGGGGCGTCTTCGAGGAATGCTTCGCGGTCGGCCGGTTCGGCACGCACCACGAGCGTATCCGGCTCCGCCGAGGCGTGGCTGGCGAGCGCGGCCATGAAGGCGCCGCCGACCTTGAGCTGCGGTGAGCCATCGTACTTGGTGGCGGTGACGACACCCGGCAGCGTCAAACCGACGGCACGCACGATATCGAACGCGTCGGCGCTCAATCGCCGGCGCTTCGTCTGTGGCACGAGCGAATTCTAGCGTCTCCGCAACTTCGCCTGCAGGCGGATCTGCTTCGCCCCGATCTTTCCGCGACGCTTGCGCTCCTGCTGCAGGCTCTCGTCGGATCGCGACCGCTGAAACTCGTCCTCGCGCATCAGCCGTCGATAGCTCTCGAGCCGTTCCAGCGAGAGTCCGCCCGATTCAACCGCCATAGCGACACCGCACCCAGGCTCGCCGTCGTGGGTGCAGTCGCGGAAGCGGCACGACGTTGCGGCGGCTCGAAGATCGGCGAAGGCGAGTTCCAGCCCCGCCTCGGCATCCCAGAGCTGCAGTTCGCGCATCCCGGGCGTGTCGATCACGATGCCCCCACCCGGGACGCAGAAGAGCCACCGCGCGGTTGTGCTGTGACGGCCGCGCTCATCGTGCGCGCGTACCGGCAGCACGCCTTGCCGGTCGGACCCGAGGAGTGCGTTGACGATCGTCGACTTGCCGACGCCGGACGATCCGAGGAGCGCCGTCGTGCCGCCGGTACGGATGATGTCGCGAAGGACGTTCATCCCGTCACCCTGTAGCGCACTGGCGACGATGATGGGAACGCCCTGCGCGACGCCGCTGGCGGCTGCGGCCACGAGATCGCGATCGCTGCAGGAGTCAGCTTTGTTCAACACGACCACCGGCCGCGCGCCGCTCTCCCAGGTCAGCGTCAGATAGCGCTCGAGCCGGCGCGGATTGAAGTCCAGACTGCACGACGACACCAGGAGGGCGGTGTCGACGTTTGCCGCCACGACCTGCTCCTCGCTCGTCCGTCCTGCCGCGGCCCGCGAGAAGGCGGACCGGCGCGTCAGGCAGCGCCGAATCGTGGCACTCCCCTGTTCCGCGTCCGGTGCCGCCATCACCCAATCGCCGACCGCCGGAAGATCCGCGGCCGACCCGGTGCGATGGCGCAAACGACCGGCCAGGCGCCCGTCCCAGTCCCGCGTTCCCGTCGACAGCCGCCAGTGCTCCCGCCCCTGCCAGACCACGCGCGCTGGCTCCAGCTGCCCGCGTTCAGGGTCTTCAATCTGCTGCTCGAAAAACGGATCCCATCCCAAGGCGTCCAGTGACGTCACGGTCGTCTCCCCTCGTGGCGCTTTCGCAGAAGCGCACACCATCAGCGTTCAGATGTCGTGGTGGATCGAGATGAGGAGGAAGGGGTGAACCCTTCCCCTAGAACCGGACAGTCACAGGCAGCTCCGCACGGACAGCCTAAAGGCTGTCCCTACCGAAATCAAACACATTGTGCCAGACTTCGCCGCACGCGGACTCGTTCTCACGAGGTGGGGCAATGAAAAAAGTCGCACTCTTTCTCACAGGCGTCGCCCTGCTGGTGATGCCCGTCATGGTCGTCACACAGGAAGCGGGCTATCCGATCACGATCATCCCGCCCGGCAAGGGGCCGTTCACGTTCCCGCCCGGCTATCAAACCCCGTGGGACAAGATCGAGATTCGCGTCATTGAAAAGATGTCGCCCAATCTCGTCGTCCTCCATGGATCGGAGGCACTCGATCCTGCGCATCCCGACGCCTCGGGCGGCCGCGCCATGGCGCTCTTCGGGCCGGACGGCATCCTCATGGTGGACTCGCAGAACCGACAAGTGGGCGAGAAGACGCTCGCGGCGGTCCGTGCTCTCAGCCCCGCGCCGATACGCATCCTGGTGAATACCCACGTCCACAGCGATCACACCGGCGCCAATGCCGTGTTCGCGAGGCAGGGCGCGCTCATCTACGCGCAGGAAAATCTCAGGAACGAAATGATGCGTCCGCCGCGCCGTCCCGGCGCACCGGCGCCGAACATCGACATGACCGGCGTGCCGGTCGCGACCTACAACTACAACCCGGCCACGCGCGGCCAGCCGGCCGTCACGTTCAACATGAACGGCGAAACCGTGGACTTCATCCCGATGATGCCGTCCCATACCGCCGGCGACACCATCGTCCGGTTCCGCAAGGCGAACGTGATTTACATCGAGGACTTCTACCGGAACTTCGGCTACCCGTTTGCCGACCAGAACAACGGCGGCTCAATCAAGGGCATGCTCGACGCGGTCGATCTCTTCGACGAGTTGGCGGGGCCCAACACCACGCTGATTCCCGGTCACGGCACCTTGATCAAGAAGACCGACCTGCAGCCGTACCGCGCCATGCTGGTCGACATCATGGCGAAAGTCGCCGCGCTCAGGAATCAGGGCAAGTCGCTGCAGGAGGTCCTGGCCGCGAACCTCACCGCGCCGTACGACAAGACGACGCTCGGCGACACGCAGCAGAGCAAGGACCGCTTCATCACCGAGGTCTACGACGAAGTCCGGGACTTTCCGCCTGTCGTCGATGGCAAACGGACCATGCCGGCGCGCTGACGAACGACGGACTGATTCGCTGACGAACTGAATCAACCTCTGCTATTCTCCTGGCCTTACCTCGTCTGTTTCTGGAGGTCAGCTGTGCAGGGGAAATCCGTCCTCGTTCGCTCGCTCGTTCTCACGCTTGTCGCGGTCTCGGGGTTGGTGCTCGACGCCAACCCCGCGAACGCTCAACCCGCCAGCACGTCCGACAGTAAACACTGGTCGGTCTACGCCTCGTACACGCCGTCCTGGAACCTCGCCAGCTTCCTGCAGGACGCGCTGAGCGAGGAAGGCAGCACGGTCGTGATGGAGGGCACCGAACTCACCATCGGTTTCGGTCGTGCCAGCACCCGCGGCGGCGAGTGGGGTATCAGCTACGTGCGCAAGCCGTTCAGCGAAAGCTCGGGCGTCACTGAGTCCGACAGTCAGTGCAACCAGTTCGGCGCCGGGCAACCACAGATCTGCACCAGCACCACGACGACGAATCGCTTCGACGGCGTCTTTGCGAACGGCGTCGAGGCCCACTGGTTCTTTCCATTCGTCCGCATCAAGGACCGCGTCCAGGTTGGCCTGAACGTCGGCGTCGGCATCTCCGAGTTGAAAGGCAACATCATCGAGACCGAGACCGGCACCGAGGTCGATTTCCCCAACGGGCGGGCAACCGTCGTTCCCGTGAACCGGACGACGACGGAGCCGGCCGCGGACAAGCTGCTGCCCTATTTGCCGCTCTTCAAGCTCGAAGCCCAGGGCGCGGTGATCATCGCCCCGATGCTGAAGGTGAAGTTCGCGGGCGGGCTCAATTTCCCCGGGACCGGCTTCCGCGTCGGAGTCACGTACCTGATCGGCGCAAAATAGAAATACAAACCACCGAGGACACAGAGTTCACAGAGCAATTCGCCGCGAAAACACGAAATCACGAGACGACCCCCGCTCGACGTGGCGCCGCGCAGCGGCGGCGTCAGCGTGAACGAGCGCGTGTGCCTTTCGTGTCTTCGTGCTTTGGTGGCGCATTTCCTCTGTGTTCTCGGTGACCTCTGTGGTTGATTTGTCTTCGCGACCTACACGAGGTGCGGCCCGATCTCACCGAGCGTGAACGACTCGACAAACGTCGTGTTCTCGTATAGCACGCGCAGCGTCGTCCGATGAACGGGGCCCAGTTTCTGGGTGAACTTGCCCTCGGCGCCGGCCGCGAGCCACGCGCTCTCCCAGATCATGCCGAGCGTCCGGATGCCGTCGGCCATCACCTTCGCGGTGGCGTCGCCGAACTGATCGAAGAGCGCCTGCGACATCTTCTTCGACTGTCCGCCGCCGGTGGCGATGTATGCCTCGATCAGCTTCACTGGGGGGATCGTGGTCGCGGTCCGATCCATCAGGCGGACGAGCGCGACCGCCGCGCCTTGCCCATTGGCAACATGCGGCAACGGCGCCGGAGTACTGAGCGCGGCTCGCAGTTTCGGCAGCAGCTGCGGCGCATGATTGTCGATCATCGTCGTCTCGAAGGCCGTGTGGACGCCGCTGCCGCGGCCGTCCGTGAAGCCGTTGAAGAGCGCCGACGCGTGCAGCGGCTGGCAGGCGTCGCCGACGTAGTGCGCCATGAGCCCCGCCGCGCAAACGTAGCGCTCGATGTGGCCGTCCTTGAGCGCCTTCACCATCGCGTCGAAGAACTGCCAGACGCGGAACGGCAGCAACCCCTGGTCGTCGTCTGAGGTATGCCCGAGACCGTCATAGAAGGCCCTCCAGAACGCGACGTTGACGTTCGCGGGATTCGAAACACTGGCGTGGAGCAGCGTCTCGCTGTGCGCGTTCTTCTCGTCGATATCGGCGAAGTGCGTCGGGTGCTCAGGCCCGCGGTTCAGCGCCGTGTCCCGGCCGCCGTGAACGCCGGTGACTTTGCCGTTGACCTTCTTGTACGGCACGTTCTTCCAGATGACGTCTGGCACGTCGGCCAGCGGAACAAACGTGCGGTCTTTCTTCGCTTTCTTCGTCGCGCTGTCGATGTCGTCAGGTTTCTCGAGATCGCCTTCCGGAAAACTGATGCGGTCGGTGTTCGCCTTGAGGAGCGCCTTCAAGTCAGGCGAGCTCACTTCCTTGCAGGCCAGCGTGCCGATGCTGTAGTGGCCGGTCTTTCCCCAGAACGGCTGGGCGCCGGTGTGGTGCTCGCTGACGAGTTCGACCGACAGCAGCCGCAACACGTTCGACAGACTCGCCGCCAGCGCGACGTTGAACGTCCTGCCGCTGCCGGCGCCCTGAAAACCCTGGCCGCCCCACTGCAACGCGAGCGGCCGCGGCTTCTCGCCAGGATCGTCCAGCAGCAGATGCCACACCGTCCCTGAATCGCCCGGCTGCGAGTTCGACGTTCCCGGCAGCGGCACAATCATGAAGTCGGTGACATCGTCGTAGCCGCCGAGACTGTGATGGCGGAAGAACAACGCGGCAATGCGGCCGCGCAGGAGACCGCTCGCGGCGCCGTAGGCGACGACTTGCGCGTTCACGAGCCGCGTGGTGATGTTGTGCTCGCTCAAATCGGCGACCGCTCCGACTTCACCAATCCCGTAGACCTGCGAGGTCCAGTCTTCCGCGTTGGTGACGTCGATCAGTCCGGCATCGAGCGTCAGAAACGTCCGGCGGGCGACGAACTCCGGATAGACCTCGTTGAACGGGAGACGAGTCAGTTGCTGGGCGCTGGAGCGGCCGATCTCCACGGTCCGGCCGCCGAGGGTCGTCTCGACCGGATGCCCCTTCGGTCCGGCCACGTGACGATTCGTCAGCGCGTAGATCTGATGCCCATCGGTCACCAGGCAGCCGACACTCGCGACATGTTCCAGCCCCTGGGCGCGGCTGATGAGCGGGAACCCGCCGCCGATGGTGTGGGCCGGCCAGTTCCAGTCCGGCAGCAGCGTCTGATCCGGTTCCTCGGGCTCGACGCAGACGACGCAGACCGGCACGACCCGTCCGTCCGGCAGGTACAGCGCCTTCGGCACCAGGTCTTCGTAGTCCATGCCGTGCGCCGCAAATTCCTCGGGCTCGTACCATTGGTTGACGAGGACCAGCACGCACGGCCAGGAGTACGAGCGGACTTCTGAGTTCTCGAACGTCCGCTTGCCGCGCGGCCGTGGCAGCCGCGGCTTCGGCTCGCGATCGTGCCGGTCCTGCGGCAGCGGATCGGCCTTGCGGATGAAGTAGAGCCCGATCGCGGTGCCGACGACGTTCTTCTTGTGGATGAGATGCCAGTGATACTGATCGCGCGCGTCGAGCAGGTCCTTCGTGGACAGCGCAGAAAAGTCCTGTTTCACGCCGAGGATGTCTTTAATCACCGCTCACTCCTCTGGCCCAAGCCGATTGATGTAGGAGGAACCACGACGATAGAACCGCGCGGCGCGGTCCCTCGTAACCTTGTCGTCGCCACGCTTAACATGTCGTCGAGCATGATTCATCAGACGGCCTCGATCGCGCTTTTTCTTCTGATGCTGGTCACTCTCAGCGGCGGTTGCAGCTCGCCGACTGAACCGGATCCGAGCGGCGGAATCGTCACCACCGGTCAGCAGCTGCTTCGCGTCGCAATGGGGTCTCGCGCCGGGCCGCCCTGCACGATGCCAGGGATTGCGGGCGCATTTCAAATGGCTTGGACACGCATCCACGTCACCGTGAGCGGGAGTGAGTGGTTTGGCGCCGCAACGAGCGCCGCCGGCGGCGACGTGGTGGTCCGCTTTCATCAATCGGGACAGCCGAGTCTGATCGCCGGGACGATGGAAGTCGCCGGCACGATCTCGGGAACCGCGATTCATCAGCCGGAATTGTTTCAGGGACCCGCGTGGCAATCGCGAATTTCCTTCTCCAACTCGGCAACGCTGAGCGGAGTGGCCTTTGCCGCCGGCGCGCTGGGATTTCCCGCTAGCGGTATCGACGGACTGGGCACCGGTACACTGACGCTGACGGACGGGAACGCCAACAGCTGCAGCGGCACGGAATTCTCCTGGTCGATCTTCTCCTTGCCTTGATCGCGGACGTCTCGCGTCGCTACGGGGCCACACCGCACGCGCGCGCGGCCGCTCGATACTGCGTGTTGACTGCGGCCATGGTCTTCGCGGCCTCGTCGCGAGCGGTCTCGTACTGCGCGCGTTCATCGGTGCATGGATTGTTGGCCCGCCGCGAGTCGCGGCACTGCTGGAATTCTTCCTTCGCGGAGTCGGCGCTCGAGATCTGATCCTGCGCGTCCTCGGTCGCGCTGCGCAGCTTGTCGAGCGCTTCGGAGCAGGCCGCCCAGTCGCGGTTGTCGATTGCAGCAGGCGCGGCGGTGCGTGAAGCGACAGGCGGTTGCGGCGTCTGTGGCGGAAGCGCCGGAGCCGATCGCGTCACCGGGGCCGGTGGTGGGGGCGCCGTCACTGGCGACCGCACGGGCGCAGATTGGGGAGCAGGAGCGGCCGCAGTCGTGTCGCCGACGACGCAGCTCTCAGCCACGCGCCGGTAACCGCGATCGCAGTCCCAGGCGTGACCGAGGATGTCGAGATGGGCGTGGGCCGGTACGGTGATCGCGTCGCAGGCATTGCCGTTCTGGCGGAATCCGCGCTTGCATTCCCACGAATGACCAGCGGTCGAAATCTGCGCGTTGGCGGGCACATCGATCGTCTCGCATGACCGGCCCACCTGTTTGAACCCGCGATTGCATTCCCAGGCGTGACCGCTCGCGTCCAGCTCCGCGTTCGCGGGGATCTGCAGCTTCTCGCAGACCTCGCCGGACTGACGATAGCCCTGATTGCATTCCCATCCGCCCGACGCGACCCGGCGGGCGTTCGCCGGCACTGCGCTCTGCGCGGCGAGGTTGACTGCCCAGGTGCCGAGACTCAACAGCCCGGCCACGGCCAGCACGACGTTCGAAGGGCTTGTGCGTTGCATGGCAGGCAGTTTGAAGCATCAGATTCCTGAAAGGAAGGGCTTATGCGCGCGTTGTTGCGAACTGTTTTGACGGTCGTGCTGCTTGCCGTACTTGTATACGCCGTGTTCGTGATGTGGCCAGCGTCGACCACTCGCACCTCAGCCGAAGTGTCACACGACACACGCGACGCCCTGATCGCAACCAAGGACTCGCTCGAGCGCGGCGCGCAGGCGGCGGGTCGCGCCGCGGCGTCGGTTCAAGAAACCGTCACCGAGGCGGAGATCTCGTCGAAGATCAAAGCAAAGATGGCCCTCGACGATTTCGTGCGCGCGCGGACGATCGACGTCTCGACCAACAGCGGAACCGTCACGCTGCGCGGCTCGGTGCGATCGGCGGCCGAGCACGACCGCGCTGTGGCACTCGCGCGTGAAACCGACGGTGTGAAGAACGTCGTCGATCGACTCGAGACAATTCGATAGCTGGCGGGATCGGACAGCCTAAAGGCTGTCCCTACCGGGAACGTGCTCCGTCGATTTCGGCGCGTTGCTGCCACGCAGGAGCCATCCTGCGACCGCAATCAGTCCGACGCCGACGACGCCGGTTTTGAGCAGACGGCTACGGCGGCGCGAGCGGCGCGGTTCGATCAGCTCGCGATAGGTGTCGGCTTCGGGCGAACTTGCCGCTCGTGGATGCTGGCGGCGCTCCGGCGCCGGCACCCATCGGCTCATGTACGCAAAGGCGTGCGAGCCGCAGACCGGGCAGTGCTGGAGGTCGTGGATCTCGTTGCAGTCAAGACAGAGACGAGCGACGTGGAGCTGCATGATTCGAGTCTACGGCGATCCGCGCGTCTTGAAGCTCGACCGCAGCGACTCGTAGTGTCGCTCCCATCGCGCCCGGACCTCCGTTTCAGACGCGCCGGTGTCATAGGCGGGCGAATCGATCGGCTGCGCGTTCTGCACCCGCACGACGACCACTCGCCGGACGGATTGGACACGGGATCCGCGCGCCTCGTAAAAGGCCAGGGCCTTCTCGAACAACTCGATCCCCGGCTCGACGATGGTCGCCGTGCCCTTGAAGCGGTAGCCGCGGCGCGCAATCGGATCGACCACGTTGATCTCGATGTGCGGATTCTCCCGGAGATTGGCAATCGTGCCGGGCGAACGGATGTCCGCGAAGATCAGATGATCGCCGTCCCAGACCGCGGTCGTCCCTTTCGGCGACAGATTGGGCGTGCCGTCCGGACACACCGTCGCCACGAATCCGAGCCGTTGTTCGTCGACGATCCGCTTCATGTCGGCAGTCAAGATCGGCATCATCGTTCCTCCGGCGGACGGATGGCGCGGAACTGATAGTACAGCGTGAGGTCGTAGGCGATCTTCAGCGTCCCGGCGATGAAGAACGGCACGCTGATCGTCGCGGGATTCGCAAACAGCAGGCCGACGAAGATCGGACTGATTGCGGCGCCCAGCGTCCGCGCGACGCCGGTGATCCCTGCCGCGGCGGCGCGTTCGCCAGGCGGCACGACCGCCATCACGTACGACTGGCGCGTCGGGACATCCATCTGGCTGATGCTGAAGCGCGCCAGCAGGACTGCCGCGGCCAGCCCCGGCGTCGGCATCAGCGGCACCAGAATCAAGAGCACGTTCGACGGCAGATGCGTCCACACCATCGTCTGAATCAACCCAAACCGCTGCGCGATCCGCGCGGCCGCCAGCGCCGAGATGCCCGCGAGGACATTCGCGCCGAAAAAGATCGTTCCGAGCGTGGCGCTGTCGAGGCCGAATCGGAGATGGAACCAGTACGCCGCGAAGGTCTGGGCGACGAAACCACCACCGAACGCGTCCAGCGCGAAGAGCGCCGACAACCGCGCAATCACGCCGCGTGAAGACGGCCCGAGGCCGCTCAAGCCGCCGGCGGGCCGGTCAGTACCCGGCGCCGCTTCGCTGGCGCGTGACAACCGCGTAAACACGAAGGCCAGCAGCAGTCCCAGAACGGCATACAGCACGACCGAGCGGCGGTACTGGGCAACCGCGGCCACGGACGTCGTACTCGACGAGGTCAAGAGTCCGCCGGCCAGCGAGCCGCTCGCGGTCGCGAGGGCGCCAGTCAACGTGTACCAGCCCAGTACGCGTGTCCGCGAGCGATCGTCGACGAGGCCGGTCAGCGCTGCCTGTTCAATCGGCAGGAACGGCCCGACTTCCTGTCCGCTCGGGCTGATGACGCCGAGGGTCGCGGCGACGAGCAGCAACCAGAAGTTGCCGCTGATGGCGAACACGACGCCGGCGCCTGCCATCAGGAACGCGCCGGCGACCAGCATCCGCCGCCGGCCCAGACGATCGGCGCGCGTGGCAATCGCCAGCGACACGATCGTGTCGCCGAGCAGCGTGCACGTCAGGAGCACGCCCGTCCGCCGTTCGGTCAACCCGACGCCAATCAGGTAGGCGACCAGGATCACCGACAACGAGCCGTAGGCGAACAGCCGGATGAACCGCGTCGCGAAGAGCAGACCGAGGTCTCGTCTTCCGCCTTCGCCAAGGCTACGGCGGACAAGAAAGGACGGCATGTGCTCGAACCTCCGACTGTACCGATTCGCCGGGAAACTCGACATACTTATTCCGTGTTGTCCCGCGATCTGGCCGAACTGCTCGGGTCGCTGAGCCTTGCGACCGAAGCGGCGGCCGGCGTGCCGCCCGAAACGTCGATCCGCGCGGCCGTCGTCAGCCTGTCGCTCGCCCGCGCGCTCAGGATGTCCGACAGCGAGTGCGTGAGCGCGTTCACGACCACGCTGTTGCGCTATATCGGCTGTACCGCCTACGCCGCCGAAACGGCGTGGTACGGCGGCGGCGACGACATCGCGCTCCTCGGAGACATGACGCCGGCCGACGCCGGGCGGCCGCTCTCAGTCCTCGGTCACGTCGTCAGAAAGGCCGGCCGTCGGCAGTCACCGGCGGCCCGCGCGAAGGTCGTCGCGCGGGTGCTCTCGGATCCGTCGTTGCCTGGGAAACTGGCCTCGACGCACTGCGCGCAGGCCGTGGCCCTCACCGAGTCGCTCGGTCTCGGCGCGCCGGTCTCGACCGCGCTCGGTGAAATCTATGAGCGATTCGACGGGCGCGGCGGCCCGGCGAAAAAGAAAGGCGCGCAGATCTCTCCGGTGACGCGCGTGGTTCAGACCGCGCTCCTCGCGGTGATCCATGGCGGCATCGAAGGGCCGGCGGCCGGACTCGCCGTCGTCCGCGCCCGTGCCGGGACCGAGATCGACCCCGAGATCGCGGCGGCGTTTGCCCGCGATGCCGCGGCGATCTTCCGCGACGTGATGCAGCCCTCGGCCTGGGACGTCTTCGTGAAAGGAGCGCCGGAGGTCGCGAGCGAGCGACGCGCGACCGACCTCGAGGCGATCGCCCTGGCTTTCGCCCGCTGCGTGGATCTCAAGTCGCCCTGGACGCTGGCGCACTCGACCGGCGTGGCCGCGCTTTGTCGCGACGCGCTCGAGCGAGCCGGAGCACCCCGAACTGAGTGCGACGCCGGTTACGTCGCGGGGCTGCTGCACGACCTCGGCCGGTTGTCGGTCCCGAATGGCATCTGGGACAAGAAGGG
This sequence comes from uncultured Bifidobacterium sp., assembly GCA_964577955.1. Lineage (GTDB taxonomy): Bacteria > Acidobacteriota > Vicinamibacteria > Vicinamibacterales > CAVVIG01 > CADEEX01. The sequence continues at coordinate 9,285 of CAZOAZ010000028.1, read as the reverse complement.
CGCGCTCAACGCGGTCGAGTGGCAGCGCGTCAGGTCGCACGTCGCCGCGTCGGAAGCGGTCGTCGCGCGATCAGGCGTGCTCGCCGGTTTTGCTCCGGCGATTGGCGCACATCATGAGCGGCTCAACGGCAGCGGCTATCCTCGACAGACCGCGGGCCCGCAGTCGCGCCTGGCGCTGACGCTGGCGGCCGCCGACGTCTTCCACGCGATGACCGAGGCGCGTCCGCATCGGCCCGCACGGTCTCGTGAAGACGCGGCGTCGGCGCTGCGCGAGGAAGTCCGCACGGGGCGTCTCGACGGCGGCGCCGCCGACTGCGTCTGTACTGCCGCGGGAATCGCGCGAGCCGGACTCCGCGGGGAATTCCCGCTGGGTCTTTCCGAGCGCGAAGTCGAGGTCCTGCGCCTGATGGCGCGCGGGCTCTCGAACAAGGAGATTGGCCAGGCGCTGTTCATTTCCGATCGCACCGCCGGCAACCACATCGCGCACATCTTCCAGAAGACCGGCATCAAGACGCGTGCGGCAGCCGCGCTCTTCGCCGTCACCCGCGGGCTGGTCTAATCAGTCGTCAGTCACCAGTTCGCCCTCCCCCAGCCTCCAGCCCCCAGCCTCCAGCCTCCAGCCTCCAGCCCCCAGTCCCCAGTCCCCAAGAATGAGTCATTCGACTCATATCCCAGTCCCCGCGCCCTCCGGCACTCTGTTCTGGACACGGCGGCCCTTCGGTCGCCACTCAAAAAGGAGCAGAGACATGAGCACCCATCAGCAGCTGGTCGCCGAGTACTACGCCGCCTTCAACCGTCGAGATCCGGGCGTTTACGCACGGCTGTTCACGACAGACTGCGCGCTGGTCGCGCCGGGCATCCACCTGTCCGGCGTCGACGCGGTGCGGGAGTTCGACAAGGGCTGGAGTGCGGCCTTCTCCGAAGCGCGCATCGAAAGCCTGCGCATGCAGGAGACGAACGGCACGGTGATGTCGGGCAACTGGTTCCACGGCGGCCGGCACGTGCAGCCGCTGCACACGGCCGCCGGCAGCATTCCCCCGACCGGCCACACGTTCGAGGCGCCGTACTGCGCGATGTTCGAGTTCGACGGCGATCGCATCAAGACGCAGCGCATCGTGTTCGACGCGGACTACGTCCCGGTGTTGCTCGGCATCCGCTGAACGCCTTTCATCTCGAGGAGCACGCACATGAGCCACGCATTGACGGTCGTCACCGACATCTATGAAGCGTTCGGCCGCGGCGATCTGCCGGCCGTTCTGAGCCGCATCGCCCCGAACGCCGACCTGCAATTCGAAGGACCGGCCGAGATCCCGTGGACCGGCCGCTACGTCGGTCACGACGGCTGGACCCGGTTCTTCCAGCAACTCGGCGGACACGTGGCGGAGATCACCCTGGCGATGCAACCGTTCGCGGTTGACGGCGAACACGTGGCGGTCGCGGGACGGTATCAGGGCCGCGTGAGGGCAACCGGCCAGCGGATCGATTCGCCGCTCGTCCACTTGTGGACGGTTCGCGACGGCAAGGTCGTGGCATGCCTGGAGCTGACCAACACGGCGGCCGAAGCCGCCGCGTGCGTCCGCCAGGCGCCGCTCGGTGTATAACACCCAGCGGGCCCTGAGCAAAGTCGAAGGGCTGCGGTTCTTGCTGACACTCTCAGGAGGTTTTCACATGACACGGAACGTGACCCCTATCGCGGCAGCGTGCGCTGCCGTCGTCGCCTTCAGCGCGGTGGCCGCCGCGCAGGCGCCGACGCCCGCGCCGTCGCCCGTGCCGCCGCCCGCAGTCAAGATTCAGGCGGGCGACGCGCCGAACTATGCGTTCGACATCACGAAAGAGGAAATCGACTACGTCCTCAAGAACGCGCCGCCCCAGCCGGTCGACCGGCAGTTGCGTGTGGTCGACATGGGCAAATACAACCTGGGCGTGGGCATCATCCGCCGCGGCCCAACCAACGAACAGCCCGGCGCCCCCGTGCCGGTGCTGTGGCACGACTACACGCCGGAGATCTACTACATCACCTCGGGCTCGGGCATTCTCACGACCGGCGGCGTGATCCTGAATCAGCGTCCCGGCACGGGTGTGCCGAACACGATGAACGGTCCGAGCGGCAACGGCATCGCGGGCCCGGGCGCCTACAGCCGTCGCGTCAAGGCCGGCGACATCATCATCATCCCGAACAAGGTCGCACACGGCTGGAGCGGCGTAACGGACCATGTCGAATATCTGAGCTACCGTCCTGATCCTGATCGCGTGCTGCCAGCCGGCTGGGTGTACCCGTTGTTGCTTCGGACGGTGCCGCCGGAGGTGCCGACGCCTGGCGTAGGTCGCGGGGCTGCGCCACCGGCCGCCGCGCCGGCCGCTGGACGCGGCGCAGCCCCTGGACGATAGTCGGTTCGACAGGTTCGAAGGGTTCGAAAGGTTCGATGGGTTCAGGTTCAAAGAACCCGTCGAACCAATCGAACCTCTCGAACCCAGAACCTATCGAACCATTCGAACCTCTCGAACCCTTCGAACCCGTACCCCTTCGAACCAACTCCGCCGCCCGGAACATTTGATGCACCGTCAAGACGCGCGGCATTCGTGTGCGCGCGGCTGCGCACGCTGACAGCACACGATCGTTAGAGCGGCGACGCGATCGTCAAGGTTCGAGCGGAGCCGTCGATTCCCGTTTCGGAGCAGTACGTCCCGGTGATCACGAAGACGACGACGGAAACGATTCAGGGTGAGGTCGACACGCGCACGTCGGTGTGCGTCGCGCGGCAGCCGATCCTCGATTCGATCGGCCGGGTCTTCGGTTACGAGCTGCTCTACCGCGCCGAAACGACCGCCACCAACTGCACCGCGCCGGGCGATCTGGCCGGGGCGCGCGTGCTCTCGGACGCGGTGCTGTCGCTCGGTCTCGACGTGCTGACCGGCAAGCGTCGCGCCTTTCTGAACTTCACCCGCGGGCTGCTGCTCAGCGACGCGGCGACGCTGCTGCCGCCGGAAGCCACGGTCATCGAAGTCCGCGAAGACGTCGCGACGGACGCCGACGTCATCGAAGCCTGCAAGAATCTCCATAGCCGCGGCTTCGCGCTCGCGCTCGACGATTTCGTCCCCGACTCTGCGGCCGAAGTGCTGCTGCCATTCGCGGCGTTCGTCAAAGTCGACGTCCTGCAGATCGGCGCCGCCGATCGCAAACGGCTCGTGCAACGGCTGCAGCCGCGCGGCATCCGGCTCATTGCCGAGAAGGTCGAGACCGCCGAAGTCGTCAATCAGTGCAAGACGGTCGGCTACCGGCTGTTTCAGGGCTTCTACTTCTGCCGGCCGACCACCTTCTCGGCGGCGTCGATGCCGGCGCGGCGCGCCGCCTATCTCCGCCTGCTCGCGGCGCTGAACCGCGAGGACCTGACGTTCGACGAGCTCGAAGACCTGGTCAAAAGCGACCCGTCAATCAGCTATCGCGTCTTGCGATCGATCAATTCCTGGCTGTACGGCTTGCCGCAGGAAATCACCTCCATCCGTCATGCGCTCGCGTTTCTCGGGCTCGAACAGATCCGCAAGTGGGCGTCGGTCTGGGCGCTGGCCGGCATGAACAACACCGGCACCGACGAGGTCGTCACGCTGGCGCTGCTGCGGGCGCGCTGCGCCGAGCTCATCGGGATCCGCCTGCACGGATCGGAAGAAGGCGCCAGCTACTTCCTGCTCGGTCTCTGTTCGCTGCTCGAGGCAATCCTCAATCGGCCGATGCGCGAAGTGCTCGACAACATGCCGCTGTCGATGGACATCATCGAGGCGCTGCTCGGGCAGGCCAATCATCCGCGCGCGGTGCTCGACACGGTCATCGCCTACGAGCGGGGCCAGTGGGACAAGGCCGACGCCTCGATGGCACAGCTCGGGCTGGCGGACGTGAGCTGCGCCGACATCTACGCCGACGCCCTCCGCTGGGCGCGCGCGCTCACGCAGGGCGCGCGGTAGTCCGGAGCCTTCGCGAATTCAGTATCGTCCGTACGTGGGCTCCGGCTTCAGCGTCCCTCGACTTCGCTCGGGACGGCCTGAGCACGGTCGAAGGCCGGAGCCGGACAAATCCGGCTGAAGCCGGATTCCACGATAGCTCGACACGAACACGCGCTGGTTCAGGACGGTGTTGTACGATTCGGCCGTGAGACCGGGCGAGGTGCACGTCCACTACCGCTTGATCGACCCGATCGATCGAGCGGCCGAAGGCGCGGCGACGACGCTGCTCGATTCCGACGAGCGCCAGCGTGCGGCGCGCTTCATCTTCGACAAGGATCGCCATCTGTTCGTCCTGGCGCACGATCTGCTCCGGCGCACGCTGTCACGCTACGGCGACGCGGCGCCGGAAGACTGGCGGTTCGTGCGAAACCGGTTCGGCAAACCGGCGCTGGATCCGGCGCATCACGCCAACCCGATCGCCTTCAACCTTGCCCACACCAAGGGGCTCGCCGTGTGTGCGGTGTCGGCGGCTCCCGTCGGCGTCGACGTCGAGCCGCTGGACCGGCGGACCAATCCCCTGGAAATCGCCGGCCGCTTCTTCTCCGAACTCGAAGCCGGCAACCTCGAACGCCTTCCCGCGGACGAACGGCTTCGGAGATTTCTGGACGTGTGGACGCTGAAGGAGGCCTATCTGAAAGGGATCGGCACCGGGATGTCCACGCCGCTCGGCTCGTTCTCGTTCACGATTGGCCCGGACGGCGCCATCGCCCTCTCCGGCGACGACGAGGAGTGCCGGCAGTGGCAGTTCGCGCTTCACCAGCCGAGTCCCGACCATCAGCTGGCGGTGGCGGTCCGCCACGCGCAGCCCGCGCTGTCGTTCTTCACATTTGCCTAGCGAGAGTGCCGTAGAATCCTGCCGATGCGGCGGATCTTCGCAGTGTGGCCTCGTGATGCTCGTCGAGATGGTCGAGGCCGCGCCGATTCCCGACGCCGCCTCGGAGCCGCGATGAGCACAGGGTGGAAAGTAGTAGTGGCCGCGATGGCGGCGACGATTGTGGCCGCCACTCCCGCGGGTGTCGCGCAGCAGCGCGTGCTGGTGCTGGACGGCGGCACGTTGATCGACGGCACCGGCAGACCGCCGCTGGCCAACGCCGTGGTGGTCGTCGAGGGGACGCGGATCAAGAGCGTCGGCACGCGCGGCCAGGTGACCGTGCCGGCCGGCGCACAGGTGATTCGGCTCGACGGCCGGACGATCCTGCCCGGCCTCATCGACGGCCATCTGCATCTGCGCGACTACCAGGTGCCGATGTTCCTGCCCTACGGCATCACCACGATTGCCGACATCCACAACGACACCGCCTGGAGCATCGCGCAGCGTGAGGCGCTCCGGAGCGGCCGGATCAAGGGGCCTCGCATGTACGTCTCGGGCGCCCGCGTCACCGGCCCGCTCGGTCAGCCGACAAGCGACGGCAGCTACGTGCGCGATGTCGCCGAAGCCCGCGCCTACGTTCGCAGCCTGAAGGCCGCGGGCGTCGATCACATCAAAGTCGATTTGACCATCACCGACGATCAGCTGCGCGCCGTGCTCGAGGAAGCGCGAGCGGTCAACCTGCGCGTCCTCGGGCACACGCAGAACATCAAGAAGGCCATCGACATGGGCATGAAGCACATGGAGCACACCGACACGATGGCGCGCGCGCTCCTCGAACAGGAAGGCAAGAGTACACGGCCGCAGGGCACGACGCCGGAGGCCGCGGTGAACCCGGCGCTCTTCCCGCCGCTCATCGACACGATGGTGAAGCAGGGTGTCTACGTGAACGCCACGCTGGTGCTCATGTGGGCCGGCGGCACCGAACGCTGGAAGGAACAGGCGGCGCTGGCGGCGAAACTCGTGGACGATCCGAATCTCGCTTTCATCCCCGCTGACGTGAGAGCGACCTGGACGCGTCCGCCGTCGAACCGCGCCGGCTACGCCAACACCGCCGACTTCCTGAAGAAGTTTTCCGACGCCGGCGGCAAGATTCTCGCCGCCACCGACACCGGCTGCTGCAACCAGATCGTGCCGGGGCTCAGCCTGCACTACGAGATGCAGATGATCGCCGACATGGGCATCCCACCGATGCGGGCGATTCAGGGCGCGACACTCTGGGCAGCCGAGGTGATCGGCCAGCAGCAGGACCTCGGCAGCATCGAACCGGGCAAGCTCGCCGACTTCACGATTATCGAGGGCAACCCGCTCAGCGATATCGGCGCAACCAAGAACGTGCGGATGGTCATCAAAGGCGGCGAGGTGATGGACACCCGGTACGATCCGGCGTGGGTCAACCCGGTGCCGCGCCGTCCGGCTTCAGCCGCACCACCGCCCCGGTAGCTTCCTCGAACCCAACCGCGCACGACGGTCCTCCGCTTGCAATGACATCGCGTCATTGTGGTGGAGGTACCCATGTCACATCGATTGTTTACAACCGCAACCGCACTGCTCATCAGCGCGGCGTCCACGCTCAGCGCGCAGACTCCAGCTCAGACCACGCCGCGCGCAGCCGACACGCAAACATCGATGCGGCTCGTCGGCTGTCTCGTCAATGAGGTCGACTACCGCAAGATGCACAACCAGGTCGCCCTGACCAACGTCGGCCTTGGCGATGAATTCGTCCTGGTCGACGTCGAATCGGCGGCCTCATCGACACCGCCGCCGGCTTCGGGCTCGACCACCAGCTGCGCCGAACGTGGGAGCGGACAAGCCTACCGGCTGACCGGCAAGATGGAGGAGGAACTGAAGCGCTTCGTCGGGAGACGGATTGAGATCACCGGGCACTTCCAGGACGACAGCGACGTCAAGGCGGCCGCTGACCCGTCGACCTCGAAGATGCCGGCGCAAGTGGAAATCGTCGGCTATCAGGACATGACCGCGCCGAGCACACGCGCCGCCGCGGCGCCCGTGACGGCACCGCGGACTCCAGCATCCGTCGAGGCCCGCAACGAACCGGTCGGAACGTCGTTCGAGCCCAGACAGCAACTGTCGTCGACGGCCAGTACTGAACCGTTGATCCTGCTGCTCGCGACGATCGCGCTCCTCGCGTCGGCTGCGATCGCGACGGTCCGCCGTTTCGCGCGTTAGACACGGACAGGCTAAAGCCCGTCCCTACCGCTGTCGCGGGTCCTTGACTCCGGTAGGGACCGGCTTAAGCCGGTCCGCCGCAGCCTCTGCGATCACCCGCAAGTCCGCACGCCACCACGCGTCGGAACCGGCGTGCTGCGCCTGATCCACGCCCGCCATCAGCATGTCCGTCGTCTCGATCGCGCCAACATCCAGCACCATCGCGGAGTACTTGGTCTCGCGGACGCCCAGTTCGCGTCTGCCCGGCGCGACCTGCCGCGCCTTGAGCCGCGCGTCGCGATCGAAGACGTACACCGTGACCGTGAACTGATCGATCGCTGTCTCCGACGTGTTGGTCGCGGCGTAGAGGAGGACGAGCGGTTGCGAGCCGGTATTCAGCACCTTCGCCGAGTCGAGGCGGACCGGTGCGTTCGGCGCAGTGACGATCTGCGCGGTTCGTTCATCGGCGCCGGCGAGTGCGAGCACGCCGACCGTCAGGATGGCAAGTCGAAGCATGCCTAATCTAGCCGCTTATTGAACAACGACCGCAAGCTGAACCTCTCGTCAGCGCCAGAACCTGGCACGTAGAACGTCGCACCTTGAACCGTCGTGGCCGCGGGCGCCGTAAAATGAACGCGGCTTCCCCATGACGTATGTCGATGAGGCACTGCTGAATGTCGTCGAACGGCTCTGCCGCGGGTTTCAGAGCTGGACCGGGCGCACGAACGTCTGGCTGGCGTTTCAGCTGACCAATCTGAGCGTCATCATCTATTTCGTCTGGGTGGGCAATCTCTATTGGGAGAGCGGCGACCTCGCGCTGCGCCTCTTCGTCGCGCTTTTTTGCGGCGGCGTCCTCTGGATGTTGTCGCGCACCATCTTTCGCGACTCGGTCGACACCTACGAAGAACAAGCCTTCGCGCGCGTCGCCAAAGGTCACCGGAACCCGCGCCGGCTGCGCGACGTCCAGCTCCGCATCGCCTTCCTCACCCTTGCCGTCGTTCTGGCCTACCCGTTGTGGTTTGCGTATCTGACGCTGCACCGGCAGTACATCCTGCTGACGAACGCACTGATCATCCTGACCACGGTCGTGCTCTACTTGATCGCCTGCGACCCGCTCCCGCCGGGCGAGGTACGGGTTAAGCTCTGGCAACCTGGCCGCGCCACCGCGCGGGAGCCAGCGATGAACCCTGAACCTTGAACCTTGAACCTAGAACCCAGAACCATTCGAACCCCTCGAACCGACCGAACCCCTCGAACCCTAGATCTGTTAGTCTTCAGCCCCAAATGGTTGGCACCGTACGCGACTACATGATCTCCGACGTTGAAACGCTGACGCCGGAGGACTCGATGGAATCGGCGATCGTGCTCGAACGGCGCTGCAGGATCCGCCACATCCCGATCGTCGAAAGCGGCACGCTCGTCGGCATCGTGACCGACCGCGATCTGAAGCGCGCCGCGCCGTCACCACTGACCGGCACCGACCAACAGGAGTACGAACGGGTGACGCGCGGGACGCCGGTCCGGCAGATCATGACGCGCAGCCCGATGACGATCTCGCCGGATGCGCCACTCAAGGACGCGGTGCGGATCCTCTGCGAGAAGAAATTCGGCGCGCTGCCGGTCGTCGAAGCCGGCGCGCTGATCGGCATCATCACCGAGACCGACATGCTGCGCGCGTTTCTGAAAATTCTGGAGGTGCGAAAGTGACGCTCAATTCATACCGTGGCCGCGTGGTCCTGGCGGCCAGTGTCGCCGCGCTCGCGCTTGGCGCCATCACACTCTCGGCGCAGGGACGCGGCGGCGCGACGACCGCTCCCGACGCCATCATTGCCAACAGCTATCCGAATCCGTACACGACGGTCGTCGACTATTTCAAGATGCCGGCGGGCCGGAAATGGGGATCGACGGCGGGCGTCGACATCGACAAGGACGGCAAGACGGTCTGGCTCATCGACCGGTGCGGCGGGAACAGCTGTTACGACTCCGCCACCGGCAAGATGTCGGATCTCGATCCGGTGCTGCATTTCGACGAGAACGGCAAACTGATCAAGAGCTTCGGCGCCGGGCTGATCGTCTTTCCGCACGGCATGGCCGTGGATCGTGAAGGCAACGTGTGGATCACCGACGGCAACGACAACCGCCCCGGACAGGGGCGCGCGGCGGCACCGCCCGCCGCCGCGGCGGCTCCCGCGGGCCGCGGCCGTGCAGCCGGCGCCGGTCGTTACCGTGACGGTGTAATCGGTTGCTACCGA